>CAYJJG010000004.1:0-119346 GCA_964370435.1 uncultured Holdemania sp.
GTCAAGATAGCTCGTTGCCGGGTTCATGGAGATATCACTTAGATATCTCTTTTTTTTAATTTTTAAGTAATAGTTTATTTTGTAATATAATGTTAAAATATGTACTATATAAGGAAGTGAATATATGGATAATAAAGGCACAGCCTTAGATTATGTAAACCACGGTAATTCCATTGAAGAGTATGAACATAATCATAGCCTTCCAGAAGGAGTTACAAAAAAGATGATTCTAAATGACACTTTACGTATCGCTTGGCCATCTTTTGTTGAATTAACACTAACGCAACTTACTGCAATGGTCGATTTAATGATGGTAGGACAACTTGGTTCATGGGCAATTACATCAGTTGGATTAACGACACAACCGAAGTTTTTGATGATGTCGATGTTTATGGCTCTTAATGTAGGAGCAACTTCTTTAGTAGCCCGTTACAAAGGTGCTGAGAAAAATGAAAAGGCTAATGAAGTTTTGAAGCATGCTTTATTGTTTACTTTGATATTTTCTTTTATTGCATCTATAATAGGATTTATTTTCGCAGAAGACTTAGTTGCATTTATGGGTGCTAGTGAAGTCTCAACATTAACAAATGGTACTACATATTTAAGAGTACAGTGTGTTGGCATTACATTTTTAGCTTTAACAGCATCCATTACTGCAGCACTTCGCGGCGTGGGCGACTCAAAAATCGCAATGAAGTATAATGTTATCGCAAATATAGTAAATGTTGTATTTAATTATCTGTTGATTAGTGGTAATTTTGGCTTTCCTGCACTTGGTGTAGCTGGTGCATCGCTTGCGACTGTACTCGGTCAAATTGTTGCATTAGCTTTAGCATTATCTGCTATTTTTAAAAAGGGTAATTATCTAAGTCTAAATCTTCGAAAAAAATTCAAAATAGATAAAGAAATTGTTTATAATATTATAAAAATCGGACTGCCTTCAATGATTGAACAACTTTTTATGCGTACAGGTGTATTGATTTACTCACGGACTGTTTCATCTTTAGGAACTGTAGCCTTCGCAACTCATAATATCTGTATTAATATTCAACAATTGTCCTTTATGATAGGGCAAGGATTTTCTGTTTCAGCTACTTCCTTAATTGGTCAAAGTTTAGGTAAGAAAAGAGTGGATATGGTCAGACACTATTCACAGACAGTAAGAAAGCTCGGGTTTGTGGTTTCTTTAGTTTTGGGAATATTTTTCTTTGCGTTTGGAAGAGATTTCGTAGGACTCTATACTGATGAAGCAGAAGTGCTTCAACAAGGTGCTACTATAATGATGTTTCTAGCCTGCATGATGCCTTTTCAAAATTCTCAAGCAATTGTTGCGGGTATTCTTCGAGGTGCAGGGGATACTAGAACTACGGCAGTTGTAATCTTTGTGACAATATTAATCGTGCGTCCCTTACTTGCGATAATTACTATAAATTATTTACACTGGGGATTATATGGCGCGTGGTTTGCAATGTTTAGTGATCAAATACTTAGAACTGTTTTGATAACTTCACGTTATACTTTTGGAAAATGGTATAAAGTGAAATTAAGAGGAGCATAAATTGTAGGAGGTTATAAATGGAGATAATTATTTTAATAGTATTTATTATATTACTACTAGCTTTTGATTTAAGAATTAAAAAAGTCAATATCTGCTTAGCATCACCAAAAATTGTTGAAGAAATTCGATTTTTAGTAATTGCGGACTTTCATGGTAATAAAGCACAATCAATATTAAAAAAAATAACAGTGGAGCATATAGATGCAGTATTGATTTTAGGTGACTTCTTTGATGATAATATGAAAAATGATGAACCAATAAAACTGGTTTCAGAATTAAATAAAATTGCACCAGTATTCTATATTAGTGGAAATCATGAATACAAAAATAAAAAGCTAACTTATCCAGAAATTGATGAACTACTAAGAAAGAATAATGTAAAAGTATTAAATGATGAAATCATAACCTTTAAAAATCTAAATCTTATTGGAATACAAGATTGCAGATCGTTTAAAAATGGACATGATTATACTAGTGAAAAGGTAAAAATACAGCGATTATTGAAAAATATCGATAATAATACATATAATATAGTAATGATTCATCGCCCTGATCACTATAAACAGTTTGACCGCTTTTTGATAGATTGTATGCTGTCAGGGCATGCGCACGGTGGACAGTGGAGAATTCCTTATCTTATTAATGGTTTTTTTGCGCCAGGTCAAGGGTTATTTCCAAAGCGTGCAGGTGGAATATATGATTTGAAGCATGGAAAACATATTGTTAGTAGAGGATTATGTATTTTTCCTCATTTTTATCGATTATTTAATAGACCAGAATTAATTTTCCTGACTATAAAAAAGGATAACAGCTAATAGTTATCCTAATGATTTTTTATTTTTTTGATGTTTTCGCTTAAGGCAACTGGTGTAGATAAGTTTAAAGAAGCAGCTTTATTACCCAATGACAAGCTTTCTTCAATACTATAATTTTGTAGCAAACCATAAACCAATCCGGAAAGTAAGGCATCACCACAACCCAATGCATATTGATATGAAGCTTCCTTATTAACGGGAAGATGAAGTGCATTATTTTTAGTATATAACAATACGCCTTCACTGGACAAAGTGACAATGAGCCAAGGACATCCACTATCAATGATTTTCTTAGCACTTTGTTCATTTGAGGACTGTTCATCATAACGGTATAGTTCCCACTCATTTAATATAATCCCTTCAACTTTATTTAATAAAGAAACATCAGGAACATTGCGACTAATAATCCATTTAGTATTTGGTGTATTTTCGATACATTTTTTTAAAAAATCATTGTCATCGTTATCAGTGATACATAAATCAGATTCGTTTAGAACACTATAGTCTATAAAATCATCTGAGCTGTAATAAAAATCATCTGTGATTGTAGAAAAAATTTGTGATTTATTAGGATGATGAAAAGTATAGAAACGCGGGGTAGATTTGTTGATAGTTTTGAAAAAAACATGGCAATTTTTCTCTTCAAGTTGCGTAACTGCATTTTTAGCATATTCATCATTTCCTAGTATAGTAAAAAAACTACAATTAATATCCATTGTTGAACAATTCCATGCTACATTGTGCATACTTCCACCAAATGAAGTAGAAAGCTGCATTTTATTGCATCCCTTTTCTTTATACATTTCCTCTGATATTAAAATTTCGTCTAATAAACAAGTTCCAATAATTGATATTCTTTTCATATAATCACCCTTTTAATATTTTAACAAATTTAATTTGGTTTTTAAATAACTTAGCGTATAATAAAAAAGAAAGGTGGTAGTTATGTACAGAATAGGACAATCAACAGATATCCACGCCTTAGTAGATAATAGAAAACTAATTTTAGGTGGAGTTGAGATAGCGCATGACAAAGGATTATTAGGACATAGTGATGCCGATGCTTTGTTACATGCGATTGCTGAAGCAATAATAGGAGCATTAGGACTAGGTGATTTAGGGAAACATTTTCCTGATACTGATGTGCGTTTTAAAGGCATGAGTTCCTTAAAAATTTTAGCTGAAGTAAAAAAACTAATGGATCAAGAAGAATATGAAATAAATAATTTAGATGCCATGATTATGATTGAAAGACCAAAGATGGCACCGCATATTGCTGGTATGATAGTGAATGTCAGTGCGGCGTTATACTGTGATCCTAAAAGAATAAATATTAAAGCAACACGTGGAGAAAAATTAGGGTTTGTAGGTAAAGAAGAAGGAGTTCAAGCACAGGCAGTAGTATTGCTTAAGAAAAAAAACAAATAAAAGGAGAATAAAAAATGAGAACAAACAAAGAAAAATGTGTAATGATGAGTATTCAAGGCAAGGTGGATCACCCTCGTGCAAAATATCCTGGATATCGTGTAGGCCATGATGGGAAAGGACGTATCATTCCTGCAACAGGAGGTATCACCTATAATTTCTTTATTGGAGATAGTTGTATGGGAATTGCAGGAGACCATGTAGAACCTGGAGTAAGCACAAGAAACCCAGTAGACATTGAAAATAGTGCATATAATATACTTGCATGTATAGGTAATAAAGCAGTAGTAATAAGCGGAGATGCAAAAGGAGCAGAGGGAGTCGTTACTGGAGTTCATGGTGGTATTGACCATGTTATGATAGCTTTTGATAAAAGGACTCTAGATAAATTGACTAGTGATGATAAATTTCTAATTAAATCATGCGGACAAGGCTTAGAGCTTTTAGACTATCCTGATATTACAGTGATGAATCTTGACCCAGACTTATTAGAAAAATTAAATATAGTAGAAAACAGTGATGGCACTTTAACGGTTCCAGTAACTCACAGTGTACCGGCATATTTGATGGGTTCTGGACTGGGTAGTTCAACAATGGCATCAGGAGACTATGACATTATGACTCATGATCCTAAATCAGTTGAAGAATTCAATCTTAAAAATCTAAGATTTGGAGATGTTGTGATGATTGAAGATCATACCAATGTTAATGGACCACATTATCTAGCAGGATCAGGGTCAATTGGTGTAATATGTCATAGTGATAGTTTTACATCAGGTCATGGCCCTGGAGTAACTATTTTACTTACAAGCTCTAAGTCAAAACTAGTTGCCAAAATTGATCAAAATGCTAATATTGCAAATTATCTGAATTTTAAAAAATAATATAAAAAAGCATCTTTCTACATTTTACAGAAGGATGCTTTTTTCATAGGATTTTGATCTATAACTTTGTATAAAAGTGATCAGTTAATCTTCCAACTAATGGAAAATATAATGTTCTGTTTGTATATGCAAAATAAATTGATGCCCAAGATAAGAATCCAAAGAACATTGTTACAATGTAAAGAACCCAAGACAGTGGTACTAGTACAAGAGCAACGAATGGAATAAAAGCTAAAGACACAAAGAGCATTGATACTAGTAATAAAATTAGTTGTGTAAGTATATTTTGAAGCAATAAAAAACGTAGTAGCTTACTTTTCTTTTCAAGTACAAGTAAGACGATAGTTAATAAAGCTACAAGAATTCCTACATCAAAAAATACTTGAACTAAATTAATAATTAAAAAATATAAAGCAGTAAAAATATTAGCATCAATACCTGCGAACATTTTATGTGGTTTAAAAGTTTCTGTTTTCATAAAAAATCCCCCTAATGAATTTAT
Source organism: uncultured Holdemania sp. (assembly GCA_964370435.1). GTDB lineage: Bacteria > Bacillota_I > Bacilli_A > Erysipelotrichales > Erysipelotrichaceae > CALVGQ01. The sequence continues at coordinate 5,185 of CAYJJG010000004.1, forward strand.
TATACCATAGTAAATACAAATGAAAGTATTGAAGTTACCTCTTTTTTCTATTTATGATATACTTAAATAAACTTGAAAAAGTGGAGGAGTATACAATGACATTTGAAAAATTAGTTCCTTATTTAGAAAAAAGACAAGCTTTATCTCATGCATTAGGCCTATTGTCTTTCGATAGAAGCACTGTTGGGATAAAAAAAGCAAGTAAAGATAGTGCAAAAACTATGAGCTTCATAAAGAAAGAATTATTAATGCTCAGTCAAGATCAAGCACTATATAATATATTAAAAGAATGTTTGCAGGAAGAAAAAAACACCTTCATTCAAAAAAGAATAGCAGAAGAGTGGTTAGATGAAATTGAAAGGGAAAAAGATGTTCCAACTGAATTAGCATTAAATAGAGCAATGGCTATTAATGAAGCTGCAACTATATGGCCAAGTTGTAAACACAACAATGATTTTAAAACTTTTGCGCCTTATGTACAAAAAGTAATTGACTATACTAAAGCGATTGCAAAAATAAAACAAAAAGAAAATCAATCATTATATGATGTATGTTTAGAAAATTATCTACCGGGGTTTAATACGCAAATCTTAGATGAATTTTTCGAACTATTGAAAAAAGAAATTGTACCACTATTAAAAGAAATTAACAGCTTAAAAAATATTGATGATAGTGTATTACATCAAAAATATGATGTGGATAAACAACAAAAATATGTACGTGATTTAATTGGGCGATTAGGATTTGATTTTAATTGTGGAGAAGTATTTGAGAGTGAACATCCGTTTACTACTCATTTTAATAATCATGATGTACGATTTACAAATCATTTCCATAATGATAGTATTCATGCGATATTTTCAGGAATGCATGAAACAGGACATGCACTCTATGAAATGGGTATTGGAGATAATATAACGCATACTCCATTAGGTACAGGAACATCAACCCCGATGCACGAAGGGCAATCACGATTTTATGAAAACATGATTGGAAGAAATATCTTGTTCTGGGAAAATGAATATCCAAAACTTCAAGAACAGCTTCCCGAAAACTTCAAAGATACTTCATTAGAAACATTTTATAAGGCTATCAATAAAATTCAAGCAGGATTAATTAGAATTGATGCTGATGAACTAACTTACTCACTTCATATCATGATACGGTATGAGATTGAAAAAGAAATGATAAATAATGATATTGCGATAGAAGAATTACCAACCCTTTGGAATAAAAAAATTAAAAAATTTTTGGATATAGAGGTTCCTAATGATACCCAAGGTGTACTTCAAGATATGCACTGGGGAAGTGGATTGATTGGTTATTTCCCGGGCTATTCTTTAGGTAGTGCAGTAGCTGCACAGTTATATAATGCTCTTGCTGATGAAAATATTGAATCATGGATAAAGAATCAAGAGTATCTTAAAATCAATCAGTTTTTAAAAGATAATATTTATCAACATGGAAGTGTTTATACTACCGATGAATTATTAGTTAAGGTTTGTAAAGAGAAATTTAATCCCAAATATTATGTTGATTACTTATTAGATAAATTTAAAGGTATATATAACATTAAGTAATCTAAAGGAGGTATTCTATGTTTAAAAGATGTGATGAAATTAAAGTATTAAGAGACCCAATACATGGATATGTTCATATTGCACTTCAAGTTGTTTGGGATTGTCTTAATACAAAAGAATTCCAAAGACTTAGAAGAATAAGGCAACTAGGTGGTGCATATCAAGTGTATCACACTGCTGAACATAGCCGTTTTGCGCACTCTTTAGGGACTTATGAAATTACACGTAAAATAGTTGAAGAAAATAACTATGTATCACAAAGTGTAAGTGACTTAGATAAAGTAGTAGTAATGTTAGCAGGACTTCTTCATGACATAGGACATGGTCCATATTCACATTCCTTCGAATTAATCACAAAATTTCAACATGAAGAAATGACGATTAGAATATTAGCCGAAGATTCACAGCTTCATCATGTTCTCGAAAATGCCTATCCAAATTTAAGTGGACTAGTTGCCTCGGTAATAAACAAGACACATCCAAACACCATATTAAGATCAATTATTAGTGGGCAGTTAGATGCTGACAGGATGGATTATTTACTGAGAGATGCCTACTTCACAGGGACAAAATACGGAGAATTTGATATCCAAAGAATATTAAGAACGATGCGTATAAAAAACGGGAAATTAGTTGTTAAACAAAGTGGAGCTCACAGTGTTGAAGATTACATTATGGCTAGATATCATATGTATTGGCAAGTGTACTATCATCCAGTAGCAAGAAGTCATGAACTAATGTTAGGTAGTTTTTTTAATCGATTAAAGGATATCGCAAAAACAAACGATAAAATATGGGATTATTTTTTAGCTTTTAAACCTTTTGTATTAGGACATGAAATTACAATAGATATGTTTCATGACATGGATGAATCAGCATTTAATTATGGCCTAGCACAGTATCAAAAATGTGAAGATAAAATACTACAAGATTTAGCTTATAGAATAGCTGATAGAAAATTATTTACTTCAGAAGATATTATTTCAGATACTCAAATGGATTTCTATGAGAATAGTTTAAAAAAAGCGGGCTTTGATATTCGTTATTATTTGTTAAGTGATGAAGCTAAACAAAAACCATATCTTCCGTACCATGAAGATGCAAAATCACTTATTTATGTAGTAACACCCTTTGATGAAGTAAAAGAATTATCGGAAGTATCGGTAATTGTGCAATCATTAATTCAAGGTGAAGCTAAAAATGATAATAAGCTCTATTATCCTAAAGAATTATTCGTGGAGAAAGTGGATTAGCAAAGATAAAATTATAATAATAAAGCTTAGTAAAAGAAACAAAGTAAGTTGATTTATATTCGAACGATAATCTACAAACAATATAATAAAAATAAAGACAATATCTATTGGAATAAGTCTCTTATAAGTGTTCATGGTATCCACCTCAATGCTACTATATGTAAATAAAATTTAAATATGCTAAATAAAACATTAAAAAATTCATAGATTATTATAGGAGGGAATTATGAGTTATATTAAAAGAGTAGTGAGTGATTTAAAAAGTAAAGATAGTGCTATGCCAGAGTTTATTCAAGCGGTTGAGGAAGTGCTTCATTCTGTTGAAGGGTACATTGTTGCCCATCCAGAATATGAGGATATGGCTATTTTAGAGCGTTTAGTAGAACCAGAGCGAAGCATTCAATTTAAAGTTCCTTGGCTAGATGACCATGGAAAAGTACAAGTTAATAGAGGCTATCGCGTACAGTTTAGTAATGTACTAGGTCCCTATAAAGGAGGATTGCGTTTTCATCCGAGTGTAAACCTAGGTGTTATGAAGTTTTTAGCATTTGAACAAATTTTTAAAAATGCCTTAACAACTCTTCCAATTGGTGGCGGAAAAGGAGGTAGTGACTTTGATCCTAAAGGGAAATCTAATCAAGAAATTATGAATTTCTGCCAAAGCTTTATGATGGAACTCTATCGCCACATAGGTGCTGATATTGATGTTCCAGCAGGGGATATGGGTGTAGGTGCTAGAGAAATCGGGTACTTGTATGGCCAATATCGCCGTATTAGAGCAATTAGTGAGCGTGGAATAATTACTGGAAAAGGTTTAGGCTATGGAGGTAGTTTAGCTCGTAAAGAAGCAACGGGGTATGGATTGATTTATTTTGTGAATGAAATGATGAAAGCACATCACATTAGTCCAGCAGGAAAACGTACTTTGATATCGGGAAGTGGAAATGTAGCGATATATGCTGCAGAAAAAGCTTTAGAATATGACTATAAAGTAATTGCGATGAGTGATTCTAAAGGTTATATAGTTGATGAAAATTTAAATTTGGACATCATAAAACAAATTAAAGAAGTAGAGCGAGGTTCTTTAAGTGACTATCCAACAAGAGCCGGACATGGCGAATATAAAGAAGGTTCCATATATGATAGCGAAATTCCATGTGAAATCGTACTGCCATGTGGAACTCAAAATGAAATAAATGAAGAGCGCGCAATACGATTGGTTAAAAATGGTTGTTTACTTGTAGCAGAAGGAGCTAATATGCCTAATGATAATAATGCAATAGCATACTATTTAAAACAAGGAATATTATTTGGACCAGCAAAAGCAGCAAATGCTGGAGGAGTAGCAACTAGTGCATTAGAAATGAGCCAAAACAGCTTAAGATTATCATGGTCTTTTAAAGAAGTAGACGAAAGACTACAAGATATTATGAAAGCTATTCATGAACAATGCCTTGAAGTTATTAATGAATATCAATTAGATAATAAAAATTACGTAGCTGCGGCAAATATTGCTGGTATGAAAAAAGTAGTAGATGCAATGATTGCGATGGGTAATTATTAAAAAAAGAGGGCACTGAGTATTGAACTCATGCCCTTTTCTTTTCGTTATTTCTTATTTTGAATAGCATTTATAGCATCTATCAATGCATATCGAAAACCATTTTTTTCCAAAGTCGCAACACCTTGAATAGTGCTACCATTTGGAGAACACACTTGGTCTTTTAAAACTCCAGGATGAAGTTGAGTCGCACTTTGAAGTAAAGCACTACCTTCTATCATTTTTGAGATTAAGCGATAGCTTTGATCTCGTGGTATACCGTGCATTAGTGCAGCATCAGATAAGCCTTCAATAAATAAATCTACAAAGGCAGGACCACAACCACAAACAGTACCTGCTATAGGTAATAATGAAGTAGCAACATATTCTATGGTTGCAATAGCAGCAAATAGTGATTCCATTTTATTTAGATTAGCAGGTGTTAAATTATGACTTTCTTCAGCAATAATAATCCCCTTTCCAACACGAATAGGAGTATTAGGAATGGTACTAATTATTTGTGTGCTGGCATCTAGAATAGTAGACCATTGGACAAAATCATAACCAGCAATAACAGATAGGCATACTTTATTTTTAAGTCTATCTTTTAAAGGTACAATGACAGTATCAACCATATAAGGCTTTACTGCTAAAATTACGAAGTCACATGCATCTAGTACCTCTTCATTACTACAAGCGTGGATATTATATTGTTTAGTATTTAAGATTAACTTCTCTTGATTCTTAGCACTTACATATACTTGATCGCCTTTAATAGAATCATTTTCAATTAAACCATATATGATTGCCTGTGCCATATTTCCAAACCCAATTACTCCAATGTTCATAGTTCTTCCTCCACTTTTTTCAAAAATCCATCAATTCCTTGTCTAATATCTTCAAAAGTTTCTTCAAAATTACCAGAATACCAAGGATCTTTTATGCCGCGATTTATTCCGCAATAACTCAACAGTAAACTTATTTTTGGACTATTGCCATACAAATATATAAGATTTCTAACATTACTTTCATCCATACATATCAGATAATCAAAAGTATCAAAATCATCTTTAGTAATTTGTTTAGCTCTTCTTTTTTCATAGGGTATATGGTATTTGTCCAATATTTTCTTAGTTCCAGGATGAATATCATTTCCTATTTCTTCACGGCTGGTGCCACTTGATTCGATCATCCATTGATGTGGACTCTTTTGTACATACGCATTTAACATCATTTCAGCCATCGTACTTCTACAGATGTTACCATGGCAGATAAACATTACTTTTTTCATATAGGTTCCTCACTAACTAATAGTACTAATGCTATTATAAATTAAATAATAACTTAATAAAATGAAAACCTGATTTAAATTTATAAGCTAGTATAAATATGGTATAATTATGAAATGTTTAGAGGTGAATTATGATGAAAAAATATACTCCAATGATCATGCAATATCTTGATGTAAAAGAGAACTATAAAGATGCATTGGTATTTTATCGTTTAGGTGATTTTTATGAAATGTTTTTTGATGATGCAAAAATTGCATCGATAGAGTTAGATTTAGTTTTGACAGGAAGAAATGCAGGTGTTGAGGAAAAAATTCCGATGTGTGGAGTACCTCATCATGCTGTAAATAGTTATATTCAAAAACTAGTGGCACGAGGGTTTAAAGTTGCTATAGTAGAACAATTAGAAACACCAGAAGAAGCACAAGGTATTGTTAAAAGAGATGTTATACAAGTGATTACTCCAGGAACCATAATGGATGATAGCTTAGAAAAAAAATCAAGCATCCACCTTGCAGCAATTATAGATAACGGTTTCGAATATGTTTTATCGATGGTAGAGATGTCTACAGGAGAAACCATCATTAAAAAAATTAAGCATCAATTAATATTACTTACACAAACTTTATTAAAAAACAATATTAAAGAAATTGTAGTAAAAGAAAGCTTCAATGAAAAAGCACTTAATACGATAAGAAATCTAGGCAGTATTACAATTTCTTTTTGTGAAGAAGAAACCATAAGTCAAGAATATAGTGTTCTTTGTAGTACAATCAATAATAAAGAAGTATATCTACAAGCTTTTGGTTTAATGTTAAATTATTTATTAGCAACACAAAAAAGAATGCTTAGTCATCTTCAAATGGTAGAATTAGAAAATGAAGAAGATTATGTAGTGATGGATTATGCAAGTGTGCAAAATTTAGAGTTAGTAGTGCCACTAAGAACTCAAGGTGCACAGGAGACACTATGGAGTTTTTTGGATTTATGTTTAACCTCTATGGGATCAAGAACATTAAGAAAATGGATAGAAAAACCGCTAGTCAATAAAGCACAAATATTAAAAAGACAAGAGCGAATCGGTTATTTAGTTGATGATTTCATGATTAGTGATGCTTGTAAAGAGGCTTTAAAACCGATGTATGATTTAGAGCGCTTAATAGCTAAAATCGCTTATGGTTCAGCTAATGCTATTGACTGTGTACGACTAGTAAAAACACTAAAGCAAGTGAACAACTTAAAAGAAGTGCTAAAAGATAGCCCTCATTTTAAAAGCTTAATAGAAGTAGATCACTGCCAAACTTTAATAGATCTATTAGAAGATGCCTTTGTAGAAGAACCTCCAGTGTCGATAAAAGAAGGTAATATGTTTAAGGAAGGCTATAATACGCAATTAGATGAATATCGTTTAGCCTCAAAAAGCGGAAAAGACTGGATATTACAATTAGAAGCAAAAGAAAAAGAGCGCACTAATATTAAGACCTTAAAAATAGGATATAACCGTGTTTTTGGCTATTATATTGAAGTTTCAAAAGGTGCAGTAAGCCAAATTAAAGAAGAATATAATTATGTGCGTAAACAAACACTTTCCAATGCAGAGCGTTACATAACACCAGAGTTAAAAGAAAAAGAAGATACTATTCTTCATGCTCAAGAACGTTCAGTTCAGTTAGAGCATCAATTATTTGTAGAGTTATTAGAACGCATTAAAACTTATTGTCCTAAGCTACAGAAGGTAGCTTCTTTAGTAGCTGATGTAGATTGTGTTTATGCACTTGCAGCAATGGCTTCAAAAGAAGGCTATGTAAGACCAAACTTTAGTGAGAAAGAATTAAACATTATAGAAGGTAGTCATCCAATCTTAGCAACAATGAAAAATAATCGCTATATTTCTAATAGTTGTGTAATGAATGAAGAGCGTACCATCTTATTAATTACCGGACCTAACATGGGTGGTAAGAGTACTTATATGCGTCAAATTGCTTTAATTGTCATTATGGCACAGATGGGTAGTTATGTACCGTGTAAAGAGTGTACAATGCCTTTATTTGATAAAATATTTACACGAATTGGTGCTAATGATGATATCTTATCAGGAAAATCCACATTCATGGTAGAAATGATGGAAGCTAATACTGCATTAAGTCAAGCAACAGAAAAATCACTTATTTTATTTGATGAAATAGGGCGAGGTACATCCACTTATGATGGAATGTCATTAGCGCAAGCAATGATAGAATACATCGCTACAAACATTAAGGCAAAAACATTGTTCAGTACACATTATCATGAATTAACTTCTTTAGATGAACAGTTGGATAATGTTAAAAACATTCATGTAGAAGTACATGAAAGTAAAGGAGATATTACTTTTATGTATCGCTTAAAAGAAGGTAAAGCAGATCGCTCATATGGTATTAATGTAGCTAAGCTGGCTCATCTTCCTGATTTTGTATTAAGCAGAGCACAAGATTTATGTAATTTATATGAGAGTAAGAAACAAAGCATTCAACAATCTTTAGGTATTGTTGAAGTAGTAAAAGAACCGGTCGGATATCGTTTTATTCAAGAACGACTACAGGATTTAAATATTAATGAATTAACCCCTCTACAAGCTTTACAGTTAGTAGATGAACTAAAAAAAGAATTAAAGTAAAAGTGAGGTGAAACAATGGCAAGAATACAAAAAATGGATAAACATTTAACTAATATGATTGCTGCTGGAGAAGTAGTAGAAAGACCTATGGGAATTGTGAAAGAAGTTGTTGAAAATTCTATAGATGCTAATGCTACTCGAATAGAAGTTCATATTAAACAAGGCGGCATAGAGAGTTTAGAAATTATTGATAATGGTATTGGTATGGATAAAGAAGATGCCTTAATGGCTTTTGAAAGACATGCTACAAGTAAAATTAAAACTACTGAAGATCTGTGGGAAATAACAACGATGGGTTTCCGTGGTGAAGCATTACCTTCAATTGCCTCAGTGAGCCAAGTGGAACTTCGTACTAATAATGGTATTGATTCAACAAGAGTATATTTAGAATATGGTGAAGTAAAGAAAGTAGAACCTTATGCTTGTAATCAAGGAACAGAAATATTAATAAAAGGTTTGTTTGAGCGTACTCCAGCACGATTAAAGCATCTAAAAACACCACAGTATGAAACTGCATTAATTAGTGATATAATGAGCAAATTTGCCTTATCACACCCTAACATCGCCTTTAGATTAGTAGTTGATGGTAAAGAAACTTTAAAAACTACAGGAAAAGATCAATTAAAAGAAGTGCTCTATCAAGTTTATTCAAAAGAGGTATTTAATCATAGTATTGATATTGATAAAGAAAACTATGATGCAAGATGTTATGGTCTAGTAGTATTGCCACAAATAAATAGAGCAACAAGAAACTATATTACACTTTATATTAATAAAAGGATGATTAATTCCTTTAAACTATCTAAAGCAGTTATTGATGCTTATGGAGAATATATGCCTCATGGACGATACCCAATAGCTGTGATTCATATTGAATTAGATGAGCACTTAATTGATGTGAACGTACATCCATCGAAATGGGAAGTACGATTATCTAAAGAGAACCAGCTTTTCTTATTGGTTAATGAAGCTGTAAAAGAAGCTCTTGCAAAACATCATACGGCTCCTCAGGTAGAAAAATTAACACCAACGACTACTTATTTTGAACAAAAAGAACTATTTATACCACAGATGCAAGAAGAAAAGAAAAACTACACAACAACTATTAGTGCTGATGATAAACAAGATGAATCAACACATAATACAATATCAGCGGTTAATAAGCCAGATGTTGATTCGATAGTAGAACCTACTATAAAAGAAGAAATTAAGTCAATAGTAGAGGAAGAGGTGGTAGTTAAGAAAAGAGTACATTTTCTTAATCTTGTACCATTAGCACAGCTGAATAAAAAATATATTCTAGCTTCAAGTGAAGAAGGATTAGTTATACTTGATCAGCACGCTGCACAGGAGCGTGTACATTATGAAAAAATCAGGGCAAGCTTTGAGAATAAAAATTCAGAAAACATTAATTTACTAGTGCCATTAAGTATAGAGGTGGGTAAAAATATTATTATTCGTTTAGAAGAAATAAACGAGGCTTTTGAAGATTTAGGTTTAAAATTTGAGGTCTTCGCAGATAATACCATTATAATTAGGGCTATTCCAGTATGGATGCAAGGCATGCAGGAAGAACAGGTTTTACAGGATATCTTAGATTTTATTGTTGAAGAGAAAACTATAAATAAAAGTAGTTTAAACAAAGATAAACTGGCTACAAAAGCTTGTCATAGATCAATTCGCTTTAATAGGAGTTTGACAATGGATGAAATGAGAAAAGTGATAGAGGATTTAGAATATTGTATACAACCCTATCATTGTCCACATGGTCGCCCTGTGATGATTACTATTAGTGAAGCACAACTAATTAAGGAGTTTAAACGATGAAAAAAGTGCTAGTGATTGTAGGTCCAACTGCCATAGGTAAAAGTGATTTTGCAATAGCAGCCGCACAAGCTTTAGACGGTGAAATTATTAGTGGTGATAGTATACAAGTATATCGTGGATTAAGCATTGGATCAGGCAAGGTAACACAAGATGAACAAGAATTAGCACCTCATCACTTAATAGACATTTTAAATGCAGATGAAAACTATAGTGTAGCAGATTTTCAAAATAAAGCACGTCAAATAATTGATGAATTAAGTGCTCAAGAAAAACTACCTATTATTTGCGGAGGAACTGGACTTTATATTAAAGCCTGTTTATATGATTATGAATTTAGTGAACAAAGTACAGTACAAGAAGATTCGTGGAAAGAAGTTGATAATGAAACACTATATGCCATGCTCAAAGAAGTAGATCCTAAAGCATGTGAAAGTATTCATATCAATAATAGAAAGAGAATAATTAGGGCATTAACTATCGCTAAAAGTGGAATTAATAAAAGCGCTATGGAGCAGGCACAAGAACATAAGATGGTTTATGATGTACTATTACTAGGCTTAACTTGCGAGCGCGAACATTTATATGAACGTATAAATAAGCGTGTAGATAACATGGTAAAAGAAGGTTTATTTGAAGAAATAGAAACACTGTTATCCAGAGAGATTACCTTTGATCATCAAGCCATGCAAGGAATAGGTTATCGTGAATGGCGAAACTACTTTAATCAAGAAAGTAGTAAAGAAGAAGTGGTTGAAAAAATTAAAACTCATTCACGACAATTCGCAAAAAGACAATATACTTGGTTTAATAATCAAATGAATGTAAATTGGATAGATATTGAAAAAGAAGATTGGAAGAAACAAGCATTAGAAACTATTCTTGCATGGAGGAATAACTATGAATGAGGCAAGCAAGAGAATTAGTTATTTGTTAGGACAAGATGCTCTAGAAAAGTTACAACAAAGTTGTGTAATGATAGTAGGTATTGGTGGGGTTGGTGGCTATGCTGCAGAGTCTTTAGCAAGAAGCTTTGTCGGCAAATTAATTTTGGTAGACATGGACAAAGTTTCCTATAGTAACCTTAATCGACAAATAATTGCCACCTTAGATACTATAGATCGCCAAAAAGTAGAAGTTATGAAAGAACGCATTCATTCCATCAATCCACAGTGTGAAGTAATTACTTATAATAAGTTCTATGATAAGAATGAAATTGCTATATTTGAGCATAAAATAGATTTTGTAGTAGATGCTATTGATGTTTTATCTAGCAAAATGGATCTTATTGAGGCTTGTAGTGAAAGAAAAATACCGATGATTAGCTCATTAGGTATGGGTAATCGCTTAGATCCATCTCAAGTAATACTTACTACACTAGATAAAACAAATTATGACCCCCTAGCAAGGGCGCTAAGAAACATCGTAAAAAAACGGGCATTTAAGAAAAAAATACCTGTTGTTTTTTCAAAAGAAATTCCGATTAAACAAACTATTATTGAAAATAGTGAGGGTAAAACAAGAAAAGAAGTTTTACCACCAAGCAGTAGCGCGTTTGTTCCTTCAAGTGCAGGATTACTTTGCGGGTATTATGTAGTTGATAAATTAGTAAAAAATGTTAAAATAGAAGAGGTTTAATTAAGATAGGAGATCAATTTATGAGTTATCAAGAATTAGGTTACGAAACAAAAAATGATTTAAGGGGATATTACAATAAAGTGTTTTCATGGATGGCACTAGCATTAATAGTTACATCAGTAGTAGCTTATGTTGTGTATGAATCAGGATTATGGTTACAATTTTTATTTCAATTTGATGTATGGGGTTCACTAATATTATTGGGTGCTCAGTTATTTTTGGTAGTAGTACTATCAAGAAAAATTGCAACTTATTCATTTTCAAAGTTATTAATTATTTTTATGCTTTATTCAGTTTTGACAGGAGTAAACTTTTCAATTTTACCAGTGCTTTACGATGTTACAACTATGGGTATTGCATTTGGGTGTACTTCTATATTGTTTATAAGCTTAGCTATTATTGGGCACACTACTAAAGTAGATATTACAAAATTCAGTGGTATATTAATGGCTGGTTTAATTTCATTAATTGTTGTTACAGCAGTAAATATGTTTCTACAACTAGATGGTTTAGCAATGTTTATTAATTATTTTGGAATCGTATTATTTATGGGATTAACGGTGTACGATATGCAAAAAATTAAAGCAATTCATGCACAATACAGTGGGGATGCAACGCTACTTCAAAACTTCTCAATCTACTGTGCGTTACAGCTTTATTTAGACTTCATTAATTTATTCTTATATATTTTGAGAATATTAGGAAGAAGAAAATAACAGCAATTTCAGGAGCTTATAAAAGTTCCTGATTTTTTTATGAATTCGCAAACTGTTTTAAATTTATAAAATGTTGCATATAAATATGCTATAATATTCGATAACAAAAGAATAGATAAAATTGACTAAAGATATTAAGGGGGTCGGTTATGATAAAAAAGTTTAGTGCTTTAAAAAATGAAAAAGAGTTCATTAAATTAATATGTGCAAACTTTATTTCTGATATTGGTAATAACATTGATAATATAGCGCTGACATGGTTGATATACCAAGTTAGTGATAGCTTAGTATGGGTGGCAATAATTTATGGAGCAAGTTTTTTGCCTCACATATTTTTTCAACCTTTACTTGGAGTGCTTGTTGAAAATTACAAGAAAAGAAATGTGGCAATATTTGCAGATATCATAGGATTTATAGCAATTATGGTAGTGCTATTTTTATATATCACAAATAATTTAAATTCTTGGATATTATTAGTTTTCTCATTGATTAACGCATCGCTTGAAGCAATAAGAATTCCTGCAGGTATTGCATTTAAGCAAAAAATACTATCTAAAGAAAATTATGTAATAGGCTACTCCTTATCAAGCTCACTAACAAGTTTAGCTGCACTACTAGGGCTTAGTTTAACAGGATTTATTATCGGCTTATTAGGAGTGCAGTTTGCCATGTTTATGGATGCTTTAAGCTTTTTAATATCAGCTTTAATACTAATAGGAATTAAGTATAAAGAAAAAATAACCAATAAATTAAGCATAAATTCTTTTAAAACTGATTTAAAAGATGGTGTTGTGTATGTTAAAAGCAATACTAATTTGTTAGTGATTATAGCGTTTTGTATATTTTTGAATATACAGGGTTTAGCAATTAACACTTATTTAGCAGCATTCATTGCAGATTATCTGGTGCTAGATGTCTGGTTTTATTCTTTAGTTTCAGTTGTATTCGCAGGTTTTGGTATAATTGGCGGCATGGTAGCACCTACCATTGTAGAAAAATTAAATGTGAAATTAATATTGTTGTTACATGGATTAATAGTTGCACTAAATTATGTTGTTTTCATCTTAATTGTGGGAAAAGATATAGCCTATATTCTTGTTTTTGCCATTGTGTTTATAGCATTATATGGAATAGTGAGCAGTTTAACAGGAGTATTAGTAGGTGTATTGTTTGCGCTTAATGTTAAAGATGAGTTTAGAGCAAGAGCGGGCGCATTATTTAATGCTTCAACCACTGCAAGTTTTCCAATAGTGTCCGCACTAATGTCTGCTGTAGCAATATTTTTAAATTTAGATCAAATATTTATGCTATTTGCAATTATTACATTTGCAGGAACTATAGTATTTGTGCTTAGCAAAAAAGTAAGTAAGCTTAAAGTTAAAGAGTAAGCTACTAGTTTATCAAACACATTTAAGTTTCATAGCGTTTTTAATTAATAGCTAAAACAGCTTTAAGAAAACAATACTTATAAGCAATAGACTAGTTTTATTAGAAAGTGCTATACTATAAGTAGAAAGAGGGTGTAACTTTGAATAAGACAAGTAAATTTTTATTGAAATCAGTAGCATTAATTGGTGGAGTAACCTTAACTTCTATGGCTGTTGATAAAGCCCTAAAAGAAAAAGAGAAGGAATATATAAAACCCTACGGACATAAAGTATATACTTCCTTTGGTGGAATGAATGTAGAAATCGTTGGAAACAAAGGTCCTGTAATCGTTCTTTTAAGTGGTCTAGGAACAGTAACCCCAATATTAGATTTTAGACCTTTAGCAAAAGAATTATCTACCTTTGCAAAAGTAATCACGATAGAATACTATGGTTATGGATATAGCGATATGGCACTAAGACCACGTAGCATAAGCAATATTACACAAGAGATACATGAAGTATTAATGCGCTTAAATGTGGACAAGTATTATTTAATGCCTCATTCTGTTTCAGCAGTATATAGTTTATATTATGCGCTACAACATAGTAATGAAGTGCTAGGAATACTATCTATTGATGGAAGTGTTCCTGAACAAATAGACTATATTAAGGATATTAAGAAATCAAAGATAATGGCAGTATTAAAAACTACAGGGTTGCAACGTGTAGTTGATTTGCTTTTTAAAAACGTGATTACACCAGACGCCAAAGAGTACAAAGAGGACATTAAACAAATTAAAGCACAAACTTTTGCACATCATACAAATTTTACTATACAAGATGAAGAAAACCGTATTTATAGTAATTTCAATGCATGTCGTGGTTTATCTTATCCAAAAGAGATGCCGGTGCTTATGTTTATTTCAACTCAAACAAGTAATTTTACAAAAGGATGGTGGCAAAAGCTACATGAAAGGCAAATTGCCTCTTTAGATAATGCCCGTATAATGCTTGTCGAAGGAAATCATCATCTACACCGAACAAATAGTAAATTATTAGCAAAAGAAGTTAGTAATTTCTTAAATATTGACAGTGAAAGTCTTTGACTTCACTGTTTTTAATGTGTAAACTAAGATAGAGTTTGAGGTAAGAATATGAGTATATTAAATGTAGAAAAATTATCACATGGTTTTGGTGGAAGAGTTATATTTGAGGATGTTTCTTTTCGTCTTTTAAAAGGTGAACACATCGGATTAATAGGAGCAAACGGTGAAGGAAAAAGTACCTTTATGAACATCATCACCCGTAAGTTAATTCCAGATGAAGGAAAGATTACCTGGTCTAATAAAGTAAATGTAGGCTATTTAGATCAACATACAGTGTTAGAAAAAGGACAAAGTATTAAAGAAGTACTAAAAACAGCATATAAAGAACTTTTTACTATGGAAGAAACTATTAGTGAATATTACAATAAAATGGCAGACTGCAGTGAAGAAGAAATGAATTCGATGTTAGAAGAAATTGGCGATCTTCAGGAAAGATTAGAGCAAAGAGATTTTTATTTAATTGATGCTAAAATTGATGAAGTTTCTAATGCTTTAGGACTAAAAGACATTGGGTTAGATAAAGATGTTGATGATTTAAGTGGTGGACAAAGAACGAAAGTACTTTTAGCTAAGCTGTTATTAGAAAAGCCAGATATCTTATTGTTAGATGAGCCTACTAACTATTTAGATGAACAACACATTACTTGGTTAAAACAATATTTAAAAGAATATGAGAATGCTTTTATATTAATCTCTCATGAGAATGAGTTTTTAAATGAAGTAGTTAATGTAGTCTATCATGTAGAGGCACCTTTATTAACGCGCTATGTGGGTAACTATGATGAGTTTAAGCGTGTGTATGAGATTAACCAAAGACAAAATGAAGCAGCTTATAATCGTCAGCAACAAGAGATTGCTAAAATGGAAGACTTTATTGCGAGAAATAAAGCTCGTGTAGCAACAAGAGGGATGGCAAATTCTAGGGTTAAACGCTTAGAAAAAATGGAGCGCTTAGAGCTTAAACATGAAAAGCCAAAGCCTACTTTTAATTTTCAACTAGGAAAAACACCAAGTAGATTTATATTTACTTTAGAAGAAGTGGTAATTGGATATGAAACACCATTAAGCAAGCCAATGAATTTTGTGTTAGAAAAAGGAAAAAAAGTAGCGCTTGTAGGAGCTAATGGTTTAGGTAAATCAACCCTTCTTAAAAGTATCATGGGAATGAATAAAGTATTAGAAGGTAAAGTCATAGTAGGAGAAAATGTTGAAATAGGATACTTTGAGCAAGAAAGTTCAAAAAACAATAATGAAAGCTGCATTGAAGAATTATGGAAAAGTTATCCTTCTTATTCACAATATGAGATTAGGAGTGCTTTGGCAAAGTGTGGACTTACTACTGAACAAATAGAAAGTAAAGTGATGGTGCTCTCTGGTGGTGAACAAGCTAAACTTAGATTATGTAAAATCATTAACAGACCGTATAATGTGCTAGTTTTAGATGAGCCTACTAATCATTTAGATCAAGATGCTAAAGAGGAATTAAAAAAAGCACTTAAAGAATTCAAAGGAACAATAGTTTTAGTATGTCATGAACAAGATTTTTATCACGATGTAGTTGATGAAATATGGGATTTGACAAATTTTAGCTTAAAAATTGCTTAACTACTTATTGTAGTTTTAACTTATTTATAGTATTATAATAATTAGTTTATTTAAAGGATGATAAAAATGCGCAAGATAGTCTATATAGTTTTATCAATAGGTTTATTCTTAAAGATGACAATGCCAACCCTAGCGTTAGAATCTAATAAAGAAGAATTGGAGTTGCACTCCGAGTCAGTTGTTTTAATTGATGCTACAACGGGGGTGGTACTTTATTCAAAAGATCCATTTATTTCGATGCAACCAGCTTCAATTACTAAAATAATGACAGTTTATTTAGCGTTAGAGTATCTTGAATTAGAGGATGTCTTAGTGGCCTCTAGTACAGCCATTGATAATATAGATCGTCAGAGTTCCCATATTTATTTAACGTACGATGAAAAAATAACGATGGAAAATGCAGCTTATGCTACGATGTTGGCAAGTGCTAATGATGCTGCAAATGTGCTTGCAGAAAGTGTAAGTGGCTCACAAGAAGCTTTTGCAACGTTAATGACTGACACAGCGTATCAAGCACAAGCAATGAATACTAATTTTATGAACGCGCATGGTTTAGGAGATGAAAGCCATTATACAAGTGCATATGATATGGCTATGATTACCAGAATGGCACTGCAAAATGAAGAGTTTAGAACAATTTTTGAGTCAGCAACTTACGCAATGGAACCAACTAACAAGCAAGATGAAGTACGTTATTTTGCGAGTGGGACAGAATTAATAAAAAAGGGTGAGTTTTATTACGAATATGCCCTTGGAGGAAAAACAGGTTGGACAGAAGACGCGGGCTATACGCTTGTAGCAACTGCTAAAAAAGAAGATTTAGAGCTAATTGCAGTAGTCTTAAATAGTGATAGCGTGGAAGACCGCTATGAAGATGTAGTAACTTTATTTGAATATGGATTTGAAAACTATCAAGCACATACCATTGCAGCTGCCGACTTTGAACAACAAACTAAGCAGTATTTAAGCGGATCTCATGTAGAGGCTGATATCACATTTTCACAAAAGGAAGATTTAATGATGTTATTAGAAAGTGATGAAAATAGTGATGCTCTTTATTTTAATTATATTTATGAAAATGAAGACAATAAAGACGAGGTGCTGTGTTTTGTTGAAATTTATGTAGGTGCAAATTTATTAGCAACCATAGAACTAGACAAAGAAGTAGTAGAGTATGATGTAAGCTTCAGTGCTACAACATTACCAATAATTATAGAAGTAATCAATATATTATGTGCAGCGATTTGTCTCTTTTTTATGAGTTCAATGATAGTATTATTCATGGTAAAGAAAAGGAAGTAATGGGATGAAATTATTTGTATCGGATGTCGATGGAACATTATATAAAAAAGATATTAATGGGCTAAAAGGTTGCAGTAAAGAAAATGTAGTAGCAATAAAAAAATGGATAGAAAAAGGCAATATGTTCGCAGTAGCAACGGCAAGACATGTAGGCTGTTATGAGGAATTAACAGAACAACTTGAGGGTATCAAGGTTAATTATATTGGTGATAATGGAGCTTCACTTGTATTTCTTGATGGCACATTTAAACAAACAGTAATAGAAGCGAAATATTATATTGAGGTTTGTAATTATATGGAGGAGCACCAATTTGATGGCACAGTATTTTTAAATCATAATAATAAACTGTATTTATCTAGTTATAATAAATATCCTCTGCATAAAAAAATTGATTTTTTAGAAGGACGTGAATGCTTAAGCTTTAACACTTTATTAAAGCAGGAAGCTATCAATAAATTTACTATGATTGTGAATCCTAAGTATATACAAAAAATAAAAGAAGAGTTAAAAATTAAATATGATGGCAAGCTACAAATTGTAAATAGTGATTTTGATAACCTTGATTTTGGTGCATTAAACACCTCAAAAGGGAAGGGTGTATTAACCTTAATGCAAAAATACAATATTGATAAAGACAACCTTATTACTATCGGTGATTCTGAAAACGATATATCAATGTTGCAAGTGACTAAACACAGTTATGCAATGAAAAGTGCAGATAAACAGATACAAGAGGAAGCATCTTATTGTGTATCTAGTGTTGCTGAAGCAATTGAGATGGAATTAAATAAATTATAATAAAAAATTAATACACTATACTGCTATGATAAAGTAACAAAAAACACCTAGGTCTAGGTGTTTTCTTTTGCATATTAAGTTAAAATTATTAATCTTTTTTATTTAAGGCATCTAATAAAAATATATTTAGCTTTTCCATAGTTTCATCGCTAATACAATGCTCCATATGACACGCATCTTCTTCAGCGGTTACTTCACTAACGTGTAAGACCTCAGTAAAAAACCGCTTAAATAAAGTATGACGGTCATACACTTTTCTAGCATAACTACGACCACTATCAGTTAATAAAATAGTTCCATATCGTTGTTGCAGTATATATCCGGCATCTTTTAAGATGTTCATTGCTTTATTAACACTAGGCTTACTTACATTTAAGTATTTAGCAATATCGCTCATACGAACTTGATTATTATTTTTTTCAAGGACGAGTATCGCCTCTAAATAATTTTCGCTTGCTTCATTACTGCGCATATTTAATCACCCACCTTACATAAGTATATCAAAAAAAATAAAACTTGAGTAGTTAAAGTTGCTTGTATCATTTATTATAAATAAAGTAATCTGCTATAATAAAAGTATTAGGAAAGGATGAAATGTTATGAAAGTTTTAATTCTTGGATCTTGTGCTCTAGATATTGTAATAAGAGTTGAACAACTTCCTAAAATGCAAGAAGATATTAATGCTAGCTCGCTTAAAGTGTCTTTAGGAGGAATGGCTTTTAACGTATACCAGGTGATTGAACAATTAAAAAAAGAAGCAATTCTTGGGGTTCCGCTAGGTAGTGGTAAGTTTGCTAGCATAACAGAGGACTTATTAAATAAGAGAAACTATAAGGCAATTGCTAAAATAAAAGAGCTAGATAACGGTTGTTGTCTATGTATTGTAGATGGCAGTGGTGAGCGAAGCTTTATTTCCTACCACGGTGCAGAGTATAAATTTAAAAAAGAATGGTTTAATACCATCGATTTTAATAATATTGATTTGATTTATGTAAGTGGTCTTGAATTAGAAGAAGATACTGCAGAGCAATTAGTTGAATTTTTAAAGGAAAAACAAAAAAGAATATTTTTTGCTCCAGGACCAAGAGTACAGCACATTGATAGTTCATTATTGAATAGGGTTCTTGAGTTAAGTAGCTATATTCATCTTAATGAAATTGAAGCATTTAATATATCAAAAGAAAAAGAGTTCGAAAAAGCAGCACAGCATCTAAATGCAAAATACCATTGTAATATCATCATTACATTACAAGAAAAAGGTGCATATGTTTATAGTGAAGATGTTCAACAACTAGTTCATGGAGTAAAAGCAAAAGTCAAAGATACAGTAGGTGCAGGAGATAGTCATGCAGGGGCATTCATAGCTGCAATAATTAGTGGCAAGGATGTCGTTACTGCTTGTGCTTTTGCGAATAAAGTAGCTGCTAAAGTGGTAGAGGTTGAAGGAACAGATGTAGTAACCATTGATTTTAAAACATTAAAGGAAGAATTAAGATGAAGTTGACTACAGTATGTTATTTATGCGAAAACAATAAAATGCTAATGTTATATCGTAATAAAAAAGATAATGATATTAATTTAGGTAAATGGATTGGTGTAGGAGGAAAAGTGAACCCAAAGGAAACGCCCACAAAAGCTGCGCTACGCGAATTTAAAGAAGAAACAGGATTAACACTAAAAAACATTAATCTTCGAGGAATAGTCATGTTTAATAGTGATATTTATGAAGAGGAAATGATTTTTGTATATAGTTCAACTAGTTATAGCGGCACATTAAAACAATGTAATGAAGGGACATTATCATGGATTGAAAATGATAAAGTATTAAATTTACCAATGTGGCAAGGGGATCACTATTTTTTGCCTTTATTACTAGATGGTAGCCCTTTTTTTGAGTTAAGTTTACAATACCATGAAGAAAAGTGTACATTGATTAGTAAAATTTAAATAATATAACTTTACTTTTTAAAGAATATGCTATACGATTATTAAGCAGAAATCATGAACTTAAAAGACTTGATTTCAAACAATTAAATATAGTCTTTGGGGCAGGGTGGAAATCCCTACCGATGGTAATAGTCCATGAGCGACAAAGTGGTTGCTGAATCAGTGAAATTCTGATACCGACGGTTAGAGTCCGGATGAGAAAAGACATGAATTCTGTTTTTATGCAAACCCAAGGAATGTTTCTGCTTGGGTTTTTTTATTTGAAAATAGGAGGAGAAAACAATGAAACAAAAAATGAGTGTTAAAAAAATTGCTTTAATTGGTATGCTAGGGGCGTTGGCAGGAGTCTTAATGACGTATATTAGATTTCCATTACCTTTTATGCCACCGTTTATGGATTTTGATTTTTCAGCTATTCCTGAAATGATTGGGGGCTTTGTATTAGGTCCGGCATCAGCGATGATGATTATTGTTGTAAAAATATTGATTAAGTTAGCACTAAATGGAACAAGTACGATGTTTACAGGGGAGCTGTCTAATTTAATAGTAAGTGCGGCCTATGTAATACCAGCAGTTTTAATTTATCGTAAAAATAGAACTAAAAATGGTGCTATTATCGGGATGAGTGTAGGACTTGTCTTAAATGTAATTGTGGCAACATTAAGCAATTTATATTTGATTTTACCATTCTATATTAATTTAATGGGATTTACACAAGAAGGTATTATTGGAATGGTTAATGGAATCAATCCGCTAGTAACAGATATGACTACATTTGTAGTATTAGGTGTAGTTCCGTTTAATGTGATTAAATATGGTGTTGCATCTATAGTTACTGCATTTTTGTACAAGCGAGTAAGTCCAGTAATGAAACGCTTCATGGAATAGTAAATGTTGAGCTAAGTTTCTTAATAAAGAACTTAGCTTTTTTATAACCTTAACTTAACAATCAATAAAATTCCATTTTAAAGTGGAATTTTTTATTAATTAAAGCAAAACAGATGCAAATTTAACAAAATAAGTAAAGCGGTTATATCTATATAACAGGATTAATAAGCAAAATAATTGAATTTACTACGCATTAGCAAAACTCTATAATTTGAATATATTCTAAATACGCGTAGGGATATGAACTAAGGAGGTAGACATGAACGAATATAAGGTGGAAAATGGAATTGTTGACGTAAGAGTAGATGACAGAATGGTTCATGGAATTGTTGCAGCTGAATGGATACCCGCAGCACAAACCACAAGAGTGATGGTAGTCAATAAAGATGCATCAGCAAGTGACATGATTCGATCTACATTAAAAATGGCTACACCAGCAGGAGTTGCGTTGTCAGTCCTAGAACCACAAAAAGCTGTAGTGAACTTTTTAGAAGGAAAATACAAGCCGCAAAGAGTATTTGTTGTATGTAGAGAAGTCGAAGATGTTTATGAACTTTTTAAAGGCGGAGTTGCATTTAAGAGAGTAAACTTAGGTAATGTAACGCAGAATGTCGGTGATGGTATTACTGTACTAGATAAGACGGTTCGTGTTTCTTTAAAACAAAAAGCAATGTTAAAAGAGATGGTAGATGCAGGCATTCAAATAACCTGTCAGTTCAGATGTGCTGATTCTATCAAAGATGTAAAAGAATTATTATAAGGAGGTAATTAAAATGTTTACACCAGTAGAAGTAGTATTAGTATGTTCCTTTTTCTGGATTATGTCCTTTATAGGATGGAGTATGCAATTATTTGCATATGGATCAACAGTTTTATACGGAGCAGCAATTGGTTTTATAATGGGTGATGTTCAAACAGGTTTATTAGTTGGAGGGACACTAGGACTTATGGGTCTAGGTGTTGGTGGATATGGGGGTTCTTCTGTTCCAGATTATGCACTTGGAACAGTAGCAGGTACTGTATTTGCTATAGGAAGTGGACAAGGTTTAGAAGTAGGCTTGGCTATTGGAATTCCTGTTGCAACACTGGGGACACAATTTGATGTATTTGCAAAGATGTCTGGATCATTTTTCATTCATAAGCAAATGGAATGTGCAGAAAGACAAGAATTTAATAAAATGGGTATCTGGGTTTTAGGTTGGCAAGCATTTAGAGCAAGTTTATTCTCTTTGCCGATTTTGTTGGCAATGACAGTTGGGTCAGATTTAATCACCAATATCTTAAATGCAATACCAGCATGGTTAATGTCTGGATTTAGTGTAGCTGCAGGAGCACTACCAGCTGTAGGTTTCTGTATCTTATTAAAGTATATGCCAGTAAAAAAGTATGGGGTATTTCTTATATTAGGTTTTGTTTTGACTGCCTATTTGTCACTACCAATGGTAGCAATTGCATTGCTTGCGTTTATTGCGGCTTACCTAATTTTCCAAGGTCTTGAAAAAGACAGTAAAATAATGAGTGCAGCAGGAGGAAATGAAGATGAGTAATCAGGCTTTAACAAAAGCAGATTTAAGAAAATGTTTACATAGATATATTGTAGTTCGTCAAACTCCATTTAACTATGAAACGATGCAATCAGGTGGATTTGTATATGCAATGCAACCTGTAATTGAAAAATTATATGATGACAAAGCTGTTGTTGCTGAAAAATATAAAAGTTATTTCAAATTTTATAATACACATCCTTGGATGGGGAATCTAATTCTAGCTGTTGCAATTGCTATCGAACAAACAAAACAGGAAGATGCAACTAAAACAGCTGTTGACTTAAGGACAGCTCTTATGGGCCCTTTAGCAGGATTAGGTGATTCTATTATATGGATTATACCTACAACAGTTATGGGTGCAATTGCAGCTTATATGGCGATTGAAGGAAGCATAATGGGTTGGGTTATTGCTCAAAGTGTACAATTAGTTATTTGGTTTACATTCTATCGTTTGTTTTACACAGCTTATAAACAAGGAGTATCTTTTGTTACAGAAAGAAGCACTCAATTAAGTCATATGACAGAAGCTGCTGCAATCGTTGGGCTAACGGTTGTAGGAGCACTTGTTGCCTCTACGGTTAATGTACATACAGGCATTCAAATTACTTATGGTGAAATTAGTCAATCGTTAGATACATTACTTGGAACAATCATTCCGCAGTTTATGAATGTATTAACGATGGTGTTGATTTATAATGGTTTAAAACTAAAAGGAATGTCCTCAGGGAAAATGGTTATGCTTGTAATTGTAGCAAGTATTCTATTGTCTGTATTAGGAATATTAACAGTATAAAATAGAGTGCGCGTAATGCGTGCTTTATTTATAGGAGAACTATGATAAAATACAAGACTAACAAAGAGGAATTTAAAGTTTGGTTTAACAATAATCAAAATCAATTATTAATTAAGTTAAATTCTAGAAAGCAACTAGAAGTAAAAAAATTATTAGAATCTAAACTTAACAAAGTATTAAATGGAGTAGCTTTTGAATTGTTCAAGGATGATGACAGCGATCAATGGATAATTGAGTTTAATACGTTATTGGATTCGTTAAAAAAAATTGTGTGTTATGACTTTTGTAATGATATACAAGTACAGGGATGGCAGTTTAGGTACTATCATCACGCTTCCTTAGGGATGATTTATGTAGATAATAAGCCATTATTTGCAAAAGATTTAAGTGTTGTAATCACAGATAATAAAATTAAAAGAAATTTCGATTTCAACATAATGTATAATGATGTTTTTGATAATAAGAGTGAGAAAGAAGTTTTCAGTCTTTTGTATATGTTATTAGTCGATGTAGTTGGAGAAATCGTGGTAGATGCTTATCTAGGGAGTTTTCAACTTGTAAAGGGATTAACAAAATATAAATATAGGTTTCAAGAAAAAATAAATTTAAATGAAACGTATGAATATATGAATGAAAAATGCAAAAAACTTTCATGGACACCACCAAAAGATATAAAGCTAATCGCTGAACATTATGGAAGAAATGTGAAGTCTTACGAAGATCGACAAGATATTTCTGAAGGAAGCACTTACTGTATTGATTTGATGAATGAAGAAAATGAGAACTATACGCCTAATAGAGATTTTATTAAAAATTGCAACATTGGTTTATTTACCTTTTCACAATTTGTAGGTACTATCAAAGATAAAGATGAAAAAAAGACACTATTAAAAAATGTAGAATTACAGATATCAAAATTAATTAATGATGAGGGATTTATTGTTAATTGTGGACAAAGTAAAACAAGATTCTATATTGATTTTCTAGTGTTTGATTTAATCGTTGTAGACAAAATAATACATCATTACCAAGAAAACGATAGTATAAAAATATATGAAATATAAAGGAGAATTAAATGAAAATACTAGTTATGAGTCATTTTAAATTAGCAGAGGGAATTAAAAATACAATTAGTTATTTTAATGAAGAAGCTGCAAATAAAATGACGGTTATAAATGCATATGCAACACACGAATTTCCCAAAGAAGATTTAAAAAAATTTATTGACAGTGTAGAAGTAAATGAAACGGTCATAATTTTTACTGATATTATGGGTGGAAGTGTAAATCAATTGTGCTTACCTTATATAAGCAGCAATGTTCATGTGTTCACAGGTATGAACTTTCCAATGATTTTACAAGCTACTTGTATGAATGATAATACTAGCAAGGAAGAAATTTCTGCATTAGAAAAATTAGGAAAAGAAGCAGTTGTATATATGAACGAATATAAATTTGAAACATTCTCAGAGGATGATGAATAATATGATACGACTATCAGCGTCAGAAAGAGTAATTACACCATCACTTGATAAAGATACAATTTATTTATGTGGTCATGCAATGAGAACAGAAGCAGCCAAAGGGGTTTTAGATGATATTTATTGTAAGGTGTTGTGTTTTGATGACAATAGTGTTAAGTTGCTATGGATAAGTTTGGAAATCATTGGTATAGACAAAGAAGTAACAAATGATATTAAGCAAAAAATTGCATGTAATTTTGATGTTTCAATAGAAAATATTACTATTTCATTTACACATACACATTCTGGGCCCGATTGCGTACGTGCTTTTTGTCAAGATGAAGAAAAAACAGCGGATTATATAAGTTTTTTACAAGGTAAAATAATGGAAACGGTTGATCAAGTAATGCATCAACAATTTACTGAAGTAATGGCAAAGTTTAAAAGTACAACAATTGATGGATATTATTCTAATAGAAATGGTATTGATAAACCTGCTGACAAAGAAATAATTCAAGTAATATTTGAAGATTTAAATAAAAAAGCAGTAGCGGTATTATGTAGCCTTGCTTGCCATCCAACCGTTCTTGGACCACAAAACCTGTATATTAGTGCAGATTTAGCAGGTTATATAGCGACATTTAATAAGCAAAAATATCAATGTTTAACTTTTGTTATGCAAGGCGCAGCTGGCGATATGAGTAATCGTATTTTTAGAGAAGGCAATGATTATGCTGAATTAAATCGTATGGGTAAAGGAATAACAGATCAACTAGATAAAAACAATGATTGGAAAGAGTTGGGATTAGTGACAATAAAAAGTTACCAGTTTGAATATAAAGATAAATTCTATCAAGATATTAATTTATTAAAAAAGCGAGTGTTAGAGTGTCAAGAAAGAATAAAAAATGCTAAGACATTTGATGAAAAAAAAGTATATTCATCTGCGCTTAAGCACGCTAATAATAAAGTTGATAATTTCAAATCAAGGGTAGATTTTGAACTATGTACTAAATATATGAAGCTAGGGGATCTTGAAATTTTTACCATTCCAGCTGAATTGTTTTCGCGATTCGGTCTTGAAATCAAAGAGGCCATGACAGGTAAATGTAATATTCTTTGGGGATATTGTGATTATAGTGTTGGATACTTATATAATCAAGAAGACGCAGGAAAATCATTTGAAAGCATTGTTACTAATATACCAGCAGGAACTACTGAGAAAATAGTAGACAAAGCAAAAGAATTCATTCACACTTACTAAGTGAGGTGTTTATGGATAAAAATAAGAATATGGTTTTAAAAAAAACAATAAAATATTTACAAGATCACATATCTGAATATGTTCCGATGGTGCGTATTGCTAATTTTAATGGGGTATCTACTAAAACTTTAAAAAAGTATATTGTAGAGATTAATGATTTAATTAAAGAGCATGGTGCACAGATAAAAGTTAAGTCAGGATATGGGTGTAAATTATATATTTCTGATGAAAATAAATATAGAAACTATTACAATGAAACTATTGTTACTACTTCACAAATTATGAATGAAGAAACACAATATGTTCATCAAGTTGTAAGAAAATTTTTAATGGGCAATTATATAAAAGTTGATCAAATAATAGAAGAAGTATTTTTGTCAAAAACATTAGTATCTCAACTTTATAAAGAAGCATCAAGTATAGTAAATTCATTTGATTTAAAAATAGAAAAGAACACTAGAAAAGGAAGTATATTAGTAGGTAGCGAACATAATATTCGTAGTTGTATTAATTATGAACTGTTTTTTTATAAGAATAGTAACACTAATGACATAGAATTTAAAGAAAAGTATATTAACAATTCACTAATTGCAAGTATAGAACAATCTGTAATTGAAGTCGAAAAAATATACAATATAAAATATCTAGACGACAACAGTATTCAACACTTAGCGACATCGCTATATATAGCACATCAAAGAAATAAAGAAAATTACAATTTGGATTACAGCGAAGAAGTATTGGATAGATTTTCTAGACGGAATTCGTACTTTTTTGCTGACGCCCTTGTTGAACGTCTTAAAGTTGATTTTTCATTAAATCTTCAAGAAAGAGATAAAATTTTTGTTTCGATATTTATTGTTGCAAACCGTTGCTTTATTAGTAAAGAAGATTTTCCTGTAGGCGAAAATTATTATGAATGTCAAAATTTAGCATTAGAGTTAGTGAGGTTTCTTGAAAAAGAAAATGATTTTCGTTATTTTTCTTCTGATCAATTGCTAATTCAAGACTTAAGCTTAAATTTAACGCAAATTCTAACACAATCAGAATTCCATTTATCTTTTATAAAAAATATTGAGTATTTAAAAAAGTCATTAGAAGCCGATTTGCTTGCGACTCAAGTGGCATCTTTTCTTTTAAAGAAATACAAATATATATTGTCTTTTGAACAAATATATTATATAGCTATGTTGATTTACCCAGTTTTTGGAAGATATCGCTTTGAATATATAAATGTAGATGTGCTTATTGTATCAAATGTTAATAAATATATAGGGAATGGTATAAAGGAACGGTTGTTACGTAATTTTAAAAAGCAAATAAGAAAAATAGTAATATGTGATTTAAAAGAACTACAAGATATTGATTTATCTAATTATGCTATCCTCTTTAGTTCTTACAGTTTAAATCAGCTACCCGAATTGTCTTCTACAATAACTTATAATTACATTGATATTTTTTTTAATGAAAAAGAGAAAGAACGAATTAGAAAATTACTAGTTTCAAAAAGGCTTCAAAAAGAAATAGGGTATAAAAAAGTACTTGGTTCTATAGATGTCGTTAAAATAAATAAGCAAAAAAGCAAATACGATGTTTTAGTGAGTATTGCAAAGGATGTTGTCAAAAGCGAGGAAGAATATCGACAAATGCTATATGCAATAACGCAGTATGATGAGTTAAATCCATTTCCGACTGTAAATAATGTTGTTTTTGTAACGCCGATTATGGCAGTAAAAGATAAACCGTTTGTAAAAGCATATGTATTAGATAAGAGTATTCGATGGGACAGTACCAAGGTACAAATAGTCGTATTCTGGGAAAGAGGCAGAGGAGAAGGGGTATCTAATTTATTTGAAAACGAATCTTTGCCTCATATCTTATATAACATCTTTTCTAGAGAAGAAATATCAGAAGTCTTGTTGCAAGAAAATATACTAGAATTTTTGAGGCTCTTTGAACAAGAAAATGATAATGTAATAAAAAATGGAGCTAATTTTAGATAGGAGGAGCTCATAGTGGAATTTTTTAGATATGAAAAATTGAGTGATAAAGTAATTAGAATCATAGATTTTTTAAATAATTGTTGTTATTTAGTGATTGGAGATGAACGGGCTTGCTTAATAGATACTTTAGATGGGTTTGGTGACTTAAAAGAATACTGTAAGCAATTCACTAATAAAGCTATTTTTGTTATCTTGACGCATGGACATTTAGATCACACGGGAGGCTGTTATTTTTTTGATGAAGTATTTATCCATGAAAAAGAAAAAACTATGTTTAAAGAAATGAATAATGTTGAATTTCGTTTAAAGCGCTATGCCAACGATCCACAAACAAGGAATGTACCGATAAAGGATTTTAATTTAACCTATAGTAAAGAGTTAAAAAATATTGAAAATGAAATGATAATTTCATTAGGGGGAATATCGATACAAACTATAGTTGTTGCTGGGCATACTAAAGGTATAGTGGTTGCACTTATTAAAGAAGAAAGAATGATTATATTTGGCGATGCCTGTGGTGTTGGTGTTTTACTTATGGGGGAAAATTCTACAACGATTAGTGAATATAAAAAATCTCTTTTGCATTTGAAGAAGTTTGAAGATCAATATGATACTATTTTAAGAAATCACGGTACATTTAGCTCACAAAAGATATTGCTGGACAATGTTATAACTTGTTGTGACAATATTCTTCAGGGAAAAACAACAAAAAATGTATGCTATAGTCATGGGATGAAGTTTTATCTTGCAGAGCCAATTGATGAAAACGGGAATCGTATTGATGGGAAAGAAGGAAATATTAAATATTTTGAGGAAAATGCAAAATAATATAAAGAACAGTTCAAATAAATTTGACTACACCAAAATATATAGGGTGTAGTTTTTTGTGTAAAAACAGTACTTATTAAGCTATAATAAATAAAAGAAAAGGAAAAAATAAGATGAATATTGAAAAACCGTTATTGAAGAAATTATATCGTGGTAGTCTAGTAATAATTTTTGTGGTTTTATATTTTTGGAAGCCTACTATGGTTGGGGGTATTTTTAATACTCTTTTAATGATAGTTAGTCCTTTTATATTTGCTGCAGTCATGGCATTTATCATAAATGTTTTAATGAAGGTGGTTGAAGATAAGCTCATAAGCCCTATATTTTTAAAAAAGGAAAAATTTAAAAAATTTTTAAGACCTTGTGCATTACTAGTTACACTATTGTTGATTTTAATTATGTTCATTATCATTATATTTGTAATAGCACCACAGTTATCAAGGACAATTATCGCTATTGGAGTGCAAATAGAAGAATTTATACCTCAGTTAGAGGTAGAATTAGCACTTCTATTTCAAAACAATCCGGAAATAATAGCGATTTTAAATGATTTAAATTTTGAAGCGATGTTTAACTTCGCGCTTGATTTTTTAAGTGTTGGGGCAGTTAATATTTTTGAATCTACACTAGGGTTAGCTAGTGGTTTTATAAGTTTGTTGACCTCTGTATTTATTGCTTTTGTGTTTGCAATTTATATACTACTTCAAAAAGAAAAGTTAATGGTACAATCTAAAAAAGTGTTATTTGCTTTTGTAAATAAGGATAAAGCTAAAGAAGTGATTAGAATATTGAGCTTATCACGCAAAACTTTTGCGAGTTTTATTGCGGGACAATGCTTAGAATCGGTTATACTAGGAGCGATGTTTGTCTTTATTTTGCCAATCTTTCAAATACCATTTTCATTATTAATAGGTATAATTATTGGAGTTACTTCGATAGTGCCTATTGTAGGAGCATTTTTAGGGGCAGGTATTGGAACCTTATTAATATTAATTGAAGATCCCATGAAAGCTATTTACTTTTTAATCCTCTTTTTAATTATTCAACAAATTGAAGGTAATTTAATATATCCAAGAGTTGTCGGAAACTCTATTGGATTACCAGCAATGTGGGTGCTTGCAGCAGTAAGTGTTGGAGGCAGTTTATTTGGTGTTTTTGGAATTTTGTTTTTTATCCCATTAACCTCTGTTGCTTATACGTTATTTAAAGAAACTGTAAATAGTAGATTAAAGATAAAACAAATCGAGGAAGAAGAGCTGTTAGGATAAATAAAATAAGGTGTTTTAGAAGAAGTAATGCGTGTATAAAATATTAAAGTGGATTTTAAAGGTTTCTCAAGAAAAAACAATTTTTAAAAGTATAGTATTAATCTAAATGACTCTTTAAGAATTAGAGTCCTTTTTTATTTACAATTCATCCCATTTCATGATGATTGAATAAAATAGCTTATTAATAAAAGGTGATGATTACTTTACATCTAATAAAGAGTGTAGTAACATAATGCTAAAATGTATTGATTTCTACTGTCACATTTTTGAAAAATAAAACATTATATTTACATTTAAGAAAGAGGATTGTTGATGAAAAAGCTATTTATAAAATTTACAGGGGTTATGGCGACATTAGGATTGTTATTTATTCTAATGCCCATGAATATTTTTGCAGCACAAGAAGGAGATTTTACAGTTATTGGAGATTCTTCAAATTACCATTATGATGCTGCGGAAAACACGCTTGTTATAACAGGTGCAGGCCCACTAACAATATCTTCTGCTCTAACAGAGCAGAGAATAATTGTTTTTAATGGAGTTAAAGCAAATTTAACTTTAAGTGGAGTTGATATTCAGCCAACTTCAGGCAGTCCTATTAAATTAGAAGCAGGTGCGGATGCAACAATAACATTGGCGGATGGTACTATTAACAATTTAGAAACACAGGATGAACAATCGGCAGCGCTTAATGTTGCTACAGGTGCAACGTTAACAATTAAAGGCAGCGGAACGCTAAACGCAATAGCCGGAGAAAATGGAGCTGGTATTGGTGGTAGTGATGGTGAAGATGCAGGGACAATAAGGATAGAGGATGGCATAATTGCCGCCAAGTCAACTGGATTCGCTATAGTTGAAGGTGGAGCTGGTATTGGCGGTGGTAATAATGGTAACGGTGGAAATATAAGTATTTCTGGTGGAACGATAATTGCGGCTTCAGATGGAGGCGCAAGCGCAAACAACGGCGGAGCCGGCATTGGCGGTGGAGCAGGTAAAAACGGAGGAATAATAAATATTTCAGGTGGAACAATAACTGCAACCGCAGATCAAGGTGCAGCTATT
Organism: uncultured Holdemania sp.; assembly: GCA_964370435.1. Taxonomy (GTDB): domain Bacteria; phylum Bacillota_I; class Bacilli_A; order Erysipelotrichales; family Erysipelotrichaceae; genus CALVGQ01. Next base: position 36,926 of record CAYJJG010000004.1, read on the forward strand.
GGCGGCGGAACATCTGCATCTTCAGGAAAGATAACGATATCAGGTGGAACGATAATTGCATCAACACATGATGGAACCGCCCCTACTAAAGGAGCTGGTATTGGTGGTGGAGCGTTTGGAGCGGGAGAAACGATAACGATTACTGGTGATGCTTCTATAATGGCTACGGCATACGAAGGAGCTGCTATTGGCGGTGGAGGCGGTGCAAATGCTGGAACAATAAATATAACAGGCGGAGAGATTCGAGGTGCACAGTCTCACCTAGGTGCAGGTATCGGCGGCGGCGGAAGCATTGGCATGGCAATGGGTGGTAGCGGTGGAACAATTACTATCACAAGTGGAAAAGTTACTGCAGAATCAAATGACGGTGGAGCGGCTGTTGGAGGAGGTTTCAATGGAACCGGTGGAAACATAATAATAAGTGGTAACGCTGAAGTGAAAGCAACTGGAAGTTCTGGAGCAGGTATTGGTGGTGGAAGAGGTGTCGGCATAGGCATGGCAGGCGGAAGCATAACAATAAGTGGCGATGCTAAAGTGAATGCAACAGGAGCTGCTGGAGCCGCTGTCGGTGGTGGGGCATCATCGAATGTAGCTAATAGTACTGGTGGCTCTGGAGGCACGATTAATATTAAAGGTAATGCCGAAGTATTTGCAACTGGAGCCTCTGGTGCAGGTATTGGCGGTGGTGCTAGTTTTGATACAGGAAGTACCGGTGGAAATGGTGGAACAATAAATATTAGTGAAAACGCTATTGTTAATGCAATATCTTCTGGTTTAGGAGCAGGTATCGGCGGTGGCGGAAGCATCTCTGGATCATCTGGAGTAGGTGGAGCAGGTGGAACAATAAATATAAGTGGTGGAATAATTGCCACTGCAAAGTCGAATGAGGGAGCAGGTATCGGTGGTGGCGCAAGCTTCAGCGGAGCAGGCGGAGCAGGCGGAATGATAAATATAAGTGGCGGAACGATTAATGCTGCTATATCACAGAGTGGAGCTGGTATTGGCGGCGCAAAAGGCGGAGCAAGTGGAACAATAAATATAAGCGGTGGAATGATTAATAATGCAGGATCTGAGACTGGTGCAGGTATCGGCACTGGAAATATGGGAAGCGGTGGAACAATAGAGATAAGCGCAGGGACAATTGAAAGAGCAATGTCAACTGTTGGAGCAGGTATTGGCAGTGGAACATTTGGAACAGTTGAAACAATAAATATAAGTGGCGGTAACGTATTCACAACGTCAGATCAGGGTGCAGGTATTGGTAGTGGATTAGATGGAACGGTTAAAACAATAAATATAAGTGGCGGTAACGTATTCACAACGTCAACCTATGGGGCTGGTATTGGTGGTGAAGACAGTGTAGCATTGACTATTGGGAACGCCTCAGGCACGACAAAACCGATCATATTAGCTAGAAGCGAGATATATGCTATTCAATATTCTTCTTTAAAAATAGTGAATGGTGCAAATATAATAGCTATTAATTTAAAAGGAAATGGGGCTTTAAATAATAAAGCTGCATCAGTTTTCAACACGATTAAAATATATGCAGGAGATACGGAAATCAATGCACAAGAGATAGACCCTGAACTAACAGATTATCATGTATACTCTTTTATTAAATTTGATGGGGCTACTATTATACCTTCAACTGCACAGCCAGAACAAACAACAGAACCAGTAGTTACACCAGAAGTTAATGTCACGGCAGTAAAAACAGATTCTAACAATCAAATAACAACCCAAGATGTCGAACTTGATCCAATTGAAATAAATCCAGAAATGCTAATTATCAATGAAGATTTTAACTTGATATCTTATATTAATAATAAGAGTAACACTAAGCTTTATAACTTTACTGTGTCTGTAAAGACAGAGGGTGGATATATCGATTCTCAAGAGTTAAGCTTTGTGGAAATAGAATCTAACGCAAGCGAAAAAATAGATATGACTGTGAGACCTATTAAAGAGGGGAGCACTAATCTTATTTTAACTGTGACTTATGAAGATGAAGAAGGTAATGAATATGAGGTTAGTGCAATAAAAGAAATATCTATTTCTGCACCTCAAAGTACCACAGAGCCTACTACGGATACAGTTACAGACACAGTAAACACTGAACAGGAGAGTCCCTCATCATTATCTTTAATGCCTTTATTTCTTTTGATTGGTGTTGTAATTTCAATAATAATAGTATTATTGTTAGCTAGAAAAAAACGTCAATCGTAAAAAATAATAGTTTTTAAAAATACAATTCTCTAAAATAATGTATAGCAAATAATTTAAGCCTTTATCTTAAGGCTTTTTTATATTAAATAATAAATAATCTATAATAAAATCACTGATGAAATATGGTAATATATTATTGCGATTAAAAATAAACATTATATAGGAGAGGAATTTTAAAGATTATGAAGATTGAAGACGTTTATAGATGTATAGAAGAATACAATGTACAACAGATTATACCTATACTTAAATATATTGAAGATAATTTTAAATGTGCACAATTTGATGAATATAATTCCGAGAAATCACATATTCCCACATGGCGAATAAGAGATAAATATGTAGGGATAGGTTGTAGAAAACATTATATTACTATTTATTTTAGTGATAGAGAGGCTGTTAGTGTAGTTGCTGAAAACACTCCTTATTGTAGGGCACAAAAAGGATGTGTTAACTTTAGCTATAAGCGCGAGCTTCCTTATGATGCAATATTTAAAGGAATTAATAAATGTTTAAGCTAATGGAGCTATTTTAAATATATTGATTGGGTTGGTTTTAGAGTAAGGCTATAATAAAAAACAGTAAGTTAATTAGTGTATTAAAAATACTAGAATAAACTACATAATTCATAGAGTTATGGTAAGAAACAAGTGTAATATTATTTAAGTTTTATGAAATTAAGCTTGCGATAGTATTACACTTGTTTTTTAATTGAAATTAAATTAAATTTTTCTTGACTTAAAAGGTAATTATAGTGTAAAATTTTATTGCTTAGCGACTTTTGTATGTTTCCGCAAGGGAACTTATTATTAGGCTAAAGTATGACACACTTGGAAGTGTGTGCATAAATAGAGGATTAGCATGAAAGGAGAAAAAGTATGCCAACAATTAATCAGTTAGTTCGTAAAGGCCGTACTAATAAAGTATGGAAATCTAAATCACCAGCTTTAAATAGAGGTTATAACTCTTTACAAAGAAAAAACACAACGATTTCTTCACCGCAAAAAAGAGGTGTTTGTACTCGTGTAGGAACAATGACACCGAAGAAACCAAACTCAGCATTACGTAAGTATGCCCGTGTTCGCTTAAGTAATAACATGGAGGTAACAGCGTATATTCCAGGTATTGGACACAACCTACAAGAACATAGTGTTGTTTTAATTCGTGGAGGTCGTGTTAAAGATTTACCAGGGGTACGTTACCATATTGTACGTGGAACACTTGACTGTGCTGGTGTAAATGAGCGTAAACAATCACGTTCTTTATACGGTACTAAAAAGCCAAAGGCTAGTAAGTAATTTAGGAGGAAAGAAAAATGCCAAGAAAAGGTCATATTGCTAAAAGAGATGTCTTGCAAGATCCTATCTACAATTCTAAATTGGTTACTCGTCTAATCAATAAGATTATGTTAGATGGAAAACGCGGAGTTGCGCAATCAATTCTTTATAACGCGTTTGATATTATTGAAACTAAAACAGGTCGTGAACCTATGGAAGTTTTTGAACAAGCATTAGAAAACATCATGCCCCTACTTGAACTTAAAGTTCGTCGTGTAGGTGGGGCTAACTACCAAGTGCCGGTAGAAGTATCTAGCGAAAGAAGATTAACATTAGGTCTTCGTTGGTTAGTAAACTATAGTCGTCTTCGTCATGAAAAAACGATGGAGCAAAGACTAGCTTCAGAAATTATTGATGCAGCTAACGGAAGTGGTGCATCAGTGAAGAAAAAAGATGATACACATAGAATGGCAGAAGCTAATAAAGCATTTGCACATTACCGCTGGTAAGAAAGGGGAGTTACGAAAATGTCACGTGAATATTCACTTGCGAAAACTAGAAATATCGGAATCATGGCTCATATCGATGCCGGTAAAACTACTACAACTGAACGTATCCTATATTACACAGGGGTAACTCATAAAATTGGAGAAACTCATGATGGAGCTTCTCAAATGGACTGGATGGCTCAAGAACAAGAGCGTGGTATCACGATTACATCGGCTGCTACTACTGCACACTGGAAAGAGCACCGTGTTAATATCATCGATACTCCAGGACACGTTGACTTCACTGTTGAAGTTGAACGTTCACTACGTGTACTTGATGGTGCTGTAACTGTTTTAGATGCTAAAGCAGGGGTTGAACCTCAAACTGAAACAGTATGGCGTCAAGCTACTACATACGGGGTCCCTCGTATTGTATTCTGTAACAAAATGGATGCTACTGGAGCTGACTTTATGATGTCAGTAAATTCTATTGGGGATCGTTTAGGGGCAAAAGCTGCGCCTATTCAACTTCCAATTGGAGCTGAAAATACATTTAGAGCTATTATTGATATTGTTGAAATGAAATATCACAATTTCAAAAATGACTTAGGTACAGATATTGAAATATTAGAAATACCGGCTGAATACTTAGATGAAGTTCAAGCACTTCGTGCAGACTTAATTGAAAAAGCAGCTGATTATGATGAAGAATTAATGATGAAAGTGCTAGAAGGTGAAGAGCCAACTGTTGCTGAAATCAAAGAAGCTATTCGTAAAGGTGTATGTACAGCGGAATTCTTCCCTGTTCTTTGTGGATCTGCTTATAAAAATAAAGGTGTTCAATTAATGCTTGATGCAGTTATTGATTACCTTCCATCGCCACTTGATGTACCTAGTATCAAAGGACAACTTGAAGATGGTACTGAAGAAGCTAGAAATGCTGATGACAATGAGCCATTTGCAGCACTAGCATTTAAAGTTATGACTGACCCATTCGTAGGACGTTTAACTTATTTCCGCGTTTACTCAGGTAAATGTTCATCAGGAAGTTATGTATTAAATGCTACCAAAGATACTCGTGAGCGTTTTGGACGTATTGTGCAAATGCATGCGAATAGTCGTAAAGAAATCACAGAAGTTTATTCTGGAGATATCGCAGCAGCAGTTGGTTTAAAAGCAACTACTACTGGAGATACTCTTTGTGATGAAAAAAATCCAATTATCCTTGAATCTATGGTGTTCCCTGAGCCAGTTATTCAAATGTCGGTTGAACCTAAAACTAAACAAGACTCTGATAAAATGGGTATTGCCTTAGGTAAATTAGCTGAAGAAGATCCTACTTTCAAAACTTATACAGATGAGGAAACAGGACAAACAATCATTGCTGGTATGGGTGAGCTTCACTTAGATATCATTGTTGATCGTATGCGTCGTGAATTCAAAGTTGAATGTAACGTAGGTGCTCCACAAGTTGCTTACCGTGAAACTATTCGCCAAGCTGCTGAGTGTGAAGGTAAATTCGTACGTCAATCAGGTGGACGTGGACAATATGGACATGTTTGGATTAGATTTGAACCTAATGAAGAAGGTAAAGGATTCGAGTTCGTTGATGGTATCGTTGGTGGTACTGTTCCTCGTGAATACATCAAACCAACTCATGATGGATTATTTGCTGCTTTAAATAACGGTTTACAATTCGGATATCCAGTAGTTGATATTAAAGCTACATTATTTGATGGATCTTACCATGATGTCGATTCATCAGAGATGGCTTATAAAATCGCTGCAAGCATGGCTTTAAAAGAAGCTGCTAAAAAATGTAAGGCTGTATTACTAGAGCCTATCATGAATGTTGAAGTTACTGCACCGTCAGACTATTTAGGTTCTGTGATGGGTGATATAACAAAACGTCGTGGACAAATCCGTGACCAAGAAGAAAAGCATAATGCGATTACTGTAAGAGCATTTATACCTCTTTCTGAAATGTTCGGATATTCTACTGACTTACGTTCATTTACTCAAGGTCGTGGTAATTATGTAATGCAAATGGATCATTATTCAGAAGTTCCTAAGAGCATTGCAGAAAAAGTTGCTAAGAAAATGGCTGAAGAAGAATAATCAACTTGATTTCTTTAAGTATTTATCTTAAAATTAAAATGGATTAAATAAAAATAAAATTAGGAGGAATTTGCAATGGCAAAACAAAAATTTGACAGATCGAAAGCGCATGTTAACATTGGTACAATCGGACACGTTGACCATGGTAAAACTACATTAACTGCTGCAATTACTAATCACTTAGCTAAAAAAGGTTTGGCTGAAGCTCAAGCTTATGACCAAATCGATGGAGCTCCAGAAGAAAAAGCGCGTGGAATCACTATTAACACTGCTCACGTTGAGTACCAAACAGAAGCACGTCACTATGCACACGTTGACTGCCCAGGACATGCTGACTACATTAAAAACATGATTACTGGTGCTGCACAAATGGATGGATCTATCCTAGTTGTTGCTGCAACAGACGGACCTATGCCACAAACTCGTGAACATATCTTACTTTCACGCCAAGTAGGTGTACCTTACATCTGTGTATTCTTAAATAAATGCGACATGGTTGATGATGAAGAATTAGTTGACTTAGTTGAAATGGAAGTTCGTGAACTTCTTTCTGAATACGGATTTGATGGAGACAATGCTCCAGTTATCCGTGGATCTGCATTAAAAGCTCTTGAAGGTGATGCAGCTTGGGGAGAAAAAATCCAAGAACTTATGGATGCAGTAGATGCTTATATCCCTGATCCAACTCGTGAAACTGACAAAACTTTCTTAATGTCAGTGGAAGATGTATTCACTATCACTGGACGTGGAACTGTTGCTACAGGACGTGTTGAGCGTGGTGTTTTAAATCTTTCTGAAGAAGTTGAAATCGTTGGTATCCGCGATACTAAGAAAACTGTTGTTACAGGTATCGAAATGTTCCGTAAATTACTTGACTTCGCTGAAGCAGGAGATAATATCGGCGCTTTACTTCGTGGTGTAAACCGTGAAGAAGTTGAGCGTGGACAAGTTTTAGCAAAACCTGGAAGTGTTACTCCTCATACTATCTTCAAAGCTCAAGTTTATATCTTGACTAAAGAAGAAGGTGGACGTCATACTCCATTCGTAAACAACTACCGTCCTCAATTCTATTTCCGTACTACTGATGTTACTGGTGTTATCCGTCTTCCTGAAGGAACTGAAATGGTTATGCCTGGAGACAACATCGAAATGGAAGTTGAATTAATTGCTCCAATCGCTATCGAAAGCAACACTAAATTCTCTATCCGTGAGGGTGGGCGTACTGTTGGTTCAGGAAGCGTTACAAGCATTATTAAATAGTTATAACTTATTAAGTCGTAAGGATTACCTTACGGCTTTTTTTATTGATAAAATAATATCCAAGATGTCGCCACTAAGTATTGGTGAGCACCTAAATCAATATAAATACCCATAAAAAAACTACCTCTATCAAACATGATAGGGGTAGTTTGTATTAGTGGAGAGGATGTCATAATCTCAATCAAAGTAAAACATGTCTTCAAACTTCACTTCTAGTGCGATGCAAAGTATCAAGGCAAGTTTTGCAGTAGGATTAAATTGACCTGTTTCTATCGAGCTAATTGTATTTCTTGATACGCCTACCAGTTCAGCAAGTTCTGCTTGTGATAGTTTTTTTGCTGTACGTGTTTCATTAAGCCGGTTATGTAAAATCAGTTTGTTTTCGTCGTCTTTTTTCATTATCCCCACACCCCAACAGCAACAAGTGCATAAATAATAAAATTCAAAACAGATGCAAGCGCACCAGCGATAGTAGTAATTAAAAAGAATCTTTCATTACCTGTTTTATATCTACCAAATGCTTCAGCAGAAAGATATGCTAAAAATAGTATACTAGCAATTTTATTATCGATTTTGTATATATGATTAAATATAGTAATTACAAAAAACATTGTTGTAAAAGCTATAACACCATACTTTCTTGATTTATTCTCGATGTAATGTTCGCCCTCATCTTCTTTGTTAGTTCTGCTCTTTTCTAATATTTCTTCTCTTCTCATCATTTAACTCCATTCATTATAGTAATGCAAAGTTTTCATTGCATTATTATAATAGTATATGCCAAGTAAACTTGTCAAGTATTTTGCAAATAAAACTTGTCAAAAATAAATAGTGACATAAGTTTTCTATATACTGGTAATAAACAATCCATAGAGTTTCATCATTTAGGAAAGGTAGGCTAAAAGGCACCTTAAGATAATTTACTAAGGGTTTACTTGTTTTATGTCATGTAGCAATTATCATGATTTTATGGAATATGAAGAAAGCTTTATTGATATAAATAACCAATGATGAATAAAAATGCTCTAAAGATAGTGTAGCTAAAATGAGCAAAATAAAAAAGCGGTCATCTTTTAAAATCAAGTTGTGAAAATTGAAATAAACAAAAATTATATTAAAATTAAGATTATTTAGTATCCAAAATAGTTATCAATTGTAGATAAAAATAATCTGACAAACGATTTAAATAGGTAGTGCATTGTTGTGAAAGGTGTTTTGTCTCTTTTAAGCAGAATAAAGCACGCTCACATTTTCTAGTTAGTACTCTAAGATAATTATAGCTAGCTGAAACGCTATGATTGAGTGGATAAACAAATTTAAAATCATCATACTTGTCTTGATTCTTATCAATTATCAATTCTAATTCATTAATTGCACCTTCTAAAAAAACATCATTGTCTTTGTATTCAGCGATAATATTAGCAATAGCAGATAAGCTAGAAATTATAGTTTCAGCTAACGGTTCTTTTATTAGTGGTTGATATAAACATAGTGCTGCGATAAGTTCATCTACTTGACCTAAAGCTTCAAGATCAAGAGAACTTTTTTCAATCCGTTTGTTATAAAAATCAGTCATTCCATCATCTCCAGTTTTGGTAGTTACTTTCATGAAAATCACCTCTTAAGTTATCATATCACATAAATAAAATCACAATTTAATTTATATCTAAAAAACTAAAATAAATTTGCGGTTTTCGTCCATACTATTTTTGCATACACTTTATAGAAGGAGGTAGTTCATAGTGAAATATCACTTTACCAGCCAAGCTCAATTAGCACTCAATAATGCTAAGAAAATAGCTAAGGCATGTCAAAATAGTTACATTGGAACTGAACATTTATTACTAGGTATTTTGAAACAGGAGAATACAAAACTAGAAGAAATACTGAAAAAAGACAATGTAACTTATGATGTACTATATGAAGAAGTTGTATCATTATTTGGGTTTAGTAAAGATAATAATACTAAAATGGAATATACCTGTACCATGGATGAGATACTACAACAATGTTTAATTGTAGCCTATCAGAATCAAAAAAAACTAGTGGATATAGATTGTTTGACACTGTGTTTACTGGAAGCTGAAAATAATGTAGCAAATGAATTATTAAGAAGATTTTATATTGATGTTGAGGAATTGAAATTAGCTTTTAAAGAACAGCAATATACAGTGTTAGATAGCTTTAAAGAATTAAAGAACTTAAATTTAAGTCAAAGCAAGAACCCGACTAAGATAGTGAAAAGAGAAGAAGAGTTAGAAACGATGATAGATATTCTGTGTAGAAAACTTAAGGCTAATCCTTTATTAATCGGTGAAGCAGGAGTAGGAAAAAGCGCACTAGTAGAAGAACTAGCACAAAGAATAAATCTTAAACAGGTACCTGAAGAAATGGTTAACTGTGTAATATACGAGTTAAATATAAATAGTTTAGTAGCAGGTACAAAGTATCGAGGAGAATTTGAAGAGAAGATTGATAAACTCTTGGAAACAGTATTAAAATACCCTCAAGTTATATTATTTATTGATGAAATACACATGATGGTACATGCCGGAAAGGCTGAAGGAAGCATTGATGTTGCAGGAGTATTAAAGCCTTATCTTGCCAGAGGGAGTTTTAGATGTATTGGTGCAACGACCATTGATGAATATCATAATGGCATAGAGAAAGATCGTGCTTTAAAAAGAAGATTTCAAGTTATAAAAATAAAAGAGCCACCCCTTAGTGATGTGCTAGCAATGCTAGAGTGTAAGAAAAGTGAATATGAAAATCATCATCAAGTATATTTTCCCTCGAATCTAATTCAGAATTGTTTAGACTTATCAATGCAGTATCTTCCAGGCTTAACTTTTCCAGATAAGGCAATTGATGTTATGGATTTAAGTTGTGTTAAGGCGAAAAAAGCAGGTTTAAAAAGTGTAGATTTAAGTTGCATAGAAGAAACTATTCAATCAATAAGTGAAATACCTTACTCTTTCTGTAGTAAAATCCAAGAGCGAGAAGTAGAACTTAGAGAAGTATTTAGTGAATTAGATTTGAGGCGAATTATTCAACGTTGTAAACAATTAGATGACAATAAAATCAGAAATACACCCTATGACATATGGTATTTACAGGGAAATAATGAACAGTATAAGCGTAGTATTGCAGAACTATTAGCAAAGATATTTCTAAATCATGAAAAAGAATTAACAGTCTTGGATGGCAGTTTAATGACTTTGAATAATTTGATATACTTATATCAAAAGTGTAAGAAAAATGTATTTCAAGTGCTTTATATAGAAAGCTTTGACCATATGAATACAAATTTACTCGAGCTATTTCAAACAGTATTTAGTCAAGGTAAGGTACAGATTCAAGACTTTGAATTAAACTTATCCCACGCTTTAATCATAATTGATAGTAAAGAAAAAAGAATGAAAGCATTAGGGTTTGTAAGCAATGAAACCCAGAGACAATCTAGTAAATTCAGTATTGACACTGACAAACTTCCTAGCAAAGTACATTAAAAAATGGTATTATATTGCTAGGTGATTTTATGAAATATGCAGTAGTTATTGTAGCAGCAGGTAGTGGTAGCAGAATGAATTTAGGCTATAATAAAGTATTTTATCCAATTAATGAAGAAGAAACTGTTTTGGATAAAACTATAGCTTGTTTTTTAGCGCATGAACACTGCGGGCAAATAATTGTAGTAACACAAAAAGAAAACTTTAAACTTATAAAAAATAGTGGAAGAATAGCATTGGAGTTCTGCGAAGGAGGAAGCACGCGAAGTGAGAGTGTAATCAATGGATTAGCACTAGTCAAAGAAAACTATGTTATGGTGCATGATGGAGCACGTCCATTCATCACAACCGAGCTATTAGATAATGTAGTAACTTCATTAAAAACTCACGATGCCTGTTTATTGGCAGTTCCATGTAAAGATACAATAAAAGTAGTGGAAAATAATGTAGTTAATAAAACATTAAAGAGAGCTACTTTATATCAGGCACAAACACCACAAGCATTTAAGACCGACGTATTGAAAAGAAGTTATAGCAAAATAAGTGACTTAAATATACTAACTGATGATGCTAGTGCAGTAGAGTTAGCAAATGAGGCTAGTGTAGTTATTGTAGAAGGAAGTTATGCTAATATCAAAATTACAACTATCGAAGATATTGCCATGCTAAAGAAAAGAAATGCCTAGAAATAGGCATTTTATACTGTTTTTCTAGAAAGGTCCCCACGTTTGATTAACACTATCATCAGTTTGATGCTCCAGTATCCAAGGAATCCATCTGCCAAATACATTGATGTCTTCATATTGTATCCAATATTGAAGCATTTCATCTTGTAATAATTCTTGATAATCTTCATGTAGTGTGCGCTCTCTTGAACTTTTTGAAAATCTGAAAAAATAATCAATCATAGCTTGCTTTGTATAATCACTTACATCGAAATCTTTTGTATTTAAATTACCATTGTTAATGGTGTTATCCACAAATTGAGCATAAGCGTGCTCTGAAAAATTTAACAAATAGGTATCATTTAAATTATGCTCAAGGGCATAACTTTCAATATCAAGATTAAGTACTTGTGTAGTTAGTGTTTTATCAGGGTTCAAAGTAATACTAGTATAGCGATATGGATAGTTTATTGGCATATCAACAACAACTTCATAAAAATTTTCATCTTGTACTTGAAATGATGAATGACGATGACCACTCATGTAAACAGGGATATTTGCGTTTTTAAACAGCTCTACTAACTTTTCTTGGTTTTCTATATTATAGTGTTGATAAACTTCATCTGCAGCATGTTTAAGTACATTGTAATGTCCAAAAGGAATTATCATTAACCCCTCTTTAGAGGCATAATCAATACACTCTTTGATATAGGATAATGTTTCTTCACTTAAATAACTGGCATATTCACTTGTTTTTGTAGATTTTTTAGTTGTATCAATCGACAGTACTAAAACCTCATCATTAATTTGAGCCAAGTAGCTCATAGAGTCAGTGTCTTGGCTGATAGCTTCAGCAAAGCCAAAGTCAGCATAAAGCTTCTTTAATTCGCTATTACTTACTAAACCAACATCGTGGTTACCCATAGTAACATAAATTTGTGTTCCCGTTTCTTCAGCTTCTTTTAATCTTTCAATTAGGGCAAGATGTTCATCTAATTTACCATTATTAGTATTATCGCCAGCCAATAAGAGTACTTCACCAGCAGTTTCATAAAACAAGGTATCTAAAATTTCATCCAAGTACTCGGGACGATATTTATTATCGATTGTTTGATAATGAAAATCAGTGGAAATAAAAATCTCAGGAGCCTTAGTAGGCCATGCTGTAGTAACGTTAGTATCACTTAGAGTATTATCGCTATTTCCGCATCCACTCACTAATAATACTAAAGCAAAAGCAATAATCTTTTTTATCATAAAAAATCCTCATCATAAATGGCTCTTCTTAATTATAGCATGTAATAGAATTAAGATAATAATAAAACTATTTAAAATCTTATATAATGTAATTTGCGACAAATTATGGTATAAATATAATACTAGATAGAGAGAACCAAACTACTGTCAATAAAGCAATTACATTTTAAGGGAGAAAAGCATGAAGAGAATTACAAGTTACATTTTAGCACTATCAATAATACTATCAATTTTTACACTATCTGTCTCAGCTGCGCAAGGAACTGTTAAGTTTGAAATTGATGCAAATATTTCGGATTTCTATTTGAATGAAGGCGGCGAAGCAAGAGTAAAATATACAATCTATGTAACAGCGCCTAATGAAGGACATTTAGGATCTTTTCAATTTGAACTGGTTGTTCCAGATGGTGTAAGTTTAGATATGAATCAAGTCGCAACCTCATCGACAACTACAGGATATTATATAAATGAAAATGCAGATTACCATGAAATTAGTAATCCTTCAGGCACTTATGAAGACTTAAGCTACACACCTAGCTCCAATAGATTTATTGCATATGGAACTACTAATGAAAGAAACCAAGAAGCAGGGTCAAAATTGGAAGTGATGCAAATTTGGGGTACTGTTTCTTTAGATAAAGTAGCAGAGTATACCTTAGGCATGGTTGAAAACAATGCTGAAAGTATGGCCGCTGGTCAATGGAGTGGATATGCAGAAGACAACTATAGTAATTTTGAGGTAATAACTTCAACAATAAAAGTAGATGTTGCTGCTGCAAGTACACCACAAGCACAGTTTGTTATTACAAGTGAAAATACCGCAACATTAACTGCTGTGAATACTCAAATGGAATATAGTGTTGATGCAGGTGTTAGTTGGCTACCAGTTACTAATACCACACAAAATATTACAGAAGTCACTGATTTAGGAATATGGATAAGAGATAAAGGTAATGGAAGCACAACTGGAGTGTCTGCTATTCAAAAAATCACAATCACTAAGCAAGCATTACCGACAGGTGTCGTTGCACAAGAGCCAAATAGTATAGATGAAACAGTTTCCATACTGGGTATAACTACAGATATGGAATATAAATTAGCAACAGAGTCAGAATATCAATCAGGAACAGGAAATCCTATCACTGGTGTAAACCAAAATGCTATTTATCATGTAAGAAATAAACATACCGCAAATTCACTATCTTCTGACTATATTACGATTACCATACCTCAATATGGAAAAAGTACTGTAATTGGGCAAGTTACAAGTTATAACCCTATAATAGAAACGACTATCACTTTAGTAGCTGTAGAAAGCGATGAAACCTATACTACAGTTATCGCCAAAGAATCTAATGGAAGTGGAAAGCATACACAAAGCTATACTATTATGAATGTTTCAGAGGGAACGTATAATTTAGTTGTAAGCAAAGAAGGGCATTTAAATCACACAATAAAGGATGTAGTAGTTGGAAGTAATGACCTTGATTTAACAACAAATATCAATACCCATACAAATAATCATACGCTGATAAGTGGTGATGTTGGGGGAGATGGACAAGTTAACTTTGATGATCTCAACATTGTAGTAAATTCAAAAAATTATAATAAATTAACAACATCTGCAGGTGTATCAATTAGTGCAGATATTAATGGGGATGGACAAATTAATTTTGATGATTTAAATATAGTAGTAAATTCAAAAAATTATAATAAAACAGTAGTGAATAGTACCTACTCTTATGAAGATTAATTAAAAGATATAGGGATAAAAAAAGAGGTAAGTAAATGAAAAAAATAATTAGAGTAATTTTAAGTATAATTCTAATGACTACAGTAATTAGCGGTACTTTACGCAATGAGATACAGAATATCCATGCACAAGCATTAATTCATGATGAAGTAACAGACTTTGCTAATGTGGTTGTTTTCGCCTATTTTAAAGGTGATACTGAGCAAAGAGACTTACTACAAAGCGAACTCTTTCATGATGAAATGATAGAGATGTTTGATTCTGCAGCAGCAAGATCATTCAAAGGATACATGTCGGCAATATCTTATGGGAATTTTCAAATAGAAAATTATTTCATCCAAGATAATGGGGAAACTTTTACTGCAATTGAGTTAAGTATTACGCAAGAACAAGCTGCTGGCTTTCCACAAGATGGAATTATTACCGAGGATATATTAAGAGCTTTAAACCAAGAATTTAAACCAGCTGATTTGCCTAACTATGATTTAACTGGCGATAATAATATAGATAATTTTACAGTTATAATTGGTGGAGATGAAGGATCAGACCCTAGTGAGTATCCTAGTTTATGGCCACACCAGGGAGTATATGGTGGAACTAGTACATTAGGAAATCAAAGATTATTAGTGACTAATTTTTTAAGTACTAATCGTATTCAATCTATTTTTGGAGGGGCGGGTTTAATCGCGCATGAATTTCTTCATAGTATCGGATATGAAGATTTATATACTGATTCGTTTTCATATAAACCAGTAGGGGAATTTGATATAATGGCGGATACTTCAATATATATGCAATATCCATTAGCTTATCTAAGAGCATATTATTCGAGCTGGTTAACGATACAAGAGTATAGTGAATCACAGGCAGGTTTACAGTTAAATCATCAAAGTAATAGAGAAGGTAATCAAGCAATTATTTTAAAATCACCTTTAAATGAAGATGAATTCTTCGTTGTTGAATACAGAGAAGAAGGTAATCAATATGCCGATGATGAAACTTATCTAGACGCCAAAATTGGTGGTGAGGGACTAATAGTATACCGAATAGATGCAACCCAAGATTCCTTAGGAAATCTAGATGGTTATACTAGCGTTTATGTTTTTAGAAAGGGAGGGAATCCTGCAAGCCTTGATAATGCACTATTAGGTGTGGGAGATAGCTTTGGTGTAGATATAGGTGAAACAGGAGAAACACTCACTTTTTCAGATGGAAGTAACTCAGGAATAGTAATCGATAATATAACAATTTCAATGGATGGTATGAAATTCGATGCAACTATACCTAATAAAGATGAATATGATGTATGGGATAACACAGGATTTTCTAGTAAGTCTCCTACGATTTCTTCAGTTGTAATAAATGAAAAAGTATTTACACTTACGCAAGAAGAGGATATATCTGTTTTATCAAGTTATAGTGAAGGTATTTGGGTAAATGAGGCAACATTTGAATTTTTAGGCACCGCCTATGAACCAGAATTATTTACTCATGAGGATGAGTTATATTATTCTTATATAACACATACCAATGATGATTCACGTGTTAATATCGTTAAACTAGTACAACCAAACTCTGAGGGAGGTAATTGGAATAGTGAAGTTTATGACGTGATTGATCCAGGAGTATTTGTGAATGAGTATCAAGCATTTAGTATTGATCAGGCAATACAAGTAGCGTTTGAGAGTCCACTAGGAAATAATAATGTTGTTAAATTAGCTACTTTAAATGGCTCACCAACAAATCATAGTGATTTTAGTAGTGCCGTTACTGTAGGGGACTTAGATTCGAAATTTATCGGAACGATAGAGTCAGCAATATGGGGTTCAACATTATATTTGAGTTATGTAGCTGATGGTGTTGTACACGTGTATGAGCGGCAAGTTGGAAACACTGGTAGTTTTAATAAAATTAGTGATGATACTATTGAAGCTAATTCTTATGATATGATTGGATACCAAAATCAAGTGTTCATAGTTAATGCAAATATAAATTTTAGTGATATGTCAGTAGAAACTTCAATGAATATTTATAAGGAAGGAATTTGGAGCAGTTCGAGATTAAATCTTACAACCGCGTCAAAATCGGTAGAACTAAATACACCAACACTTTCTATAGCAGATAGTAATTTATATGTACTTGGTGAAGACTCAGGTGATGTGTATGCATTTTATTATGATGAAACACAGGAAACACCTAACTGGATTCAGGAAGGAACTACAGTAGGTACCAACGGCGAGAATGACTTTAATTTATTATCAGCAGGAAATAGGTTGCTTGTTAGTTATGTGACTTCGGATTTATCGGTAGCAGTAAAAGAAAAAATAGTTGCTAATGAATTACTATCTATAAATATAACACTACCGACAAAACTAATATATGAACAGTTTGAGCCTTTTGATGCATTAGGATTAACTGTTAAAGCAAATTATTCTACAGGCACACGTTTCCTCAAAGAGGGAGAGTATGGTATTTTAGGTTTTAGTACAGAAAAAACAGGTAATTTTACAGCTAGTGTCACTGTAGGAGACAATGTAAAAACTTTCGATTATAGTGTGGTTAAACCTAAGCCAGTGCTATATGACATAGCAGTAACAGGAGTACCACTGATGGTAAAACAAGGGGAAACAATAGATTTATCTGCTTTAATAGTAACTGCACTTTATAACGATAATTCATCAGTTAATGTTAGTAGCAGTGATTATTCAATCGGGTCTATAGATACCACTTCAACTGGAAAGAAAAAGCTCACAATAAGTTACAGTGGTATTGTAAAAGAAATTGAAATTGAAGTTATAGAAAATGATGGGCCATTATTAGGAGATGTTAATCAAGATAAATTGGTTAATGAAAAAGACATTCAAAGATTACTTTTACACATCAATAAGGAACAACCACTAACCGATTTATCTTTAGGTGATATTAATCAAGATGGAGTTGTAAATAGTAATGACTTACAGCGATTATATGTAATACTTAATAAATAATATTACTGATATAAAAAGGAATAGCTAAACAACAGAAGTTGTAATAAGCTATTCCTTTATAATTTTGTAATAACTAGATTAATTTGATTTTATGTATTTCAGTATAAACTAACTTTGCAATAAAGCGGATATTTACATCGTCTTTAGTTAATAGCGATATTAAACTTTCTTTAGAAGAAGTAAGGGGATATTTCTCTGTAAAATTATCCACAAGTTCGCTAACTTTAGGACTATTAACATTTAAAGCTTCATACAGTACTTCAAGATCTATCATTATTTCTGCAATTTCTTCTGGTAACATAGTATATACCTCATATTCTAAGTTTTAGCAATTCTTCTAAAGTCTTTATTTGTTTATTCTTATTGTTATTTTCTCTATAATAAGTAAGTAGATGATTTAATAAAAATTCTTTAACGTTATTATCTAATTCAGCTTGATGTTTTTTATAAGTTAAAGATAGTTTCTTTTCAAGCTCCACAGAGTTAGGTTGCTCAATCAATAAGAGAATAATTTCTACATAGGCTTTAATAAATTCAAAATCAATCATTGAATAATCAAGACTTTTTATATAAGCAATACAAGCCTCTTTATTAGTGTGATATAAGCATAGCGACTTTATCATAATTAATGGTGGATGATAATTGATTTTTTCATCTTTAATAATATCAATTAATAAAAGATCTTCATATCGCCGTTGCATAAATAAGCTATAAGAGTAATTAGTTTTAAATGCGAAATACAAATTAGGGTACGATTCGGGCGACACAAAAGAAAAAATTTGCCTATATACTAAATTAGCTTTGTCAAAACACTTAAATTCACTATTGATATTGGCTTCAATTTGTAAGGCAGATGCATATCTAATTAGATTATTGTCTTTTAAAAACTCATCTTGAGCTAATTTAGCGTAATGGTAAGCCTCTAAGTGATTATCGGATGCTAATAATACATGTGAGTAGGAATAATATAAGAAGGCAGTACATTTTGGGACAATCAAAGGACTATTAATCAGCTCACTACTTAATTCAATAGCTTTTTTATTATTAACAATCATAAAATAATAGGCGATTAAATAAACTTTATGATAATAAAGCTCTTTGGATGAAAAATGTTTAATGAATTTATTGAGAAAATTTAATAGCTTCTTGGACTGTATTTCATCATCCATCATGACAAAATAAATAAACTTTAAATTATTAAAAGGTATAAAAAGAGGGGAGTTTGAGTACTCTTCTTCAGCTTCCAATAGCCAATTATGCACAAGTTCATATTTACCCTCATCAGCATTGTATATGATTGAGTAATTCTTAGTTATTTTTTCTATAGCCTCTTCAACATACGGTTCTTCGAATTTTTTTCCAATCAGTGTTACATAAAGTTCATTCCACTGAGAAATGGAAATCTTTTTCTTGCCTCGTTCGAGCTCGCTAAGATAGGCTACACTATAATTTGTCATCGAGGCGACAGCTTCTAGTTTTAGCTCTTTTTCAACTCTAATTTTTTTAAAAAATGAGGCATACAAATGATTATATTTCATAATGTCTCCTATTCTGCATAATTGGTTCCAAAACTAATAAATAAGTAATAATTTTAAGTAAATATGCGCTTAATTCTGCATAAATTCTTACATTGATAATGCCCTTTTTCATACCTATAATTCTTGTATAGGACCTATTAGAAAGAGAGAATAATAGTGAAAAAATTACATTATATAATTGCACTTGGACTTATTCTGGTGGCTCCTTTAATGTCTGCGGTTGCAGGTATTGGTTTTTGGACATTTGCTAAATAATTTTAACTAATAACACGATTTTATAGATTAAATTATAACATTATCAACATTTAAAATAAAGTGATTGTTCGATTTTTCGAACGGAGGTATTAAAAGAAATGTTAAAAGTGAGTATAAGTGTAGCAATTCAAAAAAGGTTAAAAATATTATGTTCTGAGAAGGGTTGGAGTTTATCAGAGTTGTCACGAAGAAGCAGGGTGCCTAAATCTTCATTAAGCACACTAATGCATAATCCGACTCAATGTATATCAACATCTAATCTTGCTAAAATAACCGAAGCATTTGAGATGACACTTGCTGAATTCTTTGATGATGAAATATTTAGTAATTTAGCAGTAAGGTGAATATAATAAATGCTATATAGTTAAAACTACATAAGTTAGCTTAAAGAAAAGCTATTAACATTTATTTTACTATAACAAATTATTTAGTAATAAATACCTTAATTATTTAGACGTTTAAATTAAATAAAGAAGCTAAAACATAAACAATACTGTTGATGTTTTAACTTCTTTTTTGCTTTATTGACTTAATTCTTCTTTTATTTCTTTTAATAGTTTTTCTTCTTCTTTAGTTAATGCTCTTTTTTGCAGTAAATCAGGGCGATAAGTTAAAGTTCTCTTTAAAGCTTCTTTTAATCGATAGCTTTCAATATTTTTATGATGACCACTTAATAATACTGATGGTACCTCATGACCATCAAAACTACTAGGTTTGGTGTACTGAGGATGTTCTAATAAATCATTTTCAAAGGATTCCTCTAAATGGCTAGCTTCTACAATAGCACCATCTAACAAGCGAATAACGGCATCAGATATTACCATTGACGCTAATTCACCACCAGTTAAAATGAAATCACCAATACTTAATGCACCATCGACATAATGCTCTACTCTTGCATCAATACCTTCATAATGGCCACAAATTAATATAAGATGATCTTGTTTTGCAAGTGAACGAACTGTTTTTTGTTCCAACTTAGTTCCATGGGGTGCCATTAAATAACTTTTAGCATTATCAGTCTTTACTGCAGCTAAAGCATCTACTAAAGGTTGGCAAGTCATTACCATTCCCTGACCACCACCATAAGGGGTGTCATCAACAGTCTTATGTTTATTACTGGAATAATCACGGATATTGATAATTTCAACATCTACTATATTCTTATCAATAGTTCTTTTAATTATTGAAGTATTTATAAAGCCTTCATACATTTCGGGAAACAAAGTTAATATACTAATTTTCATAGTAAACCCTCTATGACTTTTATAGTAATTCTTTTTTCTTTAAGATCTACATCAAGAATAAAATTAGGAACATAAGGAACTAATACATCTTTTCCATCAGTTTTAATTCTCAATACGGAATGTGCACCAGTGATTTCTACATCTTTAACAATACCTATTAATTGGTTATCTTGATCAACCACATTTAATCCTCTTAGTTCAAAGATATAGTACTCTCCTTTATTTAAATGGTGTAGTTCATCCTTTTTCATGTATATTTCAGCTTTATTATATTTTTCTATTAAATTAATATCCTGATAATTTTTAAAACTAAGAAGAGGAAATTCTTGATGCATTCTAAAAGACTCAATAATAAAGGCTATCATTTCATTATTAATATTTAGATATACTGTGTTTCCTGCTTTAAATCTTTTTTCTGGGAAATCACTCATATTATAGACTTTCATTTCTCCTTTTAAGCCAAAAGGCTTAATTAAAGCACCGATTTTAATAAAATTCATAACGTCTCCTTAGTTTTAAAAAAGAGTGCATCAGCACCCTAATAAGATTCAAATTTGATTGAAATCTTTTTATCTTCGATTCTTGATGCTATTGACATCATGTGACGAAGTGCGCTAGCCATAGAACCTTGGCGGCCAATTAATCTAGCTACATCTTCACTTTTTGCATATACATACAATACAACTTCATTTGGATTTAAGCTTGGCATTGTCTTTACAGATACAGCTTCTTTAGCATCTGTAAGTGGCAGTACCAAATCATATAAAGTTTTTTCTAAATCACTCATTGTTATTTAGCTGTTTTTTCATCATGGAAACGTTTCATAACACCTTGTGTTGATAAGATATTACGAACTGTATCTGATGGTTGAGCTCCATTTCTTAACCATTTTAGAGCTAATTCTTCATTAACTTTAACTTCAGCAGGGCTTGTAGTTGGATTGTATGTTCCGATTACTTCGATATCACGTCCATCACGAGGAGAACGAGAGTCAGCTGCAACAATTCTATAGAAAGGGGATTTTTTTGCACCCATTCTTTTTAAACGTAATTTTACCATTTTTAATTCCTCCATTTAATTTACTTTATTAGTTTATCATAAAAAAAAGAAGTGTCAAGTAAAAAAGCTTTACAGAACAAAAATAGTCACCGAAGTGACTATTTTTTCTACTCTTGTATTAGTAATACCTGATTTGGATAAATAAGATTAGGATTTTCGATGTTGTTGTAGGTGGCGATAGCATTTACTGTAGTTTGATATTCTTGAGCTATATCCCATAGGGTATCTCCTGATTGAACAATATAACGTGTAACAGTTGGTTGTACAACAGAAGTTTCACTGGTAGCCGCTTCGGGAATATGAAGTTCTTCACCAGGATAAATAAGGTTAGGATTCGCTATTTGATTGTAGGCAACTATCTCACTAACAGTAGTGTTATAGCTTTGTGCGATGTCCCACAAAGTATCTCCTGATTGAACTACATATAATAAAGTACGTGTAATTGGGTATGGATCGCTGCTGATTGGATCATCTATAGGATCTTTATTAGAGACACTATCTGTTTCATCTGATGAAAGAAATACTCCAGAAGTATAAATATCACCATCGACATTACCACTTATTCCATTAACCTTTTCATCATCCGCATATTGATAGCCAACCCATGAAGTCCAAACATCATTTTCAGGAAGTTGATATTCACTTGGATCTTCTAAACCTTCATAGGCCGCAACCCACAAAGGATATTTTGAAAAATCGGTATTCCAAGTGTTTTCAACGTTGTTGGCATCAGTATAAATTACTGGTAATACACCTGTTTGTTGATTAAGTTCCTCTATAAATGCCAACCCAACAGTGTTTATTTCCTCTTTAGTTAAGCTTCCGAAACTCTCAAAATCCATTGCTGGTCGCATCGTATAATCTAATCCTGATATTAAATTTGCGAAACGTATAGCTTGTGATTTTGCCTCTTCTGTTGTAGTTGCAGTTACAAAATAATAAAAACCAAAGTCAACTCCAGCAGCCTCTGCTTTAGTATAATTTTCTTTAAATCGGCTATCTGTTATCGTGTTACCATATCCAGCACGAATATACACTGCGGATATGCCAGCACTTTTAACTTCATCAAAATCGATGTCACCTTGATATACACTAACATCTAAACCAGATAGAAAATCATCTGCATTAGCATCAACTGCTAATAGTTGTTTGCATAGCACCAGCAAAACAATACTATATACTACTAAAACAATAATATATTTATTTTTCATAACTCACTCCTTTCATTATATTTTATGTGTTTATAAAGCTTACTTATGGGCAATTTAATAAGTTTTGTAAGCATATAAAATTGCATAAATTAAAAAGTAATTAATTAAGTATAATGATTCGACATAATAATACAAATTTCATGGAGTATAAATTAGAAAATACTGGTAAATATATTCATAGAGTGCTCATGAGTGTATTTAAATGAAAGTAGAGAAATTAATAAAATGAAATTATATATAGTTTTTAAATTAACAATAGCATCATCACTTCTTACTATACCCTATATTACAGATCAAACTTTAAATCAACAAGATGGCGATAAGGTAAAATTCAATACTACAATAAAAGAAAAAGAAAATGTCATAACTAGTGCTTTTTTAGCCACAAACAATTTAGATACAGTGAGGTTTACTTCATATTGGGTAGGTGATGGAAGTAGTGCCGATATGACTAGTTCAGGATTAAATTCACACGATTTTGAAGTTAATAATCAAGGCTGGTATACCTATCAAGATAAAGTTGTATTAGCTTCAGCAACAGATGTTTGTTTAGAATCCACTACAGGAGCATGTGGGAAGTACAACGAACTTCCCGAAGGGTATAACTTACATAGTTTATTTGATGAATTAGTCATTCATGTAGATGGTGTAGAATATGATGCTATTATTCTAGATTCTTGTGGAGCAAGTTTCTGGAATGAGGAACATCAACGCTATGATCTTTATATCGCTGATGTACAGTATTTAACCGATATGAAAGGTCATGTGGAAATAAAGAAACCAAAAGAATTGAAAATAAATTCTTGATAGAAAGCATAGAAAAAAGGCAACTCCAATTTACTGGGTTAGTTCATAACCAGTAATGGATTGCCTTTTAAGTTTAAGAATTTTTAATTAACATTATTGCAAACGAATAAAAACAAAAGATTTTCTATTAGACTAATCAATATAAATGAATTCAATTGTATATTGTCTACCAGTTAAATCACCAATATTCTTAACATAATCTGTTAAAAGAATTTTAATTTTCTCATCTGATTGTGCTAATAATGTGGTATCTTGTGAAGCAGTTTCTTCCATTTTTGCTTGTGCCTCACTAAAAGCAGTAGTCTCATCTTCAGCTGTTATTGCAGCAGAAGATTTCTCTACATAAAATGATTCTTCTGTAAGCGTTGCGCTGTCAACTTTACTAGAAAGAAGCTGTGAATGTGGTAGCGTAATCATCACATGATCACCTTCAATTTTCAATGAAAGTTTAGATGCATCAATTCCAATAGTTACAATACCACTGTATTCTATCCAGAAATTTTTATCTTTCATCCAAATAAAGAAACCTGAAGCATCTTCTTCAGAGTATTTAGCAACATTATGGAAATAACAATCCATCACAGCCAACTCACTAATTGCTTCCATTTTTGCAAGTTGGATTTCTTCAGTTACTGTGTCATTGTTTGAACAAGCTGTTAACATAGAAAGGGAAATTGTTATGATAAGAAGTAATAATATTTTTTTCATAATTTATTTCGCCTCCATGATTTCTAAAGTATAGCTTTCATTAAGTTGCTCAACAAAAGGTTTAATAAGAGCTATAATAGTATTTTCAGCTGTTTCTCTAGCGATGTTTTTTATGCTTTCTTCGTTCTCTGTTTCAGTCGTTACATCTTCAATACAAGCTTCATAAGCCTTTTCGGTTACCGCAAGTTTATTAGCACTACTATTTATAAATATATAGTCAAGCGATGTTATGTCAACTGCAATCTCTGTTATGATTACTTCAGGCATTTCGATTAAAACAATCAAGTTATCGTGATCAATGCTAATTTCTATTTCCTTAAAGTCAATCCCCGCTTTGACTACTGATTCATAGTAAACATAATAATCTGTATTTTCTGGTTTGTTTTCATTCATTACTTCAGTTACACCGATATAAATTGATTCGAATGTTGAAAGCTCATTAATATCAATGATACGCTCGAGTGTCGATTCAGTAAAAATTTCAGGAGCACTGTCTTCTTTAATAA
The DNA here is from genome assembly GCA_964370435.1 of uncultured Holdemania sp. GTDB lineage: Bacteria > Bacillota_I > Bacilli_A > Erysipelotrichales > Erysipelotrichaceae > CALVGQ01. The sequence continues at coordinate 61,800 of CAYJJG010000004.1, forward strand.
AAAGAGTATATATAAGAAAACATAGACCTATAACAATAATTGAACTAATTACCTTAATTATTATTGCTTTCATAAAAGTGAGCTACCCTTCATTTTTAAAACTATCTTAGTTGAATTGTTGCAAGAAGAGGTATTTCCTTTACTAGACGCAGTTTCTTTTTTAAGTACCATAAAAAACTTCCTTCCCATATAAATATGTAAAATAAATCTGAAACAATTATATAGAATAAAATACACTAAGTCAATTTAGAATAAGCTAAGTTAAACTTTAAATTAAACTTTAATTATCAGACATGATTGGTATTTTTCGCATCAAATTAATACGATAGTTTTCAATTTGGTTTACTCCATAAGGCGCAGTAGGTGTTAAAACTTCACATCCATCATCATTAATGTAATACCCACTAGGTGCTTTAGTTTCACATATCAAATAGGAATGTCCATATTTTAATTCTGACATGAAAATTGTCCCTTTACTTATATAGTAAACAGTAATCGGATTATTAGGTTCTTCAGATACTTTTTGCACATAATACTTACCATCAGGTAAGTATTCCAGTATCTCACCATCAGCATTGGTTGTAAATGAGTAGTGAATGATACTCATATCTTCAAGCGTAGAAACATTGTATTTAATTCCTTCGTGAGGAACTTCATGCCAATTAGTCACAATATCTTCTCCTGCAGGATCAATCATTTCTAATTTTGTTTCTTTTATCAATAATGCTCCAGTAATATACTCTCCTAAGTATTCACTTGTTTTGATCATTGGTGTTGGAAATTCAGGATCTATTAATGATCCTAAATCCAACCCTTCCTCGTATATATCCCAAACTTCAAAGGTAGCTCCATTTAATAGAATAGATCTTGATTCATTTTGTTTATACAAAGTAACATCTAATCTTCTAAGTTGATTTGCGTAATTTCTAGATTCATGTTCAACATTAATCGCTAAATCCATAGTAATTACTTCACACGATGCTCCTGCTGCTTTTTCTTCTGTAGTTAAAAAATCATAACCTTCAGGAAGTTTAGTTTCACATACCTCATATGTTCGTCCCCATTTTAAATTTTGAATATTTAAAAATCCTTGAAGTTCTTCAGAAGGTAAAACTTCAAAAGGAGTTAACTGTGAATAGGAGCTAGTGGGATTTGAATAATAATACTGTCCTACTTCTAAATCATCGGTATTAATATATCCAAATTCATCTGTAGTCTTTTCTGCCACCAAATATAAGCCTCCTGGGTCTGAATAAACCCCAACTACAGTATTAGCTACTGGAAAGTTATGATGTTCTATATCAACTACATGAATAAAGTTATCTCCAGTAACTCCACGAAAAATAGGAATGGGGGCATTTAATAAAGGCATTGTTCCTGTAGCATCAAGCTCAACTTCTTTAAAATCTTCAGTTTGATCAGTTACTATTAAATCTACTTGTTTGACAAAGTTATCTTCCGCATCAAAAATTTGAATAGCAGTGTAACCTTCAGTTAGTGTAGTTACAGCACCTTCAGTATCAATTGTAGCTACAACTTCATTTATAGAACTATAACGATAGTTTTCTTTAGTTGGATTAAGGTATTGCTTTAATGAATAAGTAAGTTTATTTTTCAAGTGATATTGAACAAGAGGTATAGGATCATTTAAGGAATCAGTAATATCGTATACAGTGAATTCAGCACCATTTAATTTACGCCAAGTTTCTTCAGCATCCACTTTATTTACTTGTATAGCTACATTTCTTAAAGAATTATAGTAATCATGCACAATAAGTTCATTTAACTTAATTTCTATAAGGATAGGAGTGTGATTGATTTCATAAGGATTAGTTGTTTCGACTTCTTCAATAATATAAAAGCCTACTGGTAATAATTCAATAATATCTAAATCACCATTAGCACCTGTATACCAATGTCCACCATCAGCATTAGGTATAGGTTCACCCTTATACCATGTCGGGATGATTCCACCCGTAGCTTCATCCGTTGTGTTTTCACTAAACCAAATAGAAAAGGCTTGTCCTGGTTCTGCATCGTTTAGAAATTCATCCAGTTTATTTATTTTTAGATCGCCAGTAGCAAGGCGGGGATTAATTGCGAAACTTGCAAAAGGGTCATTATATCCAACTTTTGCCACTCTTTGACTGTCAGGCAACGTCCATACTACCGCAACATTTTCTGCTGCAGCATTACCTTTAGAAAAAGTAATAGTATCATCTTTATCATAGTGAATACTATTTATAGTAATAGTTAAGTCATTTCCACTTACATCGCAGCTAACTCCGCTTTTACAGTTTATATCAAAAGTATTCAATACATCATTATTGTCTGTGATGGTTACTGGGACATGTAAGCTCATGTCTTGCGGCACATTATCGAAATTAGGTGTTTTATAATAATTATGAATATTCCACTCTATTTGTGCAGCTGCCGCTGAGTAATCTTTATCGATGCTGACATTATAACCTAATGCATCCCATACTAACATTTGTGACGCAATATAGTATTCATCTGTACCATACAGTTGATAGCCGAAACGTATCACTTCCCAAATTCTTAATTGTGTTTGAAAAGTTAGCATACTCCAATCATAGGAAGGGTTGTATTCAGAACCTGTTCCTGCCAAAATACCAGCGTCGAGGCAAAATACTATATCACCTTCAATAGTCATCTTATTGATGTAGTGATAGGGTGGAATAGTCCACTGAGCAATTCTTTCACCAGACTCTAGTATCGCCCTTGAATTTGGGTTAGGCAAGACTAGTGCTTGATGAGAATTCATACTTTTATAAAAAATAATAAAGTCATTTAAATAGTCCAAGCTTTCATCAAATTCTGAAATAAATAAATCTTCAGTTAATTCAATATCTGTATCTTGAACTAGCTGTAATGCCTTTTCATAATCAGTTGGGTTGTTTCCTTCCGTACTTTCTTCAGCGAAAGTTGATGGTATAAAGTAAAAGCACGATGCTAGTAGCTCCATGCTTAATAAGATTAATAATTTTTTCATTTTTCCTCGTTTCTAATGTTCTATATAAAAAACTATCCGTGGATAGTTTAATTAGTTATTCCATAATATATTTATTTTCTAATAAATCCAGTGTAAATATGATCCAGCCACTTCAGCAAGATTATTAACATACTCACCACAACCAAATCTTATGGCATCTTCTGGACTGGTTTTATTATCAAATTGTTCCTGGCCCCAAGCCATGCATTGGGCTAGCGCAACATCACCAGGGAATGTTTTGTCAGCAGATTGCATTGCAACACTAAAAATTGCATCACATGGTTGATTTTTATCGTATACTGCATCAGGGCAAGCATATTGTGGCTCAGTAGGTGCTGGTGGAGCTTGTGTTGTAGTCGTTGTTGGAGCTACAGTAGTTGTAGTAGTCGTTGTCGGTGCTACAGTTGTAGTTGTAGTCGTTGATGTTGTAGTTTCTTCTGTGCTTTCTTTGCTTGTAGTATTTGTTACTTCAGATGCTATAGTAATATCACCAGTACTTACTGATGTGGTTAATCCACTAACTTCAGTATTTTCAATTAGTATAGTACTACTTGTCGGTTCAGAACTTGTAGCTAATGGATTCTCTGAATCAGGTTTAGTTACTGTTACTAAAATTAGTATGCAAATTACAGTTGCTAAAACCACTACGGCAGACATCCCGATAAGTTGTGTTCTATTTAAGTGATTAATAAATTTTTCTATTTTATTCATGTCTGTTTTCTTCTTTCTTTTTTGCTAGAACGATAACTCTAGCGTTATTTTGCACATCATCACATGTTACTAGTGTAACGATTTTGTCTTCTGCAGAATATGCTTTTTCTATTGGAATTAATGATAACTCATTAACTTCTTTTAAATAATTGATGTAATCACTGTCATTACGATAGTGGGTATCATACCACCGTAAGTAGGGTTCTTCAATTTCTAAATCTACACGTATAACGCTAAATATTTCGTACTCCATTATAACATTAACTGTTTCTAATTTGAATGTTGGATTTTCTAAAAGATAATCCTCTTCGATATACTCTAATAACACGGTAAACAAATAATTATTTTTTGTAGACGAATGCCCTTGAATAATAGTGTTTCTTTTTGTAGAGATACTATCAATAAAAGGGGTTCCCATTGAATCATACTCTTTATGTATATTTAATCTAAAATATTCATCTGAATTCATGATAGGAATATTTCTGTCGGATAATATAAGCATCATTACTACATCCGAGTTTATATTTTGATAATACTCTAAGTTTTTAATTTCTTTTTCATTTATATCTTCTGATGTTGAAGCTTCAATGGTTTGATAATCTTTAGCGAATGTTTGTTCTTGTTTAATATGTAAAAGTATAAAGTTATATCCAAGAATAAAACTCGCAATAATAATCACTTTACTCTTAGTGATATATTTCATAATTTTTTTCTCCTCTTTGGATGAATTAATTCTCCATCTATAACATTGCTTATGTAAGCTTGTACATATGCTATAAAGAGTATCTATCAATATATATGATTACCTTATATTGTTAAGGATTACATTTTACAGCATAGATTAAAATAAATATATAGATGTAGCCTTGGCTGCTCATGTGCCTATGCACCCACCATTTTTAGTCGAAAAGGTGGCTCAAACGTTCGAGAAGTATCATTATTAATAACTAACATCATCGCTATAAATAAAATCCATAATTTATTTATCTAGAACTTAATAGTGTTCGCTCATTATAAAAAGTCATCGCGTATCAATTCTATAGGCTCCTTAGTTACTTTAGTCCATCTATATTTATTGATTTGTCAAAGAGCGGGTGAACCTAAAGCCATGTGTTTGAACACAAAAGACAACTAGGTTCATGTGACTCCCGCTATGTTATATGTAACATCTGATAAAATTCCTAATAAAAGATACAAAATAAATTCTTAAATTTATTGATATATGCAAAAAAAGAAGTATTACCTAGGTAATACTTCCTTTATATCTTATATGGTGCGGATGAAGGGACTCGAACCCCCATACCTCACGGCGCTAGATCCTAAGTCTAGTGCGTCTACCAATTTCGCCACATCCGCATTTAATAAAAGATTGCTTTTACATTATAACAATGCTTATATTAAATTGCAATAAATAAATTAATTATTTTTGATAAGTTTCTCTATCAATATAATAATTTCTTCTAGCTTATCAGATGATTGGTCTTCATTCATAGTGTTAGCAACACATCCACGGATATGTGCTTCAATTACTTTGGAGTTTACTTTTTTTATAATGGAAGAAGTCGCCATTAACTGGGCACTAATGTCCATGCAATAACGATCTTCTTCAACCATTCTTAAAATGCCATCTAATTGACCTTTAGCTGTTTTTATTAAATTAATAATTTCTTTATTGTCTGCTTGCATTTATTTGATATCCACTACTTCATAACCAGCTGATACTACTGCGTTCTTTAATACATCATCAGCAATTGATTCTTGGCTTGTTACTGTAGCGGATTTTTCATCAAGATTTACTTCAACTTTACTTACATATTCTAACGTTGATAAAGCTTGTTCCACTCTTCCTTTACAGTGTCCACACATCATTCCTTCAATAATTAATTTTTTTGTCATCGCTTTTTGCTCACTTTCTTTTTTTATAATTTTTTTGTTACTTGGTTTGAATCTTCTTAATCTTAAGGCATTAGCTACAACACTTACAGAACTCATGCTCATTGCAAGAGCCCCAAACATAGGGTCTAATTGCCATCCTAATAGCGGATAAAATAGTCCTGCTGCTAGTGGAATTCCTAAGGTGTTGTAAAATAAAGCCCAAAATAAGTTTTGTTTAATGGTGCGAATGGTAGCTTTGCTCAGTAAGATGGCATTAACGGCATCATTTAAGTCATTTTTAACGAGTACGAAATCAGCAGCTTCAATCGCAATATCTGTGCCTGCACCAATCGCAAGTCCGACATCAGCTTTAGTTAATGCAATAGCATCATTTATTCCATCACCAATCATAGCCACTTTTTTTCCTTGTGCTTGATACTGTGCAATGATGTTACTTTTATCTTGTGGTAATACCTGAGCAACATAATGGTCCACATGTACCTGTTTAGCTACATTTTCTACTACAAGCGGATGATCACCACTGACAATGACAACCGCTAAGCCATTTTCTTTCATGTGCTTAATAGCCTCGATACTGCTTTCTTTAATGGTATCACTGATTGCTAAGACTCCTAAAAGTTGTTGATTATAGGCAAAGTATAACACTGTTTTACCTTGTGAAGAAAATTCTTGTGACTCTTTTTCTAAGGATGTGATATCAATATGATGAGCTTCCATCATTCTTTGATTACCGCCTAATAGTATTTTATTTTCATAGTTAGCCATAATTCCTTGACCAGCAGTTAATTCAAAGTTATCTAATTCAACAGGTTTTATTGATTGAGATAATGCATAATTAACGACAGCCTTAGCTAGCGGATGTTCACTTTTTATTTCAAGCGCATAGGCTAAAGATAACAGTTGTTTATCCAATGTTATAACGTCAGTAACCTTAGCTTGATTGTTAGTGATAGTACCTGTTTTATCTAATATAACAGTATCGACTTTATGGGCAACTTCAAGTGCTTCTGCAGATTTAATAAGTATCCCTAGTTCAGCACCTTTTCCTGTTGCAACCATAATCGCAGTAGGTGTTGCTAAACCTAGTGCACAAGGACAAGAAATAACTAGTACAGCAACCGCAAATCCCATCGATGATGCTAAGGATGCACCCAATATTAACCAAACTATGAAAGATAGTGCGGCAATACTTATTACAATAGGTACAAATATAGAAGATATTTTATCAGCCATCTTGGCAATAGGTGCCTTTGAATTAGCAGCTTCTTCCATTAATTGAATAATTTTGTATAAAGTAGTTTCATTTTGTATGTGCGTTGTTTTAATTTTGAAGCTTCCTGACTGATTAATAGTAGCAGCAAGCACCTTATCGCCTACAGTTTTTTCTTGAGGCATACTTTCACCACTAATCATAGATTCATCAAGACTACCATAACCCTCAATAATTTCACCGTCTACAGGTATTTTACCTCCAGGTTTTACTATACAAACATCACCTACTAAAACATCTTCAATATTTACTTCTAGTTCTTGATTGTCTTTTAATATTAATGCGGTAGTAGGTGCATACTCCATTAATTTAGATAACGCATCAGATGTCTTCTTTTTAGAACGCGATTCTAATGTTTTACCTAAAGTAATTAAGGCAAGAATCATCCCTGCTGTTTCAAAATAAAGATTCATCGTATAGTGATGAATTAACTCTATTTGTTGAAGTGATACAGCTTCAGCAATCTGATAAAGCATGGCCACACTATATAAGGTTGCAGCTCCTGCCCCCAAAGCAATTAAACTGTCCATATTAGGATGCGATTTATAAAGATTTTTAAATCCATTAATAAAATAAGATTGATTCACAAAGAGTAAAGCTATTGTTAAGATAAATTGTGTAAGCGTGTAGTTTAATGCATTCTCTACACCGAGAAAAAATGATGGTAAAGGCCATGCCAACATCATTCCCATAGACAGATAAAATAGAGGAATCATGAATAAGAAAGAATAAAAAGTTTTCTTTTTCATTGTTTTATAATGATTTTCTTCGGTATTTTGAGAAATGACCGTTTCTTTTTTTGAAGTAGGCAAAGATGCTCCATATCCAACATCTGTTACTAATTTAATAATATCATTATCATTAAGCATTTGAGGATCGTATTCGATGTTCATTTTATTAGTTAATAAGTGTACTGAAACTTCTTGAACACCCTCTTGTTTATTCATAGTTTTTTCTATTGTACTACTACAAGCTGAACAAGTCATGCCTGTTATATTAAATTGTTGTTTCATATTTTCCTCCACCACCCCTATAGGGTGGTATAATTAGTATAGTATATTTGTTATATTTAGGCAACTTTTATGATTTAAGATAGCACTAATCCTTGTTTTCAGTTAAAATATAGGAAATGAATTGAGGAGAATACAGATGATAAATGCTAGATTAAGTCAACTTCGTGAATTAATGAGTAAGGATGCTATAGATGTTTATTTAATTCCTACTGATGATTTCCATAAAAGTGAGTATGTTTGTGATTATTTTAAAACTAGAGAATTTATTTCAGGATTTACAGGCTCTGCAGGCACTTTAGCAATCACTAAAGAAGAAGCTATCCTATGGACAGATGGTCGTTATTTTATTCAAGCTGAAAATCAGTTAAAAGATACGGATATTCAATTATATAAAATGGGGCAAGAAGGTGTTCCTACAGTAAGTGCTTATTTAATGGATAGAGCACATCTTACATTGGCATTCGATGGTAAGGTAGTAGCGGCAACTATGGGACTATTATTAGAAGAAGCAGTTTTAAAGCAAGGGGGTAAAATAATCTATACTGATGATCTTGTAGATAAAATTTGGAAGGATCGCCCTACAATGCCTCAAAATAAAGCTTTTTTATTGGGTGAGCAGTATACCGGAAGAAGTGCTCAAGATAAAATAAACTGGCTTAAAGAAACGATGAAATCACACGCTCAAGTGATGGTTTTATCTGCTTTAGATGAAATTGCATGGTTGTTTAATTTAAGAGGTAGTGATGTTTTACATACTCCAGTAGTCTATGCTTATGCAATAATTACATTAGAAGCAACTACTCTTTATGTTGATAAGGTTAAATTGGATGAAACAATAGTTGATACATTTAATGCGATAGATGTCCAAATTAAAGCCTATAATCAGTTTTATAAGGATATTGAAACTATCGAAGATAAAAAAGTATGGGGTGATTTTTCGAAATTAAACTATGCAATTAAAAAAGGAATTCAACAAAGTAATACAATCCATGATAAAAGAACACCACTAGTTTTAGCTAAAGCATGCAAAAATGACGTTGAACTTAGCAATGTTAAAGAAGCTCACTTAAAAGATGGAGTAGCTATGGTAAGGTTTATTAAATGGTTAAAAGAAAACATTAAAATGCGTGAAATCACTGAAATTGAAGCAGCAGATTATTTAGCGCAGTGTCGTAAAGAGGTTGGTGCATTTGATTTAAGTTTTAACACTATCTGTGGTTATAACGCTAATGCTGCAATGATGCATTATAGTGCAACACCAGACAATCATGCAGTGATGAAAAACGAAGGTATGGTTTTAGTGGATAGCGGCGGACAATATCTTCAAGGAACAACAGATATTACAAGAACGATTGCTTTAGGTAAAGTGGATGCATTATGGAAGAAGTATAATACGACTGTTTTAAAAGGAATGATTAATTTATCTAGAGCCAAATTTTTATATGGAGCTACGGGGCTAAGTTTAGATATACTAGCTCGCGGTCCGGTTTGGCAATTAGATATTGATTATCAATGTGGTACTGGTCATGGGATTGGTTTTGTATTAGGAGTGCATGAAGGACCGCATGGTATTCGTTGGAATAACCCGTTAAATACTCCCCTTGATGCTCTTCAATCTGGAATGATTGTAACTAATGAGCCAGGTATTTATCTTGCAGGTGAATTAGGTATCAGAATAGAAAATGAACTTGTAGTTAGAAAAGGTGAAAAGAACCACTATGGACAGTTCATGCATTTTGAAACGATTACTTTTTGCCCTATAGATGTAGAATTGATTGATATACAGTATTTAAATGATGAAGAATTAGTATTTCTAAATCATTATCATCAAGAAGTATATGATCAACTACATGCTAGATTAACTGAGGAAGAGGCTAGTTGGCTTTATCAAGTCACTCGTCCACTAGGAGCGTAATATGAAATTAATTTCATGGAATGTGAATGGCTTAAGAGCATGTATTACTAAGGGATTTCTTGACTTCTTTCATCATGAAGATGCCGATATTTTTGCGCTACAAGAAACTAAGTTACAACCCGATCAAATAACTTTAGACTTGGAAGGTTATTTTCAATACTGGCATAGTGCTGAAAAAAAAGGATATTCTTCAACGGCAGTATTTACTAAGCAAGAACCTCTTTCCATTAGTTATGACTTCAAAGATAAAAATCATCCTTTAGAAGGAAGGGTAATGACACTGGAATTTGAAAAATTTTATTTCGTAAATGCTTATGTTCCTAATGCTCAAGAAAAATTAGCACGTTTGGAATATCGCCTAACATGGGAAAAAGACATGAGAGAGCATTTAAGCACTTTAAATAAAGTTAAACCGGTTATTTATACCGGAGACTTAAATGTTGCTAAAGAAGAGATAGATTTAAAAAATCCCAAGACAAATCGAAAAAATCCTGGATTTAGTGACGAAGAACGTCAGGCAATGAATGAATTACTTGACTTAGGTTTCATTGATACCTTTAGATTGCTCTATCCTGAAAGAGTAGCTTATTCTTGGTGGTCGTATCGCTTTAATTCTAGAGCTAAAAATGCAGGGTGGCGTATTGATTATTTTATTGCATCTAAATCTTTACAAGAACAAGTAGAAGATAGTTTAATTTACAGTGAGATACATGGATCAGACCACTGTCCCGTGGGATTAATTATAAATATATAATGAAGGAGAAAATAACATGATAAAAACATATATTGAGAAGTATAAAGAAGAAATGAAAAGTGATTTAGCGAAATTAGTAAGCTACAACTCTATTTTAAGTGAAGCAAAAGAAAATGCCCCATTTGGAGAAGAAAATGCTTTATGTTTAGAAGAAGGTTTAAAATTAGCTGAAAAATGTGGTATGAAAGCTACGAACTTAGACTATTATTGTGGTTATGGTGAAATTGGAAGCGGGGAAGAAGTTGTAGGAGTGCTTGGGCATTTAGACATTGTTCCCGTAGGTGAAGGGTGGAATAGTGATCCTTTAACACTTACCTTGAAAGATGGAAAGTTTTATGGAAGAGGAGTTAGTGATGATAAAGGTGCAGTTGTAGCATCTGCTTATGCAATTAGAATACTTAAAGAAATGAACACGAATTTTAATAAACGCGTACGTTTAATAATGGGATGTAATGAAGAAAGTGGATCACAATGCTTAAAATATTATGTTGAAAAAGAGGGACACATTGATTGTGGTTTTACTCCTGATGCAAGTTTCCCAGGTGTATTTGGTGAAAAAGGTATGGTAGCTGCTAAGTTTAGTGCACCAACGACTACTATCCTAGCAATTGAAGGTGGAAGTGTATCGAATGTGGTATGCGCTAAAGTAAAAATAGAAATACCATTAAATACTGTTGATCTTGTAAAGTTAGAAGATGAAATCCTTAAACAAGGATTGAAAGTAGAAATAGAAAGCAAAGATACAGTACATATTACAGTTTATGGAGTTGCGGCACATGCATCTACTCCAGAAGAAGGTAAGAATGCAATAGCACATTTAATGGTGGCTTTAAAAAAAGCTGGATTTGAAGACAACTTTGTAGATTTTTATAATGAAAAAATTGCGTTATCTACAAGTGGAAAATATTGTAATGTAGAGTTACAAGATGAATATGGTGCCTTAACGTTTTGTAATGGGGTCATTAAGAAGGAAGGCAATGTTGTAGGCGTGTCAATTGATATCCGTTTTCCAGTAACTTTAAACTGTGAAACAGTAGTAAGTGCCCTAAAAGAAGGATTTGCAAGCAATTCAGGCAGCTTAGAAGTGCTGAGCACGCATGAACCACTTTTTTTTGAAAAAGAAAGTCCACTAGTAAAAAGCCTAGTGGAGGCTTATCGTAGTGTTACTCATGATGTTACTAGTGAACCTAGTACTATGGGCGGAGGAACTTATGCAAAAGGTATCAACAACTGTGTAGCTTATGGTAGTACGATATCTAGAGATAATCATATTCATGACGCGAATGAATCATTAAATGAAGATGAATTTTATGTATTAGTTGAAATTTATGCTCAAGCAATTCTTAATTTACTAGCTATTTAGAAAGGATAAATAATTTATGGTATTTTTCTTTGATTTAGATGGAACATTAATAGATGTACCATCTGGTATTGATACACCTTCAAAAAAGTCAATACTTGCACTAAAACAATTAAAAGAAAATGGGCATCAAGTTTTTATTAGTACTGGAAGATCATTTAGTATAATTCCACCAGTACTTCATAGCTTAGATATTGATGGCTATATTGTAAGTAGTGGTGCAGAGATTATTTATAAAAATGAATTAATATATCAATTTCATTTGCCTCAAGCATTACTTGAAAAAATATATCAAGCACATAATGATAATAAAATACACTATATGTTGGAACATGCTCAAGGTTATAAAGTTTCTACTATGGGTGGTATTGTTGAGTATTTTTGTGATACTTTTAAATTGAACAAAAAGGTAATGAGTACTGATATGGAAGGGGATTTTACTAAGGCTTGTATATTGTTTGAAGAAGTGCCTGAAAATATTGAGGAATTTAATCATTATTATCCTGGATTTTATTTAAATGGGGATCATCCACAAGCCTATGATTATTATTCTGATGAAGTAAACAAAGGAACCGCTATCCAATTTATTAAAGAACATCTATCTTTAAATAAAGAAGACTTAATTGCGTTTGGTGATAGCTATAATGATGTTGAGATGTTTGAAGCAGTTGAAGTGAGTGTTGCCATGGGCGACGCTAATGCAAAAACAAAGGCTGTCGCTAAACAGGTATGTGCTTCAGTTGCAGTGGATGGAGTCTATTATTTTTTAAAGGAACACGGTTATATTTAGCTTAAGACAAAACCAGAAATGGTTTTGTTTTTTTATGGATATTCAATATCTACTGTAAAGTTTTACTAAAATTATCAGGTTATAAATGGAAATAGGTAATAATACCGTAATTTATTTGACATATTAATAAAAAGTTTTAAAATTAAGGATTAGAGAAAAGGGGATATTTTATGTTTTTAGTACTATTTTCGATATGGATTATATTTAATGGAAGAATAACCATGGAAATTGTAATTTTTGGTATTATTCTCTCATTATTACTAACCTTATTTATGTGCAAATTTATGAATTATAAATTAAAATATGATTTATTTATTGCTAAAAAAATAAAAATTATAGTAGAACTTATAGTGGTTCTTACTGTAGAAATAGCCAAAGCTAATGAGCAGATGTTGTATTGGATATTTTCCAATAAATATCGTATGGAACCAGTGATTGTGGTTTTTGAAGTTGATTTAAAAACTTCATGGGCAAAATCTATTTTCGCAAATTGTATTACTTTAACTCCTGGAACGATTACTTCTTCTGTTGAATATAATCAGTTCACAGTGCACTGTTTAGACCGCGAATTAGGGAAAGGTCTTAAAGATTGTGCTTTTGTAAGAGTATTAAGAAAATTGGAGGACGGTAATCTATGATAGAAAATTTAAAACAACTAGTGTTAGTATTATCAATGATTGTCCTAGCACTGATGATATTTTCAACATTTGTCAGAACGATAATTGGACCTAAGATTAGTGATCGCTTATTAGCTATTAATATGATAGGAACTCAAGTTATTTTATTGATTTGTATTTTAGCAGTTTATTTAAATGAATCTGGTTTAGTAGATATGGCTTTAATCTACGCAATGTTTAGTTTTTTAAGTATTGTACTTTTTACTAGAATTTATTTTGGTGTATATATTGAGCGATTATTGAAAGAAGGTGCCAAAGATGAATAATATTTTTAATATCCTAAGCTTTACTATTGGAACACTTCTAATTCTTATAGGCTTAATTATAGTGTGTGCGTCTATATTTGGTAACTTCAAGTTTAAATATGTTTTAAATCGTATGCAAGTGTCTGCAATGGAAGATACATTAGGAATTTTATTTATATTGTTAGGCTTAATTTTTTATAGTGGATTAGGGTGGTTAGCCTTAAAGTTACTCTTAGTGATTGTCTTTTTCTGGATATCTTCACCTACTAGTAGTCATTTATTACTTAGAATGGAAATGTTAACAAATCCAGATTTAAAAGAGGAAGTAGAGGTAATGGTAGAATGACTATATTTTCGATGTTACTTTGTCTTTATCTAATTCTATGCGCTATTTCAGTGTCACTTACTAAAGGAGTACTAACTTCAGTAATTATTTATACTGGTTTTTCAGTAGTGATGTGTATTATTTGGATTTTATTAGAATCTCCTGATTTAGCAATCACTGAGGCTGCTGTAGGGGCTGGGATTACAACACTATTGTTTTTTGCAGCATTTAAGAAAATTCATTTATTTGATGAGGAGGATCGTCATGAAGATTAGAGAAGACTATGAATACTCTGGTTGGCGACGTCTACTTCATTGGATTAATGGTGATCCTAAAGAAGATTATATGCCTAAACAATCCTTTGCTAAAGCGGCAATGTTAAGTGATCAAGAACGAGCTATTCAAAATGAAAATATTAGATCAAGCTATATTGATAAAATTAAAATTAATCTTAGTAGTTTTGCGCTAAAAAACTATAAAAAGGCAACATCACTATTTTCAGTGATTATTGCCGTGGTAATTATCGCAGTACTATTAATTACAGTTTCCTATTTGCCTTCATTTGGTGACCCTAGTAATATAGTCAACAATGAAGTTAGTGCACGTTATATTGAACAAGGTCTACAAGAAACAGGAGCTGTCAATATTGTTGCTGGAATTATTCTTGATTATCGTGCTTTTGATACTTTAGGTGAAGCACACGTTTTATTTATTGCTGCACTTAGTGTGATGATTTTACTTCGTTTAGATTATCGTAAAGATGGTAGTTTAGATGCGGGTAGTGAACTTCATGATGAAGGATATGATCGTAAATATGAATTAAAGAACGATACAATTTTGCAGTTTTTTACAACCTTGCTTTTTCCAATTATGGTTTTATATGGTATCTATATTATACTTAATGGTCATATTTCTGCTGGTGGCGGATTTGCGGGTGGAGCTATTATTGGCTCAGCTTTAATTTTATATAATAATGCTTTTGGGTTTAAAAAAACTAGAAGATTTTTTAATTATAGTACTTATAAATGGGTAACCTTTGGTGGATTAATTACCTATGCAGTCTTAAAACTTTATTCATTCTATATGGGAGCTAATCATTTAGACTCTAATATAGCACTTGGTAGTGCAGGAGATATTTTAAGTTCTGGTTTGATTTTACCACTAAATATTTGTGTTGGCATTGTAGTTTCTTGTACAATGTACACTTTCTTTGCGCTATTTAGAAAAGGGGGACTATAATATGTTGGAACGTTTATTAGTTAATTATTATGAAACTACAGCTATTATCCTCTTTGGGATTGGATTTACTACCTTGCTTCTTAATCGTAATATGATTAAGAAAATTGTAGGGTTTAATTTTATGGATTCAGGAATTTATTTGTTTTTGGCATCAAAAGGATATATTACAGGGAGAAAAGCACCGATTATTGTTGACGGAATACAAGATGTTGAGGCTTATATAAATCCTATTCCAAGCAGTTTAGTGCTTACTGGTATCGTTGTATCTGTAAGTGTAACAGCCTTTTTATTGGCAATAACGATACGTTTATATTATAAATATCATACTTTAGATATTGAAGAGATTATCAGATTATCGAAATTGGAGGAAGAATAAGATGGCATTTGTACAAAATTTTCCCTTTTTTACGATAGTAATGACTTTATCTTCCGGGGTAATTTGTTCAGTATTAAAAGGTAAGAAGGCCCGTTATTTTGCGCTAACGATATTGTTTTTAACACTTCTAATGTCACTTTGTGTCTTAGGTTATGCAGTAACAAGTAATGAGGCTTATAATTATATGATGGGTCATTTTCCTGCTCCATGGGGAAATGAAATAAGAGTTGGGATACTTGAAGCTGTGTTTGCGTGTGCTTTTAGTGTAATTATGTTATTTTCTCTTTGGGGTGGATTAAAAGAAATTGAAGAAGATGTAGAACACTCTAAAGTGAATTTGTATTTTGCGGTCGCTTTAATGTTGATGAGTTCCCTACTTACCCTAGTTTATACTAATGACATTTTTACTAGTTATGTTTTTGTAGAAATTAACACTATTGCTGCCTGTGCTTTAGTTATGATTCGTTATCGTAGTGGTAAAGCATTAGTTGCTACTATTCGCTATTTATTTATGAGTTTATTAGGTTCAGGTTTATTTTTAATTGGGATTTCATTAATTTATGATTTAACAGGTCACTTGTTGATGCAAAACATTCAAGCGAGTGTAGCATTATTAGCACAAAGTGGAAGTTATGCATTCCCCTTAGCAGTTACAATTGCCTTATTTAGTATGGGGATGGCTATTAAAAGCGCTTGCTTTCCATTTCATTCATGGTTGCCGGATGTCTATGACCATTCAACGATTGCCTCTAGTACAATTCTTTCAAGTATCGTATCTAAAGGTTATATCTTCTTGCTTATTAAAATATTTTACCGTGTAATTGGTATAGAGTATATCTTTAATTCAGGCGCTACTGATATTTTATTTCTCTTTGGATTATGTGCCATGATTCTTGGTTCATTAAAAGCACTAAGAATAAGAGATTTAAAAAGAATGTTGGCATACTCATCAATAGCTCAGATTGGATACATCTTTCTAGGTATTGGTCTTGGTACAGAACTTGGTTTAATTGCAGCATGCTTTCATATTCTTGCCCATGCGATTACTAAGCCCTTGTTGTTTGTGGCTACGGGTGGGATTATGCGCGTCAGTGGTAATCAAAAAAACTACAATGCTATTCAAGGTGCCGGGTATCGCGATAAATTAGCAGGACTCGCATTTATTGTTGGTGCATTGTCGATGATTGGTATACCCTTCTTCGCAGGGTTTAATGCTAAAGTATTATTAAGTAGTGCAGCTATTGAGTTTGCATCCTATAAAATGGTAGCTTCACTTCTAGTTATAGCAATCAGCACGGTACTGAATGCTTTATATTTTATTCCAGTGTTGTATATCTTATACACTCATCCTAAAGAAGAGTTGTATGAAAAGAAGACAAAAAAACCGTGGTTGTATAAACTTTCAATATTAGGATTTATAGCTTTAAATTTCATTGTTGGAATCTTTGGGAGCTTGTTTTATTCATTATTACAAAATGGCTTTGCCATGTTTAAGTAAGGGGGATTTAATATGATTTTTGTAATTTTAATACCGATGATGCTAGGGGTATTGTTAAGTGTAATGCCATTTAGACAAGATGAGAAAAAACGAAATGCTTATATCGCAGTAACACTTTTAATAACTTGTGCCTTAGCTATAATGACTTTGTTTAATGAGTACAGCTATACGCAGTATATTGAGATTACTAGCTTTTTATCGATAGGACTACATGCTGATACACTAGGGAAATACTTCTTACTGTTAGTGAATGTAGTGTGGTTAATGGTAGGAATCTATAGCTTAGAATACATGAAACACGAAATTAATCATGTGCGCTTTTATAGTTTTTTCCTATTTTCACTAGGGGCAATGAATGGTGTATGTATCAGTGGTAATTTCTTAACATTATATCTATTCTTTGAAGCGCTAACTATTGCGAGTATGCCTTTAGTACTGCATTCGCAAACAAAAGATGCAATACAAGCTGCTATTAAATATTTAATTTATTCTATTTTTGGCGCAACGATGGGCTTACTTGGATTTTTCTTTGTAGCTTACTATGGTGATGCTTCAATGTTTGTGGCAGGAGGTGTGCTACAGGCAGAATTAACAGGGGCACAAGAAAGTATGTTGTTGATAGTATGTTTTCTAACTACCGTAGGTTTTGGTGCGAAAGCTGGGATGTATCCACTACATTCTTGGCTACCAACAGCTCATCCCGTAGCTCCAGCAGCAGCTAGTTCACTTCTTTCTGGAATAATCACAAAAGCGGGGGTATTAGCTATTATTCGCATAATTTACTATCAATTCGGTGTAGAATTTATTCGTGGTACTTGGGTGCAATATGCACTAATTACCCTAGCACTATTTACAGTATTTATGGGTTCTATGTTGGCTTATAAAGAAAAAATTATGAAAAAGCGTTTAGCTTACTCTACTGTTTCACAAGTTTCTTATATTTTATTTGGTTTATTTTGTTTAAATGCTGTTTCGTTTTTAGGAGCTTTACTTCATGTGGTAGCTCATGCGCTTATCAAAAATGTATTGTTTATGGTAAGTGGTGCTATTATTTATAAAAGTCATCAAACAAGAGTGGATCGCATCGATGGACTAGGAACAAAGATGCCAATTACATTTGGCTTATTTACTATTGCTTCATTAGGATTGATTGGAATTCCACCGCTAGTAGGATTTGTATCAAAATGGTATTTGGCAAGTGGATCACTTTCCTTCCTAGATGCAAGTATTTCGTGGATTGGACCAGTAGTACTATTAATCAGTGCTTTACTCACAGCAGGTTATTTATTTACAATTACTGTTCAAGGATTCTTTAAGACCTATGAAGGTGATGATGCTGTTAGTGAAGTTAATAATACGATGCTTATACCTATGGCGTTATTAGTAGTAGGTATAATTGTGTTTGGCTTTTACCCTACTTTATTAATGGATAATATTAATCTTATAATTCAAGGATTATTTTAAGGGGTGTAAGTAATGACAATAATGCTAATATTAGTGGCGATGCTTGTTCCTGTTGTAGGAGGATTCATCTTGCCACTACTTAAAATAAAAGAAAATGAAGATAAAAAAAGAAATAGTTATGCAATGTTTGTGGTAATCTGCACAAGTATTTTAGTACTTTTACTAGTATTAAGTGATAGCGTTGTTCCTCTGAGTATTATTACTATTAATTTGGATTTACAGATTCAATTTTTTGTCGATGGACTAAGCAAAATCTTTTTAGTTTTAATTGCTGTATTATGGCCCATCGCTACACTATATTCTTTTGAATATATGCACCACGATACTAGAAAAAATAAATTCTATACTTTTTTCATCAGCACTTATGGTGTTGTTATAGGTTTAGCATGTAGTGCTAATCTAATTACATTTTATTTAATGTATGAAATGCTTACTTTTATTACACTTCCATTAGTAATGCACACTATGAAAAACAAAGATGTTAAGGCAGGAAGAAAATATGTTGCCTACTCGATAACAGGTGCTTCATTAGCCTTTGTAGGGATTATGATTGTGTATGTATATGGTAGCAGTTTAGATTTTATTTATGGTGGAGTTGATTTTGTAAATTATGCAACACATACGAACACTATTTTATTAGGATATTTACTTTGTTTCTTTGGTTTTGGCGTTAAAGCAGCAGTGTTTCCATTTCATCAATGGTTACCTGTAGCCGGGGTTGCCCCAACACCAGTAACAGCGCTACTTCATGCTGTCGCGGTAGTTAAAGCAGGTGTATTTGGTATTGCCCGTGTAACATTTTATAGCTTTGGACCATCGCTTCTGATTGGGACGTATGCTCAAGATGTGGCAATGATTTTTGCAGCATTTACAATAGTATTTGGATCTGTATGTGCCTATAAAGAAGTTCATTTAAAACGACGCTTAGCTTATTCGACAGTGTCTAATTTATCTTATATTGTTTTTGGTATAACATTAATGACACCACTAGGCTTAGCGGCAGCAATGGCACACATGTTGTTTCATGGCATTATTAAAATTTGTTTATTCTTTTGTGCAGGGGCAGTTATTGAGATTGCACATCTAGAATATTTAAGTGATATTGAAGGCCTGGCTAAAAAGATGCCTTTAACTTTTATTAGTTTTACAATAGGTGCTTTAGCACTTAGCGGTATTCCACTGTTTGCAGGCTTTATTTCCAAGTATTCTTTAGCTAATGCTGCGGTATCACAAGGAACTATCCTATCGTATATTGGGGTGGGTGCATTATTAATATCAGCAGTACTTACTGCTTATTATACATTAGAAGTTAGTGTAACTGCCTTTATTAAGAAGAAGGAAAATAAGGAGCTTCATTTTGAAAAAGCCCATGATCCTTCATGGCTGATGATACTTCCTTTTGCACTATTATGTATTATGATGGTAGCGCTAGGGATACAAGGTGATGAAGTTATAAAGCTTCTTACTGCTGTTGCTCAAGGATTGGTGTAGGTGATCGATATGAAAGAGATAAGTTTATTATTAGTTACGATATGGCCTATGATTGGAGCACTTTTAGTGGTACTTCTAGGAAGAAAAAAGGATAAGCTGCGTTTTAATTTAGCAATCCTTGTCACTATTGTGGAGTTTTTAATGTTGCTTTATTTAGTAGTTATAGTACTTCAGGAAGGTGAAGTTTATTTTACGCTACAAGAATTCATCGGATTTTCATTTGCTTTAAAAATTGATGGTTTTAGAATCATCTATAGTTTGATAGCTGGATTTATGTGGTTATGTACAACAGGATATACTAAAGAATATTTAAGTCATTATAAAAATCAAGCACGATATTTGTTTTTTACATTAGTTACTTTTGGAGCAACGATTGGAGTATTTTTGTCAGTAGATTTATATACTACTTTCATTTATTTTGAAATTATGTCTTTTACTTCTTATGTAATGGTTATCCATGATCAAAAAGAAGAAGCAATGAAAGCTGGAGAAGTTTATATTGCAGTTGCAGTAATTGGTGGATTAACGATGTTAATGGGTTTATTCCTGTTATATAACACATTAGGAACATTACATATGGAACAACTAAATGATGCAATGAGTAATGGTGTTGACTTATCAATGGTAATGCTAAGTGGATTATTAATCTTAGTAGGGTTTGGTGCTAAAGCTGGACTTTATCCACTTCATATATGGCTACCTAAAGCCCATCCTGTTGCACCTGCTCCTGCAAGTGCACTACTTAGTGGTATTTTAACTAAGGCTGGTGTATATGGAATGATTGTTTTAGCTAAGGAATTGTTTAGAGAAAATACCAATTGGGCAATGTTAATGTTAATACTAGGAGTTATTACTATGGTATTAGGAGCTGTTTTAGCTTTATTTTCAAATAATTTAAAGAGAACACTAGCTTGTTCTTCAATGTCACAAATAGGATTTATTACGGTAGGAATTGCAATGAGTATCTTCCTTGGTTCTCATAATACTCTAGCAATTAGAGGTGTTGTGCTACATATGGCTAACCACTCACTAATTAAATTATTATTGTTTATGGCAGCTGGTGTAATTTATAGTAATACCCATCAATTGGATTTAAATAAAATTCAAGGTTATGGAAGAAAAAAATGGGGTCTAATGATACTGTTCTTAATCGGTGCTTTAGGTATAGGTGGTATCCCTTTATTTAATGGTTATGTATCAAAAACACTGTTACATGAAAGTATAGTTGAATATATTCATCTTGCTGAAACGATCAATGTTATTACTTTCTTTCAATATGTTGAATATGCCTTTTTATTTGCAGGTGGTTTAACAATAGCCTATATGACAAAATTATTTATTTGTATTTTTATTGAAAAAAATAGTGATGATCAACTTCAAATACAATTTGATAGTATGAAAAAAATAATGCGAAAAGAGAGTTGGTTTTATATCGCAATTAGTGCTATCCCTTTACTCCTTATGGGATTGTTTCCTAATATTGTAGCTGATGGTCTAGCTGATTTAATGCAAGGATTTATGCATGCCCATCACTTAGATCATGCGGTTCATTATTTTGCATGGATTAATTTAAAAGGTGCAGTGATATCAATCACTATAGGAGCATTAATTTATGTGTTCTTCGTACGTATGATATTAATGAAAAAAGAAAATAGTGGATATACTTATAAAACTATCTGGCCACAGTGGTTAGATTTAGAGTCATTACTTTATCGCCCTTTAGTGCAACGTATTATTCCAGCTATATTGAGTGCCTTTACTTTTATCGCTCAGCCTGTTTTTGAAAATATCGTTATCAAGAGTGTTTCTTTTGTAGCTTATTTATTTACTAGAACACTTAGTAGTTTAGGTGATTGGCTGATGGCTTTGACAAATTTTACAATTCTTAAAAGAAAGAAAAAAGAAAATGTAAATGAAGAGGATAATCTACCAGGAAAATTTGTAGTAGAGTATGCTGATCATCCTAAATGGAGTGAAATAGAAAGTAGTTTAACTTTCGGTTTACTGGCATTTGGTGTAGGTATATGTATCTGTCTAATATATTTATTGGCTAGTATTTAAGGTGATGTATGAAAATATTAGTAGCAAGTAAAAATGAAGGTAAAATTGAAGGAGTAAAGTTGGCGTTAGCGCACTATTTTGGTGATTTTGAAATCATTGCCATAGAAGTTAATTCCGATGTATCACCACAACCTTTTGATGAAGCAATATATCAAGGGGCAAGTAATCGTGTTGATAATTTAATAATATATGCACAGGCACACCAATTGAAAGTGGATTACTATGTAGCTATTGAGGCAGGAATTACTGATTTATTAGGTAATTATTGTAGTATTAGTGTTGCTGTAATTAAAGATAATGAAGGTAATGAGGGATTTGGAACTTCTCCAGGTTATAAAATTCCAAGACAATACATTGAGAAGATTAAACAAAGTGAGCTTTCTACAGTAATGTCTAAAGTATTCAATGATCATAACATTAGAGTTAATAATGGTGTTATTCATCATCTATCAAGAGGCTTAATAAATCGTGTCGAATTAAATAAACAAGCAACAATAATGGCATTAACAACATTTCTTAACCAAGAATTGTGGTTAGAGAAGTAAAAAATTATATTTTTAATATTTTAAAAAAAATAGTTTTATGATATTATTTCTAAGTCGAAAGGTTGGAACTTTATGTTTGATATGATTACATCAGTTTTAAAAACAGTATTATACGAAAGTGGTGATTTAATCATTACCATATTTGAGTTAATTGCACTTGCGATGATATGTATTGCAGGTATTCGCGGCTTTATATTATATTGTAAAAAAGATGAAAACACTTCCATCGAATTATTAAAAGGCTTCTCTATCGGTCTGAGTTTCTTGCTTGGTGGGGAGATTTTAAAAACAGTTATCGTTTTACATGATATTACAGAATTAATTATAGTGGGTGGATTGGTTATTATTCGTGTTGCCATTTCGATACTTATTCACTGGGAAATTGTGCAAGAGAAAAAAGAACATGATTTGGAAATTGAAAAAGAAGAAAGATCTATTATACGTGAAGATAATCATAAAAATAAGGCATCGTAATAATTACGGTGTTTTTATTTTTATTGTGTTATAATATTTAAAAGGAGCGATTTTAATGATTAATACCTTACTATTTAAAATAAATGCTAGAAAAATACTGTCAAGTGCATGGTCAAAGTTTATTTTGGTTGGAGCGCTTGCTTTTATAATTAACCTTAGTTTTATTCAATTTTCCTTTGATGTTAATACTGAAATATATACATTATCTATTTTTAATAAAGTAATTCATTCTATGGATTTCTTTAGTGGTTATGATTTCACCATAAGATTAACATTAAGTTATTTTATTTATACTATTTTAATATTATATCCGTTTGAATATGGCTTAAATTTATTTTTTAGAAATGTATTCTTCAAAACTGATAAATTTAGTCAGGTGTTCGCTGGATATAAAAAAGGGTACTCAAGAATATTAACAACGATGTTAATTAGAGATATGATTATTGGTATTTTTGGTTTAGTTTTTATTATACCTGGAGTAATCAAACGATATGATTATTGTCTAGTTCCTTACATTTTGGCAGAAAATAAAGAAATGTCTACTATGGAAGTATTAAAGAAATCAAAAATGATGATGCGTGGTTATAAGATGTTTATGTTTTCGTTAGATATGTCGTTTGTATTATGGTCTTTGTTAGGGATATACACAATGCAGTTATCAACAGTGTATACCTTACCTTATTATTACCTAACTAAAACACAGGTATATTTAGTGTTAAGTAATCAAATGCAAATTAAAACAGTAACTGCATAATAAAAGGAGTAGTCTATGAATTTTGTTTTTTTATCACCAAACTTCCCTAGTAACTATCAGTATTTTGTGCAAGGACTAAAGGAAAATGGGGTATGTACTTTAGGTATTGGCGATGAGCCCTATAATCAGTTGCATCACAACTTGAAAGCAGCGTTGGTGGAGTATTATCAAGTTAGTTCATTAGAAAATAACGATGAAGTATATCGAGCGGTAGCCTATTTTATTCATAAATACGGAAGAATAGACTTTCTAGAATCAAACAATGAGTATTGGCTAGAAAGAGATGCAAAGCTTCGTAGTGATTATGCAATTGATGGATTAAACAAAGATACTATTCAAGGAATACGCTATAAAAGCAAAATGAAGGCTTATTACCAAAAAGCAGGCTGTAAAGTAGCAAGATATCATGTAGTAAGTGATTATCAAAAGGGGTTAGCTTTTATCAATGAGGTTGGTCTACCAGTAATAGTAAAGCCTGATAATGGGATGGGAGCAACTTCAACATATAGAATTAATACAATGCAGGAAGTTAAGGAATTTTATAATGCCTCGCAAGAAACGCAGATGATTATGGAAGAATACCTAGAAGGAACACTTTTAACTTATGATGGTATTGCTGATAGTAAGCGAAGAGTAATTTATGAATCTTCTTTTGTTTTTGAAGTACCAGTGATGGAATTAGTTAATGAGGGAAAAGATTGTTATTTTTATAGTGTAATGAATATTGAAGAAGATTTAAAAGAGTTAGGGCAAAAAGTGGTTGCAAACTTCGAGACACAAAGTCGATTTTTTCACTGTGAATATTTTAGATTAACAAAAGCTAAAGAGGGATTAGGTGAAATAGGCGATTTAATTGGATTAGAAGTAAATATGAGACCTCCAGGGGGTAATGCACCAGACATAATGAACTTTGCTCAAGATATTAATGTTTATCAAATATGGGCAAATATGATTGCTTTCGATGAAGCTCGCTATGATGTTGATAAAAATCGTAAGTATTGCATTTATGTAGCAAGAAGAGATCAACATACCTATAAGCACAGCTTGTCACAGATTGAAAAAAAATATAAATCAGCAATAAGAATGAATCAAAGAGGACCTGAAGCTCTTTCAAAAGCGATGGGTAATCACCTTATTCTGGCTTGTTTTGAAGACAAAGAAGTGATGATGAGCTTCAAAGATTTCGTGCTTGAGCATAAGTGAGGGTGTTTATGCATATAGCTTATTATAATGAATATAGTACTAGTTTAAATAGAAACATGGAATTTAAAGTTTATGGGCATAGTGGATTAGCTATGCTGATTATACCAGCGCAAGATGGTAGGTTTTATGACTATGAGAATTTTAAAATGATTGAAAGTGCAGCTACTTATATTGAGCGAGGATTAGTTCAATTCTTTTGTGTTGATAGTATTGACGAAGAAACATTCAGTAGTCAAGGTGATGAACATTATCGTATAGCACGACATGAACAATATGTAAATTATATTGTTTATGATGTAGTAAATAAGATTAAGGCTATTCAACAAGCTACAGACCCTAATAATGCTAAACTCGGAAGCATTATGATTAGTGGTTGCAGTATGGGGGCAAGCCATGCTTTAAATATATTCTTGAGGTATCCTGAATGTTTTAGTGGAGTATTAGCGCAATCAGGAATTTATCATGCAGGCTATTTCTTTAAAGATTATCAAGATGGTAGAATATATGAAAACTCTCCATTAGATTATTTAGCAAATATGAATAAAAACCATCCCTACATACAGCGTTATCAAGAACGATTAATGATTATTAGTGTAGGTCAAGGTCGTTTTGAAGAGGAGTGTATTGTTGACTGCAGAAAGTTACAAGCTTTATTTAATGAATTAGGCCTTAGCCATCCATGGTTTGATTATTGGGGTTATGATGTCGATCATGATTGGCAGTGGTGGAGAGTGCAATTATATTATTTCTTAGCACAGTGTACTAAGTAGAAAGAGTTGATTATGGTTACTATAGAAAAAGTGAAAATTACACCGCTTCATTTAGAACGAAATATACATGTTTATGTTCCTGATAATTTAAAGAAGAATCAAAAGTGTAAAGTCATTTATATGTTTGATGGACATAATCTGTTTTTTGATGAACAAGCTACTTATGGTAAAAGTTGGGATTTAAAAAAATATCTTGATGAAAGTGGCTTAGCGATAATAGTGGTAGGGATTGAGTGTAATCATGAAAGTAATTATCGCTTATGGGAATTTAGTCCTTATGATTTTTATGATAAACGATATGGTGAAGTAAAAGGTCAAGGAAAAGAGCTTTTAAATTGGATAGTAAATGAATTAAAACCGTATATCGATGAACATTATCCAGTATATTGTGATGCAAAAAACACAATGATTGCGGGAAGTTCAATGGGAGGTTTAATGTCCGTTTATGCAGGGGCAAAATACAGCCATGTTTTTTCGAAGGCTGCTTGTTTATCTCCGTTTTATCCTAATGTTTTTAGACGGTTGTTAGAGGATATTAAATCTTGCAATGCAACTAAATCATCTTTTTATATTAGTTGGGGTGCACATGAATGTTCTACACACCGTCGTTTAGCAAAATATAGTGAACAAAATCTAGTCATAGTTCGTGAATTAATAAATAAGAATAATAAAGTGTTTCCGCATCTTTATGAGAATCAAGATCATAGCGAAGGTTCATGGTGTTTAGAAACAGAAGTGTGGATGAAAGAATTGGGGTTCAAAAAATAATATGGAATTACTACAAGAAACAATAGAAGAGGCATTATCTTCAAAAATTATTAAGCTTATTTTTAGTCAACCGCTAGAAGGAAATTTTAAGCGCATCGAGGCTAAAAGAGTGAATAAAGGTTATCAGATTTCAACTTATAGTGATACTCAAGTATTTCATAAAAATATTAATGAAGAAATGTTATGTGAGTTTATTATAGATACTTTTATAAACTATAAACAACTTAATTTATTTTGTGAAACTAAGGAAATAGCACTTAAGAAAACTAAAAAAGGTAAACTTCAAATAGCGAAGAAACAAAATAAGACTGTACTAGTAATAAATGATCATAATCGCAAGAAAAATTATTTGTTAGCAGAAGGAGAAATTATTGCACCTTTAATTGATATGGGGATATTTACTAAAGAAGGAAAAGTTGTAGCTTCAATGTATGATAAATATCGCCAGATTAATAAATTTATTGAAATCTTAGATGATGGCATTAAGAAACTGGATAAAGAAGAAATTCATATAATTGATTTTGGATGTGGAAAAAGTTATTTAACATTTATTGTATATTATTATTTTGTAATAGTTAAGAAATTAAAGGTAAATATCGTAGGTTTAGATTTAAAAGAGGAAGTTATTAAAAACTGTAATCATGCTGCAAAAAAATATGGTTATCAAAATTTAAAATTTGAAGTGGGTAACATTGAAGGTTATCAAGCAGATTTTGATGTTAATGTCGTGATTAGCTTACATGCTTGTGACACGGCTACAGATTTTGCTTTATTTAATGCGATTAAGTGGAATGCTGAATTAATTTTTTCAGTACCATGTTGCCAACATGAATTAAATGCACAAATTGACAGTGAACACTATGCCATACTAACACGTTATGGTATTGTTAAGGAACGAATCAGTGCTTTATTTACGGATGTGATACGTTGTAATTTACTACAGGTATGTGGCTATAAAACACAGTTACTAGAGTTTGTAGATTTAAGTCATACTCCTAAAAATATGTTGATAAGGGCAAGAAAAACTAGTATTCCTAAAGAAGTTAAAGATAAGATGATGAACGAAGTAAAAGCCCTAATTGAGGAATATCAGCTAGATCCTTGCTTATTAAGGTTGTTAAAAGAAGAACATGAACTTTAGTATTAGATAAAGAGTTTCTTAAAAGCAAATCACTGAATAAAGTTGATAGTTCTAAGAAGAATCTTATTAAATTTTAAAAAAAATTTAAAAATTCTTCTTTTTTTTATGCAGTAGTATTTTAAAACTTTCTTCTATACTTAAGGCTATAAAGAGAGGAGAAACTTATGACAAGTAAAGTGAGTATTTTAATTTATAGCCATAATAATCAAAATAATATTTGGAAAAGTATCAGTAGTGCTGCTCAACAAAGTTATCAAAATATTGAGATTATTGTGATTGATGATGGCTCAAAGGATAAGAGTACTAAAATATTAAAAATGTTAGAAGACAGATATCCGATAGTCAAAGTATATTACCAAGCACATTTAGGCTGTAATAAATCTAGAGAAAATTTATTAACAAAGGCAAGTGGTGAATATGTATTGTTTTTAAATGCTAAGGATGAATTATCCAGTGCTGCTATAAGTATTATGGTACGTAAAGGAAAAGGAGCTGATCTTGTAGTGGGTTCTTTTCAAGAAAAAGGGGAGTTGATTCATCATAATATAGGATTTAATAAAGATTTAAACTTAAGCGCAGAGCGTGCACATAAACATTTATTGAGAAATAAACAGTTAAATGATAGTTTATGGGGAAAACTATTAAAGAAAAGATTGTTAGATACTAGATTAATAGGTCTAAACAATAGCTATCAAGAATTAATAATGTTAAGTAATTTGATAAAAAATAGTAAGCAAATAGTAGCTATTAAAGAATTAATTTATTATTATAAAGAAGGAACCTATACTGATGAGTTAAATGTCGATAAATTAAACAGCTTAGAGGATTATGTTTGGACACAGGAATTTCTGCATGGAGTGATTATGACAGAGTATCCAAAGTTGCAAGGATATAGTAAATTTAATTTAAGGAAATGTTATAGTAAAATACTGTATCATGCAATTTTACATAGGAGTTTAAACATCAATATGGTGCGCTATGCTAGACAAAGTTTAATTAAAAGTTTTCAGCCATTTTATCGTATGAATACACAGTAAAAAATACAAAGGGAGATAGAAAGTATGAGTCAATATAACATTTTAGTAGTAGAAGATGAAAAAGAAATAGCTAACGCTATTGAAATTTATTTAAAAAGCCAAGGGTATCACGTTTTTAAAGCAAATAACGGACAAGAAGGTTTAGAGCTAATTCAAAGTGAAGAAATACATTTAGCTATTGTAGATGTAATGATGCCAGTAATGGATGGTATTAGTATGACGATGAAGGCACGAGAAGAGTTTGATTTTCCAATTATGTTTTTATCGGCCAAATCAGAAGACATTGATAAAATAACTGGCTTGAATATCGGTGCTGACGACTATATTACAAAACCCTTTGTACCCATGGAATTGTTGGCTAGAGTAGCGTCACAACTTAGAAGATATAATAGATATTTAAATAAATTAAAAGGTGATACAGGACATGCTATTAATGGTTTTACAGTAGGGGATCTTGAACTTAATCTAGATACAAGAGAAGTGAGTGTTGATGGAAATTTATTAAAAGTGACCCCTATCGAATTTAAAATATTAGAATTATTAATGCGTAATGCAGGGGTTGTTTTTTCTGCAGAACAAATATATGAAAATGTATGGAAAGAAGAAGCGATAAGCACTGAAACAGTAATGGTGCATATTCGAAATCTAAGGGAAAAAATGGAAATTGATACTAAAAATCCTCGCTATATTAAAGTAGTGTGGGGTGTTGGATATAAAATTGAGAAACAATAAGGAGGTTCACAATGTTAAAGAAAGTATTAACAACCTTAATGGCAACTGTTATTCTAGTACTAGGTACAGGATTATCTCTAGTAGGCTATGATTATGCAAATGCTGCAGTAAGGTCAGATATAGAAGAAAGAGAAAGCAATTTATATAATTATTTTAATGGTGCTGATTTTGCAGTAAGAGCGTATTCTCTGTTTTATAGCATGGAAACAGCACAAGAAACTTCAGAATCAGTAATATTAGTTGAAAATGAAGAAATTATCGCGCAAATTGATGACTTTGTTCACTACTGGTTAAGTAACCTAGATGGTGAGCCTAACTTACATTACTATGCAAAGAATACTAATACAGGCTCTATTGTAGCTAGCAAAGAGATACAGCAGGTTATTAGTGATGATCAATTAGATAATATCTATCAGTGGTATATGCAAATTGAGTATGATGAAAATGGTGATTTTGAAATATTCTTATCAGATCAAATGCAACTATATGATATAAATTACTATGTGAATAATGCTTATTTGACTAATGGTATGCTTGAGCAATTTACTGGTAGTTATGAATTATTAGAAGAAGAACAAATCGCAGTCACTTCAATAGTGAAACCTATTACAAATATGGTTTATTATTTTGCGATACCACACGAAATAGAAGAATCAGGCTATCTATACAGGTATATTAATGATGATATGATAGATCAAATCAACTTTTTAAATTATCTAGTACTATATGTAGGAGTATTTAGTTTCTTAATAGCATTCTTATTCTTGTTTATGCCGATTAAAACTTTAAAGGATACTGGTTGGTATCCAAAACTTATGAGTATTAAATTTGAGTTTTGGCTAATCACGATGTCGGTAGGAATAACTTTGTTGTTGTCTATAAATGTTAATTTAGGATATGTAACGAGTATTGGTAGACTAACAGAGATTGTAATCGATCTTGGCGCACAAAACATTGCTCCACTGATTGTGGTTATGATTAATGTTGCAGCATGGTTAAGTTATTATTTCCTAATTATGTTAAGTGTTTTATTAGTTCGCTATATACTTCATGTGGGAATCTTTACTTATATTAAAAACAACACAGTATTATTTTGGGTATTAAAATTAATGAAGAAACTAGCTAAGAAATTAGTAGCATTATTCAATAAACTAGTGGAATATGATTTGAGTGATTCTTCACAACGTAAATTAATGGGTTTAATAATCATAAATATGTTGATTCTTATTATATTTGATTCTTGGTTCTTCTTTATACTTTATTCTGCTGCACTATATTTTGTTGCAAGCAAGCAGGTAAAGAAAGTAAAGACAGACTATGAGGTATTGTCAGAGGCAATTACACGACTTTCTAATACTAATTTTGATATGATGATTAATCGTGACTTAGGTGTATTTGAATCACTTCGTAGTAAACTTTATGATTTAAAAGAAGGATTTGAAACTGCAGTTAATGAAGAAATAAAATCACAAAAGATGAAAACCGAATTAACAACAAATATTTCTCACGATTTAAAAACTCCGTTAACTTCAATTATTTCTTATGTAGAGTTATTAAAAGAAGAAACGAATAAACAAAAAAGAGAAGAGTATGTTAAAGTTATTGAAAGAAATGCACAGCGACTTAAAAATTTAATTAATGATTTGTTTGAAATATCTAAAGTGAATAGCGGTAATGTAGATATCGATCTAATTGAAGTAGATGTTGTTGCATTGATGAAGCAAGTAATTAGTGAGTGTCAACAAGCATTAGATGATGCATCACTAACAATAAGATTAAATACTAGTAGTGAAAAAATTATTCACCAATTAGATAGTTTAAAAACATATCGTATGTTTGAAAACCTAATTATGAATGCAAGTAAATACGCATTAAATAACACAAGAGTATTTGTTACAGTTGACGAAACAGAAAGCACTGTTATAGTGAGTTTTAAAAATGTTTCAGCAACTGAAATTAATGTTGATTCAAATGAATTAACTGATCGCTTTGTAAGAGGTGATAAATCACGTAATACCGAAGGTTCGGGATTAGGATTAGCAATAGTTAAAAGTTTTGCTGAATTACAAAATGGAACTTTCAAAGTAGAAGTAGATGGCGATTTATTTAAGGCAATAATTGTTTTTAATAAATAATAACGAAGCACCTATAACCTAAAAAGTTGTAGGTGCTTTATTTGATGTAAAAGTAAATTCTGTTAAGTTAATTTATTGCAAAAACTCTAAAAAAATCTTAAATTTTATTGAATTATTCAAAAAATATTCAGTATTTATAAAAAGTACGGAAAACCGTACTTTTTATAAAATGTTAAAAATTATTGAAAAAAAATAAAAAATCACAGATGCCATCGACAACATCTGTGATTTAGTTTTTAGTATCAATTAAGTTGTGGTTAATTAACTTGTTAATGATGACTAATTATTATTGAAATATTAAGTAAATTATAGGAAATACATGATTATTGTACTACTATTTTGGAAACCAACCGAAAGCACGTTGTGGTCCTGGAGGAATGCATGGGGCATTTAAAACCTCCCCTTTTTCATTATAAATACATACGGGTGGCTCATTATCTTCATCAGTTTCGGCATAAACCGGAACTAATAAACATAATGTAGTGGCGATAATAAGTAAAACTGCTAAGATTTTTCTCATGGTTATCAACCCCTTTCTATATTTATTATAGCGTGTTTAAAAAGCACTTGTCTAATAAACAATGTTTTTAAAATCACAATAAAAACATGGAATTATTCATCAAAAATTACCTTAATTTGGAAACATTATGTGATAAATAAAAATTAGTAATTTTTTAATTGTTGCTATAATTAAATTAGAGGGGGAAGTTATTTATGGATAGACATAAGTTGTATTTATCAAAAATAATACATGTAAAACGTAACGCAGAAAATCTATCTCTAGATAAGCTTTCTGAATTAACTAATATATCTAAAAGTTATTTAAGTAGACTCGAAAATGCTTACAGTGTCAATAATACCACCTATTTACATTTTATCTCGATAATATTGAATAAACTTAATATTGCTTTCTACCATGATGGTCAAGAATTTATAGAATTAAAAAGTGCTTTAGATGCGTTTTATAAAGCTATTGTATTTGTAAATGTTGAGGAGGCTAAGAAATTATATCGTCAGTTATTGGAAAATGAAAACAAATATATTCATTCTACTTTAGTTGTAAAATTCATGATTTATAAATACGTATGGCTAACCCTTATTCATGCTGATAATAGGGAAATAGAAAATCAAGTAGGAGTAATAGAAAACTTAAAAGAAATAATTGCTTTTGAAAAAAATGAACTACAAATTTATTTGGATTATAAGGGGTCATATTTTGATGATTTAAATTTAGAGGATAGGGCAATAGCTACATTACAAGAAGCAAAAGAATTAGGATACAATGAATATACTTATGGGATGATATGTTATCACTTAGGGGTTGTTCAGGTAAAGAAAAATAATTTAGCAGAAGCATTGTATATGAATCAAGTTGCTTTAGAGCATTTTATTAAAGAATATAATTATAAAAGGCAATGCTATACTCAAGTTCATACAGCTAATATTTATGCCCTATTAAAACAATATCAAAAAGCAGATGAAATATATAATTCAATAATCAATAATGATTGCTTTTACAACATAGAAAATATAAAAGATTTTGTAATGGTTAGTAAGACATGGAATCTAGTTTTACAAAAAGATTATCACGCAGCGCTAGATTTAATTATAAACTATATTAAACCATTTAAGTTTAAGTTGATTAACCCAGCCCATATATATCATTTGGCGTGGTGTTATTATAAACTAAAAGATAATAAGAAAGCATTAAAGTATATTAAATATAAAAATAGTTTTGATCAAGATAATTTTGTGTATAAATGTCATTTGGAGACTATAGAAGTTTTAATTCAATTTGAAAACAATAATAATTACATCATTAATCATTTGAAACTGATGTATGAAGCACATAAGTATAGATTTACGATTGATGCTAAGAAGTTTTATTTAAACCTCTTAGTAGAAAAGTGTGAAGCAAATTATAAATATAAAGATGCACTGTACTACTATAAACAGTTATATGAATAACGAAATTAAATATGCATAAGGTTCTAAAGAGAAGTGAGGGGAAATCTATGACAGAACTAGAAAATGAATTTGTTATCCAAAAATATTATTCTTATTTACGTACAAAGAATCACATCAAGATTCATATGTTAGCAGAGGACACTCATCAACCGGCAAGCTATATTAGCAGATGGGAAAATAATAAACTTACATTACCTATAGAAAGACAAAGGGAATTATTTAATCATTTTGAGTTGGAAATAGAAGATATAAAAAAAGAGCTTCAAGAATATAATACGTTATTTAAAATTTACTTAGATTACTACTATCAATGTAAGACTAATTATGAGTCGTATATTATAGAAAGATTAAATGAAGGATGTACTATACTTTATCCTTATTATTTAATACTTAGGTTGTTGAATTGTTCTAAAAATGAATTAATACCAGAATTGTTGTCTGAAATTAAAGATCATGAAAAATATTTGAACGATGATTTTAAACAACTGTTGAGTATGCTTGAAGGGGATTATTGTTTAAGTAATAAAAATGAAAAAGAAGCACTTAAAATTTATTCAGGTGCATTAACTATAAGTAATAATAAACATATAGTTTCATTGCTTTATTATAAAAGGGCGGCAATTACGGTTGATTATAATAAACCTTTTGAAAGTCAAGCAGATATCAATGATGCTATTAATTGTTTTAAAGAAACTTTTTGTTATAAGCGAATTATATTAGCACACAAATTATTAGCTACTTTATATATGAATACTAACTGTTATTTACAAGCTCACGAAACATTTAATATTGTAGATATGATATGTAATCAATTTGAAGAAGATCAAGTTAAATTAGATATTATGAAAGAACGATGTTTGTTTTATATTAAAATAAAAGAATATCAACAAGCGTATACACTAGCATATGATTTATATGACAAACATAACCAAAAGGGCAGTGATATACACTTTTATCTTGCTTACACTTGTTATAAGAGTGAAGCTTATAATGAATGCTTAATATGGATTAAAAAGTATAGCGTGCATAATCAATATAACAAGAAAGAGCTCTACATAAATTTGATGTTCTTAATCAAGACCTTTTTGTTAGGGAGCTATCAAGAAGCGGTAGAAATGGTTAAAGTATGTGATCGTTTGTTAAAGGAACAAGGAAGTTATACTTTAAAATTAGTTATTTATGAACAATTTGCAGAGTATTTCAATAAAAATAAAAAATTTAAAAATGTTGTAAAGTGGTACAACGAAATGATTACTTTATATAATTATACAAGTAATCTTAAATAACTATCGATTATGATATCGCCGTATACATAAGAAAGAAGGATACCTAAAAATAAGAAAGGGATAAATGGTATATAATCCTTTCTTTTTTTATGTTTTAACAGAATTAGAAACAATGCCACAATTCCACCAAAAATGGATCCAAAAAAGAAAGCTAATAGAGTCTTGTTAAACCCTAGTATAAAAGCAATAATTCCTAGGAAATAAGCATCACCACTACCGATAATGGTGGTGGTTTTTGAAAGTATTAAAAGTGGGATACTTATTAATAAAGAACTTAATGCTTTAATTATAAAATCTTGGGGTTGAATAAAATAATTTAATAATCCGCATACTAATAAAAGGAAAAGGCAATTGTTATAAATGTACATTGTTTTTAAATCGATTATGGTAATAATCCAAAGGAGACTGTACATAATCCATATTAATAAACAATGAATATTAAACGAGATAAACGGATAAAGAAATAATGCAGAACATGCAAAAATCAATTCGATGATAGGATACTGTATTGAGATAGTAGTCTTACAGTGACGACAGCATCCCTTTAAAAAGAGATAACTAAGTAAAGGTATTAAATCGATAATCAACAGTGGGTGTGAGCAGGATGTGCAGCGAGAACGAGTAAAAATCAAAGAAAGCTTTTTAGGAATGCGGTATGCACAAACATTAATAAAAGAACCCCATATCGCACCCAATATAAAAAAATATAGTGCAAACACAAAATCACCTCTTTGTATAGTTATAGTATAGAAATTTCTTTTTCCTTAGGGTAATGCTAGACTTATGAGGCTTATTAGATTATTATAATAAGGGTGGAAAATATTATGAAATTTAAAGCAGTGTTATTTGATATGGATGGAGTATTAATTGATAGTGAAGGGTATTATGGAAATGGAACCTTTACTTGGATGAAAAACATGGGATTTAAAGGAACAATCGAAGATGTTTATCGTGTCATAGGAACAACGATGGAAGGCACTTATAAAATATTGTATGAGCTAATGGAAGGTAGAGTAAGTCTAAAAGAGTTACAAGAAAGAAATGAAAACTACTTTCTAGAAAATCCGTTACCTTATTCAGAAATACTAAAAGAAGGTGTAATTGAAATATGTACTTGGCTTAAAGAAAACAAAATTAAAATTGCGGTTTGTTCATCATCTTCTAGAGACAATATAATGCAAGCTCTAAGCGCTTGTGATGTATATCACTACTTTGATTTTATTACTAGTGGTGAGGATTTTAAAGAAAGTAAACCAAACCCAGAGATATATTTAAATGCTGCTGAAAAGTTAGGTGTTAATATAGAAGACTGTATTGTCGTTGAAGATTCTACTTTAGGAATTAAGGCAGGAAAGAATGCCAATATGCGCGTTATTGCAATAAGAGATACACGCTTTAACTTAAATCAAGAAGAGGCTGATATTATTGTTGATTCAATGTGGGAAGTAGCTTCCATACTTAAAGAAAATTAATATGGGACAAGGAACCATTTTATAAAAATTTAATATACTGTTTATTATAGCGTTAGTCAAAGAGAGGATGTGGGCAGATGAAAGAAGTAATTCGAATCACTGGTGGAAAAAAATTAGAGGGGACAGTAACCATTAGTGGCTCAAAAAATGCCACTGTAGCTTTAATACCGGCAGCAATATTAGCTAATGGTCCAGTAACAATATGTGGGATTCCCGATATATCAGATGTAGATTCTTTATCTACACTTTTAAAAGAACTAAATGTTAAGGTTGTTCAAAATTCCTCTGATCATTTAATAATAGATACAGAAAATATGTGTAATATAGCATTAGATCATCCATCAGTTACTAAACTAAGAGCTTCTTATTATTTTATGGGAGCACTTTTAGGAAAGTATAAACAAGTAAAGATGAAAATGCCTGGAGGTTGTTATTTAGGTCCAAGACCAATTGATTTACACTTAAAAGGTTTTGAAGCCCTTGGGGCATCTGTAGAATATAATCAAGGATACTACACCATTAAAGCTGAAGAACTAATAGGCAATAAAATATTTATGGATATATGTTCTGTAGGAGCAACCATTAATATTATGATGGCTGCTGTATATGCTAAAGGTCGTACAACAATTGAAAATGCAGCTAAAGAACCTGAAATTATTGATGTAGCTACCTTATTAAATAAGATGGGTGCAAAAATTCGTGGAGTAGGGACTGATGTTATTACTATTGACGGTGTTGATAATTTAAGTGGATGTTTCCATGAAATCATTCCTGATCGTATTGTTGCTGGAACTTATATTATTTTGGCTGCTGCAATGGCTAAAGAAGTTACCATTAAGAATGTTATTCCTCAGCATTTAGAAAGCTTATTATCTAAATTAGAAGAAATGAATGTAGATATGGATATCAATGTAGATAGTATTACTATCCGTGGGGGTAACAAATTAAAAGCTACAGATATTAAGACACTACCATATCCAGGATTTCCTACCGACTTACAACAACCTTTAACTGCCCTACTTACGCAAGCCGAAGGAAATTCAAAGGTAATAGAGACTATTTATACAGAACGCTTTAAACATTGTGTTGAGTTACAACGTATGGGCGCAACTATTGAGATAGGTAGTGGTAATAGTTCAATAGAAGGTCCATCAGAGTTATTTGGCGATATAGTTACTGCAACTGATTTAAGGTGTGGTGCAAGTCTTGTGATAGCAGGATTAATTGCATCAGGAACTACAGAAATACATGAAATATATCATATTGATCGTGGATATGATGATATTGATGGAAAACTAAAAGCATTAGGTGCAACTATTGAGCGAGCAATCATTGAATAAATAGAACAAAGACTATCTTTTATAAGGTAGTCTTTGTTCATGCTGTAAGGTAATTAGAAAAATCAACTTATAAATTGTTAGTCTTCTATTTACTTTAATAGTAGGGTTTGTTATAATAATCAAACGGGTAGATATTATAAATATTTACTCCTTGCCTAAAAATAGGCCATAGACCATAAGGAGGTGCACACATGAGAAAGTATGAAGTAATGTACATTCTAAATGCTTCACTAGAAGAAGCAGCACGCCAAGGCATCGTTGAAAACATGCATGGGATTATCACTAACAATGGTGGTACTATCGTAAATGTTGATGACTGGGGTGTAAAAGAGTTAGCTTACAGTATTGATGACATGACAAAAGGTCATTATGTAGTAACAACTATGGAATGTGATAGTGCAGCATTGAATGAATTTTCACGTTTAATGCGTATCAACAAAGATGTTGTTCGTTTCATGACTGTTAAATTAGAAGACTAATAAGGAGCGTGAAGTAGGATGATAAATCGAGTTATTTTAGTAGGAAGAATTACTAAAGAAATTGCCCTTAGAAAAACTGCTAATGGCACATCAGTGGCTTCATTTACTGTTGCATGTAATCGTAGATTTTCTGGACAAAACCAAGAACAACAAGCTGATTTTATTAACTGTGTTGCTTGGAGACAATCAGCTGATTTCTTAAATCAATATGCTACTAAAGGTAGTTTAGTTGGTGTAGAAGGACGTATTCAAACACGTTCATACGATGACCAAACTGGTAAAAGAGTTTATGTAACTGAGGTAGTATGCGATGCTGTTCAATTATTAGAGAGTCGCTCTGCATCTCAAAATCGTTCAACTAATCAACAATTCGATAATGGTTATCAAGCTGATCCCTTTATGAATGATACTAATTCAACTGGGTTTGCACAAGATGCAAGCTTCGATGATTTTGACACTGGACCAACACTAGATATTTCTAGTGATGATCTACCATTTTAAATATTTGAAAGGAGATTTCTACCATGGCATTTAAAAAACAACGTATGGGACGTAAAAAAGTATGTTATTTCACTAAAAATAATGTAACGTCTGTTGACTATAAAGATATTGAATTACTAAAACGCTTCGTTAGCGCAAACGGTAAAATTGTACCACGTCGTGTTACTGGTACACGTGCAAAATATCAACGTATGTTGGCTACAGCAATTAAACGCGCTCGCCAAATGGCTTTATTGCCTTACGTTAATGATTAATTAATAAATACCTTCGCTAATTAGCGAAGGTTTTTGTTTTTAAAGAAAGGATGATGAGATGAATCCAAATGTGAGAAAAGTAACTGAAGGTGCTATGGTAGTTGCCTTGTATGGACTATTTTTAATGCTTAATATGCAGCTGGGTGGTTTTTTACAATACAACTTTATGTTTATAACACCACTGTTTATATTAGTGTATACTGTGCGTCATGACTTGAAATATGCCTGTATAGTCGCGATATCAGTTATTTTACTGACCTTTATGATTTCAATGATACAAACCGTTTTCTTTATAGTGTTTGCTACAGCTTTAGGCATAGCTTATGGATGCTTAGTGAAAGCAAAAAAGTCGTCAAGAACCTTGCTTATCCTAGCTATTATTATGAGTATCATTGGAAACTTCTTAGTTAATGTAGTTTTTGCGAGCTTCTTAGGTATTGATATGAGCACACTTATAAGTGAAATTGAACTTGTAGTAAGTCAATTAGACATAGAATCTTTAAATATTTCAATGCAATCATTGATTTATTTAGTTTTTGTTTTAGAAATAGTACTTTTAGGGTTGCTTGAAGGTGTACTTACTCATTTTTTAGCTATTATTATTTTAAAAAGATTAAAAGTAGAAGGTATCGATAAGTTTGCCCAAATTAAACCAATTGGACTAAAAAAACACAGTAAATTAATGGGATATCTATCTTTCATGTTTTTTTCATGTGGAATTATGCTTAGATATGTTAAAATTAATGAAGTAGCAACTTTAATTATTACAGGTTTATATTTAATATCGATGGGCTATTTAATGTTTTATGGATTCATTGCTATAGTTCTTTATGGCTCTGTACGATATAAAAAAAATTTGGGTTTAATCGTAATTTTATTAGTGTTTATATTTAATATTGTTGCTATGTATGCATTATGTACCTTTGGCTTTTTATATCTAACCACAGATATGAGAGAGCGTATATTATCAAGGAGGAGCTAAGATGGCTAAGAAGTTATCTAATATTAGAGGCATAGTTTATCTGACATTACTTATTGAAATACTATTCATAGGACTAATTTATTTTATTGAACAAAAAATACCATGGGTTGCTATAATTATATTATTTATTAACATAGCAATATTATTTTATATTTATTTTAATTATAGTGAGGACAGTAAGAATCGTGCCTTATCAATATCTGATGTAGTAGCAAGTGAAGTTGGTGAAGGATTAATTATCGGTAATGTTGGAATTTTAAGTTATGATGCAGATTATGTTATTACTTGGATGAGTGAATTTTTTGAAGAACGAGGAATTAATCGTATTTCTAAAAAATTATTATCTTGGATACCTGAAGTTAATGAATTATTTCAAGGGGAAGTAGAAAAAGTATTTATTGAACTTAATGGTGTGCACTATGAAATATCACGCAAGGAAGATAATCGTGTATTGTTTTTTAAAGATGTTACTCAGATTGAAGAACTACAAAACAAATACAATGAGGAACAACTTGTTTTTGGTATTATACACTTAGATAATTATGATGAAACAACACAGTATTTAGAGGAACATGAAGTTTCAAAAATTAATAGTACAATAAGACAGCCACTTTTTGATTGGTGTCGTAATAATGATGTAATGATTAAAAGATTAAAATCTGATCGATTTTTAATTATATTGAATGAGAAGATTTTTGCCCATATCGCAAATGAGCGTTTCTCAATTTTAAAAAGTACTAGACTTAATTCAGTAGAGCTGGATGTTGCGATTACATTGTCTATGGCTTTTGCACGGGGTAGCAACAATTTATTAGAGCTAGATGAGATGGCTACAAGTTTACTAGGTTTAGCACAATCTCGTGGTGGAGACCAGGTGGCATATCGTAAAAAAGGCGAAGATGTAAAATACTTTGGTGGATCTAGCGAAGCGATGGAAAAAAGAAGTCGTGTGCGTGTTAGAATTATGGCTAATGCGCTAAAGGGTTTGATTTTAAAATCGAGCAATGTAATTATTGTTGGTCATAAAGAAATGGATTTTGATTGTTTGGGTGCGGCTCTTGCTATGAGCAGAATTAGCCAAGCTTATGAAAAACCAACTTCGATTATATTTAAAACTGGTGGCGTAGAAGAAAAATTGAATAATGCTTATTGTTTAATTAAAAATGAACTTAATGCCAGACATCGTTTAATTACTGAGTCAGAAGCAATCAACCAGTTACAAGAGGACACTTTAGTGATCATGGTTGATCATCATAAGACAGAAGTATCTAATGGATCCCATGTTTTAGAGCAGGCAAAGAGTATAGCGATAATAGATCATCATCGTCGTGGTGCTGATTTAAAAGTTACTCCAACTTTTATCTATGTAGAAGCAGCTGCTTCAAGTACTTGTGAGCTTATTTCAGAATTTGTGCCTTATTTAACATCGGATATTGAAATTGATGATAAAGAAGCTAATGTTATGTTAGCGGGAGTTACTATTGATACTAATCGCTTTAGAGTACGTACTGGTGCTAGAACTTTTGATGCATTGAGTGCTATTCGTAAATGGGGTGCAGACCCATTAATAGTGGATGAGTACTTAAAAGATAATTATTTGGATTTTGAAATCAAAAATAATGTGTTAAAATATTGTCAACGACTAGACCATGGTATTGTTGTTGCGGCGGTAGAAGATCAAAAACTAAGTCGCTCAATGATGTCGCAAGTTGCAGATATGATTCTTTCCGTTAAAGAAGTAGAAGCTTCCTTTGTAATAGCACATACTGTAGAATCTCAGGTTGCTATTAGTGCTAGGAGTAGTGGAGAACTTAATGTTCAAGTTATAATGGAAAAAATGCAGGGTGGAGGACACCGTACTGCAGCTGCAGTACAGCGTGAAAACCAGAGTATTGATGAACTAAAAGAAGAATTAATGAATACTATTCAAGAATATATTAAGGAGGAAAATAGCGATGAAAGTAATATTGCTTAGCGATGTAAAAAAAGTAGGTAAAAAAGGTGATATTGTTGATGTTGCAGATGGCTATGGAAGAAATTTTTTAATAGCTAATAAACTTGCGGTAATGGCAACAGAAAAAAGTAAGGAAGTATTAAATAAAGAAAAAGAACAAGAAGTTCTGAATGAAAAAGAGTTGGAAAAACAAGCACAAGAGATTGCTAAACAATTAGAGTCAATCATGTTAGTTTTTGATGTTACTAGTGGAAAAGAAGGCAAGATGTTTGGATCTGTTTCTACTAAGCAAGTTTGTGAAGCACTTTTAAAAAGACATAAATTAAATATTGATAAGAGAAAAATAGTAGATACTGCTCCTATTACAACTTTAGGAGTTACCAAAATAAGAGTAGAGCTATATAAAAAGGTTTTTGGTACTATCCAAGTACATTGTAAAGAAAGAGCCTAAAAGGAGATTTTTAACATGACGCGACAAATGCCACATAGCATTGATACTGAACGTGCCTTATTAGGTACACTTTTAGTGTATGAAAAAAGCACAAGAGTTGCGATAGAGGAAGGCTTATCTATTCATGATTTTTATTTAGATGCCCACCGCAAAATTTTTACAGTTATTGAAGCTATTCATCATGAGGGAAAACTAGTTGATGTGATGACCGTAAGCACCAAGTTAAATGATTTAGATCAACTTAAACTTGTAGGTGGCATGGATTATATCTTACAACTTTCAGATAGCTCAGTAACTTCTGCAAGTACTAAACATTATGTAGAAGTACTACAAGATAAAACTTACTTAAGAAGATTAATTGAGACAGCAGAAGAAATTAGTCAAGATAGTTTTGATGGAACATATAAACTAGAAGAATTGTTAGATAGTGCAGAGAAAAAAATACTAAATGTAACAAGATCAAGAAAAACTGCTGATTTTAGAAGTAGTGAACATGTAATTAATTCACTATTGGATAATATTTATAAGATGCGCAATCAAAAAAGTCGTATTACTGGAGTTAAGACAGGATATACTGCTTTAGATAATCTTACTTCAGGATTACAACGTGGTGATTTAATTATTCTTGCAGCTCGTCCATCGATGGGAAAAACAGCATTAGCTTTAAATATTGGATTAAATGTCGCCCATTATAATACAGATGAAGCTGTAGCAATATTTTCATTGGAGATGCCTGCTGAGCAATTAATGAGTAGAATGGTTGCCAAAAAGAGTCAAATTGCAGGTAATGTATTAAAAAATGGACAATTAAGTAATGAAGAAATGGCACGATTAATGGAAGCCTCTACTGAGATGCAAGGAATGAAAATCTTTACTGATGATAGTGCTACAATAAGAATGTCAGAAATATTTTCTAAATGTCGTAAATTAAAAGTAGAACAAGGATTATGTTTAATTGTTATTGACTATATTCAGTTAATTAGTAGTAGTGGCAAAGGCGGCGAAAACCGTCAACAAGAAGTTTCTGAAATTTCACGTAACTTAAAAGCATTAGCTCGTGAAATGGAAGTACCTGTTGTTGCTTTATCTCAGTTATCACGTTCAGTAGAAACTAGAAGTGAAAAAATACCGATGTTGTCCGATTTAAGAGAATCAGGTTCAATCGAGCAAGATGCTGATATTGTAATGTTTTTATATCGTGATGATTATTATAAAAAAGATGAAAATAAAGAAGAACCGGATGAACAAGAAGTACAACTTATCATTGCGAAACATCGTAATGGTGCGACATCTTCTCTAGACTTACATTTTAAAAAGTCTATTTCGGGATTTTATGATGTAAGCGGAGGTAATTACGATGGATAAAAAAAGTTTGAATTATTTATATATGTTGTTGATTATGCTAGTGGCTAGTGGGCTTTTAGTGTTATTGTCGCCAAATGCTAATTTTGCTGATTTTAATATTTTAGCAAATGTTAAAGTGAGTGAAAATTCTATTATTAGTCAAGAAGTTCATGGGTTACTTTCAGAGCCTAAAGAAGTGGTTAAAGTATACGATGCCGGCGCATTAATTGGTGTTGTGCAAGATTATACAATAATTGAGCAGATGCTAAAAGAAATATACGTGGAACAATATCAAGAGGATTTCCCTGATACCGTTATGGGTCTTGGTGAAGATATTTATATTTCATCAGAACTAAGTTCAATGGAATATGAAAATAAAGATATTGAGATTAGAGATTATTTAAGAGATAATGATTCCTTTTCGATCGAAACTAATCGCATTGAATTTCATGATGGACAAGGGGTCTATGCAACAATTTATGTGCGTGACATAGAAGATTTCTATGCAGCCCGTGATCGTTATTTACATAATTTTATTTCTGAAGAGACTTTAGAACTTATTGGTGCTAATCAAAATATACCAGAGTTAATTACTTATGGTAGTAGAGAAATGAGTGTTGAG
Source organism: uncultured Holdemania sp. (assembly GCA_964370435.1). Classification (GTDB taxonomy): domain Bacteria; phylum Bacillota_I; class Bacilli_A; order Erysipelotrichales; family Erysipelotrichaceae; genus CALVGQ01. Next base: position 106,110 of record CAYJJG010000004.1, read on the forward strand.
ATAAAGGAAGATATGATTATTTCAAAGGGACTAGCCTCTCCTAGCAAGATTATGTCAAGTATGGAAGAAGTGCTGATGTATTTATCTTATGGTGAAGATGCAACACCTGAAATCTATGTGGTGCAACCTTATGATACCATCCAGAGTGTTGGTACTAATAATGAAGGTTTTTTAACTGCTGAACAAATCGTGGCTATTAACCCAGAGGTGTTAAATGATGTAAATCAAGTTTTAGAAGTAGGACAAGAGCTAAACATACGCTATTTTGAATCTCCTATCACAGTTGAGGTTACTAAGGAGCTTATTACCAAGGAAATCGTGTATCCTGGACCCACTACTTATTTAGAAGATTCTTCGGTGCGTGAAGGTATGAGTTATGTATCGGTATATGAAGAAAACGGTAGTAGGAATGTGCGTTATGAAGAACAATGGATTAATGGTATATTGGTCGGTGCTGAAGAAATTTCTAGTATTGTGACACAACCGGCAGTAGACCGTGTTGAATATTATGGAACAAAATATATTGCTGGAGTTGGTACAGGAAGCTTTAGATGGCCTGCCAATAATGCAAGGATAAGCTGTGGTTGGTATTGTTATAGTGGACATGCAGCAATTGATATCGTCGATAGTTATAATCGCTATGGAAATGTTTATGCAGCTGATCGTGGCGAAGTTGTCTCGAATACATATAATAGTATTGGTGGATATTACATGATTATTGATCACAATAATGGTTATGAAACTTACTATGGACACATGAGTTCACCGGGATATATGCCGGTAGGGACTAATGTAGAAAAGGGAGAAGTAATTGGAAAAATTGGAACAACTGGGAATGTAACTGGACCGCATATTCATTTCTATGTGGAATATTATGGAAAGCGTTTAAATCCAACGTATCTGCTTCCGTAATGATGAAGTTTGTAAGTCTATGTAGTGGTTCTAAAGGTAATTGTACAGTACTTTATTATAAAAATTATCATATTTTGATTGATTGTGGCAGTAGTCAAAAATATATTACGACACGTTTAAAAGAATTGAATTTGTCAGTTGAAGATATTAACCTAGTGCTAATAACACATGCACATGGTGATCATGTTAAAAGCATTAAAATGTTTAAAGATAAAAAGATACTAAGTTGCTCAGAAGTGGACTATGCTCATCAAATTAATTATTTTAAGACGTTACTTTTTAATGGTTTAAAAATTACCGCAATTCCACTTTCACATGATAGTAAAAATACTTGTGGTTTTGTCTTTGAAAGTAATTTTGAAAAATTAGTATATATTACTGACACAGGGTATGTATCTAAAAAATTATATGCGTTAATTCATAATGCAGATTATTATTTTATCGAGAGCAATCATGATGTCGCTATGTTGATGAAGACGAGTAGACCTTTTATATTAAAAAACAGAATACTTTCGGATAGTGGGCATTTATGCAATGAGGACTGCACGAAAATTCTTAAACAAGTTATTGGCCCAAGCACAAAAGAAATTATATTAGCGCATTTAAGTGAAGAAGCAAACACTCCTTCATTAGCCTTTGAAACGGTAAATGCTATGATAAAAGAGCATTTATATAATACTATAGTAATAAAAATTGCACCACAATTTGAACTATGTAAAGGAGGAAGCTGGCATGAAGAAACTGAATATCCTATTGATAGCAATACTACTGGTATGGGTAACGTATCTTAGTTTTGAAATAAGCTTAATTCAAAATAACACAGTAGAAGTAATTGAAGAAACAACAATTATTGAAAACACAATAAATGGTTTTTCTTCTGATTTAACTGAAGTAATTGAAGATAATGCTCCTTATGTAGTGGGTGTCACAAGTAAACATCATGATGGTATGCTTCAAAGTGCAAGTGGAGTTATTTGGGATGTTATAGAAGGTGAAGTATATATTTTAACAAGTTTTTATTTATATAATGAAAATGAAACTATAGAAGTAATCTTTGATAATGGTGATCGTTTTTCAAGTGAGATTGTAGGTGTTGATGAAGTAACCTCTATAATGCTTCTTAAAGTTATGCCAGGATTTAGTGTAGAAGCTATACATAAAAGCGATAGTAGTTTACTTAAAAATGGTGAATGGGTTATTGCGACAGGTAGTTCTCAAGTAAATGCAAATCAAGGTAATTTAGCGATAGGATTATTATCTAAAGTAAATTCGCTAACTATACTTGAGTTAGAAAACCAAAACATTGAATCATGGCAAACATTGACGATGAAATCACAAATTGAAGTTGGCTCAGGATTACTAGGTGGACCACTTATTAATATGGCAGGGGAAATGGTTGGATTAAATTCGACACTAAGTGATGAACTATCTAATTCCTCTACTCTTATTCCAGTAAATGAATTAAAAAAAATAACGAAACAACTTATTGAATTAGGAAGTGTAACACGACTAGATTTTGGAACTACTGTATTAGATGTTGCAAATTTAGCTAATTATCAAAAAAGTAGTTTAGGAATTAATTTGGATATTACTTCAGGATTATATATCGAGCAAATAGAAGAGAATTCTATCGCAAGTGAACTAGGCATTAAAGAAGGTGATATTTTAATAATGATTGATGAAACTAATTTAACTAATTTTGATGCTTATCGTGATTTTTTGTATGACCAGCTTTTGTTTGAAAAAGTCACAGTGATACGAAATAATGAAAACATAGATTTATTGGGAAGTGTTGATGATTAAAGTAGTTGCAGTAGGTAAGTGTAAAGAAAAAGCTTTAGTGTCTTGTATTGATGAATATTTGAAGCGTTTAAAAGTGTATACTAAATTAACTATTGTGGAAGTAGATGAAGTGATGATTCCACAATCTAATTCAGAAGCACAAAATGAAGAGGCTAAAATTAAAGAAGGAAAGAGTCTTCTTGCTAAAATAACAAATGATGAATACGTGATTGTTTTAGATTTACATGGAATATCAATAACCTCAGAAGGATTTGCAAAAAAGATAGATGAAGTACAAACCTACAAGACTCCTAATATTACCTTTTTGATCGGCGGAAGTTTGGGAATAAGTGATGAAATTATTCAAAGAGCAAATTTTAGATGGAAGTTATCTGATTGTACCTTTACTCATCAAATGTGTAGATATCTACTAATAGAACAAATTTACCGTGCATATAAAATTTTAAGAAATGAGCCTTATCATAAGTAAATAAGGCATAAAAAAGCAATTTAAGAAAGTATGAAAAGTTATATTTTGTAAAAATATAACTTTTTTTGCAATAAAAGACTCCGATTATGCATTAATAGAGTGAATGGTTAAGGGAGCTGAACAAAAAGAACTCTGAAAAAAGATATTAAAGTAACTATTCGAAATCACTGAAGGTGCACATCAGTGAAAATCTAGTATAAAATTTAAAATTGAATATAAATTAAATAGGAGGATAACAAACATGAATAACGAAAAAATTATACAAAAAATTCGTGAAACGCTTGTATCCATCATGTCAAAAGATAGCTTTCATGTTATCCTTCGTGCTTGCGAAGAAATTGATAAAAAAAGAAAGATTGAGGAAAAGATAATGAACAAAAATATATTTACATGGCCACAATTTGCAATGGCATTAGGATTAGCAGCAGCAGTAATACTTGGAGGGATGTATACAATAAATACTCCAGTTCAAGCATTAACAATTATGTTGGATGTAAATCCAAGTATTAGTTTAGAAGCAGAAGATGGAAAGATTGTAGCAATTAAAGCAGAAAACGATGATGCAGAAATAATCTTAGGTGATTTAGATTTAGTTGGCGTAGATGCAGAAGTAGCAGTAAATACTTTAGTAGAAGCAATGTTAGAAAATGGTTATATTAGTGAAACACAAAATACGGTATTATTATCAGTAGATGGTGATGATGACGATGAACTAGCAGTTTCTCTATCAAAAGAAGTTCAAACAATTCTATCAGGAGCATCAATTGAAGGTGCTGTTATATATCAAGATCTAGATGACGATGATGATTTAGAAGAGTTAGCAAATGCTAATGCCATATCAATGGGTAAAGCAAGTTTAATCGAAAATTTAATGGAAATGGACGAAACATTAGTGTTTGAAGAATTAGCTCCACTTTCAGTTAATCAATTAGGTTTATTACTACAAACAAAATCAGCAGCATTCCCTAAACAAGTACAACAACAAGGAAGTTCAAATAGCGGATCATATTTAACAAGTGAAGAAGTAACAGCTCTTGCATTAAACTACTTTGGATTAAATAGCAGCATGATTACAGATTTAGAAGTAGAATTTGATGTAGAAGATGGAATCTTTACTTATGAAGTAGAAATCGAAACAGCAGAAGGTGAATTTGAAGTAGATATTAATGCCTTAACTGGTGAAATTATTGAAGTTGAAATTGATGATAACGATGACGATAACGATGATGACGATGATGATAACGATGACTCTGATGACAATGAATAATTATTAAAAATCAACAAATACTATATCTAAGGATATGGTATTTTTTAATTAATGATGTTTATTTATCTTTAATTTTTTTAAGGATAATGCAATTTTTAATAATTAGAAATTATAATTGCCATTTTTCCTATAAGGATATTAACTTTAATAAGTTTATTCTTGTAAACACTTTTAAAATAAGTTAAAATGAAGATAGTTAGTACAGGAGGAATGACAATGAAACAAATTTCAGTAACTGTGATTGATCCAGTTGGATTACACGCTAGACCAGCAACGGTAGCAGTAAATGCAGCTAGTAAATTTAAAAGTGAAGTAAAGGTAGCTTATAAAGGACGTTCAGTAAATATGAAGTCAATTATGGGTGTTATGTCTTTAGGAATCCCAACTCAATCAGAAGTAACTATTACTTGTGAAGGTGAAGATGAAGATGTAGCTATCAACACTATTGAAGAAGTATTACGCACACAAAAAGTTATTGCTTAATTAATGAAACGACCTCATAGTAGGTCGTTTATGCATAATAAGCTATTTTAAAATAGGCAAATTATATAGATTTGTCTTTTTATTAAGTTTAATAAACTTTCAAACTTAATATAACGCTTGCTATACTAATAAAAAATAATTTGATATAATTTAATTAACTGAAAAGAGGAATACTATGAAAAGATACGATGACTGGCTTAAACATCCCAATCTTGATGTTGCTTTAAAAGAAGAAATGTTAAAAATGAATGAAGTGCAGATTGAAGATGCCTTTTATACTAATATTGAATTTGGTACTGCAGGGATGCGTGGTATCCTAGGTGCAGGGACTAACCGTATTAATGTACACACAATAAGAAAAGCCAATCAAGGCTTTGCACAATATATTATAGACCAAGGCCAAGAGGCGATGGAGCGTGGTGTTGCGATTGGGTATGACAATCGTCATCAATCCTATGAATTTGCTATGGATAGTGCAAGGCTGTTAGCTAAGAATAATATCAAAACTTATGTTTATGATACTTTGAGATCAACACCACAGCTTTCATATGCAGTACGATATCATCATTGCTTTGGAGGTATAATGATTACCGCAAGTCATAACCCCAAAGAATATAATGGATATAAACTCTATGATGAACAAGGATGTCAATTAATTCCGGCACTGGCTAATCAAGTAATTAGCCATGTTAATGCTATTGAAGATGAATTAACATTAGATGTAAATCTTACTGATGAACAAGCTTCACTTATAAATATTATTAGTAAAGAGGTAGATGAAGCTTATTATCAAGAAGTTATTAAAATACAACTAAATGAAGACTTAGATAAATCAAATTTAGAAATTATATTTAGCCCTGAACATGGTACAGCTAATGTTCCAGTTCAAGAAATTTATCGTCGTCTTGGCTATAAGTGCATTCCTGTAATTGAACAATGTAGTCCAGATCCTGATTTCTCTAATACTACTACACCTAATCCAGAAGAAAAAGAGGCTTATACTATGGCTATTGCCTATGCTAAGAATAATAATTCTGATTTAATTTTAGTATGTGATCCTGATGCTGATCGCATGGGTGTTGGAGTGCTTCATCAAAAAGAGTATGTGTTACTTACTGGAAATCAAAGTGGAGCAGTGCTTATTGAATATATATTATCACAGTTATCTAATAAGGGCTTAATGCCAGCAAATCCGGTAATGTTTAATACTGTGGTTACTGGTGATTTAGGAGAAAAAATTGCTGCTAAATACGGTGTTGAAACAGAAAAAACTTTAACTGGATTCAAATTTATAGGGGAAAAAGTCGAAAAATATAGTCAAACTAAGGAAAAAAACTATGTTTTTGGATATGAAGAAAGCTATGGTTCTTTAATAGCTCCTTTTGTAAGAGATAAAGATGCACCTCAAGCTTGTTTAATGTTGGCAGAGGCTGCATGTTATTACAAAGCACAAGGTAAAACTTTAGTTGATGTTTTAGAAGACTGCTATAAAGAACATTCAACTTATGTTGAAACGCAGTTTTCAGTTACATTAGCTGGAAAAGAAGGTGCTCTACGTATTCAAGAAATTATGCAGTCACTTAGAAGCGAAGGATTAGATGCAATTGCTGACGTAAAAGTTATTAAAATAGAAGATTATCTAACTGAAACTATTACTGCTGATAGTCAAACTACTTCATTAACAGGATTTACTAAGGCCGATGTTTTAAAATATTATTTAGAAGATGGTAGCTGGGTAGCGATTAGACCATCAGGAACTGAGCCTAAGTGCAAAGTATATTTCTGTGTATGTGGTCAAAATAAAGATTTAGTAGAACAAAAAACAACAATGTTCCATAATTATATGAAAAAAAAGGTGGCATAATTTAATTATGCCTTTTTTGCACCATTATATAGAGGAGATGGCAGAAGATGAATAATAAAATGCATGTAATTGAAAGTTTTCACCATGGACATAGTATCAATGCTTATGAACTATTTGGAGCTCACATTACCTTTGAGGAGAAACACGGAGTTCGATTTACAGTATGGGCTCCACATGCGACGAGTGTTCAAGTGATGGGTGACTTTAATGAATGGGGAAGAAAGCCAATAATCATGGATAGAATTTCTTATGAAATTTTTAGTGTGTTTGTGCCAGATGTTAAAGAAGGAGCTTATTATCGCTATAATGTTGAGGGAAGTGATGGCTCATGGCAGCAAAAGAGTGATCCCTATGCTTTCTTTAGTGAAGTAAGACCAGGGACCAACAGTATTGTTTATGATATTAATCAGTATTCTTGGAAAGATAGTAAATGGATGAATGCCCGCACTAAAAATTTTGATAGTGCATTAAATATATATGAAGTACATGTAGGGGCATGGATGTTTAAAGATGAGCATGTGATGAGTTATGATAATTTAATAGATACTTTAATTCCTTATGTTAAAGAAAATGGATTTACTCACGTCGAATTTATGCCTTTGAATGAGCATCCTTTTGATGGTTCTTGGGGTTATCAAGCCAGTGGTTATTTTAGCTGTACATCACGATATGGAACACCTAAACAATTTATGAATTTTGTGAATGCAGCCCATAAAGCTAATATTGGGGTTATCATGGACTTTGTGCCTGTTCACTTTGTAAAAGATCATCATGGGTTAGCTTATTTCGATGGACAACCGTGTTATGAATATCCACAGCTAGAAAATGCCTTAAGTCAGTGGGGAACTTTAAACTTTGATTTATGGAAAGAAGAAGTGCGTTCTTTTTTGATGAGTGCAGCCGCATTCTGGTTTGATGTATATCATATCGATGGTATAAGAATGGATGCAGTTAGTAATTTAATTTATTGGAACGGTGATAAAAATCGTGGTGTTAATGAAGGTGCACTAGCTTTTATTAGAAGAATGAATTATTATTTATCACAAAAGTATCCTACCACAATGCTTATTGCAGAGGATTCTAGTGATTTCCCTAAAGTATGTGATGACACAGTATATATGGGATTAGGTTTTGATTATAAATGGGATTTGGGTTGGATGAACGATACTTTAAAGTATTATAGTATTGATCCAATTTATCGTAAGTATAAACATAATACAATTACATTTTCAATGGCTTATTATTATTCAGAAAAGTTTTTATTGCCGTTAAGTCACGATGAAGTAGTCCATGGCAAAGGCACTATTGTAGATAAAATGTGGGGAAGCTATGATCAAAAGTTCGCCCAAGTTAAAAATTTGTATCTTTATATGTATACTCACCCAGGCAAAAAACTCAATTTTATGGGTAATGAGATTGCGATGTTTAGAGAATTTGATGAACATAAAGAAATGGATTGGTTTTTATTAAAATATCCAAGACACGATGTGTTTAATCAGTTTTTTAAAGATTTATCTTTATTATATCTTAAAAGTCCAGCACTCTGTGCTAAGGATTATGATCCTTTTTGTTTTCAGTGGATTGATGCTGATAATGCCGATCAATCCATCTATAGCTACATTCGCGAAGATGAACAACATTTATATGTGATCGTATTAAATATGTTAGAACAAAGTTATGACAGCTATCGCATAGGAGTACCTTTACTTGGTAAATATTATGAAAAATTGAATAGTGATCATGAGTGTTATGAGGGGAATAATAAAATTAATAGTAAACCAATAAATGCTAAAAAGATACCTGCTCATCGTCATCCTTATTCTATTGAGATAAGTATAGGTAGCTTTGCAGCAATGATTTTAAAAGTTAAAAAAAGTGGAGGAAACAAGTAATGTTCAGCAACAAAGAAGATTTTATATCATCATTTAATCAAAGAATGATTGCTCAGTATGGAAGAACTGTAAAACAATCTCATCCAACGGAACAATATTTAGTATTAGGAGAAATGGTTCGTGAATTTGCCACGATTCATTGGAAAGAAACTAAAGAAAAAATAGCTAAAAAAGAAGTAAAACAAATGTATTATTTTTCTATGGAGTTTTTAATTGGAAGATTATTAACTAATAATATGATGAATCTTGGTATTTATAATACTGCAAAAGAGGGATTGTTAGAACTGGGTATTGATATCAACGGTTTAGAAGATTTAGAGAGTGATGCAGCACTAGGAAATGGTGGACTAGGGCGTCTAGCTGCTTGCTTCTTAGATTCTTTAGCATCATTAGAACTTCCTGGTAATGGAATATGTTTAAGATATCAATATGGATTATTTAAACAAAAAATTGAAAATGGCTACCAAGTGGAAGTGCCAGATCAGTGGCTTAAATTAGGTAATGTGTGGGAAATTCGTAAACCTAAACATGCTGTTGATGTGAAATTTTATGGTAGTGTTGAAATGTATGTGAATGAAGAAGGCAATGCCTTATTTAGACAAGTAGATTGTGAACATATTCGTGCAGTTCCTTATGACATGCCTATTGTAGGAAGGGCAAGTGATCGAACTAATACACTTCGATTATGGAGTGCAGAAGCAAGTGATATCCTTCCTAAAAATAAAGATTTTCGCCAATACTTACAGGAATTAGAAGAAATTTGTTTAAATGTTTATCCTGATGATTCAGATGATGCAGGTAAATTACTTCGTCTTAAACAACAATATTTCTTTGTTTCTGCAGGTTTAACAAGCATTATAAAAGCACATTTAAGAGTATATCCAAGTTTAGATAATATTGCAGATAAAATTGCAATACAACTGAATGATACTCATCCTGTACTTTGTATACCAGAATTTATGAGAATATTGATGGATGAATACTACTATACTTGGGATAAAGCTTGGGGACTAACTACAAAAGTAATGGCTTATACGAATCATACAGTACTACAAGAAGCACTTGAAAAATGGCCAGTTTCATTTATTCAAGTATTGCTACCTAGAATATGGATGATTATTAGCGAAATCGATCGTCGCTTTAAAGAAAGTGTTATGAGCAAATTAGAAGATGCTAACATTGTGGAGCGAGTTAGTATTATTAAGCATGGACAAGTGCACATGGCTAATTTAGCAATAGTGGGATCTCATAGTGTAAACGGTGTAGCTGCACTGCATACTAAAATATTAAAAGAAGAAGTGTTTAAAGATTTTATGTTACTGCATCCAGAGCGCTTTAATAATAAAACCAATGGGATAACTCATCGTCGTTGGCTACTTTATTCTAATCCTCAATTAAGAACTTTTCTACATGATTTGATAGGTAAAGATTTTGAACAAGATATGACCAAGCTCAATGATTTAATGCAGTTTGTAGAAGAGGAAGAAACGCAGAATCGCTTCTTAGCGATTAAACAAGAGCGCAAGCAAATATTAGCTGATTTCATTAAGAAAGAATGCAACATTGAGATCGATGTGCACAGTATTTTCGATGTACAAGCTAAGCGACTTCATGCATATAAGCGCCAGTTATTAAATATTCTCCATGTTATTTATTTGTATCAGCGATTAAAAGAAGATTCCGATTTTAAAATTGTTCCACGTACTTTTATCTTTGCTGCTAAAGCAGCACCTTCATATTCTTTCGCTAAAAAAGTAATTAAATTAATTAATAGCGTTGGAGATGTTGTAAATAACGATGCTCAAATTAATAAATTTATTAAAGTGGTATTTATTCCTAATTATCGTGTTAGTGTTGCAGAAATACTGATGAATGCTGCTGATGTATCTGAGCAAATTTCTACTGCAGGAAAAGAAGCATCAGGAACAGGCAATATGAAGTTTATGATGAATGGGGCTTTAACACTAGGAACTATGGATGGTGCAAATGTAGAAATAGTGGAACAGGCAGGTATTGAAAACTGTGTAATTTTTGGTTTAACTGATGTAGAAGTTAAAAAAATAAAGAAATCGTATAATGCATGGCAGTGGTATACTAGTGATGCTAATCTTAAAAAAGTGATTGATTCTTTATCTGATAAAACGTGGTCTAATAATACACAAGAATTTAAAGAAATAGTTGAAGAATTATTAGTTAAAAACGATGAGTATTTATTACTTGCTGACTGGAATAGCTATATAAAGGCGCAAGAAGAAGTAGAACGACGTTATCTAAATCGTAGTCAGTGGGCTAAGATGATGTTGATAAATATTGCTAAAAGCGGATATTTCTCGTCTGATCGCACTATTAAAGAATATGCGAATGAGATTTGGAATATTAAGCCACTTTCAAAAGAAAATAGTACAAAGAAATAAAAGGTGATAAAATGTTTAGTGTTGAAGCTTATTTAGATGATTATTTACGCATTACTGTAGAAGTAAGTAATGAATATTATCAAGGACAATGTGATTTTTTTACTGTCATTGATGAAAATTTTGAAATAATAGAAAATGTAATTGAAGAAAAAATAAAGAAACAAAATTCATGGAGTTATACTTTGATATTATCTACACCTTGTAACCTTGCGAAAAATTATGAGGTTGTAGTAAATCAAGGATATCGTGCACCACTGTTTATTCGTGGTTTAGTTTTAAGTCAACAATTTGATGAAGAATTTTACTATGATAAAGATGATTTAGGAGCGCGTGTTTTTAATGATGAAACTACCTTTAAATGTTGGGCTCCAACAGCTACTAAGGTAAATCTACTTTATACAGAAGAAAATCAAACACATTATGTTAGTATGAAGCGTAGTAAAGAAGGTGTATATTGGTGCAGTATAGCTAAAAACCTCCATCAAACTCGCTATGTATATCAAGTATATGTTAATGGTGATTGGAATCAAACGATTGATCCATATGCCTTTTCTTCAGATACTAATGCTAAGCATAGTGTCGTAATTGATTTTGAGCAATGTAATAAACCTAAATTTAGTTATGTAGAATGTAGTAAAGCTACTGATGCGATTATATATGAAGTATCTATAAGAGATATGACTATTTCATCGGCTAGTGGAACTAAAGAAAAAGGTACATTCAATGCCTTAAGAGAAAAAGGATCACTATTTGAAAAAAATTTAACGGGATTTGATTATATAAAAGACTTAGGCATTAGCCATGTACAATTATTACCGGTATGTGATTTTGCAACAGTTGAAGAAAGTAATCCACAGTTACTTTATAATTGGGGCTATGATCCTCTTCAATACCGTAGTTTAGAGGGAAGCTATAGCAGTGATAGTAACAATGGTGTAGTACGTTGTAATGAATTTCTACAATTGGTAGATTCTTTTCATCAAGAACACATTGGCGTAATTATGGATGTTGTCTTTAACCACCATTATGATGCTCGCTTATCAGCATTTAATTCTTGTGTTCCATATTATTATTTCAGAATGCGACCGGACTATTCTTTTTCTAATGGAACATTTTGTGGTAACGATATTGAATCAAAGCGAAAAATGGTCAAAAAGTTTATTGTAGATACATGTTTGTTTTTTGTAAATAGGTATAAAGTAGATGGTTTTAGGTTTGATTTAATGGGTATTTTAGATGTTGAAACAGTAAATGAGCTTGTAGAAAAAGTGAAAAAAATAAACCCTAATGCATTAATTTATGGTGAAGGATGGGATATGCCGACCGCTTTGATAGAACAAGAAAAGGCATGTATTAAAAATAGTGAACAGATGCCACAAATTGCTTTTTTTAATGATGTGTTCAGAGATGTTTTAAAAGGTAAAAATGATCCTTTAAATCATGGTGGTTATTTAAGTGGTAATCTACATCTACAAAAAGAAATGAAATTTATTTTGGGTGATCGTGAATTTGATGAGGGAGCCTATTGTTTTAAGCATCCTAAAAATTCAATTAATTATGTTGAATGCCACGATAATCTCTCATTATGGGATAAATTAACTGGATGTTTAGCTAATGAGTCACAAGAGATAATTATTAAACGCCAAAAACTATGTAATGCTTTAGTTTTATTGGCTCCAGGAATACCATTTATTCATGCGGGCCAAGAGTTTTGTAGAACTAAAAATGGTCATGATAATACCTATAATATGAGTGACGAAATAAACCAAATTGATTGGCCAAGAAGTATTAAATATAAAGAGGTCATTACTTATACCAAAGAGTTAATTGCGATTAGGAAACATTATCAAGCGCTACGATTAGAAAGCTTAGAAGAATGTCGAAAACATATTAGAGTGAGTTTTGATAACGGTTTATTGATTTATCATTTTATTGATTTAAATGGTTTAGATAATATTAATGAATTAGCAATAATTGTAAATGTCTGTGATGACGAAAAAATAAAATCAGTCACAGATTATTGGTGTATATTTAATAATCAAACAAGAACAGAAGAAAGAGTGAATGAAGTTAAAATTCAAGCCTACTCGTTAGCTATTTTAACTAAATAATTAGATTAATCAGTATATGTGT
>CAYJJG010000005.1:0-30065 GCA_964370435.1 uncultured Holdemania sp.
GTACCACTTTCAATAACATCTGTATACAGTGTTCCTTGTGCTAACCATTTAATTTCTTCACCAGCAACTAATTTCTTTACTTCTTCATCAAAAGTATACACAAACTCATTTCCAATAATCTTACGTTTTTCTTCAGGATCACTTACTCCTTTTAACTTATCAAGAAAACGTTCTTTAGCATTGACTCTTGTTAAATTAATATTCATATGCTTTGAAAACATCTCTTCAACAGCATCACCTTCATCTTTTCTAAGTAAGCCATGATCAATAAACATACAATAAAGCTGTTTTCCAATAGCCTTATTTAGTAATGCAGCTACTACTGAACTATCTACACCACCACTTAGTGCTAATAATACTTTATCATTTCCTACTTGTTGACGAATTTGTTCAACCTGCATATCAATAAAACTTTGCATTGACCAATTATTATTAGCTTTACAAATTTCAAACACAAAGTTTTTTAATAGTTCATTACCATATTCACTATGTTGTACCTCTGGATGAAACTGTACTGTGTAAATGTTTTTCTCTTTATTACTTGTTGCTGCAAACTCACAAGTAGCACTAGAAGCATCTGTAGTATAACCACTTGCTAATTTAGATACTTGATCACCATGGCTCATCCAAACAGTTTGTTTCTTAGGTAATCCTTTAAATAATAAAGAATCATGTTGAATAGTAATTTCAGTACGTCCATACTCTTTACTATCACACCCTTTAACTTCGCCACCATTCATATAGTGTATTATCTGCATTCCATAACAAATTCCTAAAATTGGAATACCGCCACTAAAGATAGCAGGATCACATTTAAAAGCATTGTCCTCATAAACACTATTAGGACCTCCACTAAAAATAATACCCTTTACATCTTTAAGTGCACAAATTTCTTCAAAAGTAATCGTATTAGGATGTAATTCACTATACACTCCAAATTCACGAATACGTCTTGCGATTAACTGATTGTATTGACTTCCAAAGTCTAATACGATAATTTTATCTGCCATGATTTCACCTCAAATACAATTTTAACTAAGAAAACCAAAGAATACAATCTTTGGTTTCATTTTTTTTATTTAATTTTACTTTTTAGCTACATCTTCTAACTCTTTAAACTTTGCACTCATTGTAGGATTACCTTTAGTCAATTTTTTAATAGTCAAATCCTGTGCCTTATTATTAGCAGTATTTAAATGTTTTTCTGACATTGTTAAATTATCCCTCATTTTTTGAAGTAACTTAATAGTATCGTCAATATTTTTAATTGCTGCTGAAAAACGCTCACTAGCCCACTGTACATTTTTTCCAAAACTATCTTTAAATGCCAACATCTGATCTTCAAAATTAGAGATATCAATATTCTGATTTTGTATCTCCACTAATTGTTCACGATACTGCGCTGAATTGATGGCAGCATTACGAAGTAAAGTGATCATCGGTATAAAAAACTGTGGTCGTATGACATACATCTTAGGATATTTATGAGAAACATCCACTATACCACTATTATAGTATTCATTATCGGCCTCAAGTAAAGACACTAACACTGCATACTCACATTTTTTTTCTTTCCTGTCTTTATCAAGTTCTTTTAGAAAATCTTCATTTTTCTTTTTTGTAGCTGTAGTATCCATTTCATTTTTCATCTCAAACATAATCGAAATAAATTCTACACCATTACTTGTAGCTTCTTTAAAAATATAATCACCTTTGCTACCACTACTAGCATCATTATCTTTTTCAAAATAAGCATTTTGAAAACCAGTAGGACGTAATTGATTAAATGCTATTTCACAATGCTGTTCTAAAGTTTCTCCAAGCATTTTAGTAGATTGTTTTGCCTTTAAATCTTTATAAAAACTAATTTGTTCCTCTTTCTCTGATAATTTTCCCTTATAAGCTTCTTCAAGAACCTTAATTTTTAGCTTTGTAGCTGATTCAACACTCTCAGCTTCAAGCTTTAATTTCATTATTTCTTGTTCCTTATCCGCAAGCATCGCTTTTCCTTTTGAAGACGCTTCATTAACCGCAAGCATTTTCTCCGCACTAGCTTTTTCAAGTTCACCCTTTAAGCGCTCAATCTCTAAACTAGACTCAGATAAACTTTGTTCCAGCTTAAGCTTTGCATCTGCCTCTACTATTTTTAATTCACTTGCTTTTTCTTGTTTAGATGCTTCAATAATAGCCTTAAGCCTTTCAATCTCTTGATTAGACTGTACAAGACTACTCTCTAAGTTAAATTCAGCTTCTTTTTTAACCAATTGTACTTCTTTTTCTTTAGTTGCTTTTAAGAGTTCTTCTCGCTGACTTAATTCTTTTTGAAACTCAGCATCTCTAACTTGTCCCACAATAGCAATATATCCTGATTCATCTACAGTAAAGACTTCGTTACAGTTAGGACATTTTATTTCATTCATCGTATTTCACCTCTTTACTTACATTCACTAATTACAGTAGTTAATAACTTATATACGCGATCAAAGGAAGCTAGATTTAAGCGCTCATCTGGAGTATGAACATGCTCAGTTTCTGGTCCCATTGCAATAATATCAAAATCAGGATAAAGAACACTGAAGATACCACACTCTGTTCCCCCATGTGTTGCCTTTAATTCTAACTCAACATTATAACTATCTTTAACCACTTTAGCTAAAGTATCACGCATAGAAGACTTCACTTTATAATTCCATCCTGGATAGCGTGAACTAATACTTACACTACAGTTAAACAACTCTGCTTGTGTTTGAATAATGTTTAACAAATAATCAATACCACTATCAATAGCACTACGTAAAGAATAATGAAGAACAACTTCTTTTTCTTCTGTACTTAATACTCCTAAATTTAAAGAAGTTAAAGTAAGTCCATTAATAGCCATCGAACGATGTCTAAATCCATTAGGAAGTAAATAAATCAAATTAATCAAATCAGTACTATTCTTTAAAGACAGTGCAGTAATAGCTTTTTCTTCTTGCATAAGCTTTAAATCAATTCCAGAATCACTATGTTCTAACTCAATCTTATACGTATTTAAAGTAGCAAGTATTATTTGATTAAGCATCACTTCATCACTATCAGTTGTAAACACAATATCAGCCTCTCTTGGAATTGCATTTACTTTTAAGCCACCTTGTACTTCTACAAGACGAACATTGATCTTCTTTAACATCAATTCTTTAATAGCTCGTACAGCCAATACATTGGCATTACCGCGCTCTTTATCGATGTTGCCACCAGAGTGTCCTCCTAGTAATCCACGCACTTCTAAGCGATACGTAGGCCACTCGTTTGCCTCTTTAACAACAGGAAAATGAACATTAGCACGACATCCACCAGCATTACTTAACAACGTGCTACATTCTCCTCCACCATCAAGAGAAATCATTCTATGAGACTTAATCCAATCCGTAGTAATATTAATAGCACCAAGTAATCCTACCTCTTCAAGTGCTGTAAACACACACTCCAGTGGTGGATGAACTAGGGTCTTATCTTCTAATATCGCAAGCATATACGCAACACCATGGCCATCATCTGCACCCAGTGTTGTACCCTCAGCATGTAGCCAACCCTCTTTTACAACTAACTTTAATGGATCTTTCATAAAGTCATGGTCACAATCTTTATTTTTCTCTGCCACCATATCAATATGTGCTTGAAGCATTAAAGCTGGTGCTTCTTCTAACCCCTTACTTCCTGGCTTATAAACAATCACATTGTAAAGTTCATCTTGTTTATAAGCTAAATTATGTTTTTTAGCAAAATCTACGATATAGTCACTTAGCTCTTTTTCATTATAAGATCCATGAGGTATCTTACTTATTTCATTAAAGAAAAAACAGTGACGTTTATTTAAATCAAATTCCATAGTGTTCCCTCTCTTCCTATGTGTTTTATTTTACCACTTTCTAAGGGGATTGGGTGTATTTTTTGTATTACTATAATAGACCATGTCGAACAATCTAGAAATTGTAACAAAAAATTTATAAAGGATTTACAACTTAAACTATCTCTAAAATAATTTTAATTCAGTAAGCATTCTATTAAAATATTCAATATGCTTTCCTTGAATCCGTATTTCACCAAAAGTTTTATCTGGATAACTAGAAGGAGCTGTTTTGCAAATGAATTGATACATTCCGATTGTTCTTTCTTTTAAATTTACATATTCTTGATTTAAATCATCTTCTGAAAAGGATTCATTGTTCTTTAACATATATTTATTTTTAAAACTTACAAATTTTCCGCTATTCATTAAAATCTCTATCAATAATGTATGATTTTCACCTCTAATAAACTGCCGATATATATTCATATCTATTAATTTATAAATATATGCAATTGGTAAAAGAAAACAATTAATAAAAATCATTGCAGGATCATCACTATCAGGATAACCATGTTTTTTCATTGTTTCATTTAAAAGATTGATACTACTTCTATATCTACACAGTTCACGCATTTGTAAGTTTAAAGTATTAGTTATAATATTTAATACATCAAAAATCATAATATCTTTAGTGTAAGGTAATATATAATTTTCTATATCTATTGACGGTAAGGAAACTCTAAAATCAAAAAATCTATCTAAATATCTACCACTATCAAAACCTGTACCATATACATTACTAATCGTGTGTTGAAGCTCAGATGTATTTACTGAAAACACAAAAATAATATTATCGTTTGCGAAATAATGTTTAATTCGCTCTAACATTTTTACTGCATAGTTTGGACGACACCTATCAAGTTCATCTATTAGCATTATAATTTTATTACCTCTTTCAGGAATTAATCTGTTAAGAAATTGCTTGATTTTTTCTTCAGCATCCTTTCTTAAAGTAATTTCAGCTAATATATCTTCCTTTACACTAATATTTTCTAGATCGAAATTAATAAATACTTTTATAATCTCTGAAATTAAGTTATTTACTTCAATTTTTTTTTCTTTTAAAGAGACATCTACACTTAGAGTATTAATGATATTGTATATTATTGAAAGCACTGGATCTTCATCACTATCATTTTTCCATGCATCATAATACACTGGAATTAATAAAGCCTTTTGTAAATCTTCTTTAATATTATTTCCCATACTTTTCAAAATAGCAACCCTCTCTTCTGAATATTCACTGTTAATGTGGGGATTTGTAACACTTAGAAGCATTTCAAGTTGCTTTATGAAAAAAGTTTTTCCAGAACCCCAAGCGCCGTCAACTGCAATGGAAAAGTTCTCATTAGTTGAAAGCAGCAGTTTAATAAAGTCGTAAAGATACTCATTACGCTTAAGTAAATCATCTTCATAAGTACTTAATATATTTTCTTTAGTTATAGGTATATCATATTTTTTCATATTTTTAGTTCCTCATATACTATGCTTTCTAATTGATTGCGAATATCATGAAACTCTTTATTCAAATCTAAACTTTGAACCTTAATTCTATTACCACTCATATTAAACTCTGCGCTTGGTGTAATTTCCTCATTTGTTTTAGCATATAAAAGCATACCCGAAATTTCTCCATATTTTTTAGCATCGGCATTTTTAACGTATGTAAAAATTTGATATAAGTTATTTGAATGAAAAGTCTTCTTTTCATAATGGGTTTGCATAGATTTAGTATAATATTTGGCATCAATAATAAGTGTTTTTATTGGTTCTGTTTTAGTTGTAATTAAAATATCGGATTGCATTATAGGTAAAAATTCTAAATATAAACTGTTATCTTCTACTTGCCAAGGTATTCGTGATGGTGAAACGTTTAATTGTGGAAAATGTTTTTTATAATACTCTAAAATGAACTTTTCATAAAGTCTATGCATGCTTTGCTCATCAAGAAATTTTTCCATTTTCATATCGCCTTTTTCATCTTTTTGCAGTAGTCCATTTATAACTAAATAACAAATTGAAATCAGCATTTGATAGCTTTGATTATTACGGTGAAAACGAATATTCCAATTAATAGTATAGGGATTTAAGATATCTACTTCCTTAAAATACATTATCAATCTTTTTAGTTCTTTTTTTATATCTTCATTGATTTTTTCTCGAAGCAATAATTGAACTGCTGTCTTTAAAATTTGATTAAGCTTCGTATTAATTGAAAACTCATCATAGTCACATATAAGCTGTTTTTTGAGTATAGTTTGCCCCTTAATCGATTGTGTGATATCTATTTTCCCTCTTAGTGTAGATAACGAATCATTTACTGAAAGATATTCTTTTCCAAGTCCTCTTTTAATCTCTAGTGCAATGCCTTTAGCTAAAATTGCTGATAATAAATCAGCTGTGTTTTCAAAGTCTTCACTTGCTAATTGTTCATAACCATCACTTTTAAGATGTGAAAAAGCATAAGTTAGCATGTAGTAAATATTTTGAATTTTAATGCCTTTATCAATAATCATGATAGTGCCACTCGTAATTTAGTTATCCATTCATCCACTTTGCTTGCTTCATCAAACCAATATTCCTGTAGTAATGGAACAATTTCATAATTTACGACTGTTTCTAACCAACTATCATCAACTACATCACTATCTGCTTTTATAAAATAACTGTGACCTATTCTAAATCCTGCACCTAAGCTAATATCTTCTTTAATCGCATAATTTAGCTGTTTAATAACCTCAATAAGTCTATCCAACTTCGTGTTCGCTATATTTTCTTGATACATCTTAAATCCATCACTATTAAAAGCTGGGCTCATTTCAAAAAATGCAAAACGGCGTCGAAGCGCATAATCTAGCATTGCTAGACTTCTATCTGCAGTATTCATCATCCCAATAATATAGACATTCGATGGAATATAAAATTGCTCATCTGCATAAAGAAGACGCATAGAATTACGTTCATCACGCTTATCATGTTCGATCAACATAAATAATTCACCAAAAATTTTAGATAAATTACCGCGATTTATTTCATCAATAATAAAGAAATAATCACGTTCATTATCGTCTTGTGCCTTCTTACAGAATTTATAAAATGCTCCATAAACAAGTTTAAATCCCTCATTATCTGGACGATATCCCATAATAAAATCTTCATAAGCATAGCTTTGATGAAACTGTATCATTTCAACTCGACTTGTGTCACGCTCTTCCATGATTGCGTATGCAAGTCGCTTTGCCGCAAAGGTCTTTCCAACTCCTGGAGCACCTTGTAAAATAATATTCTTCTTTCTACTTAAAAGTGTAGTTAAGGTTTCATAACTTTCATCACTCATATACACTTGTGATAAAAAATCTTCTTTTGAATATTTAGGATAAGTTATCGCCTCTTCAACAATAATTTCTTCGTCATCCAAAAATAACGCTTCTAACTCTGACACATATTCAGTGTACTGGGTTAAATCAGTTAATGTTTTCTGTACTGATTGGTGTGGTGCTATAAATTCTCCTTTATGAGTCCACTTAACTTTACGAATGCTTTTAAATTCTTTTCTATTTTCATCATAGATATAATCAGATTCAACAATACCACGTCCAAGAATTCCATTTAAGCCTTTTTTAGAATAAACAACATCACCTATTTGGATTTCATTTGTAAATTGCCATACAGCAAGAGAATCATTTTTATATGACCTATCATCCTCATACTTACTTTGCATTTCCAGTTTTATATCTTCTTTAGAACTATATTCTTCAAAATCACCTAAATCATCCCAACCAACACCCATTATGCCTTGGTTATAAAATTCTTCCCATTTTATTGCATTTGGTCCTGCTGCATAAATCCAATATCTTTTTTTATATGTTGTATCAACTGGTGAACCCTCTGTTTCTATCCACCATTTTTTACGGAAAATTTGACTTGCAAGCTCATCCGTCATAACTATTTGTTTTCCTTGTTCAGTAAGTGTCCATACTCCTCGCTTACTCTTATCGATAATTCCAGCATAACTTAGATAATTTCTTGCCCACTGCACATTATTGTCAAATTTTTTAAGGTTGTTTTTACCGCGTGTTTCATTTAATATTTCTTCATTTAGTTGTTCATTTTCGGCAATTTTATTTATCACTTCTCTAGCAGTTGCAGAACCACCTAAATCTTTTAATGCCTGTATCAAAGGAGCAAACCATTTAAGAAAATTCGCTTTTGAAATTTTTTCGTTTTTTCCACCACCAACATTAATTGGTTTAGTTATCCAAGATAAATATGCCATCTCAGGAAGATTTTTAAATGTAAAATCTTTTTTTTCTATATTATTTTTAACATACTCAGACAGTTCAATATACTGTTTGCCCTTGGGAACTATATCATTATCCAATTTTGGACACAGTGTTAAAACATCAGGGAATTTATCATTTTGGGATAATAAGAAATTTCTGCATAAAATATCCAGATTAATATAACTATACGGTCTAATCCAATATAAACCAAAAGTCAAATTCCATTTAACACCTCTTTGAGCTAAAACAATATCAAAATGCTCGGTCAGTTTATTTCTTTTTTCATTATCAGGACTATCTGCATAATCAATAGCACTTTCAAATACATTCCATAAATTTTGTATATCATTAGATCCCCTGCCGGTATTAAACCAATAAAAAGTAGCAGATAAATTATTAAGTACTGGTACTCCATCAAATGCAGTAGGAACTTCAAGTGAAATATCAAATATTTTCGCAAAAGCCGTTAATATTACTGTTCTGTTTTGATTTGTTATCCCCTTATTAAATAATCCATATACAGTAAAAGGATCGATATCAACAATCTTATTGTCTGTTTCAAGTGTAGGTAACTTTATTCCAGTATCAATATACACTTGTCTTATAATTTCAATTAATTCTGTCCGATTATCTTTGTATGTAAGTAGTTTGTTTGCAAATTCTTGATAAAATTCTGTCCAAATTTCATAGTTTCTATTCTCCATTATATACCCTCCAATTTCATCTGGTTATCCACTATTCATTTACCTTAAAGCAACTACATTCTATTTAATATTCCATAACTTCTTTATATCATAAATATTTATAAAACAATAGTAATTGATAGGTTTTTATTACAAATATTACTATATGAAATAAATAGAATGCGTTTTAAAAAAATGTGTTCAAAAAACAATACTTTTAGCATGAATGCACTACAAATTAAAAAAATCTTTACAATACTAACCATTATAAGGATGAACAATTTAATATTTTAGATTTTGAATATAATAAATTTATCTTTTTTTAGTATTTATACAACAATACCAAGTCTATTTCCTATATTTCTTATAACCCCAGTACACAAGATAGGCAACACTACTTCCTACTATCATTCCAAAGAGTACATCACTTGGATAATGTACTTGAAGTACTAGTCTTGAAAAAGCGATTAAACTTGCTAATACTAAAGCTAGTTTACTGTACTTGTACTTAGTTAGATAAAGCATTACTGATGCTGCAAAACTACTGGCTGCATGCCCTGATGGAAAACTATAACCACTAGGACTTATAAAATAAGATTCAATCATTTCATGTGTTATAAAGGGACGTGGTCTTTGGACTACTTCTTTTAATAATAGTTCTACAATTATGGTAGTGATTATTAAACTTATTAAAACTAGATATGCTTGTTTAGGTTGCTTCTTTATAAATTTCAAATAACTAGCACCTATAAGCCAAATAAACCCTAAATCACCTAGACGTGTAATACCATAGAAAATACTTAACACAATAGGATTACTGAAGTTAACATTAATCCACTCTAGTAGCATTACATCCATAAAGTTACCTCCTAATTATACCTTTAGTATAGCATGGCTTACTTAAAATCCTTATCTCTTGTATAAAACTAAAACAATTCCTGATGAAAATAGTGCAAAGTATGCATTTATTGGTTATAATAATTAAAGGTGAATAAAAATGATAAAGTATCCTAATGGAAAAAAGGTAAGTAATCTTAGCACAACAAAATCAACTGGGCAGCGTGGAATGAGTCTAGAGTATGAAATTAACATAAGTAATCAATACTTTATAGACATTGATAAAGCCATTATTTATAAAAAACCCACCCCTGTTCAAGTGGTACATGTAGATTACCCTAAAAGAAGTGCTGCTAAAATTGATGAAGCTTATTTCAAAACACCTAGTACTACCGATTATAACGGTATCTACAAAGGACGTTATATTGATTTTGAAGCTAAAGAAACCAACAGTAAAACTTCTTTCCCCTTTTCTAGTATGCATCCCCATCAAATTGAACACTTAACTAAGGTTTTAAATCATGGGGCTATCGCTTTTATCTTAATTCGCTTTAATAATTATAATGAAACTTATTATGTTGAAGCTACTAAATTTATCACCTGTTATCAAGATTTAAAAAAACGCTCTATTCCGTATTCGTGGTTTAAGGAACATGCTTATCTAATACCCTATTCTTTAACACCACCTATAAATTATATTCAAGTAATTGAACAACTTCACTTCAAAGGAGGAAAAAACAATGAGTCAAAATAAGACAGTAAAAACAAAGAAAAAGAAAGTAAAACTAAATAAGAAGAATATC
The DNA here is from genome assembly GCA_964370435.1 of uncultured Holdemania sp. Lineage (GTDB taxonomy): Bacteria > Bacillota_I > Bacilli_A > Erysipelotrichales > Erysipelotrichaceae > CALVGQ01. The sequence continues at coordinate 10,499 of CAYJJG010000005.1, forward strand.
TTACTAGCTGTAGTTGGTTTTATTGCAGTTAGTGGATTACTAGTATGTATTGCTGGTGTCTTTATTGTAAATGCGATGGTAAGTAATGCACCCGTAATGTCTGTAGAAAACTTTGAAAGTCCTGAATCTTCACAGATTTATGATAGCGAAGGCACTTTAATTGCAGAAATTGGTTATCAAATACGTACTAATGTTGCTTATGAAGATTTACCAGCTTCATTAGTAGATGCTTTTGTATCGATAGAAGATAGCCGCTACTTTGAACATAATGGTTTTGATATTAGTAGATTTGTTCGTGCTATGATGGAAAATGTAGCCGCTACTATAAAAAATGGAAGAATTACCTTTAGTCAAGGGGGGTCTACCTTAACAATGCAGCTCATTGATAACTCTTTTTTCATGAGTGAAGAAGGCTATGGTTCTAATGATATTGAACAAAAAGTTCAAGAAATCTTTATGGCTATGGAGCTTGAAAGTCAAACTAGTAAAGAAAAAATCTTAGAATACTATCTTAATAAGATTAATTTTGGTGGTACTGGTAATATTCGTGGAGTACAAGAAGCTTCTCAATTTTACTTTGGTAAAGATGTTACACAGTTAACTTTATCAGAAAGTGCCTTATTAGCAGGTATTGTCAATGCACCATCACGCTATAATCCCTTAAGTAACTTAGATTATGCAACTGATAGAAGAAACACTGTATTAAATTTAATGGTAAGACACGGCTATATTACAGAGCTAGAAGCTGAATTAGCGATGGCTATCAACATTGAAGATCAGCTGGTAGATAGTTCTAGTAATCGTGGAGCTGGAGATGGTGATCCTTATCAAAGTTATATTGATGTTGTGGTTGAAGAAGTAAAACAGTTGACTGGAAAAGATCCAACAAGTGTTCCAATGCAAATCTATACTGCTATGGACATTGATGTACAAACTACTGCTGATCAAATTCAAGCAGGAGAAATAGAAAATGTTCAATTCCCTGATGATGCTATGGAAATAGCTATTGTATCAATGAATAATCATACAGGTGAAATTGTAGCCATTGGTGGCGGAAGAAACTATGCCGATGGCGGAAGCCTTTTATTAAATCATGCCACTGATCAATACAATCAACCAGGATCTAGTGTAAAACCACTACTTTCTTATGCGCTTGCTTTTGAACATCTTGGATGGTCTACAAGTCATGTTGTATTAGATAGACCTTATGTTTATGCTGGTACTGATAAAGTAGTTAAAAACTACAATAATATCTATAATGGTGAAATGCGCTTATTAGATGCTGTAGGTACTTCCATGAATACCCCAGCTTTAATAACTTTAGATGAAGTTATTGCTAATTTAAACAATGGAAGAAGTCGTGTAGTTGATCATCTTCAAGCACTAGGATTTAGTCGTGTTAGCGATGAAAGCTTTGACATTGGTTATGCGATTGGTGGATCAACTTTTGAAGCTAATGCTGTTGAGTTAGCTGGTGCACAGGCAGTAATGATGAATCAAGGTAATTACATTACACCACATACGGTAACCCGTATTGAATTTGATGATGGCACTACTCCTTATGTTGCTAATTATGCTGAAACACCTGTAGTAAGCGAAGAAACAGCTTACCTTGTAAGTGAGCTACTTTATTCAAATATATATGGACCTTATGGTAACTACATGCAAATATTAGAGCGTGGCTATCCTGTATATGCTAAAACTGGTACTACTAACTGGGGTGAAGAAGCAGCACAATTTGGAGTTCCAGTGGGTAATTCTAAAGATAAATGGATGATTAGTAGTACGACAGAATATACAACCTCAGTGTGGGTTGGTTATGAAAAAGCAGATAGTGAAAACTATTGGACTTCTTCTAAATCACGATTAAATTTAACAGGTAATATTTCTTCAGTAATGCTAGATGCACTACATCCTGATGAAGCTCCTCAAGGAGTAGCTCGCCCAAGTAGCATTAAAGATATTACTCATATTTTAGGTACATTCCCTTATGCTAGTCCGCTTGAGGGTATGCCTGAAGAATTAATTACTACTGGTAAAATTAATGAAGATTTCTATACTTTAGTTGCTCCACAAGATGTAACTGTATTAAATCTTGAATCATTTAATGCTCAAGCTGACAGTAGTGGTAAAATTACTATGAATTGGACACCCTATCCTGAAGAAGGAAAAACTGCTATAGCAGAAGCAACGTATGACTTTGGAATTGAATTTAATGGCACATGGATTAGTGCTATAGGAACTAGATTATTTGATTGGACTTGGGTATTTGGACCTATTCGCTATCGCGCTGATATCTTAGTAAACAATGCCACAGTGCAACAAGTAGACAGTGGCTCTCCTGATGCTGAAGCTACTATTAAATTAGAGCCAGGTAGCACTATTAAAGTATGTGGCTACTATGCTTATGAATATTTAGGTAACAGCAGTAATCAAGTATGTAGTGGTGAAATCAAGGTAGCTGATGAAGATGTTGTTCTTGTTATCCCTGATGATGATGCTACTAAAGAAGAAATAGAAGAGTGGATTAAAACTTATGGCTTAAGTAATGGTGGCTTTACAGAAGTTGTTAATGATAGTAAAGCTGGTACCAATGAAATTTACTTTAATGATGCTTGGGTTCCTGGAGGAAAACCTCTTGAATTTGATGTGCCACTAAAACAAAGCCAATTACCATACCAAGTAATTAAGTACACTATCTTTGTAGCTAGTCCTACTACAACTCCTACTACTAGCACTAGTACAACTACCACAAGTACTACAAGTACAACACCATCCTCGGATACTCCAGTTGATGGTGATGTAACTACACCTACTAATACTACTAGTGCAGAATAACTAATTTTATCTACCACTTAACATTTCATGAATTCATGGAGTGCTAAGTGGTTTTTTTATCACTATTCAAGTTATATTTATTGTGCTAAAACATAAAACTTGTTAATATATAGTACAGAGGTGAAGATATGACTGTTGAAAAAGAAATAGAAATGTTAATACAAGAAGAGCGTTATCAAGATGCCTTAGACTTATTAGAAGATAATCAGCTGTCCATTATGGATGAAGCTTGGTATTATAGTGAAAAAGGTTGGCTACAAGGTTGTTTAGAAAATTATAAAGAAGGTTTATTAAATTTAGCAACTGCTAAATCTATGGGAATGAATAACACTTGGATACATTCACAATTAGGATGGATTTATAATAAACTTGAATTTTATGATGAAGCTTTAGAATCGCTTAAAACAGCTATTGAAATGGGTCGTGATGATGCTTGGATATTCAGAGAAATCGCATGGACTTATATTCGCTTACATCGCTTTCAAGAAGCTCTTGAAAATTTTGAAGAAGGATTAATGTTAGATCAATTTGATGCCTGGTCACATGCCCAATTAGCTGTCTGTTATAATCGTTTAAACAAAGTAGATTTCGCATTAGATTCTATTGATAAGGCATTAGATTATGGATTAAACGATGCTTGGGTTTATCGTGAAAAATGTTATATATTATCTCGATTAGCTAAATTTGAAGAAGAATTAGCATTATTAAATTCACTACCGGCTAGTTGGTATAAAGAAGATGATTGGTTTATTAATGAAAAAGCACTTTGTAATCACAATCTAGGAAATTTAGATGAAGCTTTAGCTTGTTATAACCTAGCATTAGCGATGGATCCTACTAATCAATATGCACGCTTTGAAGTTAGTAAGATTTTTACTGCACAAAAAAAATACGATGATGCTTTTAATATTCTTAGTACGCTTGAAGAAGGTGCCGAGGCTCTTTATCATCAAGGTTTAATTTTCGAAGCACAGGAAAAGTTTACTGAAGCAGAAGAGAAATACACTGCAGGCTTAAATTACAGCAGTGAATCCATATGGCTGCTTAGCCATTTAGCATATATCCTTGGACAACAACAACGTCCTAAAGAGGCTTTACCTCATTTATTAAAGGCGCAAACCCTTGGACGTGATGATGCATGGATTTTTGCTGAACTAGGTACTAACTACAGTGAATTAGGTGAATATGAAAAAGCAGTAGAAAGTTATCTTACTGCTCTACCTACGCATCATAATCCTAACTGGGTACTGTCACAAATTGCATGGAATTATGGAGCTAATGATAAGTTTAAGGAAGCTATTGAGTATTATTTAAAGCTTCAAGAACAAGATAAAGACAACGGTTGGGTAGATGCTCAATTAGGATGGAATTATCTTAGAATAGATGCTGAAAGTTCTGAAGAAAATAATCAATTTATTGATAAAGCGTACCAGTATTATAAAACTGCAGAAGATAAGCAATTTAGTGAAGACTGGTGCCAAAGTGATTTAGCATGGTTATGTTATTTAAAGAAAGCATATACTGAGTCTTTAAAGTACTTGTATCGTCTAAGAAAAGCTGGAAGAAATGATTATTGGATTCACTATCGCTTAGCCGAATCTTTAAGCGAACTAAAAAACCATGATTCTGCTATTAAAGAACTACAGTGGTGCTTAGATAATAACTATAATGAAGCTAAAGTACATTCTTTACTAGCATGGAACTTAGCTCGCTCTACTAAGAATGAAGAAGCACTAAAACATTTAGAAATTTATTTAAAAACGGAAGAAATGGATGCTTGGACTGCAATTGAATTAGGTTACAATTATAGTGAATTAAGTAAGTATGAAGAAGCAAAAATTCATTATGGAAAAGCCGTAGAATTAAATCCTGATAACTTATGGGTAAAACTACAGCTAGCTTATGCATTAGGTATGCTTAAAGAACATGATAATGCCCTTACTATTCTTCATGACTTAGAGAATAATCATCAGTATACGACCCCGTATATGTTAGCACTTATTGGCTATAACTATGAAGAAAAGAAAAATCAAGACACCGCTAAAAAATATTACTTATTAGCTAAAAAAGAAGGTTTCAATGAACCTTGGATGAATAATCGATTAAATAAATTATAGTAAAAAAATACTCTTTAATGTAGTGAACCCACTTTATTAAAGAGTATTTTTATTTTTTTCCTTACAAAAACTAATAAAAGGACAAGTAGTACACTGTGGGTTTTTAGCCTTACAGTGATATCTTCCAAAAAAGATAAATAAGTGATGTGCTTGACTCCATTCACTTTTAGCTATTTTTCGCATTAACTTTTTCTCTACTGTTAATACATCATCTTTCTTATAAGCAAATCCTAATCTTTTACTAATACGCTCTACATGAGTATCTACAGCTATGGTTGGAACATTAAAACATTCTGATAATATAACATTGGCACTTTTTCTACCTACCCCTGCTAAAGTTAGTAATTCTTTCATCGTTTGTGGAACTTCACCTTGATAATGCTCACATATACCTTGAGCTAAAGCAATGATATTTTTAGACTTATTACGGTATAATCCTAACCTACGTATACAATCTTCAACTTCTATAATATCAGCCTGTGCTAGCGCCTTGGCAGTAGGGAATTTTTCAAATAAAACTACTGTAACTTTATTCACTGCAACATCAGTAGTTTGCGCAGATAACACTACTGCAATGGTAAGTTCAAAAGGATTCTTGTAGTTTAATTCGCATTTAGCATCCGGATATTTTAATTTAAGAGTATCAAGAATATAATTAGAATCCATGATGTTTACCGTTTTCAATCATTTGTGCGGTATAGCCTTTTTTAGTCCACTCATCCAAAATAGAAGTAATGTACTGTATTGTTGTTTTCTTATATAAACTAGATTCTTTTAGTGCATAGATTATAAGTTTTCGATCATATATTTTAATCCACTCACTAAATTGTATCATTTCATTAGAGGTAAGTGGTCGCTTAAATTCACTTTCAAATAATTCAATTATATCTTGATTAACTGCCTTCTCACTCTTAGCAACATCACTTTGAAATAACCCTGTTAAATCAAACACTAATCCTTGCGGTTTAGCAATAATTACTAAATATTTTTTAGCACATAATATAGCAATAGCCTTATCTACAACTTCTTGACTAAAAGCAGTACGATTAGCTAAACTATCCACACTTAAACATTGTCCATTTTCATTTGCATGGTTAATAATAAGTGCTAATACCCCTTCTTCAGCACTTAAGTTTAAATTATTATAATTTTCTAATATCCAATTTGTTTTATTAATATAGGAATGCTCATACCACTTCTTCATGCTATTGTACCACCTTTTTCTCATAAATTAGCATCACTTCTAATGTATCGTAATCCAAAAGAATCTCTTTATCTTCATTTTCAATAACGATCATTGGTTTTTCTTTATAATAACCGTATTCGATTTCGCAATTTGTTGTTAAAAGTTGCTCACACTGTAGACGTATAGCAAGCTCATCATAACTGTCTTCTTCGCGGCGTGCTAAAATAGCTACTTCTTGATTATACCAAATATATTCTTCATCGATTAAAGAAATATACGTAGTTTCAGTAAGATGGTATTCATTTAAAAAAGCACTTTCTTTCGCATCCAGTTGTGTTACTAGTTTATCATGAATTAAATTATTTTCAGCTATATTTTTATAATAAACACCCAGGAAATAATTAGATATAAATAAAACTATTAATAATAGTATAGTGAATATTAAAAATGCAGTAATTAAAGCCGATATCATCTTTTTTTTCACATTGAACACCTCCTTATTATTATAACAAAACTTATATAAACAATCATTATTAAATTCAATAATTTGCAAAAAGTAACATTTTTTGATAAACTAACTAAATGAGGAGGAAGACTATGTTAAAAAAAATAGTTACTTCATTTTTAGTAATACTTTGGTTAAGTAGTATTTCATTAGTTATTTATCGCTCATTTGAACCACAAGCAGCACTTGCTTATAACGATCAGCCTGCAGTTCGAAATGTAGCTAACAATATTATCAATGCTGAAGAGTCAACTTCACAAGATAGTGCCATGTTAATGGTTGAAGATGAAGTTGAGGTTGCAGCAGAGGAAGTTGAGGAAACATCAATAACAAATTACTATTTCTTCTGTACTGTTGATAATCCTGATTGTACCTATATCAATGAATATGTAGTACCCCCATTGTTAGATGAATTAGGACAACAAGAGTTAAATATTCTTGAATATTATGATATTACAAATTCAACTGAGGCGTGGACACCTAGTAGACTAAAAGCTGAATGGGGATTCGATAACTATCCTGCTTTTGTAGCTATCGCTACTCATCCTGATGAAAGTCAAGAAATCTTATCAGTACTACAGTGGAGTGATGATGCTCCAATTAATGCAGAACGTCTAAAAATATGGATGGTTGACAATGACATTTGGACTGGTGCAATTGAGGAACAAGGCGAAATTATTGAAAATCCAAATTTCTAAAACACAAGACTAACTTCTACTTTGAAGTTAGTTTTTAATTTTTCTTAGTGTAATGCTATAATAGTGCTAACTTAAAAAATAATCAAGGAGGAATTATGAAAATAATAGTTGCACCTGATTCTTTTAAAGGCTCTTTAGAAGCCACAATTATTTGCGACATACTTGAAGAAAAAGCAAAGGCTATTTTTAATGATGTTGAAGTTGTAAAATTACCTATGGCTGATGGTGGCGAAGGTACTCTTAAGGCTGTTATATCTTCACTGCAAGGTGAAGTTATAACAACAAAGGTAAAGAGCCCTGATTTTAGAAGTATCCGTGCAAGCTATGGTATTTTTGATGGTGATAAGGCTATTATTGAAATGGCTCAAGCTTCAGCAATAACCCTTGTTAATAATCGTGATATTATGAAAATGAATACTTATGGTACTGGTCAATTAGTGCTTGATGCGATACAGCGCGGTGCTAAAGTAATTTATATAGGATTAGGTGGCTCTGCTACTAATGATGCTGGTTTAGGTTTTGCACAGGCTTTAGGAGCTATATTTTTAGATAAAGAGGGAAAAGAAATAACACCAATACCTGAAAATTTTAGTCGTATTTGCAAAATTGATGCTACTCAACTGCATACCTTAGTAAAAGGAATTCAATTCATTATTATGAGTGATGTAAAAAATCCCTTATTAGGAAGACACGGTGCTACTTATACTTTCGCAAGACAAAAAGGGGCTACTGAGAATACTATCGTTACTTTAGAAAGTGGTCTGCGTGGTATTGCAAAGCTTTTTAAAAATCAATTAAATAAAGAGGTTAGTGACTATGAGGGTGCAGGTGCTGCAGGTGGCCTTGGTGCAGGAATTTTAGCATTTTGTGATGCAACAATACAAGCAGGAGTATTTACTATCATGAATATGGTATCTTTTAGCGAAAAATGTGCTGATGCTTCTTTTGTGATTACAGGTGAAGGACGCATGGATTATCAGTCTAGTTATGGTAAAGTACCTTATGGAATAGCCACACTATGTAAGGAAAAAGGGATTCCCTGTCATGCCTTAGTAGGTAGCTTAGGAAAAGGCTATGAGGTTATGTATCAACACGGCATTACTAGTATTACCTCCTGCATGGATGATACTATGGACCTTGATTATGCAATGCATAACGCTAAGCAATTATGTGAACAGGCTAGTGAAAAACTTTTAACTTCATTATTAAAATAGGATGAGTTTTATACTCATCCTTTCTTCTTTTTAATACCATTTTATAATGTCCTCTAATGCTTTTCTTTTAGGCATATCAGGGTTAATATTACGATACCCTACACTTATAACCGATACAATAATTTCGTCTTCTGGCACCTTTAAAAACGCTCTAATCGCATTTTCATCACGAATACCCATAATTAAAGTATCTAAACCTAAATCCACTGCTTTTAATACTAAATTTTGATTTTGTAGCCCTAAATCATAATATCCCCAACCATTACCCACTTCATTAACAGCATTAGCTTCTTTATCAAACCCAGAAACATCTTTTTTAAAGGTAGTTACTATAATTACTGGTGCATCTTTTACATTCTCTTTATTAAATGGTGGTAAACACGCTTCAATAAACTCTTTTAATGATGCTTCCTCACGAAGTACATAATATCTTCCTGTTTGACTGTTTTTCCATGTAGGCGCTAATTGTGCAGCCTCAATTAAAGCAACAATTTTCTTTTCTTCCACCTTTTGAGTAGTATATCTTCTAATACTACGGCGTTCCTTAATTACTTGATTAAATTCCATAAATGTCCTCCTTTTATTTATTATAGCATAGTAAAGCAGTAAACAAGAGCACTACTGTTACTACTATTATTTATCTTTCTATCAGTATAATTATCTTGAGAATATCGTATTTTATAATTTTGTATTTGTATATAATATTACATATTTGCATAAAAAAACTATCTTTTTGTATAGGATTATGATAGAATTTATTTCATATGATTGGGAGTTGATGAAAAAAAAGATACTTTCTTGGCAACAAAGTTTAAGCCATTCTTCATAAAAATGGAAACTTAATAAGGGGAAGAAATATATGACAAATAAAAGAAAAATAGCAGCATTAGTATTAATCATCTTAACAAGTTTATCTATATTCATATTCGTAAGTTCTAGATTCATCAATATTAATGATGAATCACTACCAGTAACTGAAGAAGTTGAGTCAGAAAACGAAGATAGTTTAAATGAAGACAATTTGAGCGAAGAAAACAAAGAAACTTTGCAACAAGTCGATTCAACAGATGTTGATTCTAATGAATTAACAGTGAGTAAATCAAATACAAATAAAGCATCTGTCTCTGTAACAACACCAGAAGTAGAAGATAATAGTGAAATCGAAACAGAAAAACCTGGTAATGTAACTGTGGTTATGCCGGCACCTTCTGTAACTTTTAGTGATAAAAATAGTGTTATCAATAATGAGTGGTTAAAAACAATACCAACAATTATTGAATTTGACACTAAAGATCATAGCAATACAGGAATTAAAGAAGTTTCATACTGTACAGTTAGTAGTTTTGATACAGCTGATACTAATTTAACTTGTACACCAACTATTATTGCTTTAAACACACCATTTGAAGTTAGTTTTGATGCGGAAGCTTATAACCATGCAATTTGTGTTAAAGTAACAGACAATAAAGGTAGGACAACAACTAGTTGTTCAAGTAAAACAATGAACTTTGGTATTGATGCCACAGCTCCAACCATAACTATTGATAACCCTAATGAAACCATCATTCAAGGAAGTATGGTAGATTATGATGAAATGCATGGTGTATCTGCAGAGGATATAGAATTTTCAGGATTAAAAAGCTTAACCTATAGTGGAGAAGTCAATCCAAACGTTGTGGATAACTATACAATTACTTATACAGCTCTTGATTATGCAGGAAACACCAGCACCAAAATAAAGACAGTTATAGTAGAAAGTAATCAGATTACTTATACCCTTTCAGATAATGCATCAACTTCGAATGAATGGAATAAAACCAGTGTTAAAATTTGGTTAGAAGAACTTGAGGATGATGCAATCGCAAAATATTGTACTTCTACTGATGCTGATTGTACACCAACTACAGCTTTAGCAAAAAAAGAAGAAATAGAGTTAGTTGAAAATTCTGCAACAAATAAAATTTGTATTGAAATAAGTAAAGCAAATAAAATAACTAAAACAATATGTACTTCTTATAAAATAGATCAAGTACCTCCAGTAATAACTGATAATAATCCTAATCCATCCAATATAGCTGTATTAGCAACTGATGAAATTAATTTATTAGAGGATATAAGTGCAACTGATGCCTTATCAAATATCAAAACATTTATCCCATCAGGAGAAAGTGTAGAATTAATAAATGGAAATTATTATCTTGTACCAACAAAAATTGGAAATTACACCGTTTTATATACAGCAACAGATAATGCTGAAAATACTGTAACGCATCAAAGAATCTATAGTGTAGATTCACTCGTTCCTACATTTACTTTATCTGCAAATCCTGATTTTAACTGGAACGGTTGGGCAAATAGTGATATTGCCGTTACAATTAATACTTCAGAAACAGATTATACTAAAAAAACATGTTTAACAACAGGAGCAAGTTGTACACCAACTACAGATAATGGATTAAAAATAACCAATGAATCTACATCAAGTAGAATGTGTGTAGTTGTAATTAACAAATATGGAAAAGAATCTTCTTTGGTTTGTACTGATGCCTATAAATTAGATAAAACGCCTCCAACTGCAAGTGGTGTTAGTTATTGGGGAACAATGAGTAGTAAAACTGTTGTAACTTTAGCAGCGTGTCCAGCAGAATATCAAGAATCAGTTGGATTAGAATTAACTAATGGTGAATGTAGAAGTATCGAGCCTGTTGGAGTTGCTCCTGATTCTAATCCGATATACAATTATACAGAAAAAATACCAGCATCAACAGACACAGTACCGACAGGATGGTATGTATCTGATGTTTCAGTTGGCGGTAAAAATGTAGCTGACTCTTTATCAGGCTATAGTGGAGTTACAACTAACCAACCTAAAAATATGGTTACTAAAGATGGTGCAAACATTGAAATTAAATTATATATGACTGACAAGGCAGGTAACTCGTCTTATTTAACAGAATATATTAAAAGAGACACAGTAGCACCAGTGATTACTGAAGGTGTTAATAAAGAAGGCAGTGTATTTAGTGCCGATGAAGAAGTTTTAATATCCACTTTTTATGGTGAATTATCAGATGCAACATCTGGAATAAAAGAGTTAAATATCACGGGTGATGTAGTATTAAAAGATGATATTTATTACTTAGATACTACCACTACTGGAAGTAAAAGCATTACATTAGAATTAGTAGATAATGCTGAACACAAAAAAACTTTAACCATTAATGTAACAGTAGAATAAAATTAAATATAGATAAAAATCCTCTAATGGTAGATACCAAAGGAGGATTTTTGTTATATGGATAGAATATATTATTAAAGAATTGCACTAACATTTCAAGCACACTGAGCTACTTTAGTAAATTCATTTACACTTTACTCGATATTACTCGCAACTTTTAAAAATTTACTTTCTATTTGAATAAACCAATCATCTACAAAAGCTCTTTTCTGTAAATCTAGTTGTGGTAATTTGGAGTGTTTATGATTATTAAAAATAATCGAAAACAGGATCAATGCTAATTGTTTATAGATGCGTATACATTCCTTTGAATAAAGCTCTTTATATGTTCCCTCTATTAACTGCTTATATAGTGTTTCATTACTACACTTATTTTCATAAACATCTAAACTAACTAAAAATAATTGATAAGCTAAGGTATTACTTAAATAAGACTCCTTTGATTTTATATCCTTTATTATTTTATAAGCTAGACTTGATTCGTCATTATTCAATAACTCTATAGGAATTATAAAAAAATAGTAAATTAAACTATCTTCATTGGTTTCAAAAAGAGAAGCGTCTAACTTGTTTTTTTTCATAAACAAAGTGTCAATTTGAATTTCGTTAATCAATAATTTTACTTCACTGTATTTTTTATGCTTTGTAAAAACAAACAATTTTAATATCAGCAAGCTATTCTTATCTACTTTATTTTTAGTTTTACTAAGGAGTTGATCCGCTTTTTCAATAAACAACGCTACTTCATTAATATAGTCAAAACACTGTATAAATTCATTATCCCAATATTTTTTTCTTATTAGATTGATTATTGAAATAATAAAATAGACTAAATAACTTACAATTAAACTAAACAGGGTTATCATGATCATCATTTTGATACCTCCTGTAACTTTTTAACTCTTTTCCTTAATGCTATTTTATCAATATAACTAATTTTAAAACTACGATTTCTTAAGATAATACTACTTATTAACATTATAAATATCAGGCATGCCGCTAAAAGCAGGATGATAGGATTATACCAATAATAACCCATAGACATAGCGATAAACAATATCCACAAAGTAAAATAACTAATACCAAATAGACATTGAGTTACAAATTTTAATTTTTTAAATTTTTCATGATACAAAAACAGTAAAATAGACCAATATATAATTGTAACCAAGTTAATTCCATTTATTTTATAGACTCCATAAAAAAATGTATTATCAATTACGATGTAAGTAACCGCTATTAATAGTATTCTTTCTAATACATTTCTACTCGTATTCATAAGGATCCTCCTTTATAAAAAAGTTATTTACCTACACATATAATGAAGTATTTTTATCTACAAGTTTAGTTTTATATAAAACTATATAAACCTAAACCATAACTATATCAATTTATAGAAATTATAATTAATAAACAATGTAAAGTACCGTTACAATACCAATTCTTTGTGGTTCTCCATAAATATAGGACATTACATTTAAATTCTCTAAACTCTCGATTACTCCAACTAGTTCTATAACTATTTCTTCTCTAACTGTTTCCTCTACATTAACATGTTTAAATGGTGATTCTACATTTTCTAATGCAAAAGTTGAAGATGTAAATGATAAAAAACTATTGATACTGCTATAACCCTTAATAAAAAACTTTTCATATTAATTTGCTCTCGTATTTTCTAAATTTAATTATTTTTTTGACATATAGAAAGGTTCAATCATATGAATACCTCCTCTAGCTAAAGCTAGTTAATCTTATATTTTTCTAATTAGAAGTAATCTTAAAAATATTGATATTATCTTTGAAAATCAAAGAAAATTCTTTTAAATTATTATAAGGACTATTAATCATTATTACCATCTTCACATAAACAGTTAAACAACTTTACATATTTTTTTATGAAGTTATCCTTGCATGTAATATTATTATATACTAATTGAAATCGATAATCTATATTTAGTTCTTTTTGGATTTATTAAAAATAGACTCTTTATTTAACTACTGCTTAAAAAATTCATTTAATATTCAAATTAACCTTATATTTGCTTATATCAAAAATTATATATAAACAAGCTAGTAAATAAAAAAGAAGGATAATAAACAAAGTTATCCTCCTTATTTTAGTATGCTCTACTTTATAGTAACATGATAATCATCATTGACTACATCTATTACTAGTGTAACAAATTGTAAATGTTCTTGCTCTAGTAGTACTCGTGCTATTTTTGTTTCAATAGCACGTTTGATATGTCTTTTCATCGGACGAGCACCATAAAGTTCATCTACTCCCAAAGTTAAGATACGCTCTTTAGCAGCTTTAGTTACTTCTAACTTCAAGTCTTTTTGTTCTAACCTTAAGCGTAGTTGGTTAATAAATTTGTCAGCAATTTTTTCTAATACACTATTATTTAAGGCATTAAACACTATAATTTCATCAACACGGTTAATAAACTCAGGTTTAAAATAGTGTTGTACCTCTTTAATATAGCCCTCTTCTCTTTCTTGATTATCTTCAACAAAGGCAAATTGACTTCCTAGATTACTAGTCATAATAATTAAAGTATTCTTAAAATCTACAGTAACGCCTTTGGCATCAGTGATTCTTCCATCATCTAAGATTTGCAGTAAAACATTAAAGACATCAGGATGCGCTTTTTCAATTTCATCTAGTAAAACGATGGAATATGGTTTTCTTCGTACTTGTTCAGTAAGTTGTCCACCTTCATCATAGCCTACATAGCCAGGAGGCGCGCCAATTAAGCGTGATACACTGTGTTTTTCCATGTATTCAGACATATCAATACGTACAATCGTACTTTCATCATCAAATAACTGCTGTGCTAAAGCTTTAGCAACCTCCGTTTTTCCAACTCCTGTAGGACCTAGAAACATAAATGATCCAAGAGGACGATGCTCATCTTGTATTTGTGCTTTAGAGCGCAGTATCGCTTCGCTTACAAGCGCTAAGGCATTGTCTTGCCCTATTACCCGTTTTCTTAAAGTATCTTCAAGCTGAAGCAATTTTTGTCTTTGCGAACCCATTAATTTACTAACTTCGATATGAGTCCACTGAGAAACTATTTTTGCTATTAAAGCTTCATCTACAATTTCACGTATAATAGCGTGTTCTCGATCATTCTTTTTAAATGCTTCAATATTTTTTTCTAAAGTAGGTATCGTTTCATATTGAAGTTTAGCAGCTTCTTCATAAAGAGCCTCATTTTGTGCTTTATCTAAACTTAAGCGTGCCTTATCTAATTCTTCCATCATTCCTTTAGAAGCATCCAACTGTTGTTTTTCTTTTTGCCATTTACTATATAAGATTTCTTTTTCTTCCTTTAGATTGGCAAGTTCTTTCTTAAGCTCTGCAAGACGCTCTTTCGACTTAGCATTTTTCTCTTTGTTCAATGATATTTCTTCTATTTCTAACTGCATAATTTTACGTATATACTCATCTAATTGCTCAGGCATAGAATCCATTTCAACACGTATTGTAGCACATGCTTCATCAATTAAATCAATAGCTTTATCAGGTAAAAAGCGATCACTAATATAACGTGAAGATAGGGTTGCAGAAGCAATAATAGCTTCATCTAAAATTTGAACACCATGATGCGATTCAAAGCGTTCTTTTAAACCACGCAGTATAGATATGGTATCTTCTATCGTAGGCTCATCTACTTGAATCTTTTGAAAACGACGCTCTAGTGCTGCATCTTTTTCAATATATTTACGGTATTCATTGAATGTTGTTGCACCAATGCATTTTAATTCGCCACGAGCCAACATCGGCTTTAATAAATTAGCGGCATCCATCGAACCTTCTGTTTTTCCAGCACCAACTAAATTATGAATTTCATCAATAAAGAGGATGATTTCACCATCAGCTTCTTTTACTTCATTCAACACTGCTTTTAAGCGCTCTTCAAATTCACCACGATACTTCGCACCAGCAATTAAAGCCCCCATATCTAGCTCTATTAAGCGTTTATCCTTTAGACCAAAAGGAACATCTTGTTTCATAATACGCCACGCTAAACCCTCTACAATAGCGGTTTTTCCAACACCTGGCTCACCAATTAAAACTGGATTGTTTTTTGTTTTACGTGATAATATTTGAATCACTCTTCTAATTTCATCATCACGTCCAATGACAGGATCAATCTTACCATCACTTACATCAATCACTAAATCTCTTCCATATTTTTTTAGTGCATCAATTTGGTTTTCTGCTTGTGGATTATCCATCTTTTTATCACCTCTTTTTTGTTTAATATTTTTTTTAATGCGCTTTATATCGATGTTGGTGCTTTCAATTAACTTCGTTATAAATAGACTATCACTACTTATTATACCTACAAACATACTTGCGGTACTTAAAAACTCTTCCTTGAGTTCTTTACTATAGTTTAAGGCTAAGTTATAGGCATTATTTAGCTCTTTAGATAACATCGGCTGCGTAGTTTGATTACTTGTAGACAAACTCTCTAAGCTAGTTTGTACACACTTTACTAGTTCATTTGATGATACTTGCTCATCCGATAAGATACTTAAGATGGCATCATCCTCTAACATAACACTTATAACATGCACATCCAATAACTCACCATGCCTTTGTTGTTTTGCTAAATCAATAGCCTCCATAAGTACTGTCTGTAATCTTTCTGTCATTTTTTCAATATTCATAGTTACCTCCTTTTGGCACTCTAAAGATATGAGTGCTAAGACTATTTTTTAAGAAAAGGTGTAATTACACCTTACTTAAAAGCCTTTTTAAATTTATCAAATACACTTTCTTTATCATTCTTTTTTGAAAGTTCACGTAGTTTTTCATACATTGCCTTCTCTTCTTTAGATATTTTCTTAGGTATCTCAACATTAACCTTTACATATTGATCTCCTTGATCACTGTTGTTAAGGCTCTTAACACCTTTGTTTTTTATTCTAAATTGAGTACCACTTTGTGTACCCGCTGGTATTGTTAATTCAACATCACCATATACTGTAGGCACATCAACAATACATCCTAAAGCAGCATCTACTGATGAAATAGGAATATTAATATGAATGTTGCGCCCTTCTCTTACAAAATAGTCATGTTTATTTACAAGAATTTCAATATATAAATCACCATTAGGACCACCATTAGCACCTCGTTCACCCTTTTGAGAGACACGAAGTTGTTGTCCACTAGAAATTCCTGCAGGTATTTTTACATCAACAGCTACACGTTTGTGCTCATAGCCTTTTCCGTGACATTTAGAACATTTGCGTGTAATCGTTTTACCACTTCCACCACAATCTGGACAAACGGATTGACTTTGCATTACACCTAACATTGTTCTTTGTTGCGTAACAATCGTCCCTGACCCATTACAACGTCCGCACACTTTAATGTCTTCTTTACTATGTGCACCACTACCTAAACATTGACTACATGGTTCATCTACATCAATTTTAATTGTTTCACTTTTTCCAAAAATCGAATCCATGAACTGTATTCGCATCTGCATATAGCGATCTTGACCTTTACGAGGACCACTTGGATTACGACGTTGTCCACCAAAGCCACCAAAGCCGCCACCGCCTCCAAAAAAGGAGCTAAAGATATCATTCATATCTTCAAAACCAGCACCACCAAAGCCTTGTGCTCCATCCATACCAGCATGCCCAAATTGATCATAACTAGCTTTCTTTTGTGGATCACTTAATACTTCATATGCTTCATTAATTTCTTTAAATTTAGCTTCAGCGTCCGCTGCTTTATTCATATCGGGATGATATTTTTTAGCTAGCTGACGATAAGCTTTTTTAATATCCTGTTCACTTGCACCTTTAGAAAGGCCTAGCACCTCATAATAATCTCTTTTATTGCTCATCTTTAATTAACCTCTCTTTAAAACTCTCTAATGCTGTGCCTCCACTTACTCTAACTCGTGGTAAACGCAGTTTATCCATTCCTTGCTCTACAAGTCCAGGTTTTGTAGTAAAGGCTAAACGTACACCACTTTTTTGCATAATTTCAATAGCATTACCCCCGTGGTCTCCAAGGGGATAACAGTACGCAAAACCACCATCAACATATTCTAAACTTTGTATTGTATCTTTAACACCTTCTTCAACATCAATACATTGAAGTAAACCACCTTTACCTAAGTTGCAACCTCCCTCGTGAAGCAAAAAGGAATGTGCTTGTAATTCTAATCCATCTTCTCTCATTTCAACAAATTCATAAGGAAGTATGGGATCTAGCCATCCTCCAATTAAGAATAAAGTTGCATTAAACCCATATTCTTTAATTAATGGATAAGCATATTCATAGACACTTGGATGTCCATCATCAATTGTAATCACAAATGAATTTTCAGGAACACGAGCTTTCTTATCAAGGAATAACTCTAATTCACGCATTGTAAGACTCGTATAATCTGCTGTTTTTAAATATTCCAATTGGTTTTCAAAATTGTTTATTCCCATCCAATTACCATCAGCTCCAGTTTCATTATTTTCTTTACTATAGAAAAAATGATACATTAATACTGGAACTTCAGTATCTTCTACTTCACTAGTATTCATACTTTCTTTAGTAGTCATTATATCTTCATTATCAATATAATAAATACGCTCTTGAAATACGATACCTGTTTGCGTAGCATCTTTAACATAAATTACAAATTCTTGACTTTGATGAAACTGCATAACAACATTACCAAATTCATCTTTTATTACAAAATTGTCTTTTGTTATACAATTTTCATTAAACGCAAGAAGATGATTCTCTATTTTTCGATCATTAAAATCCAAGGTTAAGGTAGTACCATCTAAGACATACTCACTATCTGCTAAAGCTACATACCTATCTTCTGGATTACTATCTTCACCAACAGTGATGAATACCTCAGCACTGAGCATACCAACCTCTTGATAAGTTTCACCTTGTAGTTGATATATTACTGTATTTTCTTTGGCATGAGCACGATGATTTAAAAGTGAATGAACTAATTCTTTTTCACTTTCACTAAGTGCTACTTCCTCATCAACAGGATCTAATACCTCATCTATTTCACTATTATTACAACTACCCAGTAGGATACAACACAGAAACCCCAGCAAATATACTAGGATTTTTGTGTTCATTTTATTCTTTTTCTTTAAAGTCTGCATCGACAATATTATCATCAGTGGCTGTACTTGGATCAGCTTGAGCCTCACCACCTTGAGCTTGTTGATACATTGCTTGAGACATTTGTTGTGCTGCTTGTTCTAGCTGCGCTAATTTTTCTTTTAAAGTATCCATATCATTGTTGTCTAATGCAGCTTGAAGTTCATCACGTAATTTTTTAACCTCAGCTTTTTGATCTTCAGGAACATTAGCTTCTTCAGAATTTAAAGTTTCATCGATTTGATTAATAAAGTTTTCTGCTTTATTACGTGTTTCAATTTCTTCTTTACGTTTTTCATCTTCTGCTTTATTGTCTTCAGCATCTTTTACCATTTTTTCGATTTCATCATCACTTAAGCCATTAGAGCCACTAATCGTAATTGATTGTGTTTTATTAGTACCTTTATCTTTAGCAGAAACATGTACAATACCATTAACATCGATATCAAATGTAACTTCAATTTGTGGTACTCCACGGCGTGCTGGTGCAATTCCAGTTAATTGGAAATTACCTAATGTTTTATTATCACTAGCCATAGGACGCTCACCCTGTAATACATGGATATCTACTGCTGGCTGATTATCAGCCGCTGTAGAGAACACTTGTGATTT
>CAYJJG010000005.1:30075-114220 GCA_964370435.1 uncultured Holdemania sp.
TAATACAGTCATAACTTGACCCATTGTTTCAATACCTAAACTTAATGGTGTAACATCTAACAATAAGATATCTTTTACATCACCAGTAATAACTCCACCTTGAATAGCAGCACCCATTGCAACTACTTCATCAGGGTTAACTGAACGATTAGGCTCTTTACCTAATTCTTGTTTAATTACTTCTTGAATAGCAGGAATACGAGTTGATCCTCCTACTAACAATACTTGGTGAATATCATTTTTTGTAAGTCCTGCATCTTTTAATGCTTGACGAACTGGACCTACTGTTCTTTCTACTAATTTTTTAGTCATTTGATCAAATTGAGCACGAGTTAGTGTACTTTCAAAATGCAAAGGACCTTCAGCACCAGCAGAGATAAATGGAAGACTAATTTGTGTTTGCATTAATCCTGATAAATCTTTTTTAGCTTTTTCAGCAGCTTCTTTCATACGTTGCATAGCCATTTTATCAGTACTTAAATTAACACCATTTTCCTTCTTAAAGGTTTCAGACATCCAATCCACGATAAGATTGTCAAAATCATCTCCTCCTAATTTATTATCTCCAGCTGTCGATAATACTTCAAAAGTTCCATCTGCTAAATCTAGGATAGAAACATCAAATGTACCTCCACCTAAATCATATACTAATACTTTTTGTTCAGTTTCTGTTTTATCAATACCGAAAGCTAATGCTGCTGCTGTAGGCTCATTAATAATACGCTCTACCTCTAATCCAGCAATTTTACCAGCATCTTTTGTTGCTTGACGCTGTGCATCGTTGAAATAAGCAGGGACAGTAATAACTGCTTTATCTACTTTTTCACCTAAATAATCTTCTGCATAACCTTTAATGTATTGAAGAATCATTGCACTCACTTCTTGTGGTGTATATTCTTTGTTATTTAAAGAAACTTTTTCATTTGATCCTATTAAACGTTTAATTGATATAACAGAATCTTTGTTTGTAACTACTTGACGTTTTGCCGCATCTCCGACAATCATTTCACCATTTTTAAATGCCACTACTGAAGGTGTTGTACGATTTCCTTCTGGATTTGTGATAACTTTTGATTCGTTACCTTCCATTACAGCCACACAGCTGTTTGTTGTACCTAAGTCAATACCAATAATTTTACCCATTGTAAATTTCCTCCTTTATTCGCTAACTTTGACCATAGCCGCTCGTAATATACGATCTTTTAATTTGTAACCTTTTTGTAAAACTTCTAACACTTGATTTGGTGCTACATCTTCAACACTCTCTGATAATAAAGCTTGATGAAAGTTAGCATCAAACTCTTCATTAAGTGGATTTACTACCTCCACGCCTTCTTTAGAAAGTGCCAGCATTAACTGATCATAAATCATTTGAATACCCTTCACTAAGCCTTCATTTTCAGAAGTAGCTGTTTGTGATAGCGCTCTTTCCAAATTATCAATTACAGGCAATATTTCCGATGCAAAACTTTGTATACGATACTTTTGTCTCATCTCGAAATCACTTTGTAATCTCTTGCGTGTATTTTCCGTATCAGCATAAGCCTTTAAGTATTCATTTTTTAACCTTGAACACTCGCCTTCTAGCTCAGCTATACGTGTCAAATAATCTTCTTTATCTTTTTTAAATAATTTCTTTTTGACTTTCTTATCAGCCTCTTGACTAAGCTCTTCTTCTACTATTTCAGAAGCAACTTCCTCAATAGCTTCCTCATCTATCTTTTTCTCTTCGCTATTCATTACTACTCTTCTCCTTTTCCATAGCATTTTTCAATGGTCATGGACACATATTCTAATAGTGAAATAATTTTCTCATAATCCATTCTTGATGGGCCAACAACCATAAGCTGCCCTTCTTCCGAATCGCTTATACTAAATTTACTACTAATAACTGCAAGGTCATCTTTCCATATTAGTTGTGAGCGCTCATTAGTACGTGTAGTGATTGCTGTAGCTTCACTATTTAAGTTACGCCATAGGCTACTATCATCTAACATCTTCATTAATTCTCGCAGTTTAACTATATCGTTAAATTCTGGTTGATATAGCATATTTTGTGTTCCACTAAAGTAAACATTTTCACTTGCAAACTTAATAAATGCATTTACAAAAGCTGCAAAGAGTTGTTCATGCCTTTTTACTTGATTCGCTAGTACTGGTTTCAAAGATTGCATCTTTTCTACAACCTCTTTAATTAAAGTACCTTTTAAGCGATCATTTAAGATTTGACAACAATTCGCAATATCGTCCCAAAGAATATCTTCATCATAATGGAAGGTACGATTTTCAGTATGTCCATTATCAGTAATAAAGACTACTACTGCACTCATCTCATTAATCGGAAATACTTTAATGTATTCTAGTCTTTGAGAAGAAGCATCAGGACCAAGTACACCCGCTGTTAAATTCGTCATCTGACTTAAAATCTCACAGCTTTTACGTATCGCATCATCCTTATTAAATTGGCTTCTACTAAATATTTCTTGAAGTTGATTCTGTTGTTCATCATCACTATAACTTTCCAGTAAATGTTCACAATAATAACGATAGCCCTTTGTAGAAGGAATCCTTCCACTAGAAGTGTGTGTTTTTTCTAAGAAGCCTAATTCTTCTAAGATAACCATATCATTTCTTATCGTAGCACTAGAGTAAGGCAATGAATATTTTTCCATTAATGTTTTAGAACCTACTGGCTCAGCAGTACTTACAAATTCATCTACAATAGCTTTAAATATCTCGATACTGCGTTTGGTCAACATCACAACACCTCCTTTAGCACTCTAAACATCTATCTGCTAATATGAGTATAGACCAGCTCTTTAGCACTGTCAAGTGTTTTGTGCTAAAATGTTTAAAAAGTAGTCATACTCCTTCTTTTATTATGAGCTAAAATGCCTTTTTTACTAAAATAAGCTTTCTATACTTCCTTACAAACAATTAAACTTACTTCTTTATTTAGTATTTATATAAAAAACTATAGCTTATAGCTATAGTTTTAATTTGGTTTCTTTTATATAAATGGATCTTCTACATAATTTAATGCTAAATCTTTAAATTCTTCTCTTATAGTTTTTTCAATATCCCGCTCTAATAAAGCTTCTGGATGATGAGCATCATAGCCAAAACAAACCTTAGTTCCTACTTCACTTATCACTTTAAAAACTAAATAATTAGGATAGCGATAACAAGAAAAGCCATCGTAATTAGATTTTCCATACTTCGTACCTTTTAAGTTTATCTCTAAAACAACATCATGTTCTTTAGCACATTGGGCAATTTTTCTAATCGATGATAGGTGATTAACAGTAAGTGGACACCCTCTAAGCAAGAAGTAATCGACATGAGCTATATATTTTATTAATCCAAGAGTGATTGCTTGACAGCACTGCTCAGCCATTTGTGCAATATAGTGATCTTCATATAGGGGATAATCACAGTATTCTTTTTCGCCTCTTCTTAAATAATGTTGTCCTAAAATTAGATAATCACATTGATTTTTTATGTTTTGTAGATAATCAACACAGTCCTCAAAATACTCTACTTCAAATCCGACCTTAATCTCTATTTGATCTTTATACTGTTCTTTTAAGTGATAACACTCCTTTAAATAATCATCGACTTCTTCTTTAGGCATTCTAACCGTTTCTTCACTACGATCTTTAAAAGGCAAATGATCACTTAGTCCAATCACTTTAAATCCTCCCTTAATCGCCGCAAGTACCATTTCTTCTTCTGTTCCTACCGCATGACCACAACGTTCAACATGGGTATGATAATTAAATTTTTGCATTCTATCTTCATCCTTATTTTTTTTAGTCTATCATAATTGTTTTAATTCTACTATAAAGTAATCATAAACTTTGTTCAAGCTAACTATATTTACATTAGAGGTATCTTATGAAAAAACTAATCCCCTATCTTTTATTTGTTTTTTTTATTCTTCTATTAGTACAAGGTAATATCGCCTATGAAGCTACTTCTCAAGCACTTTATTTTTGGTTCAACAAACTTGTTCCTACGATGTTTGTAACTATGGTAGTAGTTACTTTAGCACTTCATTATCAAGCTTTTGATACTCTTGGCGTACTATTTAGTCCCTTAATAAAAATACTCAACATTAATAAACAAGCTTTTAGTCTTTTAATAGCCTGTTTATTTGTAGGGTCTCCTGGAAGCACAATACTTTTAGATTCTTATGTACAAAATAATCAAATCACTAATAAAGCAGCACAACGATTACTACTTTGTGTTTCCTTATCAACCCCTTCTTTTATTGTATTAACCTGTGGAGTGCTTTTTTTTGATTCAATACAAATTGGTTTTATTTTATGGTTTTCACAAATCTTCATAACCTTACTCTTACTTCTATTTTATCGTTATCCTATGATTGAATTTAACACTACGATCACTGACACTAGTTTTTTTATAACTTTAAAAAAAGCTATAAGTACCAATGCTCTAGCTCTATTTTATATAGGTGGATACATTATGTTGTTTCTTACCTTCTTTAATTTAAGTAGCCAGTTTTTGCCACCCCTATTTTATCCTATTTTCTTAGCGGCATCAGAATTTTCTTTAGGTAGTCAACTTATAAGTACGCTTATTTTACCACTAAACATTAAAGTAGGCTTGGTAGCAGCTTGTATTGGTTTTAATGGACTTTGTGTTCATCTTCAAATCTTTTCAATGAGTGAGCACATCGATAAACACTATTCCCATTTTCTATTCCTAAGAATTATTCAAAGTTTACTTAGTTTTTCTTTGGCAATAATTCTTGTTTCACTTCTTCTATAATTTCTTGGGGTATGAAATTAGTAATATCTCCATTATAAGAAGCTATTTCTTTAGCTACAGAACTGCTTAAAAAAGAATATTCAGGTCGTGCCACTAAGAACACAGTTTCAATTTCACTATTTAACATCATATTTGTTGTTGCTTGTTGAAGCTCATATTCATAATCTACAACTGCTCTAATACCTCTTATAAGTACTTTACAACCTAAATCACTAGCTAAATTTACAGTTAAAGCATTCCCTGTAATTACTGTTACATTATTCAAGTTATGAGTACATTTTTTAATCATTGTAAGGCGCTCTTCTACAGTGAAGGATGCTTTCTTTTTAGAGTTAGTTAACACGGCAATAATTACTTCATCATACATCGTAGAAGCTCTTTTAATAATATCTAAATGTCCTTTAGTAATAGGATCAAATGATCCTGGATACATTGCTTTAATCATAGTTAATCTTCCTTTCGATAATAACTAATTTTTGTTATTCCATAAGTTGCTTCCTTTACACGTTGTAAATTTTGTACACTTTCAGGAAGCTCAACTTCTTTATCACTTTCACAAATTACATAGGCACGACTATTTAAACAACCATATTCACAAAGTAAATTAAGTAGTTCAGCTATTTTTTGAGCAGCATAAGGAGGGTCTAAGAAAACCAAATCAAACTTCTCTTGTTTTATAGCTAACTCTTTTAGTGTAGCCATGGCTTCTTTTTTAATCACTTGACACTGATCTTGTACTTGTAATAATTGGATATTTTCCTTGATAGTCTTTATTGCATGGTAGTCTTTATCCACTAAAATACAGCTATCAAACCCTCTACTTAGTGCTTCCAATGACATTGAACCCGATCCAGCAAATAAATCTAACATCACTCCACCATCAAAATAAGGACCAATTCTACTAAATATTGCCTCTTTAACTTTATCTGTAGTTGGTCTTGTATTCATTCCAGGTACAGCATTAATTTTTCTTGAACCAAATTTTCCAGCGATAATACGCATTTTTGTACCTCCTTAGTATAAAACAGGATGAAGTGGGCATATTAGGAAGGCATCCTTGTGATGCATCCCAATCTTTGTTTCTCCTCTCCCTTTCTTTGAATCCCCTATGGGGATTCTTTTACATTGTTTCTGATTATAGACTGACATAAACCAATCGCCATCATAAATGAAACGGTACTAGATCCTCCTGCTGAAAGCAGTAATAAAGGCACACCAGTAAGAGGAATCATCCCAGTAACACCGCCAACATTAAAGAAGAAATGAATAAACAAATACATTGCAGTACCCATAAAAATCATTTTACTTCGTTCTTCTTTCATCTTAAGAGCATATTGAAACAAAAATATAAGCAGTAAAGCATAACTTATAAATACTAACAGCATACCAAAGATACCTAATTCCTCAACAATAATAGCAAAAATATAATCTGTATCGGCAGCTGGGAAATTAGAATACTTTTGAATAGATGCACCGTATCCAACACCTTGTATTCCTCCTGTTGCAAAAGCTACTAATCCTTTTATTAACTGAAATCCTGACCCATATTGATCATTAAAAGGATTGGATGCTGCTAAAAAACGATTTAATTGATAACTATCAATATTTAAACTTTCTATAAGCTGTGTCCCTATAGGTGACATTAAAATAAGAACTGCTAGAGTTAGAGCTAGTACTACCTTTATAGCAATACCTTGTATTTTAGCAAACTTTTTATTTCTAGGAATAATCAACATCATAAATGCTATAGCACTCATTACAGCAGCTGATCCAGTATCGTTTTGTACAAACAATACAATTAAAATAAAGATACTTACAATACCTAAAGCTGACTTAATTCTTCTATCTGCATCCTTGTGATCTTTGCAGTCCCCTAAATAACTAGACATTACTAAGATAATGACCAGCTTCGCAAACTCAGAAGGTTGAATGGAAAACTCAATACCATCTCCAAAACTTAAGCGTATCCATGCATAAGCACCACTAATATCATCACTTAAGCGTGGTAATAATAATGCTATGATTGTACCAAATATAATAAGAGGTAAAAACTTTTCGAAAAGTTCAAAAGAAAAAAACTGCGTTATCTTCACCATTGCAACATAGCCTGCGATAATAAACACAAGTTGTCTAATACCACTAAAGATTACACCAAAACTATTAGTTAGAGCACCCATAGAGGCACTTGATATCATAAACCAACCAAACACAACTAAGATAATTATTAAAGTATTGATTCTTTTATCATGGCCTTTAGGCATCATAAAAGAAAATATTTTAAGAAATTGTTGCATAAATCCGCCTCCTTGTATACAATATTTTAACACATCATTGCACATGTTGGAATAAAGAGTTATAATGGTAAGAAACAGCAAGAAGAATTGAAACATAATTTATAGAGGAAATTAATATGAATGAAATTAATGTGAATACTATTATCAAAGACGATAATCCTTTATTAAGGGAAAAATCGCAAGAAGTTGTTTTACCTTTGAGTAAAGAAGACAAAGATTTTTTAAATGCACTATATACTTATGTAGAAGAATCCACTAACCCTGAACTTGCTGAAAAGAAGCAGCTAAAACCTGCAGTAGGTATTGCAGCAATACAAGTAGGTGTGGCTAAAAAGTTATGTGCTATTGTTTGTGAAGATGAACAAGCAACACAAGAAAATCCACGCTACCACAAATATGCTTTAGCAAATCCTAAAATTATATCTTATTCAGCCAACAAAGCTTATCTTAAAGGTGGCGAGGGTTGTTTATCAGTAGCTAATCAACATGAGGGTTATGTTGTAAGAAGTGCTAGAATAAAAGTACAAGGTTATGATTTATTACAAGATAAATTTATAACTATTAGAGCAACTGGATATCTTGCGATAGTTTTACAGCATGAAATTGATCATTTTGATGGGATATTGTTTTATGACCGCATCAATAAACTAAGTCCTTTCAAAGAAATCGATAATGCATTAGTCATTGATTAAACTTTTAGTACTATGTTATAATTTACACAACGTAGCAGTGAGATAAAAAAAATATATAATAATAATTGTAGAAAGAGGTTAACATGAGTGAAGTAACAAGAAACAACACATCTAGAAAAAACACAAAAAAAAGAACAGCCGAATACGACTATAATAATAATGATACTTTAATCTATGCCCTTGGAGGTTTAGGTGAAGTAGGCAAAAATATGTACTGTATTGAACACGACGATGAAATCATTATCGTTGACTGTGGAGTAATTTTTCCTGACGAAGAATTATTAGGAGTAGATTATGTTATTCCTGATTATTCTTATTTAATACGTAATTCTAAAAAAATTAAAGCTTTAGTAATTACCCATGGACATGAAGATCATATCGGAGGAATACCCTTTTTTCTTCAATCGATACCTTTAAAAATGATTTATGCTCCTCGTTTTGCTTGTGCACTTATTCGTAAAAAATTAGATGAGCGCAGAATGTCAAAACAAGTTAAACTTATTGAAATTAATGAAGAATCAAGAATCCAAACTAAACATTTTAATTTAGGATTCTTTAATACCATCCACTCTACTCCCGATTCTCTTGGTGTTTTAATTAATACTCCTAATGGAAGAATCGTAGAAACTGGAGATTTTAAATTTGACTTGAGCCCTGTTGAGTCTAATGCTGACTATCAAAAAATGGCTTATATTGGACAAATTGGTGTAACTCTCTTAATGAGTGATTCTACCAATTCTGCAGTCACAGGCTTTTCTATCAGTGAGAAGAAAGTTGCTAAATCTTTATTAGATATCGCTAGAAGAATACCAGGACGTTTAATTGTAGCAACTTTTGCATCTAATGTTTATCGTGTACAACAAATTATTGAGGCTGCCATTGCTTGTGATCGAAAAATTATAATCTTTGGACGCTCTATGGAAAATGTAGTTGAAACAGGTCGAGCTATGGGGATTATCAAAGCTAAAGCTTCTAATTTCATTAAACCAGAACAACTAAAACAAGTTCCCGCTAATAAAGTATGTTTAATATGTACTGGAAGCCAAGGTGAGCCACTTGCTGCACTAAGTAGAATTGCGAATGGTACACACCGTTATGTAACTGTTCAGCCAGGTGATAGTATTGTATTCTCATCAAGTCCTATTCCAGGTAATGCCATGAGTGTTACTCAAGTAGTTAATAAGTTAACTCGTGCTGGAGCTGATGTTATGGTTAATAGTCCACTAACTTCACTACATACCACAGGACATGCTGGACAAGATGAGCAAAAATTAATGCTTCAGCTTATTAAACCTGAATATTTTATGCCTGTTCATGGCGAGTATAAAATGCAAAAAATTCATGCAGCATCAGCAGTAGAAACGGGAGTAAAGGCAGAAAATACCTTCATTTGTTCAAATGGTGATGTCGTGGTAATGCGCGATGGTAAGTGTTTCATGTCAAATAATCGTATTCAATCTGACGATATCTATGTTGATGGCTATGATGCTACAGGTTTATCAACCGCAGTTATCCGTGATCGCCATATCTTAGCAGGTAGTGGTTTAGTTGCTGTTATTGTAAGTATTGATTCACGT
Organism: uncultured Holdemania sp.; assembly: GCA_964370435.1. Lineage (GTDB taxonomy): Bacteria > Bacillota_I > Bacilli_A > Erysipelotrichales > Erysipelotrichaceae > CALVGQ01. The sequence continues at coordinate 39,433 of CAYJJG010000005.1, forward strand.
TATAACAAAATCCTATGTAAACCAAATATTGTATCTCGTGGATTTGTATATATCAAAGAGAGCCAAACTTTACTTAAAGAGGCTGAAATGGTAGTTTACGAAGCATTAAAGAAAAAAATGCAACAAAAAACAACCTTTGGAGAATTAAAAAATTGTGTCCGCGGATCACTTGAGCCTTTCCTTTATAAGAAAACTAATAGAAATCCTATTGTAATTCCAGTAATCCTAAATCAAAAGGCTGCAATGATAAGTCCTCAGCCTAAAAAAACTAAACAAGCTAAAAAAGCATAGTACCTATAAAGTAAAACTTTATAGGTTTTTTTATTACTAGATGAGGTATGAAGACTAAACAAACATCCATACTAGTAACTAGGAGGTCATGGTATGCAAACAAATCAAGCAGTAATCGATGATTTAACTACACTATTAGAAGGAACAAGTATGGGTATTAATACGTTTTTAAGCTATTTAAAAGAAGTGCAAGCACTTCCCTTAAAAGAAGCACTAGTTAATGCTGTTGAAGTATTTAAAAAACATGATAAAGCACTTCGTGAACATATAGTCAATTGCGGAGAATGTGCTAGTGAAGATACAAAAATATCTGTAATGATGGCAGAATTTATGGAAAAAATGAAAGCTCAAGTAGCTAGTGATGATCGAAGTTTACTCGATCTTGCCACAAATGGCATTGATATGGCACTTAAGGCGGTTAAAGACTTTAAGAAAAAGCATCAAGACTTAAGAGAAGATTGCCTTGATGCTATTAATGCAATGGAAGATGATTACAAAAAAATCTATCAAACTTTGATAGACTTAAAACTTAATGAAGTTAGTTAATGAATTTGATACCCAATCAAATTCATTTTTATATTATTGTGTATACCCCTAGTGCTACTACAAACATAAAGATAAAACCAGTAATCATCATTAACAATACTTTAGAATATCCAGGTGGAATTATCATCTGTTTTTTATCCATTAATTTAATTATTGGATGAAGTTTAAAATAATAGGTTGAAGTAGATAGTATTAAACTTATAATAGCTACAAATTTAATAAAATCATTTCCAACAAAAACAATAACTAGCAATAATAAAATAAACATTGTTTTAGTTCCTGCAACCCAGTTTGCCATGTATTTAGCAAACATATGTTCCAATTCGTTTTCCTTAGATTTATGCCATTGTTCAAAGATTGAAACGCCATTACCAAATTTGAAGTCTGGAATAAAATACAAAATGATCACATTCAGTGATTCTAAAATAACAAATAATATAATAACAATGTCTAAAATATTCATTCTAACCTCTACTTCTATAAATTACATTTTTAATTATCGTCTATTTTTATTTAAAAGTAAAGTGATAAATCATGCGAATTTTAGTTATTTTCCATAATGTTCCAATATATTTAAATACATTTTTTTAATGTACCTTAATTAATTTCCTAACGAAAAATCATATTTTCTTTTTCTGAAATAATATTAAAATATTTCAGAAAAAACATCATTTGTCCATCATTGTATGTTATACTTGCAACATAACATATAAAATGAGGAGGATAGAAATGAAATCTTTAAGACAAGCTTGTTATGAAACAATGTTAGAAAATCAATTTGATGGTTTACTTTATGCTGTTGGGGCAAATTTTCAATATCTTACAAATACCCAACATTTTTTTTGGCAACGTAGTTGCATGAACAATTTAGGACCACACGGTAGTGCTCAAAATTACCCACAAGCATTAGTTTATGTTAATCAATCAGGTCAGATGACAATTATCGCAACCCCAGCAATCGCAAAGGAATTTAGTGATCATACTGTTGTAGTTTCCTATTTTGATCAAATGGAGGATACTTTGGCATCAATAATTACCTCTAAGCGCCTTGGGATTGGATTAGATTGCCATGAATGGCTTATCGCTACTTTAAAAGAGGTAGATAGCTCAATTGAATGTGTAGAAGCTGAAGACTTATTTAAAGAATTAAGATGCATTAAAACACCTGAGGAAATTGAACAACTTAGGAAATTAGCAAAATTTACTGATGATGCTATTATGAGTGTCGTAAAACGCATCAAAAAAGGCATGAGTCAACTTGAAGTTGAACAAATGATTATGCAATATGGATTAGACCATGGTATTCAAGATTTTGCCTTCTCACCTACTGCAGGTTTTAAAACTAGAGGTACTTTTACACCTGAACAAAACTTTGAATTTGACCGTACTAACACCCTGGAAGAAGGTACAGGCATTGCCTTTGATGTTGGGTATATGGATAATGGCTACTGCAGTGACTGGGGAAGAACAGTATATTATAAAAAAGCGTCAGATTATCTAAAGAAAGGCTATGCTGCACTACAAGCTGGACAACAATATATGGTATCGAAGATTGTCCCTTATAAAACTAATGTTAACGAGTTGTATGACCTTGTATTAGAAGAAGTAACTCGTCAAGGTTATAGCGATGTGCTTCGCTTTAAGGAACAAAAAATGCTTGGACATCAAATTGGTATTGATTGTCATGAATACCCTATGCTTAGACCTAGCGAAGATTTTATTTTAAAACCTGGCATGGTATTTTGTAGTGAACCTAAAATGATGTTTGAGGGCGAATGCTACATGCGTGTTGAAGATATGATATTAGTAACAGAAACAGGAGCTGAATTCTTAACGACTTTTGATCGTGAATTATTCGAATTTGACAATGATTAATTTTTATAAATCAAAAGATCTAACTGCTACCAAAGCATTCTATACTAAATTAAATCTAACGATCTATTTTGAAAATGAAAATTCTATAATTTTAGATAGCCAAGAAGGCATGATTGGTTTTGTATATGATGAAAAGGCACTCCCTCCCGCTTATTCTTGTGTATCATTCGATTTGAAAGATATCAAAGAAGTCAATGCAGTCTATCAAGAAGTAAAGGATATTGCTACTACTGAGCCACATCATCACCCGCAATTTCCTGTGTATTCTTTCTTTCTAAAAGATCCCAATGGAATTAATGTAGAATACCAAACAATAATAAGATAATAAGCAAAAAAAACAGGTCTACCTGTTTTTTTTATTTAACTACATCTTTATTTATTATTTCTTCTTAACTTTCAAAAATTTACTTGCAATTGTTAAAACATAGCGCACAAATTTCATATCTAATCTTTTATGTGCTTCTTTTAACTTCACTGGGATATCAATTTTTTGTGGGCAATATTGTTTACACTTACCACAACTAGTACATGAAGGTGCACCTGATTGAACTCCCCCTAAGGTACCAGTACATTTCCCAGCATACTGTAGCTTCACGAGTCCAGGATTTTTAAAATAATAAGTACTGTTATAATCATTAAAGGTCCCTGGAATATCCACACCAAAAGGACATGGCATACAATAATTACATCCAGTACAAGGAACTTTCATCAGTTCCTTATAAACTTCTTTAACTTCATTAATAACTACTAATTCTTCTTTTGTCATTGAATTAGCAGAGGTGATACAGGCTACTTCAACATTTTCTTCGATATGTGCTTTTACATTCATACCACTTAATACTGTTGATACACCTGCATGATTCATTACAAACTTTAAAGCCCAATATGCTGGACTATGTTTTTCTCTATAGTTATTTAAAATTTCTTTTACTTTATCAGGTGCATTATTTGCTAAAGAGCCGCCGCGTAGTGGTTCCATCACAACAACACCTATACCAAGTTCTTCAGCTTTTTGTAACCCTGCAAGCCCTGCTTGATTGTGCTCATCTAAATAATTAAATTGGATTTGACAAAAATCCCATGAATAAGCTTCAAGTATTTTTATAAATTCATCCGGTCTTCCATGAAATGAAAACCCAATATATTTTATTTGACCACTTGCTTTTTTATCCATAATGAATTCTTCAATACCAAACGAAACTAATTTTTGCCAATCAGTGATACTACTTAACATATGCATCAAATAAAAATCTATAGTATCAGTACTTAATCTATTAAGTTGTGTTGTAAAGTATTTTTCTATTTGTTCTTTTTTAGTAACTAGATAAGCTGGAAGTTTATCGGCAATATATACTTGACTACGAATATTATATTGTTTTATAAACTCTCCTAGTATAACTTCACTTCTTCCTGCATGATAAGGATAAGCAGTATCAAAATAATTAACACCTTGATCATACGCAAGCTTAAGTTGCGCAAAAGTTTCTTCTTTATTGATCACTCCACCTTTTGATGGAAATCGCATACATCCATATCCTAAAAGCGATATATCTGGACCATTTTTAACCAGTTTTCTATATAACATAAATTTTCTCCTTACATCCCTGAAGATTTAACTAGAAACATAACCTTAATCTACATAGTGCATCAAACTCTTTATAAATAGTTATTATTATACACTAAGCAAATAGCAATTGAAACTATATTTTATACATCGAAAATCGTCACTAACCTTTTTTAATTTCATGCACTAACAATGCTGTGCATAAGCAATTGGATACATTGCACTAGTTTTTCTGTAATTTTATAATCACCATTATGTTTAGCCCAATCACTATTATAACCACGTAATATAACCAAAATCATAGCGGTAATTTCTTCTACATTTAAATCCTCTTTAAACTGTTTTTTCTTTATACCTTGATTTAAAATTGTACTAATTAATCGATTGATTTTTCTTTCATCTCTTAAATACACTGAAGCTCCTTCTTTAAAGGTAGCTAAATTTATAACTTGGCAAGCTTCTACACCATTCATTTCTGTTTTTTCAGCATAGCGGTGTACTAGTGTCAGTAAGTTTGATGTTTCATCTTCAGAGTAAGTAATCGAAGTTAAATAATCATCCATATCTTGATAAAAAAGCTCTGCTAAGTCGTTTTTTTCTGGGAAATAGTGGTAGAATGATCCAACACTTAAATTTAATTCTTTACATAGCGTGCGAACTTTAATATTTTCATAACCATATTTTTGAATAATTGGGCGAATTTGTTCTAGCAATTCACTTCTTCTTGTTTCATATTTTAATGATTTTTTCATGGTCGTCATTCCTTCCTATACTATTTTACTACGCTTAATTAAAAAATAAAAGAACAAGCTTTGCTTGTCCTTCAATTCTTATTTAGTAAATGCTGCTGCATTTTCTCCAGCGATACGTCCAAATACCACTGTATCAGTTAGTGCATTTCCACCTAGACGATTTGATCCATGAATTCCACCTGTTACTTCTCCTGCTGCATAAAGCCCTAAAATAACATTTCCTTCAGTATCTAAAACTTCTGTTTCAGTATTAATTTCTACACCACCCATAGTATGGTGAACAGTTGGAACTCTTTCAGCTGCATAATATGGACCATCATTGATACCATCATGAACTTGCTCAGTGTCAGCAAATAAAGTACGTCCAAAGGCATCAGCTTGACCCTCATATTCGCCACCTAAACAATATTTATTATATTCTTCAACAGTAGCCACTAAATTCTCTTTTGGTACTCCTATCATTACCGCTAACTCTTCAAGCGTATCAGCTTTATAGGCACGACCTTGTTCCACTAAAGAATCAATAGATTCACCAAAATTATTTAATATATCCCCTGTTGGATAACTATCGCTATCCATAACAATAAACATTGTATTCTCTTCTTGACTTAATAGGCCTAATGTCATAGTATCTCGTCTTCCGCCTTCGTCTACAAAACGATTACCATCTAAATTAACAAAGATTCGACTTTCTACTCCGTGTTCAATATTACCTGATAAACTTCCTGTTTCTTTATCGCCTAATGGTAGTAATTGAATATTATCCATTTGCACAAGATTCGCGCCAATTTTTTCAGCCATTACAATCCCATCACCAGTAATAGAAGTTGTATTAGTACTTGGAATACCAGCATCTAATAATGGCCATTTTTGAGAATCTGTAGTGTATTCTTCACGAAGTTCAATGCTTTGACCAAATCCACCTGTAGCTAAAACTACACCGTTAGTAGCATTAACACTAATCATATTACCTGTTTTTCCTGTAGCTACTACTCCTGTAACTACGCCATTTTCTACAACTAACTCTTCAGCAGTTGTGTTGTAAAGCATAGTGATTCCTTCATGTTCATCCATATAATTTTGATATGTTATAAAGAATCCTGAACCTTTTGGCTCAACCGGTGCGTGAGCTCTTTGCCAAAGACCACCAGTTACTGTAAAAGTTCCTTCTTTAAATTCCATACCTAAAGATTGTAGCCATTCTACTCCAGCCCAAGCACCTTCAACTAATGTTGCGACTAATTCTGGATTTCCTTCTTCATCGCCACCTTCAAAGGTTTGTGTGTAGTGTAACTCAACACTATCTTCATTCATTAATGCTGTTTCACTACCATCATCAACAGCATTTAAAGCACCCCCTGCAAGGGTTGTATTTCCACCCATTTGAGCTGTTTTTTCGATTACTATAACCGTCTTTCCAGCTTGATTTGCGGTAACAGCTGCTGCCATACCGGCACCACCAGCACCAATTACAACAACATCAGCTTCATATGTTTTATCTTCTTCTTTAGCAACTTCTGCACCTTTATTTGCTAAATAAGAGTTCACTGTTTCCTCTGTTGCGCCTGCTTCTTTCATTGCTGATGCTACAGCATCAATAATCCCTTGATTAGTATTAGTAGCACCTGTTACTACATCCCATCCTAAAGCTTGTTCAGCAATAATTTTGTCCACTGCAACAAGAACAGCTTCTTTTCCTATTCCTGCAGTTTCAGTATGCTCTACTTCGATCTCTACAATGGATGCAGCATCAAAAGTAACAGTTAAGGTCATAGGAGCATATCCTTGCCCTTCTACTTCGTATTCACCAGCATTAAATAATGCACCTTCAGGTAAATCAGTGTTTGTATTGTTTGTGCAGCCAACAATCATCATTAGTGACAACAATAATAATAGTTTCTTCATTTTTTTCTCCCCTTTATGTTTTAGAACGTGTTTTAGAACGTGTTCTAATTTAATTATATTAATTAATCTATCAAAGTCAAGGCATTAGTTATTTATTTAACAAATAGGAGTTCCTAAATAAAAAAATTGACTTAATCAATCAATTTTTTTATCATATAATCTTGCAGCATTTAATACTACCAGTACTGATCCAGCATTATGCACTAATGCTCCTGTCGCAGGGTTTAATAATCCCATGACCGATAAAGTTATCGCAACAAAGTTAATAACCATCGACATTGTAATATTAAATTTGATAGAAAAAATAGTAGCATTCGATAATTTTTTAATATAAGCAATCTTACTAACATCATCGCCCATGATGGCAATATCAGCAGCATCAATCGCAAGCTCACTGCCCATCGTACCCATGGCAATCCCCACAGTTGCAGTTTTTAAGGCTGGTGCATCATTAACACCATCTCCTACCATACATACTTTGCTAGTGCCTGTCATTAAGGATTGTATTACTTCTACTTTACCCACTGGCAATAGTGAAGAATAAATCTCATTAATACCAACTTTACTCGCAATAAACTTAGCACTTTTTTCATTATCTCCAGTAAGTAGTATTGTTTTTTCAATCCCTGTCGATTTCAGTTTCTTTATAGCATTTTTTGATGTTTCTTTAATTTCATCTGATAAACCAACTATTCCAAGTACCTTTACTTTAGTAGCTACAATAATAATCGCCTTACCTTCTTCTCTTAAATTAGTTATAATTTTCATTGCTTCATCAGCAATAGTAAGCGTAGTATATGTTTCAATCAATCGCTCATTACCACAATAGTATACTTCTTCATTAATTGTTGCTGAAACCCCTTTTCCTACTGTCATTAAAAAGTGATCTATGTTCAGTAACTTTAAATTATTTTCTTTTGCATAATTTACTGTAGCTTTACCAATTGGATGTTCCGATCTACTTTCTATTGAAGCAACTAATGTAATGAATTCATTTATATCCTTTTCAAAAGACTTAATATCACTTACTATAAGCGAGCCTTTAGTAAGGGTACCTGTTTTATCAAAAGCTATCGTATTTACTGTTCCCATAAGCTCTAAAGCTTCCCCAGACTTAATAAGAACACCCTTCTTCGTAGCCTGTGCAATAGCAGCCATAATCGAGGTAGGTGTCGCTAAAGCTAAAGCACATGGACAAAATACTACCAATACTGTAACAGCTCGTATTAATGCATCTTCAGGTTGATTTAATGTCCATGCTACTACAACATAGGTTACTATCGCAATAAGTATCGCAAGTGGTACAAGCCAAGCAGCCCATTTGTCTACTATTTTTTGCATTGGAGCTTTATTGTTTTCTGCTTCCTCTACAAGTCTAATCATTTTTTGTAGTGAAGAATTTTCATACGATTTAGTTACTTTTACATCTACTGATCCAAATCGATTTATTGTTCCTGTAAAGACCTCGTCCCCTACTTCTTTATCTACAGGTAAACTTTCACCTGTCATTATACTTTGATCCACTGTGGTATTGCCAACTACAATAATACCATCAGAAGGAAAACTTTCCCCAGGTAAAACTCGCAAGATAGCATCTACTTTGATATCTTTTGCATCTACTAATACTTCCTCATTTTCATATACCACTCTACCTTGAATAGGCACAAGATTTAATAGTTTCTCAATGCCCTTTTTTGCCTTTTCAACTGTTCGCTCTTCTAGCCATGCACCAATTGCCATTATGAAGGCTACTTCTCCCGCTGCAAAAATATCCCCTATTAAAATTGCCGCAATCATTGCGATTGTAATAAGTAATGCTGAACTCACGAAGCGTTGTTTCAACACTCTATATACTGCTAAATAAGCTAGTGGCGTACCTGAAATTATAATGGATACCCAAGCAAAATTAACCATTAAAGGACACTCTATCCCCATAGTTAAAGGGATAATATATTCTGCAATAAAACTAATCAATAAACAAATCCCAGATACCGATAACATTGGTATCGAGTTTAAAAATCGCTCTAATTTTACAAACATTTTATTCACCCTAAATAGTTTTAGAAAATTGGTTTAATGCAGATACCAATTTTTCTACTGTTTCAGTTTCATTACCTTCCTTAATACCATCAACAATACAGTGCTTTATATGTCCCTCTAATATCGTTTGACCTGTCTTATGGAGTGCTGATTTTACTGCACCAATTTGAATAAGAATATCTTCACACGGTTTATCTTCTTCTACCATTTTGCTGATACCACGAATTTGACCTTCAATTCTTTTAAGTCGCTTATTAACTGCATCTACATCAATACATTGTCTCATATTATCCTCCTTATACCCATAGGGGGTATAGGCATATTATAAAGTATCATACTATTCTGTCAACTATGAATTATCTTAATCATTAAAAAAGATGAAATAAATATATAATTTATCTCATCTTTTTGTAGGCCATACTTTATAGTATTATTGACTCTTCTGTTTCTAAGTCAAAAATATGTAAAGCATCATAATCAATATATAAATCTATTTCATCACCAACACGTGCTTTTGTATTTGGATTTACTCTTGCCACCATATTTGTTTTATTACAGTTAAAATATAAGAATACCTCAGCTCCAACTAACTCATAAACTTGAACCTGTGCTTTAATAACATCTTTATATTGTTTTAAAGAATATTCAACATCATGAATATCTTCAGGACGAATCCCCATCATTACTTTCTTTCCTACATATCCTTTTTCACGTAATATTTTACCTTTTTCATCATTTAAATGAATAGCATTATTATCGAATACTAAATGAATTTCACCTAGTTGATCTACCACATCACAAATTATAAAGTTCATTTGTGGTGATCCAATAAATCCTGCCACAAATAAATTCTTTGGTTTAGTATACAAGTTTTTTGGTGTATCTACTTGTTGTATAATACCATCTTTCATTACAACAATTCTTGTACCTAGAGTCATCGCTTCTGTTTGATCATGAGTCACATAGATAATTGTATTACCTAGTCTTTGATGTAACTTAGAGATTTCCGTTCTCATTTGAACACGAAGCTTAGCATCTAAATTACTTAATGGCTCATCCATTAAGAAAACTTTAGGATTACGTACAATAGCACGCCCCATTGCAACACGTTGTCTTTGACCACCAGACAAAGCTGCAGGTTTTCTATCTAGTAATAGCTCTAAATCTAATATTTTTGCAGCTGCATTCACTTTTTCTTTAATTTCTTCTTTAGGAAGTTTTCTTAATTTTAATCCAAATGCCATGTTTTCATACACAGTCATATGCGGATATAATGCATAGTTTTGAAAAACCATGGCAATATCACGATCTTTGGGCTCAACATCATTTACTAAAGTATCATTAATATATAATTCTCCACTTGTTATGTCTTCAAGACCTGCAATCATACGTAGCGTTGTTGATTTACCACATCCCGAAGGACCTACAAAAATGATAAATTCCTTATCATCGATATCTAAATTAAAATCTTTTACTGCTTGAAATCCATTATCATATGTTTTAAAAATATTCTTTAGCTTTAAACTTGCCATACTTTTTCTCCCTTATTTTTATTAAGTATAACAAATTTAATTAATCGTAACTATAGACAAAATAGCCAATCTTTTGGCTATTGTTTTGTAAGAAATAGATAAAAAGCTAATTTCATTGCATCTTCAAACAGTCTTATATCTAAACCTAAAGCACTTTTATATTTATCTAGACGATAGATTAAAGTATTACGGTGAATATACAGCTTTCTTGAAGTCTCTGCAACACTTAAATTATTCGCAAGAAATGTTTTTATTGTTTTTATTGTTTCCTCTTCTTGAAGTAATTCATATTGTTTCGGTGTAAAATACTCAAGATTAGTATCATAAATTTCTTCAGGCATTGATTCTACCAGTAGTGGAAAAAGCATCATTTTACGGTGCACTAAAGGAGTATATATCGAATAGTTATGTGCTATTTTTTCAAGTCGATTTAATGACTGTTTTTGTTGATATATTTCTTTTAAATCAACAATTGGATCACTATAGTACAATTGAATTTTTAACATTAGCTCTGATTCAATCATTGATACCAAACCTTCAAGCACTTCCATATAATCCTTGGATTGAATAAGCAAGTAACAATGACTAGAAAATACAGCTAATTCATAAGGTGGTATTATAATTTGAACAATCAAATCATACAGCGATTTAGAATATGGCAGTTGTACTAGAACCCAACTTTTCTCATTATAGCGCTCGTCTAAGGCTATAGCATTTCCCTCACCTTTTAACACTTTTTCAAAAAGAGAGGCAGATACTGCATCTGAACTCAAAGTAACTAAAATTTGTTTAATAGTTTCAATTACTTCTTTGCTTACTTCTTTATTAGCATAAATATTCTTATTTGAAATAGTCGCAACAAAAAAAGGATATCCTTGTTGATGATCGCTTAATTCAATAGAAAATAATTTTGAAATTTGATTTAAAGTATCCTTCATTTTTATCACCTTCTATATTTTACCACAAGCTATAATACTTTAACAATCTTGAGCTAAATACCTTCTAGATAATTTTTTGTAATTATTTAAATCATTATATATCAAGATGGTGTATTACTACAAATCCATATAATATATGCCGTTTCATTAACAATTAAGATAAAGAATTAGTTAAAATTCATTGTCAGTATATAAAGAATTTGATAAAATAGAAGAAAGAGGAACTCTTATGACAATAACTATTAAAGATGTAGCTAAAGAAGCTGGTGTTTCAACAGGTACTGTATCAAAGGTTTTAAAGAATTATCCTAATATTTCTGAAGAAACTAAGAAAAAGGTACATGCTGCGGTAAAAAAATTAAACTATGTCCCTAACTACAGTGCAAGTATCTTATCTAGCAAAAACAATACTAAAGTGGCCATTTATATTAATATTAATGATCAAATCCAAGCAGTCGATGAAATTAATATGCAATATATTCTTGGTGCCTTTTCTAAAGCAAAAGAAATTGGTTTAGATATTGTAACTATTTTTAATGATTCAGTAAGTAACTATAACGCTGAAGAGTTAACCCATTATTTAATAGCTCAAGGAATTAATGGTATTGTTATTTATGGACTCAACAAAGAAGACAGTGTTATTCATGAATTAATTGATTCTAAACGTTTTTATATCACTGTAATTGATGCTCCAGCTCAAAATGAAAAAACTTCAAGTGTAATGGTAGATCATGTACATGGACAATATGATGTAGCTAAAAAACTAATTCAACCCAACAATCGTAATAAAATGCTATATTTAGCTGGTAAGAAAAATGGTTATGTAACTGATATGCGTATTCAAGGGATAAAAAAATTACAAGAAGACTACAAATTTGAATTAGATATTGTATATGCTGATTTTAGCGAGAAGAAAGCATATGAACTTACTTTGAAACATGCGAGTGACTATGATTTAATTGTCTGTGCATCAGATTTAATGGCCATCGGTGCAGTCAATGCCTTAATTTTTATGAATATCTTTAGAAGATGTTGTGGATATGATGGGATTACCTTAATGGCCTACTCAGGTAAGCAGATGTATACTTGTATACAAAACTTTAAAGAAGTATCAAAGCGAGGTATAGAAGAAATTCAAAAATTAATTAATGGAGCTCCTCCACAAAGTATCTTACTCGACTATGAAGTAAACATCCTTCACTATCGTGATATTATTCAATAACAAAACATTAAACTAAACCCAACAACCAGGTTTAGTTTTTATTATAAAACTAGGAATTATCACTTGCGGAAAACGTTTTCCTATGCTATCCTTTCCATGTGAGGTAAATATTATGAATATTAAAAATCAATTAGAAAGTTTATTAAATCAACCTATAGGTGATGCAAGTAATGAAGCTATCTATGAAGCTTTATTAACGTACACACAAACAAAAACACAAGAACTACAACCTAACTATGGAAAAAGAAAACTTTATTACATTAGTGCTGAGTTTTTAATTGGCAAGCTACTTTCCAATAACTTAATTAATTTAGGTATCTATGATGAAGTAAAAGAGGTTCTACTGCAACACAATAAAAATTTACAGGAAATTGAAGAAATTGAACCTGAACCCTCGCTAGGTAATGGTGGTTTAGGTCGATTAGCTGCTTGTTTTTTAGATTCTATTGCAACATTAGGGTTAAACGGTGATGGAATAGGAATAAATTATCACTTCGGACTTTTTAAACAAATTTTCACTAATAACAAACAGGATGAACAACCCAATCCTTGGCTTTCTAACCCTTCATGGCTAAGAGATACTAATATGAAATTTACAGTACCTTTTAAGAATTTTTCAATTAAAGGAAAACTATACGATTTAGACATTATTGGATACAACAAGGGTAAAAATCAATTACATCTTTTTGATGTAGAAACCATTGATGAGAGCATCGTAAAAGAAGGAATTACTTTTGATAAAGAAGCAATAGAAAAGAATCTAACCCTTTTCTTATATCCTGATGATAGTGATGAAAACGGGCATTTACTACGCATCTATCAACAATACTTTATGGTAAGTTGTGGTGCCCAATATATTTTAAACCAACTTAAAAAAGAAGGTAAATCACTAAAAGAATTAGATAAGCATGTAGTTATTCAAATCAACGATACTCACCCTTCACTAGTTATTCCTGAATTAATTCGTTTAATGGGATTAGAAGGCATAAGTATGAACGAAGCTGCCGCTATTGTTTCAAAAACATGCGCCTATACTAATCATACTATCTTATCTGAAGCTTTGGAGAAATGGCCACTTTCTTACTTAGAAGAAGTTACACCTGGATTAATTGATATTATCCATTTCCTAAATAATCAAGTAAAGACAAAATACAATAACCCTAAAGTTGCTATTATTGATGAAACTGATCGCGTTCATATGGCTAGAATTGATATGCATTATGGATTTAGTATTAATGGTGTAGCTGCAATTCATACTGATATCTTAAAAGAAACAGAATTAAATGATTTTTATAAATTATATCCTGAGAAGTTCAACAATAAAACTAATGGAATCACCTTTAGACGTTGGCTTATGCATACTAATCCTGAATTATCTAATTACATTACTAGTTTAATTGGTGATGAATGGAAAGAAGATGCTGAAAAACTAGAAGATTTATTGCAATTTATTAATGATGAAACTGTCCTTAATACCATAGCTAACATCAAGGCAACACGCAAACAAAATCTTGCTAAAACGCTATTACAAAAAGAAGGTATTACTTTACGCGAAAATGCAGTGATTTCAATTCAAATTAAGCGACTTCATGAATATAAACGTCAACAAATGAATGCCTTATATATTATCTATAAATATTTACAAATCAAACAAGGTTATATACCTAAACGCCCTATTACGATGATATTTGGAGCTAAAGCTGCTCCTGCTTATACTATTGCTAAAGACATTATTCATCTATTACTATGTCTATCTAAATTAATTGAAAATGATAAAGACGTGGCACCGCATTTACAAGTAATCATGGTAGAAAATTATAATGTTACTTATGCAGAAAAATTGATTCCAGCTGCTGACATTTCTGAGCAGATATCTTTAGCTTCTAAAGAAGCTAGTGGTACAGGTAATATGAAGTTCATGTTAAATGGTGCTATAACTCTAGGAACACTAGATGGAGCCAATGTAGAGATCAGTGAACTTGTAAAAGACAATATCTTCTTGTTTGGTGAAAATGCCGATCAAGTTATTGAACATTACGAGAAACAAGATTATAGTTCTAAAGCAATTTATGAAGAAAATAAAGATGTAAAAGAAATGGTTGATTTCATCTTATCTGATGCTGTATTAGCATATGGTGATAAAGAAAATCTAGCACGCTTACATCATGAATTAGTAAGCAAGGATTGGTTTATGACTTTATTAGATTTAAAGGCATATATCCAAGTTAAAGAACAAATGTTAGATGCTTATGAAGATCAAGAAAAATGGAAAAAGATGATGCTAATTAATATAGCAAAAGCTGGATTCTTCTCTTCAGATCGAACAATCTCTCAATATAATCAAGATATTTGGAAGTTATAATAAACAAAAAAAGATAGCGATAATTATTGATACAACCCCACTAAAATAAACAAACGAAATAAATAAAATCTCGTAAGTCTATGGTGGTGGGATTGAATCTTAGTATCCTATCTTTTTACTTTTATCACTATAGTCTAGCGATTTGCCTTTTTAATCATGGCTTTAATTTTAGGTAGTACTGTATCAAATTCACTGAAATCTTTCATTTTATAACACCAATTAGGTTCTCCAACCGTTCCCGGGAAATTCATTCGACTTAGTTCGTTTTTATGAAGTAAATCAGTCATGGGAACAACTGCAACTTTTGCCTTAGTATCAAAAGTATATTGAATTAAATTATCGATACGATTAGAAATATAACCATGCTTTTTAAAGTATGCTTTAATATTAGATAAATCTTTAGACTTCATATTCTTGAACCAATAATTTAGTGTCTCATTATCATGAGTTCCTGTATAAGCTAAAAGATGTTCCTTATCTAGCATCTTTTTTTCTGTATCAAAAGAATGCTGTACAATGCGCATACCCATCAAATTATAATGATCTCTTAATTCTAAAACTTGAGGGCGTAAGTCTCCCAAGTCCTCTACAACAATACGAATATCAGGATAAACTTCAAAAACTCTATCAAACAAATCATATCCTGGTGCCTCAACCCATTCACCCTCAATAGCTGTTTCACAACTTGCTGGAATCTTCCAATAAGTATCAAAGGCTCTAAAGTGATCTATTCGAATTTCATCAAATAACTGTGCACTATAATTTAATCGTTGTAGCCAAAAATCAAAGCCATCCTTTTTAATTTGATCCCAATCATAAATGGGATTACCCCATCGTTGCCCTAATTCACTAAAGTAATCTGGCGGTACACCTGCTATAAATGTAGGTCTTCCATCCTTATCTAAAATAAATCCTTCTTGATAACTCCATACATCTAAGGAGTCTATACCGACATAGATAGGGATATCCCCCATAATATCAACACCCTTAGCATTGGCATACTTTCTAAGTTTCATCCACTGTAGTACTAATATATATTGAATAAATTGTTCATATTTTATCTGATCTTCATACGGGCTTAAGTCAAAGGACCTATCTTTTATCCAGTTCTTTTGATTACTTGGCCACTGGTTCCAACACTGCATTTCATTTTGTTTTTTAAGTGTTAAAAATACAGCATATTCCTTAACCCATTTTTGTTCAATAAATCCAAGATAATCATCTGTCTCTACAAAGTTTAAAAAAGCCTTTTTTAAATACTTTTCTTTATGTTTTCTAGCTCCTTGATAGTCGATTTTACGACTTCGTGGCTTATAAGGACGTATAGTATTTAATAGTCCTTCATCTCTCAGTAAATCAAGGCTAATATAGAGTTCATCCATCGCCATAGATGAATAAGGCTGATAAGGCGAATTACCAAATCCTAGTGGATTTAAAGGCAAAATTTGCCATATTTTAAATCCTGCTTCTACTATTTTATCTATAAATTGGTAACTCGTGTATCCAAAGTCACCAATTCCATAATCTGATGGAATTGCAGAAACCGGCATCAATATACCTGCTTTCCTCATATCTTAACCTCCTATTTGTATTACCATAGATGAGTATGGTGCTAACTTCGCAATATTATTTTCAATTTTATTTGCTTCAAAATCATTTAAACTATCACTTTTAATATAATCATATGGAATAGTATACTGTACACTTTGATCAGAAAAATTATGTAAAACAATAATTTTCTCATCCTCACTTTCATGCAGCATTGCATATAGTGCAGAATCTTCTACCTCTAGTTTTGTGATTGCTCCACTTTCAAAACAAGCATATTGATTTCTAAGTGTAATCGCCTCTAAATAATGATTAAGCATAGCATCATCTTCTTCTAATTGACTTTGAACACTAGTTTCTATTTGATTGGTATAATCACTACCTGGTGGATAATTACATAATCCTTCTTCATTTTTATCGCCCCATAACATAGGCAAACGTTTATTAGGATCATTCCCACTTCCTAGCATCCCAATTTCTTCACCATAATAAAGAAATATTTTCCCTTTGCTTAGTAAAAGAACATCAATCAATAATCTTTGTTTTTCCTCAAAAGCTTTAAAAAAGCCACCACTTCTACCTTGATCATGATTAGATATAAATATACTATCCGTAATATCTTCATCAATAGTATGAAGCTCTTGGTCATGATTATCAAACCATGTAGCTAAACTTTCACCATTTCCATTTCTTATATTGGTTACTATTTTACCATCAGTACTTGAAGCAGGAAAGTTAAATAAACTATCAATTCCACTCTCGTAGTGGGTATATATAGTTTGTGCATCACTCCATACTTCACCTACTAAAAAGGCATCTGGGTTAACTTGTTTTACCATTGATTCAAACCAACTTAGAAATTCATTGGTTTTACTACTTTGTGCGTAATAATGCATAGCTGCATCTAAGCGAAAACCAGCTACCCCTTTATCTAGCCAAAATGTAGCAATATCTTCTATGTGTGCTCTTACTTCAGAATTATCTAAATTTAAATCAGGCATAGTATCAGTAAATACTGCCTCATAATATAAATTTTCCTGTATTTTGACTGTATGATTTTGAGCCTCACTATAGAAATGATAATAGTCACATTTACTATCACTACTATCACATTGATAATTCATTGCCTGTGTTTTAGCCTCAATAAACCAAGGATGTTCACTAGATGTGTGATTTAAAACTAAATCGATGATAATATCAATATTATATTTTTCTGCTTCTTGTATTAGTTGTTCAAAATCTTCCATTGTTCCAAAATCAGCATCTATTTCATAATAATCCTTAACATCGTATTTATGATAAGTATCACTAGGATGGATAGGAGTTAGCCAAATACCTTCAATCTGAAGTTGATTTAGATAAGGTAACTTCGCTGTGATACCTTTTAAATCTCCGATACCATCTTCATTACTATCATAAAATGAACCTACAAATATTTGATAATAGATAGAACTATTTTCATTACTAACTATGCTAGTTTGAGGTTGACATCCCAACAAACACATTACAATCAGGATAACAACAATCTTTTTCATTATCCTTTAGCTCCTCCAGCAGTAACACCACCTACATAATACTTCTGCATCTTTATAAACAAGATGGTTATTGGTATAGCAATTAATACTGCACCAGCACAAAACTGGGTAAAGTAAGTTTGAATATTTTCTCTAGACAACATTTGAAATAAACCCAGGGCTACTGTATAGTTTTGATAATTATCTTTCATGATTACTGATACAAAGATAAAATCAACCCATGGAGCAATAAACGAGGTTAAAATCGTATATACTACAACTGGTTTACTCATAGGTAATATAATTTTCCAAAACACTTGATTTTTAGTAGCACCATCAAGCAGTGCTGCTTCATCAATAGACTTAGGTACAGTATCAAAAAAGCCTTTGGCAATATAATATCCCATCGCTGCTCCACCTGAATAAACTAAGATTAAGCTAAATAAACTTTGAGATAATCCTACTGCTTTTAAAATATGATAGATGGCTACCATAGACATAAATCCTGGAAACATTCCAAGTACTAAGATAACATTCATTAACGGCTTGCGCGCTTTAAATCGTAGTCTTGAAAAAGCATAACTAGTTAATAAAACAAGTATAGTAGTGATTGCACAAGTAATCACCGCTACAAATAAAGTATTTAAGAACCATCTAGGATAATTAAACAAAGTGGTATCTGTAAAGAGTTTAGTATAATTATCTAATGTGAATTCTTTTGGGATTAAATACTTAGTATAAGCACCAGGCTCTGCTCTAAAAGATTGAAGAATTAACCAAAAAATTGGAAACAACCAGACTAAACTTAATACAGTTAACCCTGCATAAGTAAATCCATTCGATATTCTTTTTGTACGTGCTCTTGAACTCATTGGAAATCACTCTCTCCTTTCACAGCTTTGGTGTTATTATAGGTTAACAACGAAACAAAGGCTAAAATCACAAATATAATAATTCCGATAGTACTTGCTAAGGCATAGTTTTGCTCATTAACAGTCAGTTTATATAGCCAGGTTACTAGTAAGTCCGTTTCTCCTGCTTGATATAAATCAAGTGACTTAGGATCACCACCAGTCAATAAGTAAATTACATTAAAGTTATTTATATTAGCCATAAACTGGGTTATTAAATAGGGTGTAGTCACATGTAACATGTACGGAAGTGTTATTGCAAAAAATTGCTTCACTGGTGATGCTCCATCAATTTTACTAGCTTCATATAAATCTTGTGGAATATTCATTAAGATCCCACTAGTAATCAACATAGTATAAGGAACACCTACCCATAAATTAATGACTATAACGGTAATTTTAGCAACTGTACCATTAGTCAAGAATGGTATCGCATCACCAATTATTCCTAAATCTAGTAATACATTATTTAATGCACCACCATCAGCTAGTAATTTAGACATCAACATTAAACTAACAAATTGTGGTACTGCAATCGTAATAATAAAGATGGTACGCCACATTTTCTTAAATTTAATACCTTTTTTATTAATAACGATTGCCAACAACATCCCAAATATATAGTTTAAGAAAGTTGCAAATATTGCCCAAACAATAGTCCATGCAAATAATCGTCCAAAAGTTTCTGTCCACATTGGATTTTGATAAAGCACTTGTTTAAAGTTTTCTAATCCAACCCAAGTAAATAAATTGCCTGGAGGCTGATGTAGTTTATCAAAATTTGTAAATGCCATTAAAATCATAAATATTAATGGTACTACAGTAAATAAAAAAGTTAAAACTAGTGGTACAAACAATACAGTAATATGAAATTTAGAATCAAATAAATCTGCCCACTCTTCTTTAAAGCTCTTTATATGCTCTTTATTTAATGCTTTAATTTGATTATTACGGGCTATTTTTATATTCATTAGATAGAGTACAAAAATACCAATGCTTACTAATACTACACTAACACCAAATAAAAGTAGAAGCATCGAGTTATCGCCTTTAATAACCTCATATATCTGTAGCTCTTCATTCCAAACTTCACCTTGTGTATTTATACCCAGTGTGGATAGCATAGATAAATAATACAAACCATTAGTTATCATAAAGTAAATATACGTTACTTGAATCATTAAAAAGATTAATCCTTTCACAAGCTGATTTCTTGCGATCATACCAAATCCCATAATGAAATAACTTAATCTAGTAATCCAGTCACCATGAATAAAATAAGCAAAAAAGTTTACAAATCCATTCTTAATGGTTTTAAACCCTGATAAAACCTTGTTTAGTGCGTTTTTCATTTAATCACCCCTTAAAATCTCAACTATCTTTATAAAGATAGCTTTTTTAATTATTAAAAAGAAAGAGCACACCAAGTGGCGTGCTCCGTATATCTAGAATTTATTCTTGGATTTGAGCAACCATATCATCAAGTAATTCTTGTGTTGATTTTGAATAATCTTTAGCTTCTAACACTGTTCCAAGTGCTTCAGCTGGTGCCCAATATGTTCCTAAAACATCTTTTTGAGAAGTTGCATATTGTGATTGATTAGCAAGTGCAGCAAGTGCAGCATCAGCTAATACAGCCTCTGATTGAGCAACATTGATATTAGCAGGTCCCATTTGACGAACTTCGAAACGAGTTAATTGGTTAGCTTCGTTTGTTAACCAAGCAGCTAAATCCATTGCTTCTACTGGGAATTCAGTTTGTGAATTAACACCCATTAATTTGTATCCAGCAAATGATCCCATTTGAACTGCACCATCAGCTGTATTGTATGTTGGAAGTTTAGTTGCAGCATAGTTTTCAGCTAATGCTTCTGAAACAGTTCCAGCCATCCAAGTACCTGATACACCAGCAGCGATTGAACCATCTTGTAAACCAGCAGTTAATACTGCATCATCACCAGTTAAGAATGCTGGGTGAGCAGTGATTGCTTTAATAGCTTCTGCAGCTTCTACACCATTAGCATCGTTGAAGTTTGTATCTTGTTTTCCATCTTCACCAATTGATAATACTCCACCATTTCCTAAGAAGAATGATGCAATATACCAACCATTAGATACATCCATGAATACTTTTTTACCAGCAGCATCAGCTACATCTAACATTGTTTCAAATGATTCAACATCAGTTGCTGTGAATACGCTTGAATTATAATACATGAAATATCCATTATCAGCTGTCATTGGATAAGCATAAAGTTGACCGTCAATTGATGCAGCATCAATTGTACCAGGTGCATAAATTTCTGAGAAATTTTCAGTATTTCTAGTTACTTTATATAAAGCACCAGCATTTACTAAATCACGAATTTGATCATTTGCAAACGCAAACACATCAGCAGCAGCTTCTGGATCTTCTAAGTACTTAGTTTTAGCATCAGGTTCTCCAACTACACCTAATGTAATGTCCCAAGTTGTTTCAGGATAAGCAGCTTTGAAATCTTCAATCATTGTCCCAAGCATAGCTTGATCATCTTGCGACCCCCAAACTCTTAATGAAACTGATTTCATTTCATCTGAACCACCATCTCCACTTGGCTCATCAGTTGTTCCTGTAGAACAACCAGTAAATGTTAAAATTGCAGCAAGAAACAAAACTAATAATTTTTTCATTCTTTCTCTTCCTCCCACGTTTATGAAAACGTTTTCTTAACTACATAGTACACAATATTTATAAACTATGCAAGCGTTTTCTTTTTTTATTTTTATTTTTTTAATTTTTCCATTAAATTATAGATAAAATTACATTACTTTCTTTATAGTATGTTAAATGACACTTAAAATATGAAAATAAACATAAATTATTATATAAATAAAATAATTACTTTTGTATTTCCTAACTGTAGAAAATTTTAAATCCTATTTTTCTAACAAGTAGTATTCTAATAAAAATAGACCTATACATTAGAAGGCATCAGCTTGATATCTCCCTATAAGTCCATTTCGTTAATCCCACCAAAACGCTCAGACAGTAGCATCTTTTAGCTGTGTAGGTAAATTTTTGATGTTGTCTAGCTCTTGTTCTACTATACAGTAGCAAATCGGTTCATTTCAATAGCGCACAAACTAAACATACTAGTAATAATTTCTCTAGCTACTATTTTCATTTGTAAGAAAAGCCATTATATAAAATTTATTTAACTGCTCAAAATAACGCTTTTGATTGTTTAATTTTGACTATAGCATTATTCAATGTAGTTTATACAAGTATCGCTCATTTTTTACGCAATCTTATTGTCATTATTATCGGAGCACGCTCTTTATCAAAAGGCACCTCATAGAAACCATCAACTACAAATCCTGCTTGGAATGCCACGTTGAGAATATTCTTATTGAACGATGATAGTAGTTTTGCAGCATAGGTTGTCCTTCAATTGCAATATCTTTATTTATACAGTTTGTAAAATAATCACCATTTTCATAAGTAAAACAAGGATGATGTGTTGTAAAAACAAAAACACCATCGTGATCAAGCATTTCGAAAACTGCTTTGAATAATGAAGCTATTTCAGATATTCATTATGAAATTTTTCCTCTCTATTATATGGAATTAATTTTCACTATACTTATACCAATCTCTTTTAGGATTAATTGGAACACCGTAAAATCTTGAAATGATAAATTTGTCTGAGATTTTCTACATGTGCATTAAACTAAAAATTTTCCTGTTATACTCTTTTCATTAACTGCAAGCTCAAAAGGTGTGCCAGTAGCTATAATTTCTCCACCTTTATCACCACCCTGCGCACCAAGTTCAATGATGTAATCACTCTTAGATAAAATAGCTGAATTATGCTCAATTACAAATACTGAGTTGCCCTGAGATACTAATTTTCTAAGCAATTCTAAAAGCTTTTCACTATCTGAGGGATGAAGTCCTGTGGTTGGCTCATCTAAAAGATATACTGTGTTACCTGAGCTTCCCTTTGCGAGTTCTTTTGAGAGTTTTAGTCTTTGACATTCGCCTCCAGAGAGCGTTGTAGTAGATTGTCCGAGTTTTAGATAAGCGAGTCCAACTTGATTTATAACACTGAGTTTTTTATGAATTTCTTTGTTTTTCTCAAAAAACTCAAGATTTTCAAGAATTGTCATATTTAAAATATCAGAAATACTTTTATCTTTGTATGTTACCGATAGTACTTTCTTCTTAAACCTATGCCCCTTACAAACTGGACAGGTAACTTCAACATCATCTAAAAACTGCATATCAAGCGCAATTACTCCAAGACCTTCACATTTTTCGCAACGTCCGCCTTTAACATTAAACGAAAAATCAGAAGGTTTAAGTTTTAGATTTTTTGCTTCACTTTGAGAAGAAAACAGCTCTCTAATTAGCGTAAAAACTTCTGTATATGTTGCAACATTACTTCTACTTTGCCTTCCTATTGGGGTTTGGTCAATTTTAATTATCGCTGAAATATAGTCAAACCCATTAATAGACTCAGCATTTTTTCTCCGCTCTAGCACATCAAAAACAAGGCTACTTTTACCACTTCCTGAAACACCAGCAAAAGAAACAAGCTGACCAAGCGGGATATCGACACAAACATTTTTAAGATTATGTGCTGTAGCATTTTTAATCTCTATAAATCTGTTACACTCTATTTTTTTATCATTAGGTTTTGGTTTTTCTGCTCTCAAATACTTTGCTGTCATTGAAGTCTCAAATTGTGAAACCTCTGAAACTGTACCGCTTGCAACAATTTCTCCACCAAGAGATCCGGCATTAGGACCAAAATCAATCACATAGTCACACTGCTTTACAAAATCCATATCGTGTTCAATCACAAGAACTGTATTACCAAGTTCACGCAGTTTTTTTATTGCCATTAACAATTGCTCAGTATCTCGCGGATGAAGTCCTGTGGTTGGTTCATCTAAAATATAAAGCACTCCTGTAAGACCACTTTCTAAAATGTTTACCAGTCTTATTCGCTGACTTTCGCCGCCTGAAAGTGTGCTAACAGGACGATCAATTGAAAGATATTC
Organism: uncultured Holdemania sp.; assembly: GCA_964370435.1. Lineage (GTDB taxonomy): Bacteria > Bacillota_I > Bacilli_A > Erysipelotrichales > Erysipelotrichaceae > CALVGQ01. The sequence goes on from CAYJJG010000005.1 coordinate 63,479, forward strand.
CAATCCGATTTTTACAATGCCTTGTGTTCTTTTAGAAATATCTTTGATAACAACAGCTGCAATTTCATTGGCAGATGGCGATAAACTATTTTGTGTATCTTTAAGAAACTGAGCAAGTTTAGACATTGAGTATGTACTTACTTCTACGATAGTTTTTCCACCAAGTTTTGCAGTTCTTCCATCAAAACCAAGCCTTGTTCCACCACATTGATCACAAGGTGTGCTTACAATGGCATTAGCAATCACCGTGTTGGTAACTTTTTTTGTAGCAGATTCCACTACCTTTTTGTTTACAAAAGTTCTAAGACCCTCAACATAACCATCCATTACACGCTTAGGCTTTTTGATATTTGAAAAACGCTTTGTAAACTCCTCACTGTCCACCCCATCAAGTAGTACTAGCATTTCAAGTTCATTAAAATCTTTAACAGGTTTTGTAACATCAAAAGTAAACCCGTAGTGCTTACCACAAGCCTCATGAACAGCTGAATAATGCTCCCAAAAAGTCGAATTACCCCAAATTTTGATAGCCCCCTCTTTGATAGTAAGGTTTGTATCAATTATCTTAGAAAAATCTATATCTTTCACTACACCAACACCATTACACTTGGGACAAGCTCCCTCGGTTTTATTAAAAGAAAAGTTTGCCATACTAAGATGGTGTAGCTTGGTTTTACAATGTGGACAAGTAGTATCGTTAAAGTCAATTTCTTCATCTATGTCAAAATTCGGTAGAATTTCTCCCATACAATTAGGACATATTCGAGTTGCTAGTTTTGCATATAATATTCTAAGATAAGTTAGTATTTCGGTGTATGTCCCTACTGTTGAGCGTGGATTTTTTGAAAGTATCCTTTGACCAACAGCTATAGATGGTGATAGTCCAACAATACTGTCTACCTGTGGTTTATTAAGTCCGTCAGTCACCATACCCATCGACTCTAAATATTGGCGTTGGCATTCTTTTTGTAAAATATCCATAGCAAAACTACTTTTTCCTGAACCTGATACACCAGTGAGCGCTACAAGTTTATATTTTGGTATTTCCACCGATATATTTTTAAGATTATGTTCTCTAGCTCCTGTTACTTTAATAAAATCGTTTTTCATTAGTCCTCCAATAGATAATCAGCCATAAAGTTTAGTATTTCCGTAAACACAGCTTTTTTATCATTTGAAAAATTTGCATCTACTGCATTCATGAGGGAAGCAGATTTCGCATCTTTGCTATTTTGAATTAAACTTTCAGCAAGAGAAAGATAAGTAACTCTCTTATCTTCGGTTGACTGTGTTTTAATAACTAAACCTTTATTTGCCAATTCATTAACTTTTTGTGTTGTTGCAGGGCGAGAAAGATTGAGCCTATCAGCAAGTTCACTAACTGTCATACTCTGCTTGTGGTTAATAATAAACAGTTGCAAAACATCTGAATAGGGTAAAACACTACCGATTTCACTCTCTCTAATATTTTTATAACTATCGATATCAACTGCACTCATAAACTTAAAATATGCTTCTCTCATATATTACCCCCACTATATAGTTTCAATATTGGAATTATATTACAGTGTTAATCAAAAGTCAATATAGTTTCAATTATGAAACTATATTGATAATCTTAATATAAATATCGTCTTGTATTGAATAGATTTGTAGACTAAAATAAACTCTTTACCAAAATTGAACTGGTAAAGAGTTTATAACTTGTTAGTATTGTTTTATGCCATTTAATTTCATCAAGAACATTACTATTGATTGTCAATTATATAGGGTATATTATTTTACGTTTCATTTTTATTTCTAACAGACAATATTAACATAACAATAGATACTATTATGAAAATATAATTCCCTAATTGACCTGGGGCAGTTTCAAGAGTTGGTAGAGGTTTGACAATACCAATCAAAATTCTTCCTGAATATTCTACAAACATTAATACATAAAAAAACAAAATGAGCGCTTTATATCTTAGTGCTACAAGTAAATACACAAAACCTAAAAGAATTTGAGAAAGTCCCCAGAATGCAAAGATAGAAATTACTGCATTTGCTCCATCTGTGCTAAATTGATCTAAGGGTATCGTTGCAATTGACTGTGCTCCTCCATCTAGCGCAAATATATGATGCTTACTTCGCCAAAGAGTTACAGCAGTTAATACATAAAAAACATAAAGCGCTATTTTATTGCCAGTAAAGGTGTTATCTATAGTTTTGGGAAAAATTTGATTTAATATTGATTTCATGAATATCTCCTATTTTAGAACAACCTGCAAATATTGCATGGTTCAACATTGGTATAATTATAATAGCTGTAAATTAAAAATTAATGTAGAATTGATACAATAAAGCACTCTTAAATTTTTAGTTTTTAGAAACTTTATTTCTCTTTTTTTGACATTAAAATTATATTTTCAACATGATTAGTGAATGGGAAACAATCTACCGGTTGAATCACTTGAATCTTATATCCATTCTTCTTTAAATAATCACAATCTCTTTTTTGTGTAACTGGATTACAAGATACATATACTATTTTTCTTGGCTTTAGTTTTACTAAGGAGCTTAGAAATAGTTCATTACTTCCCTCTCTTGCAGGATCCATAATAACACAGTCATAGCGTTCTTTAGTACTGGCTGCATTAGACATAAACTTACTACAATCCATAGTATAAAATTGTGCATTACTAATTTTATTTAATTTAGCATTGTTGATTGCTTGCTTAATACTCTCAGAGTTAATATCAACACCAACTACTTTTTTACACTGACGTGAAGCTGCTAAACTAATTGTTCCTACCCCACAATACGTATCTAATACAGCATCATTACTTTTTAAATCGGCCATTTTTAATGCTTGTTGATAAAGTACATTAGTTTGAACTGGATTGACTTGATAAAAAGTTTTAGCACCAATATAAAAATCTAAACCGCATAAGTTATCTTTAATCACTCCACTACCATAAATAATTTTATCTTGGTTACCCAATACAACACTAGTAGATCTGGTGTTAACATTCATCGTAACGGTTGTAATGTTGGGGTGCTTTTCTCTTAGTTTTTGAACAAAATTCTTACTTCCACCAAAAACATTATTAGCTAATACGAAACATACTAATACTTCATTATAAGCATGGGAAACACGTATTAATACATGGCGAAGTAATCCAGTTCTACGATTTTCATCATAAGCACTATATTTCATTTTATTTGCTAAATCCACTATCGTAATCAGTATTTCATTAGCCTTTTGGTTTTGAATCATACAGTCTTTGATTTCACACACACTATGACTATCTTCTTCATAAATACCGGCAATTATTCGCTTATTTTTATCCTGAGAAAATGTTGCAATAACTTTATGACGATAATGTGATGGATCTTCCATCATTATAATGGGATTAATTTTATTCTCTTTAAATAAGTTTTTAATTAAATCCATTTTAAAATTAAATTGACTTTCCTTTGTCATATGTTGCATATGACAGCCTCCACAACGTTCAAAATAAGGACAGGCCATTTTTTGACGTTGTTTAGAAGGTTCCAATATTTTTTTTAATTTAATATTCTTCTTATGAACATCCACCAACGCCACTTCATCGGCTAATAAATTACCAAGGGCATATTTCTTTTTATCTACTTCAAAAACTCCTTTTGCCTGAGCATTTAAATAACTACATTTTACTTTATATTCCATACTCTTCTCATTTCCTATTTAATATTTTTTCTTTTAAACTTAAATACTGTTCACTATCAGTAACAGGCAGTTGTACCTCACGATAATCGCTTCCAAATGCTCCACGGCTGATCATGACTACTGGTGGTGTTTGCATTCTTTTAAAGACATTGCTCTTTAAAGTGTTCCTTATCCACTGTAAATCTTTTATAAACGAACTTGCATCATCTAATTTATAATACCTTAACCATTTACCCATTTCACCATTTAACAGTGTACCATCAAGATAACTTTCCATAATTTTCTCAATTGATACACAAGGATACTCCAATAATTTTTCAATTAACCAGTCGTGATAAAACCACTTCATAGGGTCAAATTGAGCTTCTTTTAGTTCTGCACTAGGGGGCATTTCCCATGATATAACTTCATTGTCGATGGATGGGATTAAGTTTCTAGGTATAATTTCATCCTTATATATATCATTAATCATTTCAGCTAATTCGAACAGTTGTACCTTAGTACAGTCACCCAGTGGACTAAGTGCTCCAATAGCATCTCCATATAAAGTACAATATCCTAGTGCTAATTCTACTTTATTACCATTATTTACAATTACTCCACCCTCTATTGAGGCAAAAGTTGATAATAAATGCCCACGTAGGCGTGCTTGAATGTTTTCATAAACTAAACTTGCATAAGTATCTTGATAACCATAAGACTTTATAGTTGTTAAGGTAGCTTCATCAACTTCTTCAATACTACCACTTATAAAACGAATATTGAGCTTATCTGCTATAGTTTTTGCATTGTTTTTAGTCTTGTCACTATTATATCTAGAAGATAGCCCATATCCCACTACACGATCACTACCAATTGCTAAACAAAGTAAAGCAGCATTAATGGCACTATCAATGCCTCCTGATAATCCAATAATCCATGGGGGTTGTTGATGAAATAGTTGATCATCAAAAGCTTTTATAGCACATAATAAGGCAGATACTACTTTATTCTTAGCAACCGGAAGACAATCTTCCTCTTTTAAATCGACCACTTTACACTCTTCTTTAAACTCCTCATTACAACGATTAATAAGCTTCCCTTGTTTATTGTATAAAGAACTATCACCATCGAAAACAACTACATTTTTACCTGTATTTTGCATACCGACACAGTTAACATATACAAAATAAGGAAAATTATCTTGTGCTTTGTTGTATTTATTTTCAATAAGGCGATCTCGAGCACTTTCTTTATTTCTAGTCCATGGTGATGAAGATATATTAACAATCATCTCTACTCCTTGTTGAATATAACCTTCAGTAACATCAAAGCTATAGTCCTTACTCCATAAATCCTCACAAACTTCTAAACCAATACGATAAACTTGATTGTCTTTTTTTAGCACATATGATTTTAACTCCGCTACAGAATTTAAACCTTTTTGAGCACTCAATTCTAATGCTGATAAAAAATAACGGCTATCATCAAAAATACGATAATCAGGATTAAGGTGTTTTACATAGCGATGCTCAACACTATCTTCTTTAGTAACCCATTGTTGTTGATAAGCAAAATAAGCACAGTTTAATCTTATTCTTCTGCCATCTCTTCCGTGACTTACCCCATTATAGGGCAAAGTAGAAATATTACCATATATAATGGCTATTGACTTAGACCAACTTAAAATTAACTCATTTGCTTGTTCAAGTTGATCACAAAAACTTTCATCAAGCCAAGTATCTCCAAGTAAATATCCACCAACGCATTGCTCAGGAAAAACAATAAGATCTGCTTGTTGACTAACTGCATCCTCAATCATTGATTTCATCACTTTAAGATTGACTTCAATGTTACCGGCCCTAACTTCCATTTGTCCTAACGCTATCTTCATAAAAAACCTCTCTTATATCTTTAATAAATCAATAATTTCATCCATTGACATTGAAGTGAGTGATCCACTATTACCTTCTACAAAAGCATCTGCAAGATTTTTTTTCTTTTCTTGTAGTACTTGAATTTTTTCTTCAATACTGTCCTTCATAATCAACTTAAATACTTGTACATTACGTTCTTGTCCAATACGATACGCCCTATCTGTTGCCTGATTTTGTGCTGATACATTCCACCAAGGATCATAGTGAATAACTGCTTGTGCTGCAGTTAAATTAAGTCCTGTTCCACCAGCTTTTAAAGAAATCAAAAATACTGTAGTGTTATCGCTTTGAAACTGATCTACATATTTTTTTCTATCCACTTTATCTGTCTTTCCTGTAAGCATTAAATATTTAATCTTACGCTTATCTAACTCTACAGCAATTAAATCAAGAGCACTAGTAAAACTAGAAAACAACAATACTTTTCTTTCACTATAATGCAGTGCATCTATTAATTCCATGCATCCTTCAAGCTTAGATGAAGTTGTTTTAATATTGTCATACACCATTCTAGGCTCGCAACAAATTTGTCTTAATCGAGTAAGCATGGCTAATACTTTAATTTTATCTACTTTATCAATATCTAATTTAGACTGTAATTCTTCATTTACTTGCATTAAGTTAGCATAATACATATTTTTTTCTTCTTCATTAAACTGAAGGATATACGTATTCTCTACTTTTTCTGGTAACTCTGTTAATACTTCACTTTTATTTCTTCTTAGTATAAAGGGTTCAACTAAACGCTTTAATAACTTTTGCTTATCCTCATCTTGTTCCTTAACAATTGCTTTTTCATAGTTTTTTTGAAAGTAATGATAACTATATAAATAATTAGGCATCAAAAAATCAAAGATAGACCATAGCTCTGCTAAACTATTTTCAATAGGTGTTCCTGTAAGAGCAAAGCGATGCTTCGCTTTTAGTAACTTCACCGATAAAGCATTTTTAGTTTTTTGATTTTTAATATACTGAGCCTCATCTAAGATGATCGTTTCAAATATTACCTCTTTAAGTAAATCAATATCTCTTCTTAAATAATCATAAGAAGTAATAACCACTTGCACTTCTTTAATCTGTTGTATTAATTCACTTCTTACATTAGCGCTTCCATATAAACATAAAGTTTTTAGACTGCTATTAAATTTATTAATTTCATCTTGCCAATTAAGCAGTAAACTAGCTGGACAAATCACTAAATGTTGACCTTGCTTTTTTTGCATCTCTAAATAAGTAATCATCTGTAGGGTCTTTCCAAGACCCATATCATCAGCCAATATTCCACCAAAGCCATAATCACTAATTTTCTTAAGCCAATATACCCCTTCTTTTTGATAATCTCTTAGTAAATTAAAGTAGCGCTCAGGTATCGTTACTTCCTCAGTTGAAGTAGCTTTAAACTTAGTAAGAAATTCATTAAATCTAGTTTCTCTTTGCACTTGTATAAGACTACTGTCTTCTAATGCTTCATTAAGTGCAAAAGCACGATACGTTGGAAGTGATAAGCTTGCTTCTTTAAAATCATTAGCATTAAAATTTAGCTTATCTAAAAGTTGATCAAGTTCTTCTAATTCCTGTGATTGTAGTGACAACAATACACCATTAGTCAAACGATGATATTTTTTCTTGCGACGATAACTTTTTAATACTTCAAGGATGTCTTTTTTATTAATATCTAAGCTGTTTAATTCTACATTCAGTAAATCTTCTTTTATATTAATCCCTACTTGTAAATGAAGTTTTCTAGGCTTACCTAGATTTAATAAAGCTTCACTAACAAACACTTCACACCAAGATTTTATTAAAGGTAACCCTTCTTGTACAAAAACATAGGTAGTTTCTTCATTAATATCCAAAAGTAATTGATGAGTTTCTTCATCAAGATAGGCATTATAGCGCATTATTACCTTGGTAATTTTCTCGATATTTAAAGGTATTATCGCTTGATTAAATCCTGTATAACTTTTATTCTTAACAGTATAATTTAAAGTTAGACGAATATGTTCGTCATCATCAATATCACCAAACAATTTAGCTTGTTCAACCTCTTCTGTCACAACATAAGGTAGTATTTCATCGACAACAACATATTCTTCAATATTTAATAATACATACTTATAAAAACGATTTAACTCTTCTTGTTTCATCAACATTCCATCACGAAATTCAAAATGTCTTAATAATGCTATACATAATCCTTCATCATCAAAATGATAGCGTGTAAGGTGTTCATGATCAAAAAGATAGGCATGTTTTTTACCATATAGGTAATCCTCTTCCCCTAACAAGACAGCAACTTTATAAAAAGTCTCCTCTTGATTATCCACTATTGATTCTATTTTTACTTCAATATTTCCTAATTCATAAGTAAAATTACAGTTAGAGTACACTCTATCCATAGTCGAATATAAATCATAATAATCATCTAAAATATCTTCATCCAAAGGTAATGTTTTAACAACATAACCTTCATTATGTTGTATTAAGTACTTTTGAAAAAACGCTATTTGCCTTAAAGCAGCTTCATCAAAATTATTTTTCATTAATTTTAAAGTGCAGTTTTTACCAAACCTAACTACTTCCTCATCTTCGATACTTTTTAATAGAGCTTGTATATTCTTAATAACATAATACTTATCAGTCCCTATTTTATAATTAAGATGATAGCTTTGATTACCATAGAAATAATCATTAGTTCTAATTTCACTTACGATTTTAATCTGTGAATCTTGATGATACACTGTTAAGCTTTCATCCATTTTATCAATAAACAAATCAATAAGAATATTAGTTTCTTCACTATCCACAACATATTGGCGTTTTTGAAGCATTAAATTGTGTTGTTTTTCCTGCTCTAGTTCCTGTGCACGCTTAGAATTTTCATAATATGGTAAAGAAGTTGTATTTGATAAATTCATTACATATTGTAAAGTTGCCCCCACATGAGCACAAGCTTGTTTATCACTACAAAAAGGACAATCGCATTTATAATTACTGATATGCCCAAAGTCATCGATACTAATTTTAATATTATTACGATAATAACGCGCTCTAAAAACAGCTTCTATCAAGTATTGATTTTTACGAAAATCTTCTTTTATAGCAACAGATTCAAAATTTCCATTATGATAATAATAATCAGCTAGTTCTTCATTATCCGTATTATTCATAATTTGATAATATTCGCTTTTTTTAATCAGCATCTTTTGCCTCTCTTTCCTTTATTAATTATACTATATTCTTTTAAAAAAAACTGTAAAACAATTTAACTTACTGTATAATAAAAATGAGGTGATTAAATTGAATAAATCAAAAGTTTATTTTACAGATTTACATGCTACAACACAGTGTAATTTACTAGATAAAATTGAGAAATTAGCGATCGCTGCAGGAATTAAAAACATTGATTTTGAAAAAAAGTTTGTAGCAATTAAGATTCATTTTGGAGAACCTGGTAATTTAGCCTATCTAAGACCTAATTATGCCAAAAGAATAGTTTCTTTAATTGAATCTTTAGGTGGTAAACCCTTTTTAACAGATTGTAATACATTGTATGTAGGCGGTAGAAAAAATGCATTAGACCACTTACAATCAGCTTATGAGAATGGTTATAATCCTTTTAGTGCAGGTTGTCATGTAATTATTGCAGATGGGTTAAAAGGTACCGATGAAGCTTTAGTGGACATTGATTTAAAACATGTTAAACAAGCCAAAATCGGACAAGCCATCATGGATGCTGATGTTTTAATCACAATGAATCATTTTAAAGGACATGAAGCCACAGGATTTGGTGGAGCATTAAAAAACATTGGTATGGGCTGTGGTTCTAGAGCTGGTAAAATGGAAATGCACTGTACATCTAAAACTGTAGTTAAAGCAGAAGTCTGTCGTAGCTGTAAAGCCTGTACTAAAATATGTGCTCATGATGCCATAAGCTTTAACGCTAACAATAAAGCAGTCATTGACCAAGATAAATGTGTGGGTTGTGGTCGTTGTATTGGAGTATGTAACTTTGACGCTATTGAGCCACTAGCATTTGCCGCAAATGATATTTTAAACGAAAAAATAGCTGAATATACCTATGCTGTTTTAAAAGATCGTCCACACTTTCATATTAGTTTAGCCATCGATATTAGTCCTTGTTGCGATTGCCATAGTGAAAATGATCTTCCAATTTGTGCAGATGTTGGTATGTTTGCCTCTTTTGATCCTGTTGCCTTAGATGTAGCTTGCGCTGATGCATGTAACGCTGCACCGATTATTCCAGGTAGTGTATTAGATGAGCAAGAGAAACATCATCACGATCATTTTATTAACACACATCCTGAAACTAACTGGCAAGTATGTGTTGATTATGCTGAAGAATTAGGAATAGGAACTAAAGAATACGAACTTATAGTATTAAAATAGATACTTTATTAGTATGTATTAACCTATTATATACAAACAAAAAAGCTGTGACTTATAACTAAAATCATTTAGTTATACTTGCCATAGCTTTTTATTTATTTAATTTTTCTAATAACTCACTTTCAAATTCTACTATTTTAGACAACGATAAATCGATTTTTTTTACTAGCTCCTCTTTTATATCATCGATACTTTGTTCCTCAGTATATTTACATAAAACCCATGATTTTAAAGTTTTCCAAACCCAATTTGTTCTATTGGTATTGGGAAGAACTACTCTAATCAAATCACTAAAAGCATTTTCTCTCTCACTATCAGTTAAATCTCCTTTACTAAGTGCTAAATGCATCTTAATGGTATTGCCACGATTTACCACTTCATAAAAGTAGTGATTCTTAGTTCTCCAACCACTTTTTTCTGTATCAGATTCTTTTAATATGCTATCCAATGCATCAGAAGTAAATCTTATATAAGATTTTGAACTTTTCTCAAAATTTATAGTGAATTTATCATTAAAAATTTCTAAACTCTTTAAATATTCTAAAATAAAATCTGTTATTTCATGGATGTTATCTGGCTTGTTTTCAAAAATTAAATCTAGAGCCTTTTTATGTTTAGAATATATTTCATTACAAATTTTTATTATTCTTTCATCTCCCACAATATGCCACCTCACCGTTTCAATATAATTTTTTATTAAAAATTCAATTTCAGTTGATAGTTTTGATTTTCTGACTGCATTTTCAACTACATCCATAAGCTCTGTATAAGATAAACTTAGCCAATGTTCAGTATCACTTGGATCATCTTTATTTGGAGTCAAATAAAGAAAAATTTTATCATAATCTATATAATGTTTATTTACCGTATCTCTATATCTATTCAATTGATTACTGTGCTCTTTTGAACCTACTTTATTCTCAATGCAAATTACCAAATTACTTTTATTGGATATTAATAAAAGATCAATACTATTCCATTCTCTGACTACATTAAAATCATAAAAGTCCATAAGAAGCACTTTAAACACATCAAGAGAAACAAGATTTTGAGAACTAACTATATGTTCAACAAGACCACGAATCACCCAATCATTTAAACCGTGATTTTCACGTGGAGATAATAGCCATGATAACATATTGCTATGCCTTATCTCAGCTCTAGAGATCTTTAATACCTCAAAAACATTAAATTTGTTAGTCCACTCATTCAATGCATTTAAACAGTCAATATCTAACAGAAATTCTTGTAAAGCCATTTCATCTGTAATTTCTTTTATTTCCACAATATACACTCCCTTACATAATTTTTAAAAACTGTAGTAGCGTTTATGTATCATGATTTTTTTCCTTATAATTATAAAAGATTTACACTTTAAAACACACCAGTAAACCATTATTACTGATGCTATTTTAAATACTATGCTTATCGCTCTAAATCTTCTTTTATTTTACTCGTTGATATACCATCAGTTCTCTTTAAATATACAACTTCACACAACTCTTTTAACTCATCAAACTTACCTTGCCAATCATCACCCATCACAAAGACATCGACATGATAATCCATAATATCTTGGCGTTTTTGTTCCCATTCATTTTCAGGAATAACAAGGTCAACATAACGAATTGCCTCAAGCATCATTTTACGCTCACTATAAGGATGATAAGCTTTTTTACCTTTAACTGCATTAAATTCATCAGTGCTTAAAGCAACAATTAAATAATCTCCTTGTTGTTTAGCTCTTTGAAGCAAACGTATATGACCCCAGTGTAATAAGTCATATGTTCCATAAGTAAGTACACGTTTCAAAAAAACCACTCCTTTTTCATTATTTCTAATTATACTTGATTTTTATATTAAAGCAATAAAGGAAAACTTAAAGGATTCTAAAGATTTTACAGCTTATGTTGATAAAGAAAAGTATCTTGATAGGTTTCTTTTAAATTAATATTGTGTTCTAGCATTGCTTCATAATTAATGTGATTAGAATCTACATTAGCACTAATGAATATGGGTGGAACGATGTTATGTTCCTCCATAATTTCAGCTAGGCGTACCATTAAACTTTGAATGATTACACTACCAATACTGGTTGATAATGGACAGCACACGATATCTCCTACTTCAAAGGCAGCATCCCCCTCATCACAACAATTATCAATAACTAAATCAGCGGTGTTTTTAAGTAATAAACCATCTGGGTGTTTAGATTGTACTTTCTGTCTTGTATTTGTTAATGCTACAACATGAACACCCAGCTTTGTACATTTCTTAGCAAGTTCATTAGTAAAAGCGCCACTTCCTGAGTTGGAACAAAATACAATTGTATCTCCTTCTTTAAATTGATATTTTGACATAATGACATCAGCATAATCTTTATTTAACTCAATAAAATTAGACTTTCCTTTACCCTGATGATTCATTAGCTCATCTTCTAATATTGCTTTAATATGAGCAAATCCTCCTGCTCTACTGTACACTTCTTCCACCAATAGATGACCATGTCCCGTACCAATAAAAAATAGATTTTTTTCATTGATAAAGGTAGTATATAGCAGCTTAGCTGCTTGTTCAATTTCTTGATAGTTTATGCGATGAAAAGCATCAAAATAATATACTTCAAATCGTTTTATCAGTTTATCTTCCTCTTCATTAACTTCCTTTAAAACATTATAGGCTAAGGCATTCATAAGTTGAGCAATCAAAGTAGTTGTTATCGTTGAAGTAGCTCCCACCATAAAGCCACCTTTAGTCTTATAACAAGCATCACCATAAACACCACAGTTATCAATATTAACATCACCATAATCTAGAATATTAGTATTGGAACTATGTCTTGAAGTAACATTTTTGGCTTGATTAAAATTAGTTACTGTAATCAGATTTGCACCTAACTTTTTAGCTTGAATAGCCATTTCAACCATTAATCCATTTCTTCCAGAGTTGGACACTAACATAATAGTATCTCCTTTAGATAAGGGGTACATAGCTAAAATAATAGATGCATAACTTTCTAATCGTTCTATCATTGTCGATTTATTTAAAAACTGATGTAACATTAGTTCAGGCATTAAGATACTATCAAAAACATCTAAACCTTGAAGTCGATCATACAGTTCTTCTGCCATCATATGAGCATGACCAGTACCAAAAACATAAAATTTCTTATTGTTTTTTTTAGAATTCAACCCTAAATGAAGTGCTTGTATAATCGCATCGCTTTGAGTATTAAAAAGTTGTTGAAGTATCTTCTCTACTGCTTCTTGATAAGTCATTTTATAGCTCTCCTATTTTTTTCATTATAGCTTTTAATTGATTTTCATCAGTTGCTACATAAGCATGACTATCGGGATTTTTGGATTCAGCACTATCATTCAATGTAGAAGTATCTATAATGCGATGTTTAGCTGTCATATGAATTTCTTTAAGTTTTGTGGTCGTTAATATTTCTTGAACATTATGCTCTCTTACACCGCCTCCTGGAAGTAGCGCAATTTGATCACCATAACGCTCATGAAGATCATGTAGTATTTTTAATCCATTTTCTATATCAGGATAGACAGCACCACCACTAGTCAAAACTCGATCAACACCACATTCAATTAAAATTTTAAGTGATGCTTCTAAATCACTTGTAGCATCAAAAGCCTTATGAAATATAGCTTCTTTAGGCTTAATTATATTAACCATTTCTTTAGTACGTTCAACATTAATAGTACCATCACTATTTAAAAAACCAAAAACAATACCATCAGCACCATGTTCCAATAACTCTTGTGCTTCCATTTTCATTACATTAAAATGTTCTTGTGAATAATTAAATCCATAGCCGCGAGGTCTTACCATACAGCATATAGGGATATCAACTAACTCTTTTGAGCGTTTCAAAGTTGAAACACTAGGGGTCATTCCTCCTAATTCTAAAGCATGGTTTAACTCAATACGATCAGCACCACACTGTTTTGCAATAACACAATCATCAACCGAACCACAACATACTTCTACTAGAATATCATTAATCATCTTCTTATCTCCTTTATTAATTTATTATACAAATACGAAGTAATACCACTAACTCATTAAATTACTGCTTTACACCTAAACAAAATACATCATGAACACTATAATCATCATTTAAAATGGTGATATCTGCATCCATGTCTACTGCAATCTTTCCTTTATTACTTAAATCAAGCATTGTTGCTGGATTAATGGTCACTGCATTATAAGCAGTAATCTCATCTATTCCCATTTGTACAATTGTACGATATAGCATCTCATTGATTTTACAGCTACCACCTGCCAATGTTCCATCAGATAATTCTATCTTGCCATTTTCACGTACATAACACACTGAATCTTGACGATGTCCTTGCTTATATTCTCCTGCTGCGCATCCTTTTAGTGCAGTTGAATCACTTACTAAAATTAGTTTGTCTTTTCCTTTAGCACGGGCAACCATCTTACAAACTGCAGGATGCACATGAATACCATCACCAATTAGTTCTGCATAAGCACGGTCTTCACTTAATGCTGCAGCTACCGCACCTGGTTGTCTGTGATGTAGAGTTGGCATAGCATTAAATGTATGAGTAAAATCTATAGCCCCATCATCAAGCGCTAATAAGGTCTCTTCATAGCTAGCACTAGTGTGACCTAATGCTACTTTAATATTATGATTTTTACAGTATTTTATAAATTCATGGCTATAATCCATCTCAGGTGCAACACAAACTAATTTAATTTGATTATCAGCTAAGTGTTGCCATTTTTTTAATATTTCTATTTTTGGTTCAGTAATCAAATAAGGATTATGTGCTCCTTTTTTATTGAAGCTAATAAATGGTCCTTCCACATGTATCCCTAAAATTTCAGCACCTACTTTATCTTTTTTCATTCCTTTAGCTGCTACTTGAAAAGAATTTTCTAAATTTTCATGAGGCGCTGTAGAGGTAGTAACTAAAAAAGAAGTAACTCCTTCTAATACCATTTTTTTCTGCCATGATTCTAAACCTTCTTCAGTTAAAAAATTCGCTTCCACTGTACTATTTCCATGGGCATGAATATCGATGAAACCCGGAAATATTCTTAGTGTTCCATAATCAAAGTCAATATCTTGTTGCCTAGTTTTACTTACATTAATAATCTTATTATCTTTAATTTCGATCGTTGCAGTCTGAAACACTTCTTCTAAATAAACCCTACTACTAAATATTTTCATCTTTTCTCCTTTTTAAATGCTTAATAAGTTAAAGCATTATTATCTAGTATTATTATACCATTAATTAAATTTATTTCGCTATACTACAAAAATAAAAAAAGAAAGCCTAAGCTTTCTATTCTTCTACATTGTGATAGATTTTTTGAACATCTTCTACTTCATTAAGTAACGTTAATAAACGATTCCATAACTCTATTGATTCATCACCGTTTACTTTAACATACTCATTAGGAAGCATCGTAATTTCACATAAATCAAAAGTTAACTCTTCGCCTAATAATTCAGTAATAGCTACTTGAGCTTTATGGAAATCTGTAGAATCAGTATAAACACTCATTATACCTTCTTCTACTTCTAGGTCATTAACATTAACCTCTGCCATAATTAAAGCTTCTAACATGGCTTCTTCATCTTCAAATTTAAAAGAAAATAAGCCAACACTTTCATAGCTATGAGAAACACTGCCTCCGACACCCATCTTACAGTGTGCCTTATTAAAACAAGTTTTCACATCACTTAAAGAGCGATTAGTATTATCCGTTAAACAATCAATAATTATTGTTGCCTCACCTGGACCAAAACCTTCATAGCGTACCGAATCATAATTTTCATTAGAAGATCCTTTAGCTTTCTCTATAGCTCTTTTAATGACATCAGCTGGAACTTGATTCGCCTTTGCCTCTTGGATTTTTCTTTTTAGTCCTTGATTCATTTCTGGATCAGGAACACCAGCCTTTGCTGCCATATATAATTCTTTTCCATAGCGT
The DNA here is from genome assembly GCA_964370435.1 of uncultured Holdemania sp. Taxonomy (GTDB): domain Bacteria; phylum Bacillota_I; class Bacilli_A; order Erysipelotrichales; family Erysipelotrichaceae; genus CALVGQ01. The sequence continues at coordinate 79,490 of CAYJJG010000005.1, forward strand.
GAATATAATTTAGATTTTACCGCTGCTGTTTTTGCCATTGATGCAGCACGGACTTCATGTGCACGTCCCACGTTATTACCACCTTTCAAACATCATTATTATACCAAATGAAACAAAAAAAGCCTAAGCTTTTTTTATGACTAATACACTTTTTCTATCACTATTTGACCATTTTTATCTAACAAAGGCGTTATTGAACTTGGTCCGCTCCCTATGGTCATCAAATAGTGTACTCCTGTTTCTTTATCTACTATAACATTTAATGTTCCCATCCCAATATTATCAGTATGTTTAATTTCAAATCTTTTTTCTTTACTTCCAAACATAAATTACCTCCTTAACTATAGTAAACCTACTCTTTTAAAGATGATATCAACATTTTTTAAATGATGTTTCAGCAAGAAACAATCTTCTATTTCTTCTTGGCTTAGCGTCGATCTAACTTTATCATTAGCTTCCATAAGTGCTTTAAAAGGTATTTTCTCTTCCCATGATTTTATTGCATTAGGTTGTACTGTATCATAGGCTTCTTCTCTTGAAAAACCTTTTTCAATCAGTTTCAACATAAATCGTTGTGAAAAAATAACTCCATAGGTCTTATTAATATTCTCAAGCATATTTTCTTCAAATACTGTTAAGTTTTCAATTACTTTAGTAAATCTTGTTAACATATAATTTAATAATTCAGTTGCATCTGGTGCTATGATTCTTTCAGCACTAGAATGACTTATATCTCTTTCATGCCATAAAGCAACATTTTCATAGGCTGCACTAGCATAACCACGCATGACACGAGCACAACCACACATGTTTTCACTAGCAATTGGATTTCTTTTATGTGGCATAGCACTTGATCCTTTTTGTCCCTTAGAGAAACGCTCTTCTGCTTCACGTACTTCCGTACGTTGTAAATGACGAATTTCAACAGCCATCTTTTCGATACTTGTAGCAACTAAAGCAAGCACTGAAAAATAATGGGCATGACGATCACGCTGTAATATTTGAGTTGAAATAGCTGCTGAATTAATCTTAAGCTGTTCACAAACATAATCTTGTACAAAAGGAGGTGTATTTGCAAAAGTACCAACTGCTCCTGATATTTTACCTGCTTCTACCTCTTCACATGCCTCATTGAAACGTTTTAAATTACGCTTCATCTCTTCATACCAAAGAGCAAACTTTAATCCAAAACTAGTTATTTCTGCATGAACACCATGGGTTCTTCCCATACATGGAGTATCTTTATATTTTATAGCTTGTTTTTTTAATACTTCCATAAAAGTTTCGATATCATTACGAAGTATGGTATTTGCTTTCTTATATAAATAACCATATGCTGTATCTACTACATCAGTTGATGTTAAGCCATAATGAATCCATTTTTTTTCTTCCCCGCATGTTTCACTTACTGCACGAGTGAAGGCAACAACATCATGACGAGTTTCTTCTTCAATTTCATAGATACGATCAATATTATAGCTCGCATTTTGATAAAGTTTTTGAACATCTTCTTTAGGTATTTCACCTAGCTCACTCCAAGCTTCACAAGCTAAAATTTCTACTTTTAAATAAGCATCAAATTTACTAGTTTCACTCCATATTTCACGCATTTCTTCTTTAGAATATCGATTTAACATACACTTCTCCTATTTCTTTAATTTATTACTTAAACTGAATAAAGCTGTGGGATACTTACCGTTAAAACAGGACACACATAACTCTTCTGTTCCTATAGCTGATTTCATTTCCTCAACATCTAAAAACTTAAGGCTATCTGCTTCAATAAATTCACACAAACTTTTATTATCCATACGGGCACTGATAAGTTCCTCATAAGTTGATGTATCTACCCCGTAAAAACAAGGGCTAATGATTGGTGCTGAGGCAATACGTACATGTACTTCCTTTGCACCAGCTTCCTTGAGCAGTTGTACAATACGCTTAGAAGTTGTACCTCTAACAATCGAATCATCAACCATGATTAAACGCTTATCTTTTACAATAGAGGATATTGCTGAAAGTTTCATCCTTACTCCACGTTCGCGCTGTTTTTGAGAAGGCTGAATAAAGGTTCTTCCTACATAGCGATTTTTTATAAGTCCAATTTCATAAGGTAGTCCACTAGCTTCACTATAGCCAATAGCTGCCGACAAACTCGAATCCGGTACTCCAATAACAATATCCGCTTCAACATCTTCTATCTTAGCTAAATATTCTCCTGATATCTTACGTGCTTTATGAACGTTAATGCCTTCTATAGTACTATCAGGACGGGCAAAATAAATGTATTCCATAGCACACATTTTCTTTTGTGTCTCATCAGTATATTTAAAAGTTTTAATTCCATCAGCTGCTATACGCACTACCTCAGCTGGTTCTATATCGCGAATAAACTTGGCATTCACAATTTCATAAGCACAAGTTTCTGAACTAATACAGTACCCTTCATCTAATTTTGCTAAAGAAAGTGGGCGAAGTCCATTTTTATCACGTATCGCATACATGCAATCCTTTGTCATAATAATGAAAGCAAATGCCCCCTCTAAACGGCGACAGGCTTTCATGATTTTTTCTACCATGGTACCTTGTTCCTTTTGAATCAAATGCACCAATACTTCACTATCACTATTTCCTTGAAATATTGATCCGTCATTTTCTAACGTTTCAATAAGCTCTGATGCATTCACAATCTGTCCATTATGTACAGAACAAAAATGTCCTTGATGAGCTCTTACTACTAGTGGTTGAACATTCTCTATTTGGTTTCCACCTGCTGTAGAATAACGCACATGACCAATAGCATGAGCCCCACCTAATTTTTCAATAGTTGCACTATTAAATACTTCACTAATTAATCCTTTGTTTTTAACACATTCAATATTTAGATTATCCGATACCGCTATACCACATGCCTCTTGTCCACGGTGTTGTAGTGCATGAAGTCCAAAATAACTAAGTGATGCTGCTTCATGTACATTATATACACCAAACACACCACATTCTTCATTGATTTTTCCTGTTAAGAAATAATCTGTTTCCTTAAACATGGTTATGCTCCTTTTTTATCTAATCGTGCAAAAATTTCTTCATAGGCATCTTCAATATTACCCATATCTCTTCTAAAACGATCTTTATCTAATTTTTCATTGGTTTTAATATCCCATAATCTACAAGTATCTGGTGATATCTCATCTGCCAATACAATTTCATTATCACTAGTTTTTCCAAACTCTAACTTGAAATCCACTAACTTAATGCCTAATTCTTTCCACATCTTTTTCATGATATCATTAATTTTAGCTGTTTGTGCATATAACTCTTCTAATTCTTCTTTAGTAGCTAAGTTAAAAGCTATCGCATGGCTATCATTAATCAATGGATCACCTAAATTATCATCTTTCCAACAAATTTCAAAAATAGTAGAACTGATTTCTGTACCTTCTTTTAATTGATAACGTTGTGCTGCTGATCCTGCAATAACATTACGCACAATAACTTCTAATGGAATGATATCTACTTTTCTACAAAGTTGTTCACGATCATTAAGCACTTTAATAAGGTGGGTTTTAATTCCTTGTTTTTCCAAATAAAGGTAGATCATTTGTGATATTTTATTATTTAAAACACCCTTGTTATTAATAGTACCTTTTTTTTCTCCATTACCCGCTGTTGCATCATCTTTATAATGCATAATGATTTCTTGTGGATTCTCTGTTTCGTAAATTTGTTTGGCTTTGCCTTCATAAAGCATTTTCATTTTTATTTCTCCTTTATCAAATAAAAAAACGCATTTTTTGCGCTTAAAAGAGGTACAAACTTATTCGATTTTAAAAACATATCAACAACCATAATTGCCTCCTCTTACAAAGACAAATAAATCCCTTCAAATAAGAAAAGATTAACCTGTAGTCCACTATTAAGGATAGTGGTTAGAAACGAGTTCGCCCGATATGAACAATTATACAAGTATTTAACTAAATGTTACATACCCATCATAGCTATTTAACTTGTTTTTTTCAAGTAATTTTTAAACAAAACACCATTAATCGAATAAATTTTCATTTTCTATATCTTGAAACTCTGGTAACTTTGGTAATTCATCAAGACTAACCAATTTAAAGCTATCCATAAATTCCTTTGTAACCTCATATAATATTGGACGTCCTGGTGCTTCTGAGCGCCCACTTTCTCTAATTAAATCACGAGCTAATAATTTTCTAAGCATCATATCACAACCAACACCACGAATCTCTTCTATTTCAACACGTGTAATGGGTTGTTTATAGGCAATAATAGCCAAAGTTTCCATCGCACTACTACTTAAGGCATTCATTTTAGCTCCTTGAAATAGCTTTTCAGCATAAGGATGAACTAATGCCTTAGAAATAAATTTATAAACTCCACCATAATTAACAAGCTCAATACCACGACTAGACTCTAAATATTCCTTTTGCATAGCATCTAATTGTTCTACCATTAATTTCTCATTTACTTCAGTTATTGTCATTAGTTGATCCAAACTTATTCCTTCATCACCTACAATAAACAATAAACCTTCTAATATTGTTTCTAAATTTTCCATTAATTTTCCCCTCTTTTAAACCATATTTGTTCCTTATCATCAATTGTAAAAAATAAAACGCTTTGTTTAGCTAAGTCTAATACGGCTAAAAATGTAACAATTGACATATGTAAGTCAGTACAATCTTCTAATAACTGCTCAAATGAAAATGTTTTTGGCAAAGATAAAAAACGACTCTTTATTTGTAAAATACGATCTTCTACAGATAATTCTTTTTGAGTAAATCTAGTTTCAATTGGTTGCGATAACTTCATGCGTCTCATACATTTCATCATTGCTTTAACTAATTCATATGGTGTCCCGTTTACAGGAACATGTTCTACTTGACTAGTAGTCCACTGTTCCACTTCAACTGATAAAGGTTTTCCATGATGTAATCTTCGCTCTAAATAACTTTCGTTCAGTTGATCACTGATATCTTTAAATTGTTGATACTCTAATAATCTTCTAATTAAACGCTCTTTAGGATCCTCTTGATACTCACTATCTAACTCTGAAGTATCTTTAGGTAATAGCTTTTTACTTTTATATTCAATAAGACCTGCTAACTCTACTAAGTATTCACTTTCGACTTCTAAACGTAAGTCTTCCATTGCACGGATATAACTTAAATACTGGTCAGTTAAAACACTGATATCTAAGTCAAATAGATCCAGTTCTTTCTCCTTAATTAAATGAAGCATTAAATCAAGTGGGCCTTCAAATTGTTGTATATTAACTGTAAATGCCATACTACCACCTCAGATAGATATTATAACAAAAGTTTTAATGCTTAACCATAGTAAATCATAGAAATTCCTATTATATTAATACTACTTTCTTAAAAAAACATCAGATATATTTCAATTAGATTTATTTACTTCGTATTTTTATTATAGTCTCCTATTAATATACGCATTAATTCTTTAAAATTAAAAGGTACTATAGGATATAAATAACCTCTACTTCCTGATTTTGAAGTTGCTAAAACAACAAAGTGAACTATTACAGCTAACACAAAACCAAGAGTTTGAAATACTGCTGTGCATAGCACAAAAAAGATACGACTAATTTTATTTGCCATTGATAATTCATAAGAACTAGTTACAAAATTACCAATATTTACTATAGCTACTACAATCAATATTTCTTGCGTATAAGCACCATATTGAATAGCACTTTCTCCTAATACAAATACTGCAATTAAACCTAACATACTAGATAATATCGAAGGACTGTGGATTAAAGACAATCTAATCCATTCAATTAAACAATCTACAATTAAAATTTGAAAGCCAAAAAGATAGGGATTATCCACTCGCATTTCTGGCATGAAGAATAATCGCTGACTATTAATCACAAAGATCATCCATATAGGTAATAAATATAAACTAGCTAACACCCCTAGTAATCTTAAAAAGCGCAGCACAATGGAAATCATATAGGTTTGTGTATACTCTTCAATTTGTGATGTGGTTTCTAAAAAGGTAGCTGGAAGTAGTACCGCTGTAGGACTTTGATCTACGATAACACTAATATGACCTTGTAATAAATGAATGGCTACAATATCAGGACGCTCAGTGTATCGAACATGAGGATAGGGATTAAAAGATTGCCCATAAAGCAACTCTGTTAAATGTCTTTCAGAATGAATATCTTTATCAACATCAATTTTATCTAAACGAGTATTTAAATCAGTTAAAGTCTTTTGATCAACTAAATCTTTAATATAGAGCACTGCCATATCAGTATGGGTACGTTTACCGTATTGCCTTGCGATAGTGACTAAATTAGGGTCTTTTATACGTTTACGTATCAGTCCGATATTGACAATTAAAAGTTCCACAAAACCATCACGAGCACCCCGTATACTCTGTTCCACCTGTGGTTCACTAGGATTTCTTCCAGGAATCGACCTTGTATCAATAATCCATGCACTTGTTGTTCCTTCTTTAATTACTAATGTTTGTCCATGTAATACTTTAGGCATGGCTTCTTCTAATGTAGCTACACCAATTACTGTTGCAGGGTAAAACACAAATTTCTTTTCATCTTTTTGTATCGCTAAAGCTTCTAAAATAGGTTGTATTGATACTGTATTATTAACACCACCAACAAAAATCAAAATAAAGTGTTGATCACCCACACTGGCTGATCGAATAGTTAAGTCAAAACACTCTAACTGATTTTTAAACCAAGATATTGTGGTTTTAGTACTTGTAGTAAATGACGTCATGACTTTGGTTTAAAAAGCATCGCTACGATGAATGCACAAAAGATTGCGGTAGTAATACCAGCAGCAGTTAAAGTAAACATCCCATGCCCTATTCCTAATAATCCCATTTCTGAAACTTTCAACATCGTACCATGCATCAAAGAATGCCCAAAACTTGTGATTGGCAAATACGCTCCTGCACCACCAAATTTAATAATTTCATCATAAATATCAAAAGTATCTAGTACAGCTCCAACTACTACAAAACTACTGGTAATATGACCAGCTGTCCAACTTGTATGATCATAGAGTATTTGTCCTATTAAACAAATGCCCCCACATACGATAAATGCTCCAATATACTCCATAATTATTCCACCCTTTCATATACAATCGCATGAGCAATACAAGGAATGGATTGTTTTTGCTGCACTAAAATAGGCGTATGTAGTGCTCCTGTTGCTACAATCATTATTTTTTTCATATTGCCTAAGCGTAGTTGTTCAAAGAAATAAGCAATGCTAACCAATATACTACAAGCAGCTCCACTTCCTCCAGAAAAAACTTCTTGTCTACTACGATCATATAAAATTAGACCACAATCTACTAATTTATCCAGTGTATCTTTATTTTCAAACTTAAACATTGCCGATAAAACTTCGTTACCAATTTGGGATAAGTCTCCTGTAGCGATTAAATCATAATCTTCAAAGGATGTGTTTGTATTTTTAAAATGTTCCTTAATCGTATCAAAAGCAGCTGGTGCCATAGCACTTCCCATATCATTAACATTAGTAAAATCAAAATCAATAATCTTTCCTAGTGTTGCTGATGTTACTTTAATATCACTTAGCTCACTACTAAATAAGATAGCTCCAGCACCTGTAGCAGTGAAAGTAGTTGAAGGTGGTTTTTGTACAGCATATTCATTGGGATATCTAAATTGTCTTTCTGCAGTTTGATTATGCGATGAACAAAAAGCTAAAATAGCATCCGCTATATGATGTTCAATATAGTTACATGCTGATAAAGAAGCTAATACACTTGTACTACATGCACCATATACCCCCATAAAAGGTATAGCATAGTCTTTCATAAAATAATGTGATGTAGCTAATTGATTCATTAAATCGCCTCCAATAGCAATATCTATTTGCTCATTAGTAAGTGTTGCCTTTATCATTGTTTTATCTACTGCTTCTTTTAATAGTCTTCTCTCCGCTGCTTCATAATTTCTCTCATCACAGTAAACATCTTCAAAAGTAGTGTCAAAGCACCCTACAAGTGGACCTGCTGCTTCAATTGGACCACATGCAGTTGCAGCTGCTTTTACATAAACGCGATTAAAAAAATAGGTATTCATTAAATCCCTATGAAGTAGCGAAGAATTCCTAAGGTATAAGCAGCAACTATACCATAAGTTAAAACCGATCCCGCTAACTTAAACATACTTGATCCAATTCCATAAATTAGACCTTCACTTTTTCCCTCTAAAGCTGAAGAAGTTAAACTATTCGCAAAACCTGATATAGGTATAAATAAGCCTGCACCACAAATTTGACCTAATTTATCATAAAATCCTAAACCTGTTGCCAGTGATGCTACTGCAATAAAAGTCATTGCTAAAGGAGCTGCTGCCTGTGACTGTGTTAAATTTAAACTTTGCATATAAAACGCTAGCACTATTTGTCCAATCGCCCCCACTATTCCACCACTTATAAACGCAGTAACTTTTCTTTTAATAGAACCTTTTTTTACTTTATGACAATCTACTATATTTTGTATCTCTTGTTTATTCATAAGTAATCCTCCTATTTGTTAGTATGTTCCTAAATTTATAAACAACACTAAAAAAAGCTAGATTTAGAAACACTATTCCTCTAGCTTTGTCTTTAGTTTTTGATAAATCTTTTTTTCAAGTCGAGATATTTGCACCTGAGATATATTTAATATTTTTGCAATTTGACTTTGATTATAGTCTTTTTCATAACGATAATAAAGAATCAATTGTTCGCGTTGCTCTAACTTTAATATCTCTTGTCTTAAAGCTAGTTGCATAGGTATATCTTGCACAGAGGTGTCTTCAATTTTTTCATCTAATCTAAGTGAGGAACCATCTTTTTGATCAACAGTAGCATCAAGAGATGCACAATATTGATTAGCTTCTAGTGCTAATGTAATATCCATGAGATCTAACTGTGTTGCTTCTTTTAAATCTTCAATGGTAGGCTCTTTATTGTTTAATCTAATAAACTCTTCTTTAGCTCTAGTTAACTTCAAAGCATTCTCTTTAATACTTCTTGATACTTTTACTTGACCCTCATCACGAAAATAACGCTTTACTTCTCCTAAGATAATGGGTACTGCATAAGTAGAAAAAGTAACATTAAAGCTAAAATCAAAGTTATTAATCGCTTTAATTAATCCAATGCAGCCAATTTGTACTAAGTCTTGATAAGCTTGATTAGTCCTAAAACGTTTTATTGAAGCATACACAAGACCCATGTTATTTTCTATTAAAGTGGTTTTAGCCTCTTGATCACCCTGCTGTGCTTTTAAAATTAATGAACTTTGATCATTGTTCATGGGCAGTCAACCTCTTCACACATCGCACTCTTGTTCCATCTTCCAATGTGGATTCGATTGAAAATTCATCCGAAAAGGATTCCATAATTGTCATACCCATTCCTGAGCGTTCTAAATCTATTCTTGATGTATATAATGGTTGTCTTGCTTTTGCGACATCTTCTATTCCTGAGCCAAAATCCTCTACTTCAATAAATACTGTTCGATCCTTATCAACACTCATCGAAAGAACTATTAATCCGTTGGGATTAGTGGGATAACCATGGATAATACTATTTACTATTGCTTCTGCTAAGATAGTTTTTATCTCCATTACCTCATCTACATTAGGATTATAGTTCATCACAAAAGCCACTCCTGCTGTTCGTGCAAAGACTTCATTGCATAACTGAGAGCTAAATTCAATCCTCATACTATTCATAGATATACCTCTTTTCTAATATTACTTTTTTCTTCTTTAATGATTGAAAACAAACCTGATAAAGCAAATACTTTTTTCACGTTAGTATTTACATTAAGCAAAACTAGTTCACCTCCATATTTTTTAACTTGGTTATATCGGGCAAGCACAAAACCAATACCAGTGCTATCTACAAATGTCACTCCAAAAAAATCTAGTTTGACTACTGAACAACGATATTTATCGATTAAGGAAATAGTTTTAGGTTTTAGCTTAGCTATTTTCATATTGTCTAGTTCGCCACTAAATTCAAAATATAAAACATCATTTCTTACAATACTTCGCATAGTATTCACTCCTTTAAATTAATTTTAAATTAAAAAAAGAAATTATTTAAAAGCCTCGACAAAACTAGTCAAATTTCTTTTAAAATAGTCAAAAGCTAGGTAAAAATATAAAAAGTAAAAGAGCTATCTCTAAATTAGAAATAGCTCTACATGTAAAGATTTCATAGTAAATGAAACTATTCATCCTTTGTCGAGAATTAGCTAAAAACAGTATTTTTTAGCACCATAAAAAAGATATCTATATAGTCTAATGCTAAAATATGTTCACTAACAGTTAAATTTACAGTATTAGTTGAATTATCTGAATAGTGTAGAGTTAAGCTACCTACAACATCACCAACATTCATTGGTGCTTTATTTTGAGTTATTGTAACTGTTTCATCCACGATACTTACTTCTTCTTTATTTTTAGTTAAATGATAAATATCATCCATCGTTTGTAAAGTAGTGTACGATGGTTTTCCTTTTTCAATTTTGATATCCATAATTTCACTATTTATAGGATAATCTTCTACCATACGATAAGTTGCAAAACCATAATCAAGTAATGCTGTAGCATTTTTAGTTCGATCATCTTTATTAGGTTCATTCATCACAACACTTATTAAGCGCATATTATCGCGCTGTGCAGTAACTGTGATACAGTACATTGACTGTGAAGTATAGCCTGTCTTTAAGCCATCCATCCCATCATAGTTGCGAATAATTTTATTCGTATTCACTAGCCAAAATTTATGTTCACTATCTTCGCGAATATAATCTTCATAACGAGAAGTATACTGTAGGATATCCTCTTTACCCTCTTTAATTAATGCTTGAGCAATAAGCGCCATATCCTTTGCTGAAGAATAATGACGATCATCATGTAAGCCTGTAGGATTCATAAAATTAGTGTTAATACAACCTAGCTCTTTTGCCTTAGCATTCATCATAGCAACAAAGTTATCTACAGTACCACCAACTTTTTCAGCTAGTACTACTACGGCATCATTAGCGCTAGCAATGGCAGTACTTTTAATTAACTCTTCAATTGTTAAAACTTCATTTTCTTCGATAAAAACTTGCGTACCACCCATCGATGCTGCATAACTACTGGCAACTACCTCATCCTCCAAACTAATTATTCCAGCATGGAGTTGTTCCATCACTAATAATAAACTCATCATTTTAGTCATTGAGGCAGGATATAGTTGTTCATCCGCATTTTTTTCATACATTACCGTTCCTGTTTCATAGTCCATCAAATAAGCTGACCCTGCAGTTGGTGCTAAATCTACTTCTTCTGCTAATACCGTAGCATTCATGAATACGATACTTAATAAAGCTAGAGTAATCACAATTTTTTTCATTAAAAACACCTCAATACAGTGTATTGAAGTGTTCTAATTTTATGCCTTGTTATTTCACTTAATTGCTGGAATTAAAAGTTCACTATAAACTTGATCATTAATTAATACATTAAACTGATATACTGGCTGATAGAAGTCTTTAGAATCTCTTTGATAAACCAAGTTACAATCAAGCACTTCAACTTTATCGATTGCATCTACACGATACGCTTTAAACCAGCCACTTTTTATTATATTAAATGCTTCAACTTCAGAAATAATAGTTTCAGTAGTAACAAATTTAGAATGATATACTTGATAATCAACATAAGCTAAATCACCTTGTTGATCTATCGCTATTGTAACTTCGCCTGAATAAGCATCTTCATCTACGATACTAAAAGGTATCATGAATACTGCTTTATCTTGTTCCAGCGTATATTTATAATCGTATAGTTTTAATAAATCATACTGTTCTATAAGAGCATTCAAATGCACCTCATCAATAGTATAACTTGAGCTTAGCATTAAATTAAAACTACCATCGGTATACACCACTAAAGACTGTGCTTGATTTTCGTATTGGAGATATTTTTCTTCTTCTATAGTTAGTGTAAAATTAAGATTAAAATAATCTAGGATAGTCTTAGCATAGTCTTTCATTGCCTGCACATCATAATCTACTAAACCATACGTTGATACAACTTGTTGTTCATCATTCAAATCAACATTAACACTATATTCAGTATTTTGCATGTTCCAAGCATACGTTGGTCCATTTTCAAAATTACCATAAGGCTTTAAGTGATAAGCAGCACTAACACTGATTGTTAAACATACCGCAGTGACTGGAGGTATTAAATAACAAAATCCAATAAATTGCCTATTAGTTTTCTTATCACGCAGTGATAATACCGCCATGACGATTCCCCAGCCAATAAGCGCCCCTACAGCATTATTAAAGATATCATCGATCTCAAAAACACCTGTATTACTTATAAACTGGGTAACCTCAATAACAATAGAAGCTAGTATACTACAACATAAAGCAATTATTCCATTTTTAAATATTTTATTTAATAATGGTAAAAATAATCCAAATGGAATAAACATTATTACATTATAAACCAACATTTGCCAGCCACCACTATCTATTTGATGCCATGCTCTTAAATAAGATGAAAACAAATGTAAATCAGCATTACCCATAGAAGCCTCTCTAGAAAATAGAGTTAAAGTTAAAACAGTTAAACTATAAATAATAAACAAGACAGGAAGTATCCATGACTTATAATTAAATTTAATCTTTATTTTAAAGAATAATGTTACACAATAAAACAGAAGTGTTATCAGACAGATAAGTATTGTTGATCTAAACAAAATACCTGAAACTTCAAAAACCAGTGCAATCATGAATTACCCCCTCTCTACTAATATAAATTACCTCTTACAATTTTAGCAAACTCAAAGAGAGGACTATTCTATTATACGACGATATTTACAATTTTATTTTTTATACAAATAATTTTTCTAATTTCTTTACCCTCGATAAATGGCTGTACACTCTCTAAAGCAAGTGCCTCTTGTTTAATATATTCTTCTTCACTATTAAATGGAGCATTAAATTTACCACGAAGCTTGCCATTAACTTGAACAACGATTTCGATTTCATTAAGCATTAATTTAGCCTTATCGTATGTAGGCCATTGTTCATAAGTGAATGTTTCTTTATTAGTTAAAGTAGCATACATTTCTTCTCCAAGATGTGGAGCAAAACATCCAAACATCTTAATAAAATCTAAAGCATATGGACGATAAATCGTTTCTGCCTTATAACAATCGTTAATAAAAATCATCATTTGTGATATTGCCGTATTAAAGTTTAATGTCTCAATATCATGTTGCACTTTTTTAACTGTAAAGTTAAACACGTAGTCTAACTTACCATCATTAGTATCACTAAGTTTATCTTGTTCCATAAATAAACGCCATACGCGCTCTAACCATTTACGAGTACCATCTAAACCACTTTCTGACCACGGAAGTGAAGCTTCCAAAGGTCCCATAAACATCTCATAAACACGAAGAGCATCGGCACCATGAGTCTCTAAAATATCATCAGGATTTACTACATTCCCACGACTTTTGGACATTTTTTCACCATTTCCACCTAATATCATCCCTTGGTGGAATAATTTTTTAAATGGTTCTTTAGAATTTACTACACCGCAATCATATAGTACCTTATGCCAAAAACGTGCATAAAGTAAATGTAATACTGCATGTTCCGCACCCCCTACATATAAATCTACAGGGAGCCATTTTTCAATTAACTTAGGGTCACAAATCGCATCGTTATTTTTAGGATCAATATAACGTAAATAGTACCAACAACTACCTGCCCACTGTGGCATAGTATTAGTTTCTCGTTTTCCTTTTACACCATCAATTTCAATATTCAACCAGTCTTCACAGTTTGCAAGCGGACTCTCTCCATCACTACTAGGTTGATAATTATTAGTAGCAGGTAGCTCTAAAGGTAAATCATTGACATCGACAGTACGCATTGTACCATCATTCATGATATTGATAGGAATAGGCTCACCCCAATAACGTTGACGGCTAAATAGCCAATCACGTAGTTTATAAGTAGTTTTAGCTTCTCCACATTGATTTTCTTTAAGCCATGCATTCATCTTTACAAGGGCATCTTCTTTATTCATTCCATCTAAAAATTCAGAATTTATATGCACTCCATCTAAGGTATATGCTTCCTCTTGAACATTACCACCTTTTAAAACTGGTATAATTTCTAAATCAAATTTTTTAGCAAACTGCCAATCACGCTCATCATGTGCAGGTACAGCCATAATAGCTCCTGTTCCATAAGTTGCCAATACATAATCGGCAATCCAAATAGGAACTTTCTTACCATTTACTGGATTAATTGCATAAGCCCCAGTAAAAACCCCACTTTTATCTTTATTTAATTCTGTTCTTTCCAAGTCTGATTTTGTTGCACAAGCTTCTTTATATTTTTTTACTGCTTCTTTATTTTCAGCTGTAGTAATTTCATCTACGAATACATGCTCTGGTGCTAGCACGCAGTATGTAGCTCCAAATAAAGTATCACTACGAGTAGTAAATACAGTAAATTCTTTATCATGTTCAGCTACCTTAAAAACAACATGAGCACCAACAGATTTACCAATCCAATTGATTTGCATTTCTTTAGTAGACTGTGGCCAATCACATAAGTCGAGGTCCTCTAATAGACGCTCTGCATATTCAGTAATCTTTAATACCCATTGACGCATTGGTTTTCTAACTACTGGAAAACCTCCACGCTCACTTTTACCATCGATAACTTCTTCATTGGCTAAAACAGTTCCCAGTTCAGGGCACCAATTTACAGGAATTTCATCAACATAAGCTAAACCTTTATTATAAAGTTGTATAAAAATCCACTGTGTCCATTTATAATAATCAGCATCAGTAGTAGAAATTTCACGATCCCAATCATAAGATAGCCCTAGTTCTTGTATTTGTCTTCTGAAAGTATCAATATTCTTCTTTGTAAAATCTGCAGGATGATTACCTGTATTAAGCGCATATTGCTCAGCAGGTAAACCAAATGCATCCCAACCCATAGGATGAAGCACATTAAAACCTTTCATACGCTTGTAGCGTGCTAAGATATCTGTAGCGGTATAACCTTCTGGATGTCCTACATGTAAGCCTTGCCCTGAAGGATACGGAAACATATCCAGTACATAAAAACCTGGTTTAGAATCATCATAAACATCTGTTTTAAATGTTTTATTCTCTATCCAGTAGTGTTGCCATTTTTTCTCAATTTTCTTGTGATCAAACATCATTTTCTCCTCCAAATAAAAAAGTCCTTATCTCTAAGGACGCTTTACACGCGGTACCACCTTAGTTCACATCCTAAGATATGCCCTTAACTCTTTATCGCAGAGTAACGTAATGCATTAAAACTTAAGACAAGTTCACTCTTTTAGGTCATTGATTTACACCAACCATCAACTCTCTAAACACCCTTAATAAGCTACTACTTCTTACAATCGCATTTGTATAAATGATAAGCGAAATTAAAGTAATTGTCAATCTTCTATTATTACCTATAAGGCTTATTTTGATAATATTTATATATTGCTTGTGTACCCTCATCCGCTAATCCTTCATTTGATAATTGTTGATAGATGTCTTCTACTATATTTAAAACTGGAAGTTCAAGATTGAAGTCCTTCGCTTCCTGCTGTGCCAAGTTCATATCTTTAATAAAATGCTTAATATAAAACCCTGGATTAAAGTTTCCTTCAAGCATCTTAACAGCGGTATTACTCATTTGCCATGATCCAGCAGCACCTGCCCCTATTGCAGCTAATAACTCCTCTGGATTTAAATTAGCTGCCTTAGCATAATGAAGTGCTTCAGTTACGGCAGCTACAGTTCCAGCTATAGCAATCTGATTTGCCATCTTGGTATGTTGACCACTTCCTGCTTCACCCATATACACCATATTTGTTCCCATCAATGCTAAAA
This sequence comes from uncultured Holdemania sp., assembly GCA_964370435.1. GTDB lineage: Bacteria > Bacillota_I > Bacilli_A > Erysipelotrichales > Erysipelotrichaceae > CALVGQ01. Next base: position 95,493 of record CAYJJG010000005.1, read on the forward strand.
TGGGTTGCATAAGTTGATACACTTCTTTATCACCACCGACCATAATCGATAAAGTACCATTCTTAGCACCATTGTCTCCTCCAGAAACAGGGGCATCCAACACTTTTAATTGGTGTTTTTTTCCTTCATGATATAATTCATTTGCTAAAGTAGGACTAGATGTTGTCATATCGATGATAGTCGTGTCTTTTTTAGCATGTTTAAAAATCACTTCAAATACTTCTTTAACGTCTTGAGGATAACCAACTATTGTAATAATTACCTCAACATCACTTACACACGTTGCTAAACTTTCATAAGCAATGGCACCAAACTGCTCACATACTTTTGCTTTACTATACGTACGATTATAAACTTGTACATGATGGTTAGCTTCACATAGATGTTTTACCATTGATTTGCCCATAACACCTGTTCCAATAAATGCTATTTTCATAACTTCACCTCACTAAGTACATTATACTAAATACATAAACAAAAAGAAAAGGATATTCAAAATGAACTCCTTTATACTTTAAATCTTTTTAATCGTGGATAGGCGTTACTTGCAATAAGTCCAGTTAAGATACCTGTTGGAATTGAAGTAAGTAGCAGTGTAGGAATAATAAACAACATACTTGTTTGATTATAAATAAAACTTACAAGTAATACTTGTCCACTAGAATGAGCAATAGCACTTAGTAGTGAAGTAGAGACTACTGGTAGCTTTAACACTTTTTTACAAAGGATTATCACAAGAGAACTTAGCGCAACTCCTGCTGCTGATATCCAAAAAGTAGTTCCAAAAATCGTACCTCGAAGTAAATTGCCAATAAGAACTCTTAGTATATTTACTTGAATCATCTCTTTAGTACCAAATAGCTCCATTGTAATTAAAGCTATAATATTCGCAAGACCAAATCTGATTCCAAACATTGGAATAAAAGGAACGATATAAATAGACTCAAACAAATTTATTGCAATTGCCATAGCTGCCAACATTGTTAATAAGGTTAATTTGTTTACTTTATTTTTTGCCATAACTATTCCTCGTCTTCATACCAAATCCAAATATTATTTGGAAGACAAACAATAGGAATAAAGGAATTGATATCAATCCAACCTTGTTTTACACAATTATGATTTGGACACTGCGTTGAATCTAAAGCACGAACCTTACCTTCATTCACTTCAAAATAAAGCATCCCATAATCACCTTCTAATTCATATACTTCATTAACCATTGAATCTACACGCATCACTTCTTGATCATTATAATATACAATGATTTCTGGATTATCGTTTTGTTGAGACTGTGTTATTAAATACTGTACCCCTAGTAAACTTGCCGCTAGTATTATTACTCCTAAAATTATATATATATCTTTTCTTTTCATATTTCCTCCCAAATATAGGCATTATAGCACGATTTAAACTACGAAACTAGTTTTGTTAAATCTTTAGCCCAATAACCTTTTGACAATCTTTTTAAACCTAGTATCATTCTTACTAATTGTTCTATTTGTGCAAGCAGTAAAACTATTGCGATATGTTCAATACCTAACAAATATACTGAACCGAAGGCTATTGGTAAGCCTACAAAATACATGATACCAGAATCTAAAAATTGAATAACTTTTGCATCGCCACCTGCTCGTAGTATGGAAAATACCATAAAATTTATTAATCTCATTGATATTTTAATTGCTAAGACATTCACTGCAGCAGTAGCTAAATTATACACTATTACTTCTTTAATTCCAAATAAACTTACCATATTTCCAGCAAACAAAATCATCAATAAAACAAAAACAAAAGAGAGCATGAAACTTAGCGCTAAATAATAGCGTTGTTCCTGTTTAGCTAACTCAATTCTACCTTCACCCAGTCGTATACCTATTAAGATACTAATAGCTGCGCCATAACCATAGACAATATATACAAAAATATTATAGATTTGATTCGCAACATAATAAGCATCCATTGATTGGGTTCCTAATATCCCAAAAGCTTTTACAAATAAAGTACTACCAAAACCAAAGAGCGATTCATTAATAATTAATGGACTCATTTTTAGTAGTATCGGTTTTACAAATTCCCAGTTTAAATCAAACATTTCCGATGCCTTACCTATGAACGATTGCTTTGTTTTAAATGCGTAGCAAATATTTACTACTAAAACAATAATTTGCCCTAGTAAGGTTCCAAGTGCTGCACCACGCACCCCTAATGCTGGTATAAACCAAAGACCAAAGATAAAAATTGCATTAAGTACAATGTTAGCAATTGCCCCAATAATGCCGATATACAAAGTGATTTTTGCCTGATGTGTACTTCTATATAAGCACTGAAACACATTGTTTATAGCAAAGGGAATCATCGCGTATTTAGATATCTGTAAATACTGCATGCTAAAAACTAAAAGTTCTGTATCATTCATATAGAAACTCAATATTTGTCTTGCAAAAAACAAGGATAAAGCAAACCAAAATAAAGAATTAATTAGACTAAGTATTAATCCTAAACCAAAAACCCGCTTAAGATTTAGTATTTGTTTAGATCCATAAAATTGTGCAGCAAACATTGATATTCCACTAGATATTCCATAACCCACTAAGTTTTGTAAGACATCAATTTGAGCAGCAGTCCCCACTGCGGTAACTTTATTAATCCTTGTTACCATCATTGTATCAACTATACTCATACAACTACTCAATAACATCTGTAAAGAAAGAGGAAATGCAGTTCTAAATGTTCTTTGATAAAATGCTTTATCACCAACATACTTTAATAAAATATTACGCATTCTTTCCCCACCCCCCCTGAATACTTTTCTTATTGTAACATCGAAATAATAAAAGTGCATGAATTTTTTACACTGCTATAATAAATTTAAAAGGATTAACTTCTGTACTATATACAGAAATCAATCCTATTACTAACTTCCTATTTAATAATATTGTTCAAATAATTACTTTATTTCTAATTATTTATGATATTCTTTTTCTTTTATTTTTAGTTTTTCCACCTAATAAGGTTACTGTTATTCCCAACAAAAATGTTACTGCACCACAAATTAATAATACTAACTGATCATTATTGTCACTTGTATCAGGAACTGCAGAAGTAGCAATTTCGTTTTGTTTGCCAACTTCATGGTTATTTGCTGTGGTTGTTTGTGGGGTTGGTGGTAAGATAGGCTCTGGATTTACTGGTGGAGCTCCTATTAACGGTTTTGTAACCGGAGTTGTTTCTACAGTTGGTGTAGACGGTGTTGATGTCGATGGTATCGTTACTGCTGCTGTTGTTGTTACACTACTAGAACTAGATGACACATTAGAAACTGGGGGAATTATTTTTTCATTAGTCGCTATTAACAATATTAACTCACCACTAGTAACTTCAATTTGTATTCCTTGCAATACATTATCAACATCAGCTATTCCTGCAAAAGAGGATATATCATAATCTGTTGGAGCTATTACTTCTGCTATAGTATAAATTCCAACCGGAATATTTGAAAAGCTATATAAATCCCCTGCAGTAGGAACACTCATGTAAACTGTTCCATCTTGCGCAGTTAAACTAAAGCTTGCTCCTAAAAGTGGTATGTCTGTATTATCTTGATCAACTTTAGACAACAATACATTCCCCATTTCTATAGATGGAGTTGGCAGTTTCAAGTTAGTTGCTTCAAAATATAAGTAAAGTTCGTCAATAGTTAGTTCAAACTCAAAATAGTTGTCACCTTTTTCATCAGTAAAGGCTGTATATTTCCCATCACTATCTCGTTTATATATGCTTAATGAATTTGTATCATGCTCTGGTGCATTGATTTCATATAGTCTATATGTTCCTTGTGGTAAATCCTCAAAATTTACGACTCCTGTTTCTGTGGTTTCTTTTGTTTCCACTAGCATAGGTATTGTACCGGCTACCATGCGATATAGCGCAAATTCAACCTTTGCTATCGGTGTTTTAGATGTTGTATAGGTACCTTCATCATATTTATTAAGATAGATATTTCCAGTTGAATTTGTTCCCCCTGCTCCAGCACTACTACCATTGATATACATTCTATTTACAGACAGTACATTATCAATAACCCCGCTATCATAACTTGCTGTAACTTGGTTTGTATATTCTCGTCCTGGTTTATTTTCAAGATTCACATTAAATCCAATAAAATAAGGTATTATACGATTTTGAATTAGATTATCTATCACAATATCTTTAGTTGTACCATCATATAGTGTTAATGTATGACTCCCATTGTATCCTAATGTTTTCATCAACGCTTCAACTTCTGCATCTGTATATTCATTAACAGCTCTTAAATAAGCTTCAAATTCAACATTGTTTTCTGTATAAACCATCCCATTGCTACCTATTGTACCTAAATTAACGATGGCTATCTTTCGATCAGCGCTCAGCCCCCATGTAGGGACAGTAGAATCCGCAACAGCTTGTTCCCAAGCAGCCGTATCTGCATAGTCTCCATCTTCTTCATCCATGATAAGCATCTTGTTATTAATTACCGTAAGTAATTCAAATTGATTAGTTGATGCCCCTTCCGCGTTTGCGGGTCTAAATACCGGTGTCCTTAAAGACAATCCCCTAAATGTTTGACCATCATCGAACAATTCATCACGAATTATAACATTTTGATGAAAATCATAGGTATCGGTTGATTTATAACTTACGAGTTCTTTGTAGTCATCATATCCAAAAGTAACTATCCATTCGCCCGTTGGAATATCACCTGAGGTATTAACCCTCCCATTAGCGAATTTTTTTATATTTGGCATTTCTCCATTGATATATCGCTCTGCAGGAAATTCTGCGCCTTCTGTACTACCTGAAGTATCAGTTTTAGGAAAGGTTGCGTCAATATCATGCTTACCCACTGTCATAGGTATCGTTTCAGCATTTTGACCATCATGCGAAAAACTCCCTACTAATTCAAAAAAACCTGTTTTTCCAGTATTGTTTATTTCAAAATCTGTATGAGCTACAAATTGAATGTAGTAATCACCTACAGTGGTGGTTTTATCGTTATCAACTAGCATCCAATACCCTAACTGTTTAGTTGGGTTATTTAAATCATAAACTGGTGCATATTCTTTTGTTATATCTAAACCTACAACAGAAAATTCTGTATTCTTAGGCATAGGTATTGTAAAATAATCACCACCTTTAACCAATATTGTATCGTCGATATTCCATGAATATTGTAAAGTTACACCTAAATTATCTGAAACATCAATAGTATCCTTTATAACTTTATCATCTTCTATAACTATAATTTCAACTGAATCTTTAATATAAGAAAACTTATCTACAGTAACATTTGTCACTGATGTTATATCATCTTGTAATACAGGCACAGCATCAGCCGTAGCCTGCCCCTTATCTACTAAAACCAAACAAACCAGCACCATAACCGCAATTAGGGTTATCATCGAAAAAAATCTTTTCTTCATTGTTTCTTTCCCTCTCTTTATCTTTGAACTGTTGTTATTTTTTTTATAAAGCGTTTTACAAAGTGTTTCTTGTCTATTGTATTAGTTTTGCCACTACAACACTTCTTCCATTTTGTGAGGTTTCACTACAGGTTGAAAGTGTTAAAATTTTATCATTTTTTACAATAGGTGTTTCAATTAAATATAGTGATAACTGTGAAAGTTGATCATTATATTCCTTCAAATCTACTTGGTCAAAATCTGTATATTGATAATACTCAAAATGTCCGTTACCTAAAGTTACATCTTCATCAAAATATGCTATAACTTCATAAGTATATAATGCACCCTCTACATAGATATCTATAGATTTGTGTTCTTCTAAATACTCATAGTTACTGTAATTTAAAATGCTTCCAAACATTGTTCCATTTCGCATATTATGGGAATAGATAACAAGGTTATCAGAAATAGGTTCAAGACTGGAATTATATCCTACAAAAGGTACACCACTTACAGAATATTTGCCATTAATGTCTTTCCTTAGATAATATTCAACATCTTGAGGTGTATACATTATTGGATAATCAATCACTGTTCCTGTAATTGTTATCCAACCTGTAATATCTTGGTTGATTTCTTTTAAGGCGCTAAAATCAATCAACTTACTTTCGGTTTGTTTCGTTTGTTCTGTTGAAACGTCGTTAATCATTATAGTTTCTTTTATGCTAACCATTTCTTCAAACTGTTCTGCTTGCGCTTCCCTTTGCAACAAATCCCAACCTGCAAAACTAAAAAACACAAATGAACTACAAAACAATAGTGCAATCACTATCTTTCTCATCAAATCTGAGCCCCCTTTTTCTCAAATATGGTTACTGATATGAAGATATGAATTCATTTAAATACTATTAAATAAAGAAATTTCACTGATTATTACGCTTTATTTTAGTGAAATTTATCTAAATCTTTCAAAATTTTACCATAATATATCACTTTTATCAATAAAATGTAATAATATTTTATTGTTTTTTAAATATCATTATCATCTTAATATCCAATCATCAAAGCAATTATAAAAGCGATTTCACAATATTAAAGATATTAAAATTTAAATATTATATTTACTAAAATTAATTTAATCTATTTTTTATTCTCTCATTTATAAAAACTGATTGCCTTCATCTTTACCTAATTCTACATGGTGAAGTCATCACCACTGTTAATTTACTGTAACTTTCTTTCATATGAAATATTTAATAAACAAAATAACACGACTGAACTACTCCATTTGATATTGCCAACCATCCGCTGCTGACTACACCTTTAATACTGTAAATCAAATCATTAACTATGTACATGTTAAAATCTTGCTACATTCAATTACAATAAAAAAAGAATGTTCATTCCTTAATGATGAACATTCTTATTAATTTAATTATCTTGATAAATATTAAATTTGTTTTTACCCTCATTTTTAGATTTATATAGGGCTTTATCTGCTTTGTGATTTAATTTTTCATAATCGGTGCCATGTTCAGGAACAAGCGCAACTCCAATACTAACTCCCACTTGCTCAAACTCTAAATTTCGAATAGAAATATTACGTACTTGTTCAACGATGCGTGCAACAATTTCTTCAGTTTCTTGAGTGCTCGATAAATTCTGCAGTAATAAGACAAATTCATCGCCGCCAGTACGCCCAAGAATATCATCACTACGTAAAACACTTCGAACCGCTCGCACAAAATCTTGTAAATAAATATCACCAGTTTGATGCCCGTAGCGATCATTAATTTCCTTGAAATTATCTACATCCAATAATACTAGCGCTTGAATCTTATCTGTGGATTCTATTTCATGAATAGCATCGGTAATCTTTTCTACTGCAGCAGATCTTGAATAGGTTCTTGTCAGGGTATCTGTTTCAATACTCTTTTGAAGACTTCTTGTTAAGAAGTAACTAGACTCTAATGCTTTCATTAAATCATTTCTATTTTGACTTGCTAATCGCATGTTAATAATAAAGTAGATAAATAACATAAATGCTAAACCTAATGCAAAAAACAGCGTATCATTGGTAACTTTACTAGTTAAAGCATCGTTTACTTCAGACGATACGATACTAACAACACACCAATCAGTTCCAGGTATGCGCATCATAACAGCTGAGCGCTCTTCATCATTTACATAATAATTTAATAATACTGGATTACTTTCTTCCATATCTTTTCTAATGGACTCTGTCGTATGACCATTATAAATATCCAACGAATCTATAAAGGTATACATATTACCGTCTAAAAACAAGTTATTACTATCTCCACTTAAAACAATTGCTGTTCCATCTACTTCACAAAGATGGAAAAACGCTTCTCCTCCAAAGCTCCTTAATGCAAGGATATGAGCGAAAGTGTCTAAATAATATTTTCCAATCACTTCCCCTATTTTAATCCCTTGTTCATCATAAATACTTGAAGTTAACAACAAAATATCACGTCCACTTTTTTCTTCAATCATAGGACTGTGCACAGCTACTTGTTCAGTAAGGGCTACACCATAAATTTCATCAATGTTTACTTCTAATTGTTCATCGTAGCTGTTTACTGCTGTAGTGCCATCAAATGAAACATAAAGTTCACTAAAATCAGATAACCGCTGTAGCTCTAGTAGTGTTTCGTTTAACATTACTTCATCATCATAGACTTGTCCTAACGCTACACTAATAGTTACTAAATTATTATGAGCATCCTCCATTACTACTGAAATTTTATCAGCCATGCCCGTAGCAATTTCCACTAAATAAGAATCACTCATTTCTTTTGTCGAATTACCATTTTGTTTGGCAAAATTAAGAATTGAAATTAATGTCAATAACGCAAGAAAGATTCCTCCCCAAAACATAATTAAATTATTTCTTTTAATCAGATTTGTATTATGGGTAATTTCTTTTAATTCAAATTCTTCATTATTCTCATTATTTTTTTGTTTTTCTATGTTTTCAGCGGAAACAATATACATTTCATCTAAGGACATTGGTTTGGAAAACAAATAACCTTGTGAATAATGCACACCACAACTTACTAATCGTTTTTGCATCGATGCCGTTTCTACAAATTCTGCAATTAACTGAACATCCATTTTCTTCCCCATAAAGGAAATACTTTCTAAAATTTGCTCATAACTAATATCTGTTCCTAGCAGTTGAGTTAGCGAACCATTTATCTTTATATAATCAATAGCTAAATTACCAATTTCAATAAAGTTTGAATATCCAGCACCAAAATCATCCACGGCAACCTTAATACCATATTGCTTCACACGACGAATAAATTCACGTAATACATTCGGGTTCTCGATTCTTTCTGTTTCAACAATCTCGAATATAAAATGTCCAGGACGTCGCATACTATCTAGCTTAGTAAACAACTTAGTAACAAATTCTTCACTAATAACATCAAAGTAAGAAATATTTAAAGTAATAATTTCATCACGATCACCAAACAAATCAAGTACCTTCATAATCATTTTTTCACTTAATTTTAAATATAAATTATACTTTTTAGAAATTTCCATGAAATCTCCAGGAAATAACACTTTACCATGCTCATCTCGAATACGCATTAAAGCTTCATAGCAAAAAAAGCAATTAGTTTTATTATCTTGTATTCCTTGAAAATAAGGTATTACTTCATTGTTTTCAATGGCATTCTGGATAGTTTTAACCATTTTAAAATCATCATTAATTTCTTGGTTAACGCTTTCTTTCATTTCCTCTACATAAAAGAAGTTTTCTTTAATTCCAGATAAATATTCTGCTTGTTTTTTCAGATTATGAATCATCATTCCTTTTACAGTAACTACAAAGCGATTCTTAAATTTAATAGGATATTCTTGTCTTTCACAGGTATTAAAAATAGCACGAGCAACACTAATAAACCTTTCAGGTAATAACTTTCTGTCAGTAGTAAAATAAAAAGAAGTGTGATCATATAAATACATATTAAAATTGTATTTTGGATATTCTACATCCATAACCTCTTTTATATATTCCACATTAAACATCACTAACTTATCATAAGCTAGATTTCCATATTTTTGTATAATCTGTTCTGCATCTTCAATGTGTATAAAACATATATATTTTTCTAAATCATCACCTTGTTCAAGGATAAACTGTGAAGTTGATTTTAGTCCTAGAGTATTCCCATAAGAAATACGATTTTTCATTCGACTTTCAATTTCCATTAAAGATTTAAGGAAACTACCATCGTTTTGTTCATTGAGTGTTTCTTGTACTAGTTCAATTTGACTAAGTAATTCATCATTTTCATTAGCTAATCCATCGATTGATGAAAAGGCATCTAAATTGAACTCTAAATAATTTTCTTTCTCAGCTAGTGTTGCAATAGAACATGACCCATTAAGTACGGCACATCGCCCATCTTTTGTTCCAATTTCTCCCAACAAAAACGAGCCAGTAAAATTGGTTCCCTTAAATGCATTTATTTCCCATTTTGAAATGTTGTCGGCAAACAATTTTCTAAACAGGCAGGAATATCCAGTTACAACCTCACTTGATATCGTTTGCAGTTCTTGGTGAACTTCTTGCCACTGTTCAACACTATTAAGCGAGCTTAAATATCCTATACGAAATTTAGTCCCTTGATTTAATTCACTAAAATATAATTGTAATCGATTACTACTAGCATCGTATTGAAAAAAACGTGTTGCTCCATTCCCCTCTTCTAATACAATGGGAAAACGTAACAAAATATCTGTGGATACACTGCTTTCCCAATTGCTATTTTCATGTAACTCTTTAATTCCCAATTGCTTATTTATCCAAGCAACCGCATCTTGATAATCTATCTCTAAAACATAGGTTCCATCAATTTTAGTGATTGTATGGATATCACTAATTGGTGGGTGACCATTAATAATATTGGTATAAGCTAATACAAAATCGCGTTTAATTAAGGCTGTAACAAACCCTTCAGTTAGTACTTCTTCATCGGTAAAAACATAGCTTACAGCTGTTCCATCCTCTCCCAAATATCCCGCAACCCCTCCAAGGAAAGATACTTCTGGTAATTCATTACAAATACCTTCGATGATTTGAGTAACTTTGTTTTCTATATTTCCAAAAAACAAGAACCCTAGTGAAGCATCATAATCTTTTGCATAGGCTACTAAATTATTAATAAGTTCTTTATCATCCTTCCTTTTAAGTGTAAACATTTGCGATTTAAATTGACCATATTCAAATTGTATAATGCTTATAAGTGCTCCTTTATCAATAATTTCTCCACCTATTGCATTTCCTGAAGTTGCACAACCAATAATCTCACATTGTGGTAAAATTGCTTTTACTTCTTTTGCAATTTTAAGACTTTCTTCTTGTGAAAGGTAAGCAGTATGTATACGAACTAAACAGTTCTTCCCATGATTCAGAGAATGAGAAGTTAAATAATTGATTAATTGTTCTTTGTTTTGATATAACGTATTAAATGATTTCATGGTGCCTCCTGGTTGCTTAAGTATTTAATTGCCTTCATTCTATCATTAAATAGTTACTCTTTCAACGCAATTAAAAGTGAATCATCCAACATTTACTTTAACCATTTTGGTTTATTCCATAAAGATTCAACAAATTATATCCTTGTTATTAATAAAATAATATTTAACTAATGCCTCAACAACCTTTATTACCTATAATCACTATCAATAACATATTCCATTTCTTCTTTACATAATAAAAAAGTTCGTCTAGCACATAGCTATGAACTAACTCTTTTATTCGGTATTATAACGAAATCACTTACTCTGTAGCAGCACTTTTATCTACTAACTTACAAATAGTTATTTTTTCTACACGTCTTTCATCGCATTTGCTGACTTCAATTTCAAATTCATTATAAGTGAAACGATCATGTAGTGCAGGAATTTTCTCAAATTCATGAATTACCCAACCACCTACTGTATTAAAATCAAAATCCTCTTTTAAATCTAGATTAAAATAATCAAACATATCTTCTAAATCAGCTTCACAAGCAATTTCCCAACAGTTATCACCTATTTGTTTGAAATACTCGATTATTTCATCGTGTTCATCATATATTTCACCTACAAGCTCTTCTAAAATATCTTCCATTGTGATAATACCTGCAGTACCTCCATATTCATCAATAACTACTGCCATATGAGAACTTGCACCTTGTAGTTGTTTCAATAAGCTAGATATCTTAACTTGAGGGCTAGTAAACTGTATATCTTTAAGAATTGTTTTAATTGATTGTACTTTTTTCTTATAATAAAGATAATAAAAATCTTTTTCATGTAATATTCCGATAATATTATCAATACTCTTATCATATACAGGAAATCTTGAATAATTATTTTCTCTAAATAACGCTTCAATTTCTTCTGGTTTAGTTGTAATATCAATTGCAATAACATCAACACGTGGTGTTAAAATTTCTTTAACATCCAAGTCATTAAATTCAATTGCAGCTGTAATTAAATCAGTTTCATGTTCTAAAAGCTCACCATCCTCTTGAGCCTCTTCCACTAACATAATTAATTCTTCAGATGTCATTGTATCTTCATTATTTAAATTTAAGAATTTTCTTAAAAGTTTTTTCCATAAACTAAACAACCAATTTACTGGTCTTAAAATTGTTTTTAAAATACTAATTGGGGTAACCACCATCAAAGTAAACTGTTCTGGTGCTTCTTTAGCAATACTCTTTGGTGATACCTCACCAAAAATAAGTACTATAACAGTCATAACTAAAGTAGATATGGCTGCTCCTGCATCCCCATATATTTGGGTAAATAAAACTGTAGCAATTGCGGTGCTAGCTATATTTACTATATTATTTCCTACTAATATCGTAGAAAGTAGTTGATCAAAATCTTCTGATAGCTCTAATACTTTTCTTGCTTTAGGATTTGTTTCTGCCATACTTTTTAAACGTATTTTATTCATACTGCTAAAAGCAGTTTCTGTAGCAGAGAAAAATGCCGAAAGTAAAACAAGTACGCCAAGCATCAATATTAATGACGTTTTGTCCATTCTCTATTCTCCTTTTCATCATTTTATACTAATATATTTAGTTATTATGCACGTATAAATTTGATGAAAAGCCATTGTTTTCTATTATTTACCAAGAAAGAGTAATTAATTTTTTTAGTCCATATCCACCATGTGGGCAGGGGTGATCCGTCCAAGAGTCATCCACATCCTTTCAAATATAAACCATATTATAGCAAAAACCATTTCAAAATACAAATCGTATAACAAATTGTTCAATTTACTGATTTATTTTAACTTAAAATCATCTAGCTTGACAAAAAAAAGCTGAGCTTTTATGCTAAAAGTAATGAAAATATAGAGGTGATATTAATGAATAATGTTGGATTTGCCTTTTTACTTACACTTATAGCCGGTTTAAGCACTTGTATTGGCGGGATAATAGCCTTATCTACAAAAAAAGATAATAAAACTTTTCTCTCTTTTAGTTTAGGTTTTTCTGCAGGAGTAATGATCTATGTTTCCTTTGTAGAAATTTTTCAAAAATCATTGAATGAGTTAATTACATTTCATGGAGAAAAAATAGGGACTTGGATTACTGTAATAGCTTTTTTTGGTGGTATTGCACTTATTGCCTTTATTGACTTTATGATGCCTAAGGAACATAATCCTCATGAATTTGATAATCTTGATGATGTTAAATCAGAGTCCTCCTTAATGCGCATGGGTATTTTTACCGCTTTAGCTATTGCTATTCATAATTTCCCAGAAGGTATAGCAACTTTTGTAACTGCACTACAAGATATAAATTTAGCTCTTCCTATCGTTATAGCGATAGCTTTACACAATATACCAGAAGGAATAGCTGTTGCTGCTCCTATATATCATGCTACAGGTTCAAAATCAAAAGCATTTTTCTTTTCATTTTTATCGGGAATCGCAGAACCCGTAGGAGCATTATTAGCTTGGTTAGTATTAATGCCCTTTCTTAATGAAACCTTATTTGGAATCATCTATGCAGGAGTTGCCGGTATTATGGTATTTATATCGATAGATGAACTACTTCCTGCGGCACGAGCTTATGACAAGTACCATTTATCTATTTTTGGTTTTATATTAGGTATGGCTTTTATGGCACTTAGCTTACTTCTCTTTCTTTAAATATTAAGATTTTTTAAAAATCATTTGACAATCAATTTAAATTCTTGTACTATTTCTTTAACAACGAAGATAAGAAAAGTAATTTACAGTGAATTAGTAGAGAGAACTTGGCTGGTGAAAAAGTTTAAGGAAGTGTAAATGAAGATGGTCTTGGAGTTTTGTGGGTGATAGGTAATCCACAACGTATGCATACGTTAACGTGCTAGAGTATGTTTGTACTTGAAGAGGTTGTATTCTGTGAAGATGCAATAAATAAAGGTGGTAACACGGGTAAATTCACTCGTCCTTGATATAAGGGCGAGTTTTTTATTGATTAGAAAGGGGACAAAGATGATAACATTCAATAATGTATCAAAGATATTTAAGACACAAAAAGGAGCTTTAGTAGCTGTAAATGATGTTTCATTAAGTATCAATAAAGGGGAAATTTTCGGCATTATAGGTTATAGTGGCGCCGGCAAATCAACTTTACTTAGAATTATAAACCAGCTTGAAAAACAAGATAGTGGAAGCGTACTAGTTAATAAAGTTAATTTAGCTACATTAAGTAAAAAACAATTATTAGCACTACGAACTAAAATTGGGATGATTTTTCAACATTTTAATTTACTTTGGAGTAAAACAGTATTTGAAAACATTGCCTTACCTTTAGAAATAGCTGGAACACCTAAAGATAAAATTAATCCAAGAGTAATAGAACTCTTAGAATTAGTAGATTTACAAGGTAAGCAAAATAGTTATCCAAGCACACTAAGTGGTGGACAGAAACAACGTGTAGCGATAGCTCGTGCTTTAGCAAACAATCCAGATATTTTACTTTGTGATGAAGCTACTTCTGCACTTGATCCAAAAACAACACAAGCAATACTAGAACTACTTAAAAGAATCAACAAAAAATTAGGAATTACGATAGTGATGATAACCCATCAAATGGAAGTAGCTGAAAAGCTTTGTCATCGAATTGCTGTAATGGTTGATGGTAAAATAGTTGAATGCGAAGATACTGTTGAGCTATTTAAAAATCCTAAGCATGAAGCAACACGCAATTTCGTTAAAGACCGTCCACAAACCACAGATGAAAATCAGCTTCATCAATCTTTAAAAGAAGCCTATCCTGAAGGAGAGCTACTTCGTCTAATATTTAATGAGAATAGTGCAAAAGAGCCTATTTTATCTAAAGCCATTAAACACTCTAATTTAGATGTTAGTATTGTTCATGCTAATATATCTAATACGATTACTTCTTCTTTTGGCACAATGATTATTCATGTGGCTTGTAATCAAAAACAATCACTTAATCAATTTAAAAATGATTTATTAAAAGAAGATGTGAAAGTGGAGGTACTATAATGCTACTTGATATAAATTATGAAAGTTTATTTGAAGCTATTCAAGAGACTTTATTTATGACTTCTGCCTCTTTAATTGTAGCTGTATTGCTAGGAATTCTATTAGGAATATTAGTTTATAGCACACAAAAAAATGGATTATTTGAAAATATTTTGCTTTCTAAAATATTAGATTTTACAATTAATATTTTAAGATCAATACCTTATATTATCCTATTGTTTCTTTTAAATGATTTTACAAAAATGGTTGTAGGTACGACTCTTGGAGCAACTGCCGCACTGCCATCATTAATCATATCTAGTGCTCCATTCTATGCACGCATGTGCGTTATTGCACTAAATGAAGTTGACAAAGGTGTTATTGAAGCCAGTAAAGCTATGGGGGCTTCTAATATACAAATTATTACTAAAGTATTATTACCTGAAGCAAAACCTGCATTGGTATCTAGTATTGCCGTAATGGCTATTTCACTTGTAGGCTATACTGCCATGGCAGGTGCAATAGGAGCTGGCGGACTTGGACACTTCGCTTATTTATATGGCGTAGTAAGAAACAATCCGCCACTAACCTACCTCGCTACCTTTTTAATCTTAGTTATTGTGTTTATTATTCAAGGTATTGGCGATGTAGTTGTAAAGAAAATTGATAAACGATAGAAAGAGGAAAAAAATGAAAAAATTAATGATTTTAGTTTCAACCTTATTAGTAATTACTTTATTAAGTGGATGTAGTAACAATAGTGAAAGTGACGAAAATACTCTTGTAGTATCTTGTACACTTGATCCTCATGCCAAAATTTTAGAAGAAGCTAAACCTATTTTATTAGAAGATTATGGTATTACCTTGGAAATTGAAGTATTAGATGCTTATGAAGTTTTCAACAGAGCTCTTGATGGTGGTGATGTAGATGCTAATTACTTTCAACATCTTCCATACTTTAATGGTGAAAAAGCTGAATTTGGATATGATATTGTGAATGCAGGTGGTATCCATATTGAACCTTTTGGAATTTATTCATCAAAAATAACTGATCTTAGTGCATTAGAAGATGGAGCACAAATTATCATCTCTAATTCGGTAGCAGACAATGGACGTATTTTAAGTATATTAGCACAAGCTGATTTAATTGCCTTTCCAGAAGGCGTTGACAGTTTAAATGTAACTATCGCTGATATTGATAATGAAGTTAATAATCCACACGGATTTGAGTTTGTTGAAATTAAACCTGAATTATTAATTCAAACTTACAACAATGGCGAAGGTGATTTAGTTGCTATTAACGGCAACTATGCTTTACAAGGAGGATTAGATCCTTTGCAAGATGCTTTAATCTTAGAAGATGCTAGCGAGACAAATCCTTATGTAAATATTGTTGCTACTACAACAGCACTTCAAGAAGACGCACGTATTAAAGCATTAGTAGAAGTATTGCAATCAGAAACTATTGTAGATTTCATTAATGATACTTATAACGGTTCTGTTATTCCTGTATCAAAATAGAAAATATTAAAGACCATTAACAAGGATTGAACTACACACCTCATTAATGGTCTTTTTTTAATCCACAAAATTTCTTCTATCACTACGATCATTCTTTTTATAATATTCAGCTTTATTTTTGTACATCTCTTTATCAGCTTTATCTACACTAGCACTAAAATCATTATTACTGAAACTTATTGCACTCCCTATTGAAATAGCCAATGTACGGCTATTTTCAACTTGTGATTTTAATTTTATAATATTTTCATCAACTAATTTCTCATCTGTAGCAGCGTCTAATACTATAAATTCATCTCCACCAACACGATACACCTGATGTTTATATATGTTTTTTAAGATATCTGCACATTCTTTAATTAAGTTATCACCAAAAGTATGACCATATCTATCATTAGCTTCTTTTAATCCATTGATATCTACAAATATGATTCCAATAACCCCAGGATGATTCACTGATAACTCAGAAACTTTAGTAGCATAACTATTACGATTTTTAACTCCAGTTAAATCATCAACATAACTTAAATTAAGAAACTTATTTAATAGATAATATTTACAGTTATCCTTATGATTATTCCCAGCAGCCATGGCTTTCGCAAAACTTTCACAGCTTGCATAACCACACGAAAAACAGTTTATATGCCTATCTGCTTCATCTAGTTTACCTAATTCAATATAAGTTAACTCAAGATCATCAATTTCATCAGGAGTATATTCATCACTTTTATTAGTATAAGTTCTAATGAAATCTTCATAATTAAAGTTATTGTCAAAATAATCCATAAGTTCTTTTGCTTTAACAACAGAACTATTTTTAATTAAATCATTAACCAGTACATCTACGGCATTAAACTTTGTATTTTTATAAGTCCCTGTGCCACTATTACATCCATGTTTGCAGTTTAATACATCCACAATTAAAGGCACTGGATTATTATTTTTTATATCTTCAATATATTGTTTAAAATACTCTTCGATATTAAATATTCCCTCAATTGATTTAATCCACGTATTTTCACCCAAATGATATTTGATGTTTTGACAAAGTCCACCCGGCATTGAAAATGTTGCCCCAATTGACCCGCCTATATTATCGAAACTGCTACTTGGATAATCATTAAAATTAATACTATTATCATTAATATATTCTAAAAATTTAGAAAAAGTAACATTATAATCTATTCTACCATCTGAAACTTCAGTTGATAGTTCTCGTTTCTTGCCTATACAAGGGGATAAAAACAATATTTTATCCTGTATATTTAGCTGTTTTTTTAGATAAGTTGCTAAACAAACAATAGGACTTTGAATAGGTGATAAGTAATCTATTAATTCTGGCTGGTATTTTTCTACATAACTAACAATAACAGGACAAGGCTGAGATATTAGTGTCCTGGGATTATGCTCTTTGATGAACTTTAAATGTGCCCATGTGCAAATATCAGCACCAAGGGATACGTCATAAACATTCTTTACTCCTATCGATTTTAAATAACCTAAAATTTGATTAAGATTATCAAAGTTAGTTTTTGCAGCAGGAGCCACAATTGCTGAAATTGGCACACCCTCTTTCAAGTCATTAAAGAACAGATCCAAATCATCCTCATAATCACGAGCACCGTGATCACAAATAGAAATACATTCACCACAAGATATACAAAAACCTTCTTTAATTAATACTTTATTTTTTTGATTATCCAATACTGCCTTATTGGCATTCGTTGGACATTTCAAAATACATTTATTACATCCAACACAATCACTAGAAATAGTGTATACATAATTCATTTTATCCATATCATATCCTCAAAAACCTTTTCTATTGGTAATCTAAATGTTTATAAATAATATTATATAGTATGAAGTAAACAATTGTCAATTTTAGTAAAAGTATTACTATTTATTAGGTTTATCTGTTAATACATATTCTTCAATTAGATTAGAATTTTATCTAACAATCCGAGGTATTTTTAAACTCAATATCGCTACAAATACTAAAGAGTTTCTAAAAGGTCCAAACTATAATAAAAAGGGACATTAAAATTACAAATAAAGGATTCTAATGCTTTGTACATACTGTCAACATTACTTTATAATTTCTTTTGTCCCTTGACGAGAATTTATAGACTAGAAAGCACCATTATTTATTGACCCTAAACATGTCTCAATTTTATAATACAACTTATTTATTCTTTTTAATTAGGATAAATGCACCTGCTACCACAAACATCAAAGTT
>CAYJJG010000006.1:0-83842 GCA_964370435.1 uncultured Holdemania sp.
AGGGTAGTTTTTAGTTCCATCTTACGATAATGTAGTGGTATTTGAGAAAACTTTGAAGCAATCTTTATTTCTTTCTTTTTTAAACACTTTAAGTGTTGTTGTCCTAATTCATTAAAAGCTAATATACGAAGTGTATCTAAAGACTCAAGTTGACTGGCTTCTTCTTTAGTTATTTGATTAAGAAGATGTAGGCAGGCTCGTTGTATTCTAGCTTTAGTGTAGCGCTTAGTAGTTGCACTATTTATGAACTCATCCCATGAGGAAGCTGCATTAATTTTACGTAACAAATGATTTTCTATTCCTTCATTAAACAGGAAAATATCTTGAATATAGTTTTTATCTAAAGTATTCATAAGTAGTTTTAAAGTGCTAAAAAATTGATTCCAAGATACTGTAGGTTCATTAATTATCATCGCACAGTCATTGGTAATATTTTCTTGATTAAAATAAGCTTTTCTTATTGCGGTTGCACTGGAAATACCTTTATTCAAGGTTTGTTCATGATAAGAAGTAGTACGTTTAATACAATAAGGCGTAATAGTAGTGTATTGTAAGGCTTTGAGATAAGCTACTGCCAAAATATCATTGGCTTGCATGACAGCAGATCCTAAAGAGTAGGCTTTTGCATATCCTTCTCCTTGTTTTAATGCTTCTTTTAAATAATCTACATTAAAACTCATAGATGCAATTTCTTTTAACTTTTCTAAATCATTTGATTCACTACCAAATACAATAGTGTCCACTTGTGCTAAATTTAGTAGTTGGACTGCTGCTTTTGCAAATTGTTGAGCACTTTGCGTGACACAAAGATAGGGTAGCTCAATCACTAAATCAACGCCGTGATGTACTGCAGCTTGTGCTCTTTGAAATTTATCAACAATCGCCATTTCTCCACGTTGTACAAAATTACCACTCATTACAGCAATTAAAATATCACAAGACGTTAATTCACGTGCTTGCCTTATATGATGTAGATGTCCGTTATGAAAAGGATTGTATTCTGTTATTATTCCGCATACTTTCATGTTATCACCGTTATTAGTTTATCATAAAAAACACCATAGAACTTATTATTT
This sequence comes from uncultured Holdemania sp., assembly GCA_964370435.1. Taxonomy (GTDB): domain Bacteria; phylum Bacillota_I; class Bacilli_A; order Erysipelotrichales; family Erysipelotrichaceae; genus CALVGQ01. The sequence continues at coordinate 1,077 of CAYJJG010000006.1, forward strand.
TGTAAAGAATTTGATAGGAGTGATATGCTTTACGGGTATTTGTAATAATTTATGATAATTTTAAAAATTACAAATGTTGTTCATTGAAATTTCACAGTAAATGATTATAATTAATACTATGTTAAGTAAATATTCACAAGGAGAATGCTATGATAAACAATAATGGATTATCTTATAACTTATATCATCCTAAAAGAAAAGCAATTGCAACTATGGTTGTTGTCCATGGAATGATGGAACATAAAGATCGATATGATTATTTTGCTACAAAATTAAGTAAAAAAAGAATCGCAGTACTTACATATGATCAACGAGGACATGGAGCAAGCGTAACAAGTGAAAATGAATTGGGCTTTTTCGCTAAAGAAAGAGGCTATAAATTATTGATACAAGATTGTTTAGATATGGTAAAGATCATAAAAAAAGAGTATCCTGATCTTCCTTGTATTTTGTTTGGACATAGTATGGGTAGTATTGTTGCTAGAAGTTTTACAAAACGCTATGATAATGAAATTCAGGCCTTAATTTTAAGTGGTGCTCCTAATTACAATAATTTAGTTCCTTTAGGACACAAGTTAGCTCAAACTATTGGTATGTTTAAAGGAAAATATTACCGCAGCAACTTAATGAAAGAAATGGTGTTAGGGCAGTTCAATAAAACTATTTTAGATCCTAAAACACCTTGTGATTGGATTAGTAAGAGTGAAAAAAATGTTCAAGCTTATTTAAAAGATCCTTTGTGTCAGTTTAATTTTACTGTTAGCGGATATGAGGACTTGCTTTTTGGGATGAAAGATATGCATGATACTATGCGTTGGAACTATCGCAATAAAGACTTAGCAATACTATTTATTAGTGGTCTAGAAGATCCTTGCGTTGGTGGAGAAAAAGGGCTAAGTTCGTCAGTAAATACGCTCAAAGAATCAGGTTATGATAATATAGAAATTAGAAATTATGCTAACTTAAGGCATGAAATATTAAATGAAGTAGAGCGTGACATAGTAATTACTGACTGTCTTACATGGTTAAATAGGATGTTATTTGATAAGTAGTTTATTAAAGGGTACGATTTTCGTTGACTTTATAGACACTTTTAACTATAATTATAATGCTAACGAATAGGGTGAAATTGTCGTGAAGTGGACTAAAAAAGAACTTATAAATTTAATAGATGTACATTTTAATGAAGAAATTAGCTTTGATAAAGCTATTTTCAAAAAATGGGATCGCTTAAATGATTTACGCAATGTCACGGTTAAAGGAAAAGGGCATTACGATTGCTCACTACAAAGATTTGAGATTGACTTAGATCTAGCGGGAGAAATGATTGTACCTTGCGCTGTTACTTTAGAGGATGTTTCGGTGATGTTTGAATTCTCTTCTACTGAAGTATTTAGTTTCATTACTACTGAAGAAGAAGATGTTCATGAATGCAAAAAGGAGTTACTTGAGTTATATCCAGTAATATTTCAGTTGATTCTAAATGATGTTCCTATTAAGGTAGTCAAAGAGGATGCTGAATATCTTAAGGGAGACGGCTGGGAAGTAATGAGTGAAGCTGAATATCGTAACAGAAAAGAACAAGAAGTGGACCCGCGATTGGCAAAATTAAAAGATTTTAAATTCGATGAAAGCTAGGAGGTGCGAATATGGCTGTACAACAAAGAAGAAACTCAAAAACAAGAAAAGCAAAACGTAGAACACATTTTAAATTAACAGCTCCAACTTTAGTAAAATGTGCCAGCTGTGGGGAATATAAATTACCTCACCATGCTTGTTCATCTTGTAAGACTAAATAAAGAGGCGAATAAATTCGCTTTTTTTATTTGTAAAAATTACACAAGAATAGATTAAATAGAGTGTAAATAGCTCATTCATTAAAAATTAAATGCTTAGTAATAAAAAAATAAAAGCTTATTCTTTATGATGTTTTCATAAAAAAAGCTTTTATTTTTTTTTGTATTATAGTATCATTAGTGTAACAAAGTGGTGATTTGTGGTGGAAAGTGGGTGATTCACGATGTTTATGGGTGAATTTCAACATTCGTTGGACTCCAAAGGGCGGATTATTGTTCCGGTCAAATTTCGTGATGAACTTAAGGAAAGCTTTATTGTTACCCGTGGTTTAGACGGGTGTTTAACTATCTATACCCAAGAACAATGGGCTGAACAGTTTGAAAAATTAAAAAAGTTACCAAACACCAAAAAGGAAACTAGATTGTATATCCATATGTTGACTGCAAAGGCAACTGAATGTACGCCGGATGTGCAAGGAAGAATTTTAATACCTACAACTTTGTTGAAAGAAGCTAAACTAGAAAAAGAATGTGTGTTTGTCGGGGTTATGGATCATGTGGAAATATGGGCGAAGGATCGTTGGGATAGTTACTATGATGAGGCTAGTAAGTCTTTTGAAGAAGTAGCTGAAAAACTAACTGACTTTATTGTTTAATATGGAACATTTTAGTGTATTACTACAGGAATCAATTGAGCATTTAAATATTAAACCTGACGGACTTTATATTGATGGCACACTAGGGCGTGGTGGTCATAGTTTAGAAATAGTAAAAAAATTATCTAAGAATGGGCACTTGTATTGTTTTGACAAAGATATACAAGCAATTGAAGAATCAAAGCATAGATTAAAAGATTATTTAGAACAGATTACTTTTTTTCATACCGATTTTAGCAATATGGAAAAGGTGTTACGTGAACATGGTGTTCAACATGTTGACGGTATTATGTTAGATATAGGTGTATCTTCACCGCAGTTTGATGATGAAACTAGAGGTTTCAGTTATCGTTTTGATGCACGACTAGATATGAGGATGGATCAAAACCAATCGTTAAGTGCCTATGAGGTAGTTAATGAATACGATTATCATGACTTAGTACGTATTTTATATCGCTATGGTGAAGAAAGTTTTGCTAAAGCCATTGCCAGGAAAATTGAACAGGCACGCGAATTAAAGTCAATTACAACTACTTTTGAATTAGTAGAGATTATTAAAAGTGCATTACCTATGAAAGTGCTAAATAAAAAAGGACATCCAGCTAAAAAAAGTTTTCAAGCTTTACGTATCGAAGTAAACCAAGAATTGAGCGCTTTAGAAAAGGGATTAGTTGCTGCAACTTCGCTTTTAAATTCTAAGGGAAGATTAGCAGTTATTAGTTTTCATTCTTTAGAGGATCGTATAGTAAAAGATTATTTTAATCAACTAGGTAAGACACCTAAAGTAGATAAGCATATACCAATTATGCCTGATGCAGTAGCGGAAACACCTTATAATCTTATAACGCGTAAGCCGATAGTTGCGGATGAACAGGAAAACAATATTAATAAACGCTCCCATAGTGCAAAGCTGAGGGTGCTTGAAAAGAAATAACAGGGAGGAATTTTTATGAGACGAGTAGTCAAAAAGAAAAGAGTTTTAAGAATGGAAAGAGTATCCATGGCAATATTAGTTTGTGCAGTACTAATGTCGATGTTGTCATCGGTGTTTTTGCGTGCTTATAATAATGAATTAGCAATGGATATACAACAAATTGAGAATGAAATAATGAGTATTCAAGCTGAAAATGAAATTTATGAAGTAGCAGTTCAAAATTTGTCTAATAAAGATCGTGTTATGGATATTGCTGAAATGGAAGGGTTAGCATTAAATCAAAGTCGTGTAATAACCGTTAGTAAAACAGAATAATATGAGATTAAAAGTAGATGTATTAATTGTTATATTGTTTTCTGTTATGATGCTAGTGTTTTCGATGACAATAATTAATGTAGTTGCAGTAAGTATTTTTCAGTATCATCCGATGAGTCAAGTAGATTTAGAGCCGTATGTATCAAGTTCAAATCTTATTGAAGAGACTTTAGTTTCTAAACGAGGCTACATATACGATAAAAATGGTTCTATTATTGCACAAGATGTAAAAACATATAATATAATTTGCTACTTAGATGATTCACGAGTTACTGGAAAAGGAGAACCTGCATATGTAGTTGATCCTGTTTTCGCTGCGCAACAACTTGCACCTATATTAAATGATGATTTTGAGAACATAGTTACTTTTTTAAGTGCTGATAATTTATATCAAACAGAATTAGGTAATAGCGGAAGAAACCTATCACAAGAAATCAAAGAAGAGATAGAGGCTATTATTGATCCCAGTACTGGAAAAAAACTCAGTGGCATCGAATTTGTAGAGTCAGTGAAAAGATCTTATCCTATGGGAGAGTTTGCATCTTATTTGATTGGTTTTGCACAAACAGATGAGACAGGTCATACAATCGGAAAAATGGGAGTTGAAGATCATTTAAATGATGAGCTGATGGGTGTTGATGGTGAAAGAACATATCAAGCTGGTAAAAATAATGTTATTTTACCTGGTATGCGTTATGAAGAAACGCCTGCAATTAATGGTAATGATGTATATTTAACACTGGATCAAGAAATACAAGAAGCCTTAGAGACTTCTTTTGAAATCACTAAAACACAGTTTGATGCTGATCGCATCTGGGGTTCTGTGATGGAAGTGGATAGTGGTAAAATTTTAGCTTGGGGACAAACACCAACATTTGATCCCAATGAACTTATAATAGAAGATTATAGTAATAGCGGCTCAGAGCTGCCTTATGAACCAGGTTCTACTATGAAAGTATTTACCTATGCAGCAGCAATTGATTCTGGTGTTTATCCCGAAGAAACGCTTGTGGATAGTACTACTTTTTGTTATGGAAGCTCAGGTAAAACACCTATCCGTGTAGCTTGTAATTCAAGTAATAAACTGGGCGAGATTAATAATGCAAATAATCGCAATTGGGGTATGATTTCTTATGATGATGGTTTTGTATATTCAAGTAATGTCGCAACATCTAGTCTTTTAACAAACTATTTAGAAGACAGTGTATTTGAAGAGTATCTTTATGATTTTGGCTTTTTTAATGAAGTTGAAAGTGATTATATTAGTGAGATTAATGGTATTATTAAATATACATGGCCAGTAGAAAAGCTTGCGCTTACTTATGGTCAAGGGTCCACTGTAACTATGCTTCAATTACTTCAAGCATTCTCTGCTGTGTTTAGTGATGGAACTATGGTAAAACCTTATTATGTAGATGAGATACGTAGTTCATACGATAATCAAGAGGTTTTATTTAAATCACAAACAGAGGTAGTAAGCAATCCAATTACTTCTACAACAGCCAAAAAAGTACAGGAGTTAATGTATGATACTGCTAATTTAGATTATGGTACTGCTAGGTATTACCGTATTGATGAAACATCGATTATCGCAAAAACAGGAACTTCTCAAGTCGCTGTGGACGGCTCGTATGATTCAGGTAAAACAATTTCATCTATTGTAATTGGACTACCAGCAGAAGATCCACAATATTTAGTGTATTATGCTTTTGAAGCAGATTATGATAAAGATTCCCATGTTCAAACTGAAGCTGTAAAATTATTACTTCAAAAAGTGGCTCAAACGTATAATTTAAGTCAAGCTACAAACACTACTACACAAGAAGTAGTAACTGTTAAAGAGGAAATAATGCCAACACTAATTAATCAAAGTTTAGATTACTCATTGAGAAAGTTAGAAGAAATTGGAGTTGAAGTGCATGTCCTAGGTAATCAAGATACCGTCATTAATCAACATCCTCTTGGAGATACTACTGTAGTTACTAATGAGAAAGTATTCTTGTTGACAGATAAGAGCACAGTATTAATGCCTAATATGATAGGTTGGACCCGCAGTGAAGTTACAGATTTTTGGAAAATCACCGGATTTCCGGTAATCATTAATGGACAAGGGATAGTCACTTCTCAATCTTTGACACAAGGCTCACAAATGGATGTGACTATGGAGTTAACTGTTTTTCTAGAATAAACCGTATAATTACGGTTTTTTTTTCATATAGTATCTTGAGGTGGTTTAATGATTCCTACACTAGTAAAAAAACGAATTAAATTAATTGCAATAACAGGAAGTGTACTATTTTCACTTATTATTTTACAATTAGCACACATCCAACTAATAAAGAGAGATGACTTATATCAAAAAGCATTAGATTTATGGGAAAGAGACTTTCCTGTGTCAGGATTAAGAGGAAGTATTTTAGATGTTAATGGTAATGTGCTTGCGGCTGATATTCCAGGCACTTCAATTATGGTTGTTCCTGCACAAATAACAAATAAAGAAGCAACCGCTACCTTTTTATCACAAGTGCTAGCTAGTGATTACGATAAAATATTAGAGAATGTGAATCAAAATTCTTCTACAGTTAAAATTGCTCCTGAGGGAAAACTCATCACCAATAATCAAGCTATTACAATTGCAGAAGAAGATTTAGAGGGTGTTTATTTAATACAAGACTCCCAACGCTATTATCCCTCTGGTGCTTATATTGCTCAAGTTTTAGGTTTCACTGGTTATGATAATCAAGGCTTAGCAGGTTTAGAATACCAATATGAATCTATTTTAAAAGCAGCTAGTGGAAGTATGAAAATACCTTTTGATGCTAAAGGGCATCCGGTAACTACTTATAGTGAACGCTATGTTGCTCCAGGACAGGGTATGGATGTGATGTTAACGATTGATAAAAATATTCAAGACATTTTGGAACGTGAATTAAATAATGCCATGTCACGCTATACTCCAGATAATGCTTGGGCTATTGCAGTTAATCCTAACACAGGTGAAATTTTGGCCATGGTTTCAAAACCTGATTTTGATCCTAATCATTATCAAGACTATGATCCTAGCACATATAATCATAACTTACCAATATGGAAAAGCTATGAGCCTGGTTCAACTTTTAAAACGATTACTTTTGCTGCAGCATTAGAAGAAGGTTTGTTCGACATGGAAAAAGACACCTACATGGATACTGGTTCTGTAGTAGTTGAAGGTGCACGATTAAAGTCATGGAAGGCAGGAGGTCATGGACTTCAAACTTATATGCAATGCCTTCAAAACTCAAGTAATCCGTGCTTTGTTGATATTGTTCAAAAACTAGGTGAAGAAAATCTATCAAAATATTTGAACTTATTTAATTTTGGGAGTGTTACTAATGTAGATCTACCAGGAGAATCTGCTGGAATTTTATTTAGTGAAGAAAATTTTGGACCTTTAGAACAAGCTACTACTGGATTTGGACAAGGGATATCTACCACGGCTTTACAACTTGTTATGGCGTTTAGTGCAATCGTAAATGGAGGAGACTATTATCAGCCTTACATTACTAAAGCAGTACTACATCCTACTACAAAAGATGTACTCTTTGAAGTAGAACCGCTTTTATTAAGACAAGTAATTTCTGAAGAAACTTCATTTCAAATGCGGATGGCCTTAGAGAGTGTGGTTGCTTATGGTGGTGCTAAGGGAAGTTATATTGATGGCTATAAAATAGGAGGAAAAACTGGTACGGCTCAAAAAGCAGTTGATGGCGAGTATTTAATTAATGAATATATTTTATCGTATATTTGTGCAGCTCCTATTGATGATCCTCAGATAGTAATCTATATGGCACTAGATGCTCCACACACCAATATTCAATATGGAGGAACAGTTGTAGCCCCAATTGTAAAAAATGCATTGGAGGATATTTTGGTTTATCTAGATGTTGAAAAAACAGAGGAACAAATGCCTAAAACTATCCTATGGAGCGATCCTATAGAAGTAGAAGTAGGTGATTATATTGGTATGGATATCGGTGATATAAAGAATGAACAACTTGATTTTGTTTATATAGGTGAGGGTACTATTGTGGCAGATCAACTTCCAAGTGCAGGCATAAAAATACAGGAGAAGGGAACGGTGTGGTTATACCTTGAAGAGAAGAAAACTAAGTGAACTACTTAAGATTGTAGGTATTGAAAGTCAGGATGATCGCATTATTGAAAAAATCACTTGTGATTCTAAACAAGTGATAGAGAATAGTATTTTTGTAGCCATGGAAGGCAGCATCACCAGTGGTTATCAATTCGTAGAAGAAGTTATTACTAAAAATGCTGTAGTTTTAACCCAACGAAAAGATAATCGATTTTATCAAGTAGAGGATGCTCGCGAAGCTTATGCTTTGTTGCTTCATGGATTTGAAGGGCAACCTGCATTAGATTTACGTGTTATTGGAATTAGTGGCACAAATGGTAAAAGCTCAACTGCTAAATTGATATATGATATGTTACAGTACCAAGGAATTGAATGTTGTTTAATTGGCACTGAAGGAGCATTTATAAAACAACAAGTTTTTAAGACTAATAACACCACTCCTGCAAGTGAAATAATAGTCGAAATCTTGAAAAAATGCATTGAAGAAAAAGTTGCTTATGTAGTTATGGAAGTAAGTTCTATGGCTATGAAAATGAAGCGATTAAGTGGATGTTTATTGGATGTGTTAATTTATACTAATATAAGCAGTGATCATATAGAAGAACATGGAAGCTATGAAAATTATTTAGTATGTAAAAAAGAAGCCATGAGCTTACTTAAACCTCATGGAGTATGTATTTATAATTGTGATGATATTGTATTACAAAGTTTTATTAGTGACTGTAATCGATTCACATTAAGTTTTGGTAAAGAGAGTACACAGTTTAAAATAGGAGCTATACGAGAAGATGATGAGTATACTCATTTTTATCTTAATCAAAATGAGATTATAACCCCACTTAAAACAGTAATGAATGTCTATAATGCTACTGCAGCTTTAGTTTGTGGTTTTAGTTTAGATTGTAGTTGGCAAGCGATGATAGATTGGCTTAACAAGGCTCAAGGAGTATCGGGACGATATGAACAAGTTTCAAAAGAGCCTTGTATCTATATTGATTATGCTCATACTGCATCAGCAATGGAATCACTATTAAGTCACTTTAGAGTGCAGTGTAAAGAAAAATTAATTGTTGTTTTTGGATGTGGTGGTAACCGTGATCGTAGTAAAAGAAGCCTTATTGGAGCCGTGGTAAGCCGCTACGCTGATAGAATTATTTTAACTAATGATAACCCTAGAAGAGAAGATCCTAAGCAAATAATAGCGGATATTGTCGAAGGTTGTAATAAAGAAGTGGATATTATATATGAGCGAGCTCTAGCTATAAAAAAAGCTATTACTATGACTACAAAAAATGATATAATAGTGGTCGTAGGAAAAGGTGCTGAAAAGTATCAACTTATCAATAATGAAGTAGTTGAGATGAGTGATAAAGAGTTGATATTAGAAATTTTAGCAGGGGAGGACAGTTCATGTTTTATGCAACATTAGCAGGCGGATTTTTTGTAAGTACAATATTTATGGTGTTACTTATGCCTTCATTTATCCGCTTTTTACATAAAATTAATTATCGCCAACAAGTAAGTGAATATTCACTACAAGAATTTAAAGATAAGGCAAAAACACCAACAATGGGTGGGATTTTATTTGTAATCATACCTGTTGTCGTTTTACTAGTGATTTATCCAGAAGCGCTTAATGATTTGCGTACAGTTATCGTAATTATGGCATATTTTGGTTATGGTTTAATTGGATTTATTGATGATTATATTATTGTAATTCAAAAAAATAATCGTGGTTTACCTGCAAAATATAAATTTGCCTTACAACTACTTTTAGCAATTCTATTCTACTTTATTTATCGCGGACAGGCATCGTTAGCTGTTACGATTCCCTTTATTAATGTATCTGTAGATTTAGGCGGTTTTTATGTAGTATTGGTATACTTCATGTTCACTGGAACTAGTAATGCCGTAAATCTAACTGATGGTATGGATGGCCTAGCAGCAGGCACAAGCTTTTTAGCACTGTCACCTTTTGTTTTCTTCGCACTTACTCAGCACCAGTACTATATCGCATGTTTTGTGCTTTGTATCATGGGTGCTTTGTTAGGGTATTTAAAATTCAATATGTTTCCAGCTAAAATCTTTATGGGTGATGCAGGTGCTTTGGCGCTGGGAGGTCTTTTAGCTGCTTTAGCCATGGTTTTAAAACAGGAAATAGCGCTAGTTATTATTGGTGGAGTATTTGTGTGGGAAACGATGACCTGCATCATTCAAATTGCATCAGTAAAATTATTCAAAAGACGTGTTTTTAAATATACACCAATACACTATAGTTTTAAAATATCAGGTATGAGTGAACCCAAAATAGTCCTTATGTTTTGGCTTATTGGTTTTGTATTTGCAGTATTAGGATTTGTGATTGGAGTGATGTAATTGAAAGCCTTGGTTATAGGTGCGGCATTAAGTGGCACTAAAATAAGTATTTTATTGGCTAAAAAAGGATACCAAGTATATCTTACTGACTTAAATAAAATTGATGATAAATCAAAATTAATGACACAAGGTATCCAAGTTTATGATGAAGGGCATCCCGATTTATTGCTAGATCTAAAATATGATTTAATAGTTAAAAACCCTGGGATTCCTTATACTGTACCTTTTATAAAACATTTTATGAATAAAGGTTACATGATATATAATGAAATTGAAATAGCTTCACGCTTCGCACCTCATTTTAAATATGGTGCAGTTACTGGAACTAATGGTAAAACGACTACTACTTCTATTTTGGTTCATCTGTTAAATGAAGATGAGTGTAGAACAAGTTTTGCAGCAGGTAATATTGGGCTGCCTTTAAGTGCTCTTGTTTTAGAGCATGAGGAAGAGACGTGTAGTATAGCTTTAGAGATTGCAGCATTTCAACTACTGGGATGTGAACACTTTCGTCCAACAGTGAGCGTATGTACTAATTTAACACCAGATCATTTAGATTATTTTAAAGATGAAAATGCTTATTATGATGCGAAAATGTTAGTGTATAAAAATCAAAAAGAAGAAGATTGGTTTTTAAGAAATATTGATGATCAAGAAATTGTTAAGCGTAGTAAAGATGTAGTTTGTAGAGTGATTGAATATTCTTTAAAACAAGAAGCAGATTTGTGTATAAAAAATAATCAAGTTGTATTATTTGATGAAGTATTGTTTGAGGTTGAAGACTTGAAATTAGTTGGAAAACATAATCTTCAAAATGCCATTGTAGCAGCAGCTATGGCTTATAAACTAGGTATTAATACTACCCAAATTAAACAAGGAATAAAGTCTTTTAAAGCAGTGGCACATCGTATGGAGTTTGTAAAAACATATCAAGGAATTAGCTATTATAATGACTCTAAAGGAACCAATGTTGAAGCTACACAAGTAGCACTTAATTCTTTTGATAAACCTGTAATTTTATTGGCTGGTGGATATGATAAAGGTACAGGATTCGATGATATTATGCCGTATTTAAATAAAGTAAAACAACTGATAGTTTATGGTGATACCAAAAACCAATTACAGTTATTAGACAATAAATGTATTGTTTGTGACACTATGCAGGAGGCTTTTATCCAAGCTACCACAATAGCAAAAAAAGGAGATATTGTACTATTATCACCAATGTGTGCTAGTTGGGATCAATTTAAAAATTTTGAAGAACGTGGTGATATCTTTAAACAACTAGTTCTTGATTTAAAATAAAAAGAAGGGGGATATATCATGATTAAAAAAATATTTCTAGCTTTAAGTGTTGGCTTTGCAATTATAACTTTTATAGCTATTGCGATTAGTCTGTTTAGTAGTGAGGTAAACAGTACTGCAATAGTGGTAATACCTTTTTTACTTCAGTTAATGTCTACAGCAGTCTATCGAAAACTTAAATAATGGTGCACATAGCAAATCACTTAAGTTAAAGAAAATAGTGCTTATGATAAAAAGTAATGAATACTAAAATAAAGACGACTAGCGCAAGCTAGTTTTTTTATATATGAAACACTAAAGTGAAATTGAATTATTTATCCAGTATTAGTATTAATCACATAATGTTTCTAAAAAGGATAATAAATTAGTGTTTTATTTTATAAATATCGTGTTCTTGTAAATCTTTCTTTTTTTTTTGATACATGATACAATTAGGATATAAAAAACTAGCAAGTTGGGAGGTAGTTATAATGAACAATTCAATTTTTCATTTTATTAAAGTAAGTGATGCTTTCTTAACAGAAGGAAAAAAGCATATAAGAAAGACAAATTTTAATTTTTTTAATAAAGATATAAAATTTAACTTCATCATTAAAATATGTGCCCTTAGTTATCTCAATATTTTTGTTACCTTGCTATTTATTGTCTTATTACCTTTTGGATGGATATATAAAGTTATGATATCAATACTTTTACAGTTACTTTTACCATTATTAATAGTATCGTTAAAATATAGGGAAGAAATTATAAATAATCTGTAAAAATAGCTTATGTAAGAATGTATAAAAAGATAAAGTAAAGTCTAAAAATTTGGATACACAATAAGAGGATTAACGGTTAAATAGTTACAGTATTCTCTAAATCAAGAAAAAGGACTAGTATTTTTCACTCAAGCGAGTGACTGATACTAGTCTTTTGTGTCTTTTTTATGTTAAATAAGAGGATGGATGTTATTTAGCTTTCTTTTTAATTAATAATAGCGTTACAATAAATACGAGTAGTTTACCACTAAAAAGTAAGAACGAAAGTAATTCAAAGGCTTGTGTTAGAAAATACACTACAAGTAGCAGTATAACTATAATGATTTGAATAACAAGTGTTCTTTTAGGAATAAATTTGTTTAATAAAAAAGCTAATACAATATAAAATAGTACTCCTAATACCTGTGTAAACCAATAAAATAAGAATGGGGTAATAATGTCAATATAGTATAAAAATGCGAAACATGCAGACAATATTAATGTAGGAATAAACACTTTTAAGCTTAAAGTTAAGTTGTCGCTTATATTTTTTTTCATGGTGTCACCTCGATATAGTGTATGTGTTTAATCCAATACTTATGAAGGGAAGAAAAAGATGTTAGAGTATTTTCAATTAGTATTTAGAAGTATATTTTTTTATTCTATTATTGTATTTGCGCTTCGTGTTATGGGAAAAAGGGAAGTTGGAGAATTAAGTATACTGGATATAGTCATCTATTTTGTGCAGTCAGAAATTCTAGCAATGGCGATTGCATCTCCGGATGAACCTTTACTTAAGCCTTTGCTTGCAATAACTACTTTAGTACTTCTTCAAATATTAGTGGCGTGGACCTGTCTTAAAAAGAAGTGGTGGCGCGATTTTTTTGAAGGGAAGCCATCGTATATTATTGAAAACGGAATTATTAATCAATCTGAAATGCGTAAACAGCGCTATTCTATTGATGATTTACTCTATCAACTGAGAGATAAAGATATAAGTTCTGTTGATGAAGTTGATTTTGCAATATTAGAAAATAGCGGTGTTTTAACAGTTTTAAAGAAAAATGATAATAAGCTTAAATACCCACAACCTTTAATTGCTGATGGTATAATTCAAAAAGAAGTATTAGCTAATAGTAATTTAAGTGAAGATTGGCTTAAAAAAGAATTATTGCATCAAGGATGTGAGGTTGTTCAAGAAGTGTTCTTGTGCTTATATCAAAAAAATGGTTTATATGTGATCAAAAAACAAAATACGAAGACTATGACTAAAATGAAATAATGTAGTAAGAAGCATAGAGGCACATAATGCAATGATTAATGCATATTCAGTAGTATAAATAGGAATAAAGCAGATAAGAAGTAATCTAACGGTGCAACCGATAAAAGTTCCCTTTAGAGCATTGTTGCTTTTGTTGCAAGCATGCAGAAATACCCCTAATATTGGTTGAATACTAAAGATGCAAAAAGGTAAGGCAATGATTTGTAGGTGTTTAGCCATGCTGGTGTGATTATAAATAAACTGACATACTGCTTCAGGGAAAAAAGTGAGTATTAAACTCCATATAACACCTATGGATAATGAAAAGAGAATCGTATAAAAAAAGGTGCTTTTTAGTCTAGTCTTATTATGAGTGCTAAAAGCTGAACTGAATGTAGGAAGTGCCCAGTTGGATAACATCACGGATATAAAACTAGGAAGAGTAATTAGAGGAAGTATATAAGAGTTCATCAAAGTGAAATTTTCAATCATAATAGTATGTGATTGAGCATCAACATTAAATAACATTACTATAGGTTCAAAAAAGAAGCTTATAGATCCGATTAAACGACTAAAAGTCATTGGTAATGCCATTGCTAAAATAGCGTAATATATAGGTTTTTCTGCTTTTTCTGTTAAGATGCTAAATTGTGGTTTTTTATTTATTCCAATAACCATCAACATATGAAGGGCACTCGCAAGTTCACCTACAGCCATACTTAATATCGCTAGTTTAGCTAAAATTACAGGATCACCACTTAAAGGCAGAGCTAGTAGTAAAAATAAGATGCGAAATAATTCTTCTGAGATTTGGGCTTGCGAGTAGTCAATTAAACGATTTCTTCCCATTAAATAACCTTTTAGTAAACCCGTAATAGTAATTAAAGGAATCATCGGAAGACAACTAAAAAATACTGCAATAAGATTTACATCTTTAAAAATGAGATTACTCATTAAAGGAATAATTAAAGCTAACGCTAAAAATATCAATATATTATTTAAAATGGATAAAAAGATACTTGCTTTAATGGTCTTTTTAGCATTATCATTGGAAGCAATAAGTTTCGCCATAGCACTTGGAATACCTAATTGTGCTAAAGTAATTAGTAGTAACATTGTGGGCATTGTTAAAGAATAATAGTTCATTGCAGCAGTTGAAAGGCTTCTTGCAAGGTAAATTCTGACTACAAAAGAGAGTATTTTAGCTATTGAAGAGTACAAAAGCAGATAAAAAGTTGTTTTTATTAATTTTTTTTTCATATTTTCCTCCACTTTTTATAAAGTATGAATTATAATTTATAAGTATGATTGTTAGGAGGGAAGAATTGTGAATGTGGATTATGAAGATAAGCAAATACAGATGACTATTGCTTTAAAACTTCAAAAACTTCAAAGAGATGCTATCCCTAGCCTGACTTATCAAAATATCGAAGATACTTTAAGGCACTTGAAGTGGAAAAAAAAAGCTCCAAGGACTTTACATGAAGCGGTGAATGATATATTATCTTTAACAGCGGATGAAATTGTAAGATTATTGTCACAAAGGGCAATAATTGATGGTTTTCGTGCCAGTATAGAAGATTTTGATGATTTATTAGGAGGAAGAGAAGATGAGAAAAAATAGAAAAACGCATTTAACGGTGTTCTTCGCAAGTATTCTTGCTTTTGCAGTATTGATAGCTGCATATACTCAAGATATTGCCAATAACTTAACGTTAGGGTTAGATTTACAAGGTGGATTTGAAATTGTATATGAGGTTAGTCCATTAGAAGAAAATGGCACTTTACCTGATATGGAAGTTGTAGCAAGTAGCATATCTAAGCGTGTAGACGTTTTAGGTGTTTCTGAGCCACAAATTGTTATTGAAGGCGATGATCGTGTACGTGTGCAGTTAGCTGGTGTAAGCAATCAAGAACAGGCACGTCGCATGATTTCATCAACAGCTAATCTTACTTTTAGAGATGTTAATGACAATTTATTAGCTGATAGCTCAATCATTGAAGAAGGTGGAGCTTCTTTAGGTTATGAGAATGGTTTACCTATAGTTAGCTTAAAGATTGCAGATAAAGAAAAATTTGCTGAAATCACTGGTGATTTAGCAGCTAATGCTTCTGGTCAAAATATGATCGTAACTTGGTTAGATTTTGAAGAAGGTGATACATATGCAACTGAGATTGCAAATGAAGATCCAAATTATGTTCCTAAATTTATTTCAGCAGCATCAGTAACAACACAAATTACAGGTGATGCTATTATTCAAGGTGGATTTAGTGAAGAAGAAGCTAGAGAATTAGCTGATTTAATTAATTCAGGTAGCCTACCAGTAAAAATGACAGAAATATATAGCAATGTAGTTAGCGCTGAATATGGTGTAGGTGCCTTTAATTTAACTGCAACTGCAGGTATTATTGGTGTTGGTTTAGTAGCTTTATTTATGATTCTTAGTTATCGTATGTTAGGGGTACTAACTGCAGGTATTTTATGCTTGTATGTATTCTCAGTATTTACTATTTATAACTTTATGGGTGGTGTATTTACACTTCCAGGTATTGCAGCGCTTGTACTTGGGGTAGGTATGACTGTGGATGCTAATATTATTACTTATGAGCGTATTAAAGATGAACTTTATATGGGACGTACAGTAACTAATGCAGTAAAAGAAGGTCAATCGTTAGCATTTGTTACTATCTTTGATGCACAGTTTACTACTTTCATGGCAGCATTAATTATGTATATCTTTGGAATTGGTTCTGTTAAAGGATTTGCAACGATGTTAATGGTCACTTTAATTTCTACAATGATTTTTAATGTTGTTGTTTCTCGTTTCTTATTAAACCAACTTACTAAATCGGGTGTATTAGATCAACGTAAATCTTGGTTTGGTGTAAAAGAAAGCCGTATCCCTGATGTTTCAAAAGGGGAAGAACAAACATATTTCGGTCCATTTAAAAATGTTGATTTCATGAAAAAATCAACTGCTGTGATTTTAATTAGTGGATTAATCTTCGTTGCTTCTATTGCAAGGAGTGGATTTCAAGTAGCTAATGGAAATGATGCACTTAATTTAGGTATTGATTTCTCTAGTGGTACTAAAATTACGGTAACATCAAATGAAGACATTACTGTTGAAGAAGTAAGTGAAGTTTTTGATACTAAAGATGTAACCGTTTCTTCTTATCAACAATCAGGTAATAACATTGTAAATGTTACGATTAAAGAAGCCTTATCGAGTGAGCAGTTAGATGATATTAAGAGCGTTTTTGTAGAACGTTATGGTATTGAACCTAATGACAATGTAGTTACTCCAGTAGTTGGAAGAGAACTTGTTAGCAATGCTATTGCATTAAGTTTATTGGCTTGGGTAGTTATGCTTATCTATATCACTATTCGTTTTAAATGGGATTATGCAATTAGTTGTATTGTTGCGCTAGTTCATGATGTTGGTATAGTGCTTGCGGTATTTGCATTACTTCGTTTTGAAATTAATATTGAATTAATTTCAGTGTGCTTGGCGATTATTGGATATTCAATCAATAACTCGATTGTTGTATTTGATCGTGTTCGTGAAGTAGTTGAAGAAAGAAAAGATGAACAATTAACTAATAAAGATTACAAAGATATTGTTAATCAAGCATTAGACAAAACTTTAGTTCGTTCAGTATTCTCTTCGATTACTACTATATTCCCAGTTATTGCTTTACTTGTGTTAGGTTCTTCAGCAATTTTTACCTTTAATACAGCGATGTTTATTGGTTTAATTGCTGGTACTGTTTCTAGTATCTTTGTTGCTCCAAGAGTATGGTTAGAGATTCGTTCTCGTCATAAGCCAAAAGCTAAAAAGAAAAAAGCAGTAAAAAAAGAAGCCTTGGATGAAGTAAGTATTCCAGGAATTAATGCTTAAAATAATTTGGACCTGATTTTATAATCAGGTCTTTCTATTTGTGCTATACTATAGCAGTTAGAAGGTTGTGAATATATGCAAAGTGAAGAAATAAAAGAAAAATACAGCGTTAGTGATGTAGTAGCTCAAGTATTAGCCTATAGTGATTTATCAAAAGATAAAATTGAGGATGTGCTGTCCAATGCTACTACTTTATCTATAAATGCTTGTGCGCCTTTAAAAGCCATTAAAGAGCGTATTTTAATGGCAAAAGAAAATCATGAGAAAATACTTGTAGTGGGTGATTATGACTGTGATGGGATTTGTGCCACTGCGATTATGAAAGATACATTAGATCGCCTTGGTATTACCTGTGGATATTATATTCCTCATCGCTTTAAAGAAGGTTATGGGATTAATGAGAATATTGTAAATTTGGCACATGAAAAAGGTTATAAACTGATTATAACTGTAGATAATGGTGTTCATGCCGAAGCAGCAATAAAACGTTGTAATGAACTTAACATGACTATTATAGTTAGTGATCATCATACCATTCAAAAAAACTTTCCTTGGGATTACTTACTACATCCAACAGTGATGGATTCTCAATTTGAAGCTCTTTGCGGAGCTGGAGTAGCTTTAATGATTTCTTTAAGTTTATTACCTGAGATTAAGGAGCATGTAATTTTAGCTGCTATAGCAACTATTGGTGATATGATGCCAGTATTTAAAGAAAATCGGATTATTATTAAGCGCGGTATTCGCTATTTAAATGAGTATAAAATGCTTCCGATTGAATTGTTATTAGATAGAAGAGTATCTAATTGGGATGAAAAAGAAATAGCATTTAATATAGTTCCTAAATTAAATGCTATTGGACGCATGGCTGATCAAGTTAATGCTAATAATGTAGTACGCTATCTATTAGAAGATAGTTTAAAAGAGTTGGAAGCTGGAGCTAAACAAATAAAAGCTATTAATTTAAAAAGAAAGAAATTGAGTAAATCTTATAGTGATCGGGTATTGATGAATTTAAAAGAGGAGAAATTTCATATTATTATAGAAGATGATTTTCATGAAGGGTTAATAGGACTTGTTGCTAATCAAGTAACTTCACGTACACTTAAGCCGAGTATTGTATTTTGTAAAAAAGAAGATGTCTATAAAGGAAGTGCACGTAGTACTTCATCGTTAAGTTTATTTGAATTTTTTCAAGGATTTGATGAATATCTTAGTGAATTTGGAGGTCATCATTTAGCTGCTGGGATACAAGTTCCAGTCGAAAAAATGGAAGCTTTTAAAAAGGCTGTAACGGATAAGATTCAAAATTCAATAATAAAAGAAAGCACAAAACAAGAGTTAAATCTTGAGGCAAGTGCTTGTAGTATTGATGCTTTGCTACAACTAGAGCGGTGTAAACCCTTTGGACAAGGTTTTGAATTGCCACTCTTCACTATTCGTTCTTTTAATATTAAAGAGACACAGATATTAAAAGATAGATATCCAAAGTGGACACTAGCTCATGATTTTGGGGAATTAGAGGCTATTTCTTTTCAAATCCCTAAAGAAGAAGTTCGAGAAAAGATACTTTCTTTTACTGGTTATTTAGCAATAAACAATTATAAAGGTATCAATAAACCCACACTACAAGTCATAAAGTTAAAAAAAGCATAATTTTTTTGAAAGTCATATCATGATTTATGAAATTTAGTGTATAATTAAACAATATTAGGAGGAAAATAAAAATGGATTTAAAAAACTATATTGCCAATATAAATGATTTCCCGAAAGAAGGAATATTATTTAGAGATATTACACCATTAATGGCTGATGGAGCCGCATTTAAAGAAGCTACTAACCGTATTGAAACTTTTGCTAAAGAAATTGGTGCGGAAGTTATTGTTGGTCCTGAGTCTCGTGGATTTATCTTTGGATGTCCTGTAGCTATTAATTTGAATATTGGATTTGTACCTGTAAGAAAACCAGGTAAGCTTCCTCGCGAGACAGTAAGTTTTGCTTATGATTTAGAATATGGTTCAAATGAACTACACATGCATTCTGATGCTATTAAGCCAGGACAAAAAGTATTAATTGTGGATGATTTATTAGCAACAGGGGGAACTGTTGAAGCCACTATTAAATTAATTGAAAAATTACAAGGTGTTGTAGTAGGTGCTGCTTTTTTAATCGAACTTGAGGATTTAAATGGTAGAGCTTGTTTAAAAGATGTTCCTATTTATACAGTAATGAAATATTAAAGTTTTTTAAGGGGGGATTTTATGCGTAGTGAATTAGCTACATGTAAAGCTGATTTAATGAATGAAGTAAGCTTATATATCAAAAATGAGGATAGCATTGCTTTAATTGATAAAGCTTACAACTTTGCATATGAACAACATGATGGCCAGTTTCGTAAAAGCGGAGAGCCTTATTTTGTTCATGTTTTAAATGTGGCATACATTCTAGCAGAGCTACGAGTAGGACCTTCTACAATTGCAGCTGGTTTGCTTCATGATACTATTGAAGATTGTGATGTGACTAGTGAGCAGATGACAGCAATGTTTTCAGCTGAAATTACTATGTTAGTTGAAGCTGTTACTAAAATTGGTAACTTAGAATTCAAAGATGAAAAAGAATACCTTGCTGCTAATCATCGAAAAATATTTATAGCACTTGCTAAAGATGTACGTGTTATTTTAATAAAATTGGTAGATAGACTTCATAATATGCGTACTTTACAGTTTATGAAGCCTGAAAAACAAGCTAAAATTGCTTCTGAAACACTAGAAGTATATGCACCAATTGCTCATCGTTTGGGGATTAGTGAGATTAAAAATGAACTAGAAGATTTAAGTTTTCATTATCTTCATCCAGAAGATTACTATATGATTGCCAAATTAGTTGAAAATAAAAAAGCTGAACGTGACCAACAAGTTACTAGAATGATAAGTGATATAGGAACAAATTTAGCTATGCATGATATACCTTATCGTATTTTTGGAAGAAGCAAGCATCTTTACAGTATTTATAAAAAAATGGAAACAAAGAATAAACGTTTCGATGAAATTTTAGACTTATTGGCTATTCGTATAATTACTAAAAGCATAACTAACTGTTATGAGGTTTTAGGGCATATTCATGCTACTTATCGTCCAATACCAGGAAGATTAAAAGATTACATTGCTATGCCTAAGATGAATATGTATCAGTCTTTACACACCACGATTGTGGGTGATGAGGGTCGCATCTTTGAAGTGCAAATTCGTACAGAAGATATGGATTCAATAGCAGAAAAAGGGATTGCAGCGCACTGGGCGTATAAAGAAGGTAAGCAGTATGATCCTCGCAGTGAACAAAAAGAGATAGAAGAAAAATTATCTATTTTTAAAGATTTGGATGCTGTTACTAAAGATGTTAGTGAAAGTGCTAGTGATTTTATGGATGCGATTACTAAAGATATCTTTGAGGCCAATGTTTATGTTATGACACCAAAGGGCCGCGTCATTGGACTTCCTAATGGAGCTACTACGATTGATTTTGCTTATCGAGTACATACAGAGGTAGGTCACTCCACAGTAGGCGCTGTAGTTAACGAGATGTTAGTTCCACTGAATACTGTTTTAAAAACGGGGGATGTAGTACAGATACGCACTTCTAAGCAATCGAATGGACCAAGTGAAGATTGGCTTAAGTTCGTAAATACTAATCAAGCAAAAAATAAAATTCGTAATTTTTTACTTAAGAAAGAAGTAGAAAGGAAAGCGGAGTTCACCGATAAAGGAGAACAACTTTTAAGAGACGAGTTTAGAAAACGTAGCTTTAATGAAAAAGAGTTTATGGAACATAAGAAATTAGAATCGTTCTATAAAGATTTTCAAGTTAGTAATTATGTTGATTTTATGTATGCAATAGCAGTAAAATCTATTTCAGCATCAGCAGTAGTAGAAAAAATAACTAATGGAAAACAAACAAAAGTTATGGACACGGAAAGATTATCTAAAATCTATGCAAAAGAGACTGCTGATCGAAAAAAACAGGCGACCTCTAAATCTGGTATTTATGTTGCTGGTGTAGATTCAATGAAAATCACGATTGCACAGTGTTGTTCACCAATTCCAGGTGATAACATAGCAGGGTATATTACCAAAGGTGAAGGAGTTAAGGTACACCGTGATACTTGCCCTAATATCATTAATGAAAAGAAAAGGTTAATAACTGTAGAATGGGAAGAGATAAAAGATGGTAAATATGAGGCTAGTATTGCAACATTAGCTCATGATCGAAATTTTCTGCTTACTGATTTAGTTACAGTGGTATCCCAGTATAAAGCTTCATTAACTTATGTGAATTCTGTAGTTAATAATGATTCCTTAACAACGACTACTAAAATGACATTATTAGTAACTAATATTGATCATCTTCATATTATTATGACAAACTTAAGGAAAGTAAATAATGTTATTTCTGTAGAAAGAACAATAAAATAAACCAGTAAATAATTTTTACTGGTTTTCTTAATTAACTATGATAATAAAGTTAAATTATTTTTTTAATATAGAGTCGAGCATAGTCCATAAGTTGGTTATGTTCATTTTTTAATTCTTCTTTAATTACTTTATCTAATATATGATTTAATACTATTCCTATATTAATGCCAGGAGATAATCCAAGACTTATTAAATCTTGCCCCGATAATTTTAAATCTTTTAGATAAATACAATCCTCTTGATTAAGAATGTCTTGATAAAGCATACGAAGCTGATTATACATAGCTAAGCGATCTTTTAAATACGCTTTATTTTGTGCTAGTGCATCCGCTTCTTTAACACTTAGTAGATAAAGGAAGTTATCTTTTCCTATTTTACTTATCCATTTTTTTACAGAAGATCTAGATAGTTCAATAGTACTATCATGATGTTGTATAAGTGATATTACTGTTTTCCTAGTTTTATTGTCATATTTTAAGCGTTTTAATATCGTTTCAGCAATGCTGCAGCTATATTTACTATGTTGATAAAAGTGTCCGACACCTTGATCATCAATAGTGAAAACTTCAGGTTTTCCAAGATCATGAAGTAATAGTGTTAATCTAACTACCAGTGAATTTTGTGAATGATTAATTGCTTTTACTGTATGAGTGTAGAGATCGTAAGGATGGTAGGGATTTTTTTGATTAAAATCAAAAGTATGTTGTAGTTCGGGAAGTACTACTGCAAAAACTTCTTTGTATGTTTGCATTATAGTTTCAACATTTTCTCCTAGCAATAGCTTATTTAACTCATTTTGAATACGCTCATTAGCTATGAACTTAAGTAAATCTTTATTATTCATGATTCCAAGCTTGGTACTGTCTTCAATATTAAGCTTATATACCGAGGCTAATCTAAGCCCTCTAAGGATTCGTAAGGCATCTTCTTTAAAGCGAGTATCAGGTTCTAATACTGCACAAAGCAAGTTCTGTTTTAGATGTTCTTGACCATGAAAATAATCTATTATTCCAGTTTGTTTATTATATGCCATTGCATTGATAGTGAAGTCTCGACGTTGAAGATCTTCTTTTATAGAGGTTACAAAGTTGATATTGTCAGGTCGTCGATAATCACTATAAGTTCCTTCAGTTCTAAAGGTAGTGATTTCATAAGAATTATTATTTACAAGTAAAGTTATTGTACCGTGTTTTATACCTGTATCAAGAGTTTTGTGATTTTTGAAACAAGATTTAATCTGTTGCGGAAGAGCCGCAGTACAAATATCATAATCATTGGGTGTTTTTGAAAGCAACATATCACGAACACATCCACCAACGATATACGCTTCATAACCTTGTCTATTAAGGGTATCGATAATATAGGCAACATTTTTAGGATAATGCATTAGTATGACCTCCTAACTTAAATTTACTATACCTCTTTTTAACCTCACTGTCGATAGGATTAATAATTTGATAGTGTAAATACATAATAAGTAATCAACACTTAATCACCTTTAATGTTGACACCCATATATACATATATATATAATAACTTTAACAAAAAAATAAAGGGGAATAATAAAGATGAAAAAAATAATAGTATTAACTATGTTAATGATGCTTACAGTAGGATGTACATCACAAATTAATATACCAGAGGAAACACCTACTCCATCTACCGCAACTGTAACACCAACACCAGAAAGTGAAGATGTGATTTATACTCATACAGATGAAGAAACGGGAATAGAGTTTTTAGAAATTAATGAAACTAAAAAAACAATTGCCTTAATTGCTGATTTATCTGAATATGAAGTTGATACTACATTTCACGTTCCAGATAATTTATCAGAATATGGAATTGATACTACTCCAGAATTAGCTGCATTCCTTATGCTTTATTCTCAAGAAGTTTATGGAGATGTTCAGTTTAATGATTATTTGATAGATAACGAGGAAGAATATAGAGTGTTAAATGAAACACTTACAATGCCTTATACAGAATTACAATTAGACAGATCACTAGAAATAATCTTAGGTCTCGAACTAGGTATATATAATAATTTAATTGAAGATTATGAAAAGAAAGGTGAGTTTGCTGAAGGCGTAAGAATTATTAATGAAAATCCACTTGAATTAGTTGGAACACATAAAGAAAAACAGTAATAGTCAAATTTTTAGACTTTGATGTAAAAATCGAAGTCTTTTATTATAGCTTAGCAGATAGTCTATTTATTATTAGACTAGTTTACAAGTAAACCTGTGTTTTTTTAAAATTATAATTCTAAAGATAAAAAATATATGCAACAATTAAATACATAATACACCTTAATGAGCATTAATAATTTATGATGATGACTTGAATCTTTTGTTATTGTAGGTTATAATAAGGAAAATTCTAAGAAAAAGAGGTTTTATCTATAAAGATCGAAGAGAGAAAGCGGTTGGTGCAAGCTTTTATCTAGTAGATACAATTGACACTTTTGAGAAGTTGTTTTGAAACTAAGTAGAAACAATCGTGTAATTAGCGTTAATAATTTCGAGGGCATATTTAAAATAAATATGAACTAAGGTGGTACCGCGATGTTTAGTCGTCCTTAGATATTGGATGGCTTTTTTTATTGAATTTAGGAGGATATATGAAAAATTATCAAACGCCAAGAGGAACACAGGATATCTTATTAGAAGAAGTATATAAGTGGCAAGCAGTAGAAGATGTACTAAGACAAGTTTGTAGTATTTATAACTATGATGAAATACGTACACCAATATTTGAGGACACAGCAGTTTTTAAAAGAGAAAACGACAGTTCTGATATGGTAAACAAAGAAATGTATACCTTTAGTATGAATCAAGAAGATTCCCTTACACTAAGACCAGAGGGAACAGCAGGTGTAGTTAGAAGTGTGGTACAGCATAAGTTATATGGTAGTCAAGAATTACCGCTTAAACTGTATTATACTGGCGAAATGTTTCGTTATGAGCGTCCTCAAAAGGGAAGGTTTAGACAATTTAATCAATTTGGAGTTGAAAACATTGGTTTTAAATCTCCACTTGTGGATGCTGAAGTTATTGCATTGGGATATAGTATTATAAAATCACTTGGTTTAAGCCAAGTTAAAGTTTTAATTAATACTTTAGGTGATTTAGCTTCAAGAAATGCTTATAAAGAAGTATTAAAAAGCCATTTTAGTGGGCACCTTGATACACTGTGTGCTGATTGTAAGCGACGCTATGAACAAAATCCGCTACGTTTACTAGATTGTAAGGTAGATAAAGAACATGAGGCAATGCAACATGTTCCAGACTTAATGGATTCACTAAGTGAAGAATCAAAAAGCTACTTTGATGAAGTGCTTCAAGCATTAAGCAATCTAGACATTCCTTATGAAATTGATTCTAGACTCGTTCGCGGTTTAGATTATTATACTGATACCGTATTTGAGGTAGTTTCTACCCACCCAGAGTCTGGAAGCCAATCAACGGTTTTTGCAGGCGGCCGCTATGATAATTTAGTGGAATATTTTAATGGTCCAGAAATGTCAGGCATTGGTTTTGCGATGGGATTAGAAAGATTATTAATTTTAGCCGAAGCCGAAAAAGTTACATTAGGTACTAAACCTAATTTAGATGTCTATGTAATGGGCCTAGGTGAAGTAGGGGATATACCACTGCAATTAGTAACATTAGTTCGTGCCCATGGCTTTATTAGTGATTGTAATATGCAAAAGCGTTCTTTAAAATCACAATTTAAAACTGTGGATAGAAAAAAAGCAAAAGCAGTGATTATTGTAGGGGAAGAGGAATTAGCTCAAGGGCTTGTGAATGTGAAGCACATTAAATCTCAAAATCAAGTTTCTGTTAAAATAGAAGATTTAATTGATACTTTAGATACAATGTTTGAAAGTGAAGGAGAAGAGTAATGAAAAGAACAATTGAATGTGGTAATTTAACATTAGAACATGTAAATGAAAAAGTCACACTAATTGGTTGGGTGGCTAAAAGAAGAAATTTAGGAAGTTTAGTTTTTGTTGATTTAAGAGATCGCTCAGGTGTTGTTCAAATTACTTTTGATGAGGAACATGCAGTGGCAATCAAAGAAGTACGAAACGAGTATATCTTACAAGTTGAAGGAACAGTAGTAGCTAAAAAAGAAGCCAATCCTAAACTTAAAACGGGTGCAATTGAGGTGCTTGTGAATGATGTAAAAATTATTAATACGGCACAAACTACTCCTATCATTATCGCTGAAGATACAGATGCTTTAGAAGATACTCGATTAAAATATCGTTATTTAGATTTAAGGCGTGAAAATATTAAAAATAATTTAATGCTTCGTCATCGTGTGAGTATGATCACACGCAATTATTTGTCTGAGCTAGATTTCATGGAAGTAGAAACACCTATTTTATGTAAATCTACACCTGAAGGTGCACGTGATTATTTAGTACCAAGTAGAATTCATGAAGGAACATTTTATGCATTACCTCAATCACCGCAAATTTATAAACAACTTTGTATGGTAGGTGGATTAGAGAAATATTTTCAAATAGCACGTTGCTTTCGTGATGAAGATTTACGTGCTGATCGCCAACCAGAGTTTACACAAATTGACTTAGAAATGAGTTTTGTGGAAGAAGAAGATGTATTTGCAGTTGTTGAAGGGCTGATGAAAACAATTTTTGAAAAGGTAAAACAAATAGAATTACCTAGCTTTAAACGTTTAACTTACACAGAATGTATGAAATTATACGGTAGTGATAAACCAGATACTCGCTTCGAAATGTTGTTGAATGATGTAAGTGCAGTATTTAATCAAACTGAGTTTGTAATCTTTAAAGATATTTTAGCATCTCAAGGAAGTATTAGTGCTATTGTAGTTAAAAATGCAGCTGATAAATTTAGCCGTAAAGATATTGATAAGCTTACTGATTATGTAAAAGTTTATCAAGCTAAAGCTTTATCTTTCTTAAAATTCAATGATCAAGAATTTACAGGTTCGATTGCTAAAGTATTAAGTGATCAAGAGAAAGCTGCAATTAAAGAACAGTTGGTATTAGAAGATAATGATATTGTATTTATGGTTGCTGACAAAGTTAAAGTAACTCAAAATGCACTTGGTGCACTTCGTTTAAAACTTGGTAAAGATTTGGGGTTAATTGACGATCAAGCTTATAACTTCTTATGGGTTACGAATTTTCCAATGTTTGAATATGTAGAAGCTGAAAATCGCTATGTTGCTGCACATCATCCTTTTACTTCTCCTAATTTAGAAGATGTTGATAAATTATTTGAAAATCAAGAACAATGCTTTAGTAGAGCATATGACTTAGTATTAAATGGGTATGAGTTATTAAGTGGATCCATTCGTATACACCAACAAGAATTACAGCAAAAAGTATTTGAAGCTATTGGAATGAGTATGGAAGAAGCTCACCAAAAATTTGGATTCTTCATTGAAGCCTTTAAATATGGTACACCTCCTCATGGTGGAGTAGGTATCGGGTTAGATCGATTAATTATGATTTTATCTGATACTGAAAATATTAGAGATGTTGTAGCGTTTCCTAAAACTGCCAGTGCTTATGATTTAATGAGTGAAGCACCTAATGTTGTTGATGAAATCCAACTTAAAGATTTAAAAATAAAGCTAGATGTTTAAAATTTCCTAAAATATAAATGTCAAGTATGCATTTTTAAAAAATGCTGTGTTATACTAAAAATGCTTAGAGGAACAAATATGTTTCCTACAATTTGATATATGGGAATTCGGATGTTTTAATCTTGAGTGAAAACTGGCTACGTGTCAGGATCCTAATAGTTTAAACAGAATACCCACCTGAATTTATTCGGGAATAATATCATCCTCTAAGCTTTTAATAAAAATGATACTAAATTACAAGGTTTTGTTACTAAAACCTTGTAATATTGTTAAAATAAGGTTAATATATAAATAGTTAAAGATAGGTGGTGTAGGTAAATGGATATGTTTTGGACATCAATCGGTAGCTTAGTTGTTGGTCTATTAATAGGTGGAGGTTTAGGGTTCTACTTTACAAGAAGATATTTTGAAAAACAACTAAAAGAAAATCCTCCGATTAGTGAGAAGATGGTCAGAGCAATGTTTTTACAAATGGGGCGTAAACCTTCAGAAGCACAAATACGTCAAATCATGAAATCAATGGGACAATAAGGCACAGGTAAGCTGTGTTTTTATTTTGTCTAAAAGAAAGACATAAAAAAAACAGCATTGCTGTTTTTTGTTACATCCAAGTAATTTTCTTTTCTTCACCTTTTACTAAACGTTGTAGGTTGCCACGATGACGATAGACGATAAATAACCATAATACAAATATACTTATAGTTACTTGACTAAAGCCATTAAGTGCAAAACTAGAAACACAAGATAATGCAATCATTGTTATGCTGGAAATAGATACTATCTTAGTTATCTTTAACATAGTAAAGAATATTACTAGGGGAATAACAGCCATCCATAGCCACTGTGCTTGTATAACGCTTATTGCTATAATGTAACCAAATGCCGTAGCTACTGCTTTTCCACCCTTGAAATTCGCAAAGATTGGAAAACAGTGACCTACACAAGTTGCTACACCAGCTAAAATACTAGCTGAAGGAAGAAAGAGTTCGCAAAGGACAACAGTAATTAGTCCTTTTAATCCATCCATAATAGTAACCGCAAGGCCAGCTTTAGCACCTAGTACTCGTCCTGCATTACTTCCTCCCAAGTTTCCTGAACCTTGTTTTCTAACATCAGTTTTATAAAACACTTTGCCAATTACAAGTGCCCAGGGAATTGAACCAAATAAATATCCAAATAGCATAGCTCCTAAAACTAGGAGTGTCGTATCATTTTGTGGCATATCATAATCTCCTTACTTCATGATTTTAACATATCAAATGCAATAAAACTAGGAAATTTCTTTTGAATTTAGTATAATAGTTGGGGATTAATAATCAGTTTTAATGAAAGGAGCATATAGTGATGACTAACAATCAATATAATGCAACAACAATTCAAATTCTTGAAGGCTTAGAAGCGGTTAGAAAGCGTCCAGGAATGTATATCGGTTCTACTGATACTCGTGGGCTGCATCATTTAATATGGGAAATAGTAGACAATGCGATAGATGAGGCATTGAATGGCTATGGAAATACAATAACAATTACTTTAAAAGAAGATGGTTCTTGTATAGTAGAAGATGAAGGACGAGGGATGCCAGTAGGAACTCATAGTTCAGGTGTTTCTGCTTTAGAAGTTATTTTTACGATTCTTCATGCAGGAGGAAAATTCGGTAGTGAAGGCGGATATAAAACTTCTGGTGGACTACATGGAGTAGGGGCTTCAGTTGTTAATGCCCTTAGTTCATGGGTAGAAGTAACTGTAGCTACAGGTGGTAAATTATATCACATGGGATTTAGTGATGGCGGTCAGAAGAAAACAAAATTAAAAGAAATAGGAAAAACAACCAAGACAGGTAGTAAAGTGCATTTCATGCCTGATAAAACTATTTTTTCTCATCATGATTTTAATTTAAATTTAGTTGCTGAGCGAGCACGAGAAAGTGCATTTCTACTACAAGGAATAGAAATGGTCGTTATTGATGAGCGCGTTAATAAGAGCGAGCATTTTGTTTATGAAGATGGACTGGAAGCGTTTTTAGATTTTCTTCATGAAGACCGTACGACCATACATAAACCGGTTACCTTTAGTGGTAAAATCAATGATATTCAGGTTGATTGTGCTTTTCAATTTACAGATGATTATCAAGAAAACATGTATAGTTTTGTTAATTTGGTACGCACTAAAGATGGCGGTACTCATGAAGTTGGTTTTAAAACAGCTTTTACAAAGTCCTTTAATGAGGTGGCTAGAAAACTTAATTTATTAAAGGATAAAGATAAAAACTTTGAAGGTGCCGATGTACGTGAAGGTTTAACAAGTGTGATTTCTTTAAGTATACCTGAGGCGTTACTGCAATTTGAGGGACAAACTAAAAGTAAGCTTGGTACAATAGAAGCTAAAGCTGCCGTTGATAATTTGGTGAGTGAGCGTTTAGTATTTTTCTTAGAAGAAAATAAAGAATTAACAACAACACTAATTAAGAAGATGCAAAAAGCATCACAGGCACGCGAAGCAGCTAGAAGAGCTCGCGAAGAGGCTAGAAAAGGTAAAAAAGGCAATAAAACAGAAAAAATATTATCTGGTAAATTATCACCAGCTCAGTCTAAAGATACGACTAAAAAAGAATTATTTTTAGTCGAAGGGGATTCAGCTGGAGGTAGCGCTAAGCAAGGTAGAGATTCACGTTATCAAGCGATTTTACCACTTAGAGGTAAAGTTTTAAATACAGAAAAGGCTTCCCTTAGCGATATTGAAAAAAATGAAGAACTTAATACGATTATTCATGCTATAGGAGCTGGTGTTGGGCAAGCTTTTGATGCTAATGATAGTAACTATAATAAAATTATTATTATGACTGATGCCGATACTGATGGTGCACATATTCAAGTATTATTATTAACATTCTTTTTTAGAAACATGCGTCCATTAATTGAGGCTGGAATGGTCTATATTGCTCAACCGCCGTTATTTAAAATTAGTAAAGCAAAAGAAGTTTATTACGCATATAGTGAAGAAGAACTTAATGAATTAAAAAACAAGTTAGGTAAAGCTGAGATTCAGCGTTATAAAGGTCTTGGTGAAATGAATGCAACGCAACTTTGGGATACTACAATGGATCCACAAACACGCTCATTAATTCAAGTAACGATTGAAGATGGTATCTTAGTAGACAAAAGAGTCAATGTACTGATGGGTGATAAGCCGCACTTACGCCGTGAGTGGATTGAACAAAATGTTGCCTTTACATTAGAAGATGAATATGAGGTGATTTCATAATGGCAAAAAAACAAGATTGGATTGAAGGTAAAGAATTTATTAATACCACATTAGAAGATATTGTTTCTGAGCGTTTTGGAAGATACTCTAAGTATATTATTCAAGAGCGTGCATTACCTGATGTTCGTGATGGACTTAAACCAGTACAACGCCGTATCTTATATTCGATGTATCATGAAGGGAATGTTTTTGAAAAACAATATCGTAAATCTGCTAAGACAGTGGGTAACGTTATTGGTAATTATCATCCTCATGGCGATACTAGTGTTTATGATGCTATGGTTCGTTTATCACAAAATTGGAAAATGGCTATACCTCTTGTAGATATGCATGGTAATAACGGATCAATTGATGATGATCCAGCAGCTGCAATGCGTTACACAGAGGCTAGAATCGCAAAAATAACCTCTACTATGTTGGAGGATATTGATAAAAAAACAGTTAATTTTAGCCCTAATTTTGATGATACTGAAGAAGAGCCAACAGTACTTCCTGCACGATTTCCGGTACTACTGGTCAATGGATCTACAGGTATTGCATCAGGATATGCGACTAATATAGCTCCTCATAACATCAGCGAAGTCATCGATGCTACTATTGAGCGCCTTTTATTTCCTGATTGTTCTTTAGATGTAATAATGAATCACATTAGTGGACCAGATTTTCCTACCGGTGGCATTGTTCAAGGTAAAAAAGGCATCATTGATGCTTTTAGTACTGGAAAAGGCAAGATTGTAGTTCGCGCAAAGAGTGAAATTGTATTAACTAAATCTTGTCAACAAATTATTATTAGTGAAATACCATATGAAGTAGTTAAATGTAATCTTATTAAAAAAATGGATGATATTCGTTTAGCTAAAGATATTGATGGAATTATGGATGTTCGTGATGAGTCTGATAGAAATGGTTTAAGGATTGTAGTCGATGTAAAAAAAGAAAGCGACACTAATTTAATATTGAATTATTTTTATAAAAACACGGAGTTACAAATTAATTATAATTATAACATGGTTGCGATTGTTAATAAGCGACCAATGCAAATGAATCTACTTCAAATATTAGATGCGTTTATTGCGCATCGAGAAGAAGTAGTGATACGACGTAGCCAGTATTTATTAGATAAAAAAGAAACCCGCTGTCACATATTAGAAGGACTTATGAAAGCTGTTTCGATTATGGATGAAATTATAGATATTATTCGTTCGTCAACGGATAAATCTGATGCTAAAAAAAGATTAGAAGCACAGTTTAACTTTACTGAGGTTCAGTCTGAAGCAATTGTAACATTACGATTATATCGTTTAACTTCTACTGATGTAACCACACTTAAAGAAGAATTTGCCGTATTAATTAATGAAATGGAAGAATTAAAAACTATCTTAAGCAATAATAAAGTGCTTAGAAATGTTATTATTCATGAATTAAGAGCGATTAAACAAGAATACGGTATAGCTAGAAGAAGCGAAATTCAAGATGAAGTAGAGGAGATTGTTGTTCGTAAAGAAGAACTGATCATTAATGAGCGAGTAATGTTATCAGTATCTAAAGATGGTTATATTAAGCGTGTTAGTATGCGCTCGTATCAAGCAAGCGAAGGAATACTAACAGGCATAAAAGATTCTGATCAACTTATTGGTACATTAGAGGTTGATTTATTAGATAATCTATTAATTTTTACTAAACATGGAAATTATGGCATGCTTCCTGTTTATCAAATTAATGATGCTAAGTGGAAAGATGTAGGAAGCCATATTAATAACTATATTAAAATTGATGTTAATGATAAGCTTATTAATGCTGTAGTGGTTAAAAATTTTGAAACTGATGCTTGGATAGTATCTGTTTCTAAATTAGGTTATATCAAGAAAACACATATGCGCCACTGGCTACTACAAAGAACGAGCAAATTGAGTACAGCTATGAAATTAAAAACTAACGACGAAGTAATTAAAACTTTTGTATCTTATCGTGACGATGAAGTGATGTTATTAACACAAAATGGTTTTAGTTCTCGTTATAGTTTAGATTTGGTTCCGGATACGAATACTAAAAGCCAAGGTGTTAAGGCAGTTAATTTATCTAAAGAAGATGTTCTTGCGGGTGCGTGTACTATCAATAATACTCGAAATGCAGTAGTTATTATGGAAGAAAAAGGGTTGATGAAACGTATTAAAACAGCAGATATAAACCAAACATCACGTCCAGTAAAAGGAGAAATGATTTTTAAAAAACTGAAAACAAATGCTACAGTGATAAAAGATTTGCGTAGTGTTTCTTTATATGATACATTAACATTCATGGACCCTGAATGCCAGAGTATTGTTGCAAAAGAAGTTACTCTTATGAGTAAGGAACAACGGTTTTCATCGGTATTAGCATTAAAAGATTCATGGTATTTAGTACAACACATAGAAGAAGTTAAAATTGTTGATGATATACAATTAACTATAAATGAAGCTGAAGAAGAGCCTTGCTTAAATTTATTTAGTGATGCTGATTTTGACTAGTCTAGTGTTTTCGTTTATAATAGATGGGATGTTTATTAAATAGTAAATGCAATTTGATTAAACAAAACTCGATAACGATTTAGAAGGAGAGAACATTATGATGTACTTTGCTCTTAACAAAGTAAAAAAACAGTATTTAAAAATATATAATGAAGAGTGTTTAAAGCGCAACTTAGATTTATTTTTTGCTGCTGCGTGCTGCATTGCAGTCCTTGAGCTTGCACTACTTATTTTTCAATATATTAGGTTAGGTGATTTCTTATTTACACTTGCATATTTTCCTATTTATTTAATTACATTTTCTGTTTCTGTAATTTTTGCAATTATATATTACTATTATAAACTTGGTAAGTTTTCAAAATATCAAAATATAGTAGATACTTTAGCTGTTGGATTTATGTATATGATGGCTATATTGACAGTTACGTATGAAATTTCAATAAATACTAATCAGGGATTAATGTATGTTATTCTCAGTTTCAGTGTATGTTCATTAATGAATTTTAGCCTTAAGAAAATTTACTTATTTTTAGTGGCGGGAAACATTGGATTAACATTAATGGTATTTAGTATAGTAGACAATGAGTATTTATTATACTCTATTGTTCTTAATTATTTTTTCTTAACAGTTTGTAATATGGCATTAACAATACCTTTTTATAATAATCGTATTGATTATTTTAATCAAAAGATGGAAATTATGAAATCAAATAGAGAATTAGAAAAAGCTGCTAAAACGGATGCATTAACAGGAGTTTACAATCGTTTAGCATTCAATGAAATCTTGTTAGAAATAACAAATAACAAATTAGAAGATTTTCTTTCTGTAGTTATGTTAGATGTTGATTTTTTCAAAAAATACAATGACTATTATGGTCATATAGAAGGTGACAAATGCTTAATTAAGATAATTAAAGCTGTCGAACAATGCTTAAGAGCTAATGATAATATTTATCGCTATGGTGGTGAAGAATTTGTAGTTATTTTACATAATGCTGATAAAAAACAAGTAGAATCTATAGCTAATAGAATTTCTAACATGATAAATGCTTTAAGGATTCCTCATATAACAGAAGAAAAAATAGTAACAGTAAGTATGGGACTACATACTATTGCTGAAAGTAAGGATATGGAGAATATAATTGAAAAAGCAGACATTGCCTTATATTATGCAAAGACTCATGGCAGAAAGCAGTATATTGCCTATGATGCTATTGTTGAAAATCAATAGTTTTTAAAATAGGTATTACAATATTTATCTTGTATTATTATGGTGGCTATACTATAATAATACGGTATCCCTAGATGGCGAAATTGGTAGACGCAATCGACTCAAAATCGATCGATAGTGATATCATGCCGGTTCGAGTCCGGCTCTGGGGACCATTAATTAGCTATCGAAAAGATGTTATCGTCAGAAAATGTTGATGATATCGATGATTATGGGCTTTTCTCAAAAGAGAAGGTCCATTTTTTTATATTCTTTTTCAGGTTGTCATAGTGTTATTTTTAGGGGGTATTTGAGTCATTGTACCAAAGCGAATAAAACATAATTGAAATAACAAAACAAATAAAGGCACATATACGCCTGTTTAAGAAGAGTGCTACGATTTAATGAAGTTTAAAGAGTAGTCACTTTTTCATAAATTAACAAACTCAAGATGTTGCGTTATGTTTTAACTCGGCTACTGCAGTAGTTGTTGAAATGCATGGAGTAGAGTCTAATGCATCACAAGAAATGGCGTGGATGTGTACTGCAGTTCACTCAACATCTTGCTAAAGCTTGGTCTATTCACGCTTACCACCAAACACCTCGTATTAAAATGTAATAAGGAGAGTAATCTTTTACCTTTGTATTTTAGTAAGTTTTTTTGAGTTTGTAATGCTATAACTAGTGTGTTTGAAGTGTCAATCGATCATTGAGGTTTTATGTAGTTTTGTGTAGAAATGCCAACTATCATTATGCCTCTAGACATGAGCTCTGAATTTCGATATTTAAGTTGACGATTTATGGTTTTATATGTTATATTTTTCAGTATGTACTTCCATAGAATAGTTGTTAGCGTTACATTATAGGCTGTCCTGTCCATTAACCGTGTCAATTTTATATTTAAAAAGTTTATTTCAAAACAAAAGAAATTAGAGGAAAACAGATGAAAAAATTACTTAAAAAATTTGCAGGCTTTATAACAGTATTTGCGTTGCTTTTATCATTTATGCCCACGGTGGTGTTTGCGAATGACAATATTACGGATTTAAAGTTAGATGGTGCTGCAATAATTCTTAGTCAGACCTCCGAAGGAGAAAAACAATATCAAGTAGGTGACGAAGATCCAATAACCTACACGGGAACAATAAGATTTGGAAAAGATGGGAGTGGTGAATCACCTATTGTGGTGCAAAGCGGAGAACATGACATTATTATTCTAAGCACTTCTATGGATTTTGCGACTAGTAAGGAAGCATTATCCCCTTTAGAGATAAAAAGTGGTGCGATAGCTAATGTTTTTATGGATGAAGGTTGCGAACTTAGGGCTGGTGATGGTAAAGCCGGAATACAGGTGAATGAAGGAGCCACTTTAAATCTGACGAAATATGATGAAGTTAATTTTGGTAATTTTTATGTATATGGTGGTCTAGGTGGTGCAGGCATTGGCGGCGGCAACGACGGCAATGCTGGAACAATAAATATTTCAGATATTACACTTGAATTGATAGTAGGCGGCGCAGGCGCCGCAGCCATTGGCGGTGGTAACGGTGGTGATGGTGGTAATATTACAATTTCAGGAAATACTAAACTTTCTAAAGTGCAAGGGGGAGAAAATGGCGCAGGCATTGGTGGAGGTAACGGTGGTGATGGTGGTAATATTACAATTTCAGGAAATACTTTACTTTCTAAAGTGCAAGGGGGAGAAAATGGCGCAGGCATTGGTGGAGGTAACGGTGGTGATGGTGGTAATATTACAATTTCAGGAAATACTACACTTTCTAAAGTGCAAGCGGGTGAAAATGGCGCAGGCATTGGTGGAGGTAACGGCGGCGATAGCGGCATAATAAATATATTGAACGGAACAATTAATACAATTGCTGACAGTCATGCTATCGACGACGATTATACTAATGATGATTCCGTAGGCGTTGGTGGAGCAGGCATCGGTGGTGGTGACGGTGGCGATTGCAATATCATAACAATCTCAGGTGGCAAAATTACCGCAATTGGAGGAGCTGGCAGCCCGGGCATCGGTGGTGGCGGTGGAAGTGTTGGTGGTCATGGTGGTACGATAAATATTTTGGGCGGTATAGTTAGCGCAATCGGAGGCAACCATAATACTATTCCTGCTACAGGTATTGGCGCTGGTGGTGGAAAACACACCGGGGATGTAACTATTTCGGGCGGTTATGTTACTACAACCATCGCAGAAAGTGCACCAGCAGGATACGGTATCAAGAGTGAAACATTTTCCACAACATATACAAAAAGTGACGGCACAGAAGTCATCGGTAATGCCTTTATTGATACATTAAGCACAAAAGGTGTCATACTTTCTGGTGAAGAGATTTTCATTTACGATAGAAGTGACAGGGCAAGTTGGAGTGGTGTGATTTTTGAGGGCGATAGTGGTTTTATATATGGCTCGCCAACAATCAGCACGGAAGTTCAAATTCAAACTGGCAAAACACTGACAATAGAAGACGACAAAACTTTAACTATTGGAGTAGATGGAACGCTTAAAAATTTTGGAACAATTATAAACGACGGAACGTTAGTAGGTGCTGGCAGCTTATTAGGCGTAGGTACTTTTCAAACTAACGTATTAAAAGGCGAGTATATTACTGGGGTGAATAGCAGTTATGTCTATAAAGGTACTGATATTACGGTGAATTCCAGCATAAACGATCCTATGTTTTTGGGAGTACCGTTTGATGTAATCGGTTGGAGTGATACTATTCAAAAATATGATGTAGGGACTTGGAATACAAGTTCCGTTGATGGCGTGGGAAGTTACCGAGTGATTTTTACTAAAGTAGATCAAACTGCTGTTACAAAAGAATTCACCGTGGTGCCAGCAAGCACCGCAACCGATATAACAGCATTTACAATACCGAATCAGGTGAGCCCATCAATTATTGATGTAAACAATCACACAATAGAAATAACTATGCCCTTCGGCACTGATAAAACGACACTTAAGCCGACAATAACGCTGAGTGACGGCGCAGCAATAGACCCAACAAGCGGTACAGCGCAAGATTTTACAAATGCTGTGAGCTACACTGTCATGGCAGAAGACAGCATGACCACACAGGTTTGGACGGTTATTGTAACGAATGAACCCGTGGAAATAATAAATGGAACAAATCAGACCGTACAGCAAGGACGAAGTTTCAGTGTAACATCTAATGATGATTTTACTAATTTTATTAGGCTAGAAATTACATTACAAGGGCAAACAGCCCCTATAGTCTTGCTTTCGGAACCTAACACTTCAAATGAAAATGCAAGTGTTGTAAGCGGTAGTATAATTGCCACATTAAACAGCACATACACATCCACACTACCGGTGGGCATACATACAGTTACAATACACAGCACGGGTGGTAGTGCGAGCACACAGTTTGAAATAACGAAAACTCCTACATCAGCTCCAACACCAAGTGACCCTGCAATCTCACCACTAACTGGTGTATATAGCAAACAAACAGGTGATAACTCAAATACACCGCTGATTACAGCATTACTGCTTTTTTCGGCTTTGTGTTTAACCACACTGTTTTTAACAAGAAAAAATCACAGCGTTAAGCAAAAATAGGAAATTTCAAAAATGGAGATTTTATGTTGTTTGTGATTATTCTTTTGTAAAAGATATTATTATGATTGTATAATATCAGCTTTGAATAAGCTGAATATGATAAACGAGCTAATGTTGAAATATAAAATAAAGAATACTGACTTTTAAGAAGTTTGGTATTCTTTATTTTATCCTAAAAGTAGCATCACTCTTTGCGAAGTTGTCGAAAATGAGAATATAAAAACAGTGATAAGCAAAGCTATTCTCGAATTTTTAAGATATAATACTGTAGAAAGTAAAATTCAAGATTTCATCTACTAACATGGTTGTATAATTATCGATTTCACTTAATACTAACAGGGAAATTAAAGCAAACTGCATTCTCTTAGTATCTTTTCGATTAGTTACCAAAGCATAAGAGATGGACTTTATAATATTTGTGTCTCGTATACTTCGTCAGTATATAACCGTTTTCACGGTTTTCGTTTATAATCTCTTTGAAGGTATTTATTGCCGTAACAACATCATCACTTATCCATTTGGTTAGTATTCTTTATTAAGATTATTAATGTAGAACAGTTGGAAATTTTATCCTTGTAAATTTTCTAGTTTTTGAAATGTTTTCCTTAGATTTTTAGTGTGAAACTTTATAATCGTGTTATAAGTAACATCAACACATTAAAACAGCAAATAGGATTTAAAATAATGTAATAACTAAGAAATAGTGCTTGCTTTAGTAGAAGAAGTTTGTTATTATATTTAAGCGTTATATAAAAGATGTCCTCGTAGCTCAGTTGGATAGAGCATGCGCCTTCTAAGCGCACGGTCGAAGGTTCGAATCCTTTCGAGGATGCCATTTAATAAATTAAACCCGTATGGGTTTTTTTTATGAATAAGTGGTTTAGAA
Source organism: uncultured Holdemania sp. (assembly GCA_964370435.1). Classification (GTDB taxonomy): domain Bacteria; phylum Bacillota_I; class Bacilli_A; order Erysipelotrichales; family Erysipelotrichaceae; genus CALVGQ01. The sequence goes on from CAYJJG010000006.1 coordinate 40,074, forward strand.
GAGTGAATTTTAATGATTATTAAAAAATGTAATTTATAGTGATATACATTATATAACTAATAATGCATTGTTATTTATTTTTAAATTGGTGGGTAGTTACTTAATAATTTTGTAGGATACATTTTACAAGTGGGATGTTTTAAATCTTTAATATAATTATGATTTAGATTGCTACTAATAGTCAATTCTTCCTGCGATGGATATTGAAATATATCTCTTTAAATCAGTTCTCGTATAAATTATAATTTGATGATAAAATGTAAATGATAAATGAACTACTATCTTTAATCATAATCGATAAAGTACATTAGTTTAAAAGTAAGTAATTGGGTGACAAAGTATGATAGTAGGAATTGATTTAGGAACAAGTAATTCATTGATATGTGCATATACAAATAATGAGAGTATTCTTATACCAAACGAATTTGGAAATTATCTAACATCATCGGTTGTTGGTGTGGATAATGAAACGATTCTTATAGGAGAAATAGCGAAACAAAGATTAATTACTTTCCCTAATGATACAATTAGTGGATTTAAAAGACATATGGGAAGTGATTTAGTAATTAAACTAGGTGATAAAAAATTTACACCTACTGAATTATCAGCTCTACTTATTAAAAAACTTATTTCTGATGCAGAATACTTTCTCAACGAAAAAGTTGAAGAGGCAATAATTAGTGTTCCTGCTTACTTTAATAATAGACAAAGAAGTGATACTGAAACAGCGAAGTATGCACCACGTTCATGATGTAATATATCCACTTTATAAATATTTGCATGGCCATTTATATGGATATTATCATATAGTAAATGATAATATAGGTGGACTAATATTAATTACCTTCTTAAGTTTTGTTTTTTGGATATTTAAAATATAGGGAATCAATCCAAATTTTGTTTTGATTTTATATTTATATAGCGTTTATTTACACTGTTATTAGATACTCTTTAAATTAAAGGAGGAGTTACCCTTAAAGTTTCCTTATTGTAGCAATAATATATCATTACTTGTCGTGGAGATAGTATGTTATACGGTACTTATTAAGATGATAGATGCCTCTAAATATGATTACTTTGTAACTGAATTTATATTCACTGTGTCTTGTTATAATGTGATTATCGAAAATATTAAGAATATAAAAAAATAAATATTTTAAAGCAATGTAGAAGCTTTATGTATACGTATTTGACTGATGTAGTATGGATACTATTTTTAATGATATTATCAATATTTTTAGGAAGTTATGAAGCTTTTCATATGGCTGGATCTTTTTTGTCTATGTTGTGGATGATAGAGGTTATATTTATCATATTGAATATAAAAATAATATTTACAAGATTCACATGGGCGAATAGGTTTGTTATTTTTCTACTTCCTGTGTGTATTTGGCCAGTGATTATGTATTTTTTTTACTAAATCAACAAGAATTCTAGTACATCAATAAGTGACTGCGATGAACCTCTTCATTTGACAATAGGAACGATGATTGGTTATGTGAATTCATGTTATAGTTAATCTAATTATAAATAAATAGTGTATAATTCTATGTTACCTATATAAACTGTAGTATAATTATAGACACAAAGGAGTACTTTATGACAAGTAATTATTATCAAGATTTTTTTGAAGAAGTAAAAGAAATTACCAAAAAAGATGCAAAACAAGCATTAATGAAAATTCAGCATGAATTAAGTATGCCTTATATACCACTAGAAGTTGAAAAAAAGCTACTAGAACTTCAAAGCGATTTGAATTCATCCTTGGTGAAGAATAGTTTTATTATTGATTTAGAATCCATTGATGAAGGATTAGAAAGTGATCAGCAAGAGCAACAATTAAAAGCAATTGATGCTCTTAGTCATGTTTCTTGTCGAGATTATTTAGAAGCTATTCAATGTTATTTTAATCGAGTACCTCATGAAAATCTTCAAGCATTATTAATTGATATTTTGATAGAACAACAAATAAACCATGAATTCGATATAACGCATCGCGGTAATTCAATTACCTTTATACCATGTTACATTGAACAAGCAGCTGAAACTGATGGTTTTATTGATGCAAAAGGTTATTTAGTATCTTGGTTTGAACAAGAGAATCCTAGTTATTTATCACTCTGTATGCAGGTGCTTATTGAAGAAACATTTTTGATGCTTCCGTTAAGTTATGCCAGTGATGAAGCTTTAATGTTAGCTCTTAGCGCTGTTCATAAAGTATCGAATAGTATGGATGATTTATCACAATTTGATTCATTAATTAAGCAATTAGGGATAATTGATTATGTGTTATTATGTTAATGGTGTATTTTAATTGAAATTTAATTATATTTTGTTATAATTAATAAGCTGATATTAGGAGGATAAAGAATGTCAACTTGGACAAAAAAAGAAAATTCTACTGGTGAATTAGTAGTAACAGTAGAAGGTCAACAATGGGAAAAAGCTAAAACAAAAGCATTTGATAAATTATCAAAAGAAGTAGAAATCGAAGGATTTAGAAAAGGTAAAGCACCTAAGAAATTAGTTGAAAAACAACTTAAAGAACAAGGTGTTTGGATGGAAGCAGCTGAACTTGAAGCACAAGCAGTGCTTGAAGCAGGAATTGAAGAACATAATTTATGGGTTGTTGCACGTCCAGAGCTTGCTATAGATGAAATAAATGCAGATAAAGTGACTTATCGTTTTATTATTACTGTTAAGCCAGAAGTTACTTTAGGAGAATACAAAGGATTATCTTATAACGTAGAAGATGCAAACGTTACTGCTGAAGAAATTGATGCAGAACTTAAAAAACTTCAAGAAAATTTTGCTGAATTAGTAGAAAAAGAAGGAGCTGTTGAAAATGGTGATACAGCTGTTATCGATTTTGAAGGATTTAAAGATGGTGTAGCATTTGAAGGTGGTAAAGGTGAAAACTATCCACTAGAAATTGGTTCTGATTCTTTTATTCCAGGATTTGAAACACAAGTTATTGGTATGAAAAAAGAAGAAACTAAAGATATCGAGGTAACTTTCCCAGAAAATTACCAATCTGAAGAGCTAGCAGGTAAGCCAGTAGTCTTCAAGGTTACTGTACATGAAGTTAAAGGACGTACACTTCCTGAGATTAATGATGAGCTTGCTAAAGATGCAAACATTGAAAATGTTGAAACTTTAGAACAACTTAAAGCTAATATTACTGAGCGTTTAAGTGAACAAAAGAAAAATGAAGCAGAAGGAAAAGCACAAGATGAATTATTAACTGAATTAGTTGATCGTGCCGATGTAGATGTACCTGAAGCAATGATAGATAATGAATGTAATTCAATGTTAAATGAACAAGCTAATCGTATGCGTCAACAAGGATTTAGCTTGGAGCAATTTTATCAATTAACAGGGCAAACTGAAGAAATGATGAAAGAACAAATGAAGGGTGATGCTAAGCGTCGCGTTGAACTTCGTTTAGTATTAGAAAAAGTTGCAGAAGTAGAAAATTTAAATGCAACTGAAGAAGATGTTGAAAAAGAGTATCAAGAAATTGCTGTAATGTATAGCATGGAAGCTGACAAAGTTAAAGAGTTGATTCCTGCTGACAATATCCAGTATGATTTACAACTACGTAAAGCTATGGATTTTGTAAAAGATTCAGCAAAAAAAGACGCTTAGCGTCTTTTTTACACCTTAGATAAAAGGAGGTTATGTAATGAGTGAAACAAATGTAATTGTAAGTGTACCAGTAGTATGCACGCGTGGTGTTGTAGTTTTTCCTAATCAGGATTTAACTATTGAAGTAGGAAGAAGTAAAAGCATTGTTGCTGTAGATCAAGCTGATTTAAATTATTCAGGTAATTGCTGGGTTGTTGCCCAAAAAGAGATGTCAATTGAAGATCCACAAATTGAAGATTTATATACCGTGGGAACTTTATGTAGAATTAAAAGTATACGTAAAAAAGATGGTTTCTATCGTGTTACTTTTAGTGGCTTAAGTCGTGCAAGTCTTGAAGAATACAATAACCGCGAAGACATGATGTTTGCGAGTGTTAAAAAACTTGCAGATATTAAAGGAGATGCTTTAGAAGAAGAAGCTTTAATGCGTAAAATTTCTAAAGAATTTAAGAATATTTCTTTTAATCAAAAAAATCTTCCTGCTGAAATTATCGCACAATTAACTCGTGGAGTGAATGCTAATGAATTAGCTGATCAATTTGCTCAATACTTTTCAAGTCCACTAGCATTTAAGCAAGACATGCTAGAGACATTAGAGGTAAATGAGCGCTTATTAAAAGTTATAACTTTAATAGATCAAGAAAGACAATTGTCAATTATCGAAAATGATATTAATGATAAAGTTAAAGAGCGTATGGAAGATAATCAAAAAGAATATTATCTTAGAGAAAAATTACGTGCTATTAAAGAAGAGCTTGGTGATGTATCATCAGTAAATGATGACAGTGATTATGTGCGTAAGATGGTTAATGATAACCCTTATCCACAAAACATCAAAGATAAAATTTTAGAGGAGTTAACTCGATATGAAATGTTGCCTCAAGCAGCAGGAGAGGCAGGGGTAATTAGAACATATATTGATTGGTTACTTAAAACGCCTTGGTGGCAAGAATCAACTGATAATGAAAATTTAACTATAGTTCAAGATCGTCTTGATGAAGATCATTTTGGTTTAGAAAAAGTTAAAGAACGTATTATGGAATATTTAGCTGTAAAACAAATGACTAAGTCTTTAAATAGTCCAATTTTATGTCTAGTAGGTCCTCCAGGAGTTGGTAAAACATCCTTAGCAAAATCTATTGCTCGTGCATTAGATCGTCGTTTTGTGAAAGTCTCATTAGGTGGTGTGCGTGATGAATCAGAAATTCGTGGTCATCGTCGTACTTATTTAGGAAGCTTACCAGGGCGTTTCATTCAAGGAATGAAAAAAGCAGGTGTCATTAATCCTGTATTCTTAATTGATGAAATTGATAAAATGGGTGCTGATTATAAAGGTGATCCATCTAGTGCATTATTAGAGGTTCTTGATCCTGAACAAAACAAATTATTTTCAGATCACTATTTAGAAGAAGCTTATGATTTAAGTAAAGTTATGTTTATAGCTACAGCAAACTATTTAGAAAATATACCAGAAGCTTTGCGTGATCGTTTAGAAATTATTAATTTATCTTCTTATACTGAATTAGAAAAATTAGAGATAGCTAAAAAACATTTAATTAGAAAGCAGTTAGAGAACACTGGTTTACATGCTGGACAATTACAAATTAAAGAAGCTGTATTATTGGATATTATTCGCTACTACACTAGAGAAGCAGGTGTTCGCCAATTAGAAAGAACAATTGCAACACTATGTAGAAAAACTGCTTTAGCGATATTAAAAGAAACTAAAGAAAATGTAGTAATGAATAAAGAAGTATTACATGAATGGTTAGGTAAAGAAAAATTTGATTATGGAAGAAAAGAAACAAACAATCAAGTTGGAGTGGTGACAGGACTTGCATATACCTCTTTTGGTGGTGATGTGTTACCTGTTGAAGTAACTACTTTTGATGGCAAAGGTAAATTAATTGTTACTGGTCAATTAGGTGATGTGATGAAAGAAAGTACTTCAATTGCTTTAGGTTATGTTAAAAGTAATGCAGCTCAATTGAATATTGATGCAAAATTCTTTGAAAATCATGATATTCATATTCATGTTCCAGAAGGTGCAGTGCCAAAGGATGGACCAAGTGCAGGTATTACACTAACTACAGCCTTAGTCTCAGCATTAACCAATAAACCAGCTAAAAGTGATCTTGCGATGACTGGAGAAGTTACCCTTCGTGGTAATGTACTTCCGATTGGTGGATTAAAAGAGAAATCACTTGCAGCTCATCGTTGTGGTATTTCTACTATTGTAATTCCTAAAAACAACTTAAAAGATGTCGATGAATTACCCCAAACTATTAAGGAACAAATTAAGTTTGTTGCAGTAGATAAAGTGGAACAAGTCATTAAAGAAGCGTTGGAATCCTAATGGAATTTCGTAATATGGAGCTAGTAGTAAGCGCACCGGATAAAGAATTTTGGCCAGAAAACAATTTTCCAGAAATTGTATTAGCTGGAAGAAGTAATGTTGGTAAGTCAAGTTTAATTAATGCTCTATGTGGTAATAAAAAAATGGCTTATGTAGGAAATACCCCAGGTAAGACGAGGCTTCTTAATTTCTTTAATGTAGATGATGCTTTCTACTTAGTAGATGTACCTGGATATGGGTTTGCGAATCTTTCAAGACAATTATTGGTACTGTTTGGTAAGATGATGGAAGATTATTTTTCTAAACGCGAACATGTTAAAGGTATAGTAATTTTGCTAGATGCAAGACGCAAACCAAATGACGATGATAAGACCATGATTGACTTTGCCAGATACTATGGTTTTGATGTAACTTTTGTAGTAACAAAAGTAGATAAATGCACGAAGAATGAATTAAATAAAAATTTGAGTATTATTTGTGAATTCTGTGAAGTTATGCAAGAGGATTTAATCTTGTTTTCATCAAAAACAGGAAAAGGTAGAGATAAGCTTATTGCAAAAATAGAGAAATTAATCTCAATAAAATAAATTTAATGAAAACTAGCTCATAATTGAGCTAGTTTTTTTAGAGATACTACATTTTTTTTCGCATGGTTATGAAATAACTTGCATTTGTTGGTGTACTTAGACATCGTCTATAATTTCATTAGGAGGCGGACATGAATATTAGAACAAAAAAAATAATAAGCTATTTGCTTAAATCGAACAATACCACATTTAATGAGTTAGTCTCGATATATGATGTTACTCCTAGAAGCATAAGGAATGATATTTATGAATTAAATCAATTCATGACAATGAATAATTTAAATGGTATAAAAATCAATAATGAGAAGGTTATTGAATTTGAAGCTACAGAATTAAAAATAGCATTACAACTGATTAATGCAGATAACAATTACTTTTATAAGCTATCTAGTAGTGAAAGAGTTCAATACATTATTGAAGAACTTATAAACAATGATGAATATACGTATATAAAAAATCTTGCTGATAAACTTCAAGTTAGCGTATCTACAATTAATAACGATATTAAAAAAGTATCGAGTAAAGTAAAAAAATACAATGCTAAATATGAATCAGAACCTTACAAAGGGATTAAGCTTGTTGCTGACGAATTTGTAAAAAGGGAGATTCTATTAAGCACAGTTATTGAAAAGGCAAAACAAAATAACGCTTATCGTGTTGTAGATGTAAGTCAAACTTTAAATGATAAATTATCACAAATTATTTCTTTAATAGAAAAGCAATGTAAATTCATATTAAGTGACAAATCTTTTCAATATTTATTTGGATATTTAACGGTTATGCTACATCGGATTAGAGACTCAAAATATGTGCAATCGAACTTAGAGGTGGATATAAAATATCATACTAATGCTGTAATACTTAGTAACTTAGTCAAATCAGAATTTAAAGTGGTGTTGAATGATAGTGAAGTAAATAGTTTGGCAAATATTCTAGGTAATAGTAAGTATATAAAATCCAATGATATAAGCAACGATATTATAAAAGTCCAATTTTATATAACAAGATTCATTGACTATATTGCAAAGCAAATAGCAGTAGATATTACCGATGATCATTTGTTTTTTATAAGATTATCACTTCATGTAGAATACATGACCAGGAAACGGATTAAACATCCTGTGGAAGGATCAATACTTAGTGGCATCGTCGTTGATCATCAACGGGTTATTACAACGGTAGCGAACTCAATATCTATTTTAGAAGAGTTGCTAGAAAGAGAAATTAACGATGAAGAGCGATCGTATATCATTCTACATGTTTGCTCAGCAATTGAAAGAAAAAAAATAAAAGAGTCAGAAATTAATGTTTTGCTAGTGAGTGATAGTGGAATTGCTACAAACCAATTTTTGGTGGAAAGAATTAAAAATAACTTTGAGTTTACCATCGTTGATGTACTACCACTACATAGTTTCAAAGATGGAATAGCTGAAGTTGATTTTATTATTTCAACTGCTAATATTACTAGCAATGTACCATTAGTTCAAATTGAGACAAGTTTTAATGAAAAAGATTATACGAATGTCTATATGCAAATTAAAAAGATTAAAGATCAAAAGAAAGCTAGAAAACCTAATAAAGAATATGATGAGATATCTAATATTATAAAAAATTATGGATTATCCAAAGAAGGTGAGATTTTATCTGAAATAAAAAAAATACTAGTTAAAGAACAGTTTGAAACTATTGATCCTGATGTTAAGCTAAACCTCTCGCAATTATTGGATGTAAGTTTAATAGAGCTCGACATTCAGGTACAAGATTGGAAAGAAGCAATAAAAAAGTCTGCCAATATTTTATTAAAAAATAAATATATTACTGAAAGATACATCGATACTATGATTAGGAAAATTATGATAGAAGGACCTTATATGGTCATTGCGTCAGGTATAATTGTGCCTCATGCAGGCGTGTATGATGGTGGTATTGCTACAAAATTCAGTATGATTAGGTTAGCGAAGAGCGTTGATATCGGATCATCATTAGGAGATATAAAATACATTTTTTGCTTGTCAGTGACAGATGTTGAAACACATGTTAAAGCATTTTTAAGTTTAGTGAATTTGTCTCAAAATGAAGAGTTTATGGAAGCCTTAGATACATGTTCTAATCCTGAAGAAGCACATAAATTGATAGAAAGGTATGAGTAGAAAAAGATGAAAGTATTAGATAAAGCGATAAAAGAAGAACTTGTAATGATGAATATTGATGCAAGCAGCCCTGAAGAAGTGATTCAAATTATGGCAGACAAACTGTTTGAAAAAGGTTATACAAAAGAGAGCTATAAGGATGCAGTTATTGCACGAGAAAAAGTATTTCCAACCGGATTACTGTTGGAAGAACTTAATGTTGCAATTCCACACTGCGACAGCGAGCATGTTTTAAAAAATGCTATAGCTATAGGGAAATTAAATACTGGTGTAGATTTTAGATATATTGCTGACCCCAATGTGGTGGTTAATGCAAATTTAATATTTATGCTAGCTATATTTAATCCAGCACAACAAGTTCCTGTGTTGTCGACATTAATGAATATTTTATCTTCTAAAGAGAATGTGACGGATATTGTTAATGCCAAAACAAGCGAGGAATTAGTGCGAGTTTTAATAGAAAAGGAGGAGGGTTAATGAAAAAAGTCATTGTTGCATGTGGATCTGGTGTAGCAACTAGTCAAACAGTTGCATCAAAAGTTGAAACGATGTTGGAAGAAGCTGGTATCAACTGTAAAGTTGAAGCAGTGGATATCAAGTCACTAGATAGTATTATCTCTACTGTCGACGTGTATGTAACTATTGTACCAGGATCAAAATCTTACGATGTTCCTACAGTTAATGGTATTGCATTTTTAACTGGTATGGGAATCGATGAAGAGTTTGAAAAGCTTAAAAATTTATTAAAATAAGAGGAGGAATAAAAAATGAATGTATTTAATGATGTTCTACAATATATCCTAGGATTAGGATCTGCAGTGTTTTTACCTATAGTAATGATTCTTATTGGTCTTGTTGTTAAATTAAAACCTAAAAAAGCGATTATCGCAGGTTTAACTTTAGGTATCGCCTTCACGGGTATGAGTGTTGTTTTAGATTTTATGTTTGGAACAATCTCTCCAGTGGCAACACAATTTGTTGAAAACACAGGTATTAACCTTTCTACTATTGATGTAGGATGGACAGCTACAGCGGCAATTGCATGGGCTTGGCCTTATGCATTATTAATTTTTCCATTACAAATTGTAATCAACTTGGTTATGTTAGGGTTTAAATGGACTAATATCTTAAATGTCGATTTATGGAATGTTTGGGGGAAAATCTTTACTGCTACAATGGTTTCAGCAGTATCAGGAAGTATAGTTTTTGGTTTCATTGTAGCAGCTTTACAAGTAGTTTTAGAGCTAGTTGTAGGTGCTTTAACTCAAAAAGATATACAAAAATTAAGTGGTATTCCAGGTATTACTTGTACACATAACATGGTAACAGAAGCTATCATCATGCATCCAGTTAACAAATTAATGGATTATATTCCTGGATTGAAATCTTCAAATTTAGATGCTGATAAACTAAAAGAAAAATTAGGTATCTTTGCAGAAAATAGCATCATGGGATTATTAATCGGTTTCTTATTATCTATTGCTTCAGGATATGATATCGGTGCATCTCTTCAAATTGCAATTAAAGTATCAACTGCTCTAGTATTATTCCCAATGGTTGCGAAACTATTTATGCAAGCCTTAGCACCAATTGCGGATGCTGCTGCAGACTTTATGAAGAAAAGATATAAAGATCGTGAAATTTATATCGGATTAGACTGGCCTTTCTTAGCTGGTAGATCAGAAGTTTGGATTGTAGCAATTATCCTTGTACCTGTTCAACTTATAATGGCGGTTGTTATGGCTCAAATGGGTATTAATACTGTGCTTCCATTAGCAGGAATTATTAATATTGTTATGGTAGTACCTGCATTAGTTGTTACTGGTGGTAACATTGTTAGAATGATTATCCTAGGAATTCTATATTCACCAGTGTATTTATTTGTTTCAAGTCAATTTGCTCCAGCAGTAACTGCACTTGCAGAATCAACAGGAACAATTGCTATGGAAGTGGGACAAAGTATTACATGTTATAACTTCGAGTTACCACTGTTTAGATATTTCTTTGCTAATGCGTATACAGGAGATATTGTTGCAATAGTTGGTGTTGTTGGGTTATTAGGATTATTTGCACTATATGTTAAAGATATGAATAAAAAGAATGCAGGACAGTAGGTAGAAAAATGTTAGAAAATTTAAAAAAAGAGGTTATTAGGGTTGCCCTAGATGCTCAAGAAATTGGTTTGTGTAAACATAAGTCAGGAAACTTTAGTATCAAAGATAAAGAAACAGGATATATGGTTATAACACCCTCAGGTGTAGACCGTAAAGTATTAAAAGTAGAAGAAGTAAGTGTATTGGATCAAGACTTGAATTTAGTAGAAGGATTAAAACCTTCTAGCGAATCACTAATGCACCATGAAATGTATAAGAGAAATCCGAATGTATTCGGTATTGCTCATACACACTCAAAAATGGCCACATCATTTGCGGTGTTAAATAAAGCAATCCCAGCTGTAATATATGAAGTAGCAGGATTTAGGTTAGACAATGGTACAATACCGTGTGCTCCTTATGGTCGTCCTGGGACTGTTGATTTAGCGGTACTTACTGCTGAAACATCAACTCGTGCTGATTTACTTTTAATGGAAAAACACGGTGCAGTAGCTATGGGTGCTGATTTAGCATCAGCATATTTAAGTGTTCAGTATGTAGAAGAATTAGCAGAAATCTATTTTAATACATTAGTAATTAATAAAGGTAGTGAGCCACCTTCATTTACTAAAGAAGAATTAGAAAGCTGGAAGTATCCAGATTCTATCAAGGTGTAATTATGAAAAAAATAATTAACCAACCAGAAGAATTTGTTAAAGAAACAGTAGAGGGGTTGTGCTTAGCACATCCCCAGTCTTTAAAAATGCTAGATGGCGACTTTAGAAATGTAGTTAGAAAAGATCGAAAAGAAGATAAAGTAGCTATAGTTACAGCAGGCGGAAGTGGGCATTTACCAGTGTTCTTAGGATACGTTGGAAAAGGGTTACTAGATGCATGTTCTATTGGTGATGTATTTGCTTCTCCGTCAGCCAGTAAAATGGTGGAAGCAATCAAATATGTGGACAATAAAAAAGGTGTTTTATGTCTTTTTGGTAACTATGGAGGCGATAAATTAAATTTCTCTATGGCACAAGAAGAGGCTGAATTCGAAGATATCGAAACTGCAACGGTTGTTGTGAGTGATGACATTGCATCAAGTGATGAATTCACTAAGCGAAGAGGCGTCGCAGGTATGGTTTTTGCATTTAAAGTAGCAGGAGCTGCAGCTGAAAAAGGTTATTCTTTAAAAGAAGTAGTAACAGTTACTAATAAAGCGCTAGCAAATATGAGAACTATGGGTGTTGCTTTATCTCCTTGTGTTGTTCCAATAGTTGGAAAACCGACTTTCGAAGTTCCTGATGGAAAAATGGAAATAGGAATGGGTATACATGGAGAGTCTGGAATTGAGATTTCTGATATTTTAACAGCAGACAAAACTGCAGAGTTACTGTTTGATAAGATCCAAAGTGAAGTTCAAGCTAAGAGTAATGATACTGTAGCGATTATGGTTAACGGATTAGGTGGAACACCGTTAGAAGAGCTGTATATTGTGTATCGTTATGTTCACAATCGATTTAATTCCATGGGTGTTACTTGTAAGTTTAGCCATGTTGGTGAATTTGCAACTTCAATGGAAATGGCAGGCTTCTCTTTAACGATAATGAAATTAGATGATGAATTATCAACGTTAATGAGTGATGAAGCGATAACTCCATTTTATACTAATGAAAATAAGAGGTAATTATGAAAGTTTGCGATTTGAAAAAATATTTTGTAAAAATTAGTGAAGATGTAACTACAAATAAAGATTACTTGGTTAAGCTAGATCAAGCATTTGGAGATGGAGACTTAGGAGTTTCTATGGATTCGGGATTTAAATCAATATTAAAAAGTCTAGACTGTGAAGAAAAAGATTTCGGTAAAATGTTTCTTTTGATTTCGAAAAATTTTAATGAGTCTGCCCCTTCCTCTTTAGGAACTATTATTTCTTTCTTCTTTATGGGGATTGCAAAAAGTTTAAAAGGGTATGAAGAAGTAGATTTAGTGATGTTAAAAAAAGCATTAGTCAACGGGCTAATTACTATTGAACAAAAAGCTAATTCTAAATTAGGCGAAAAAACAATTTTAGATGCTTTAAATCCAGCAGTACATGCTTTTGAAAAAGCAAGTTCTTTTAAAGAAGCTCTGAGTGTAGCGGCGGATGCAGCGAAACAAGGTATGGAAAATACTAAAGATATCATTGCCGTACATGGTCGTGCGGCTTATCATAAAGAGAAAACACTGGGTCACATCGATGGTGGTGCTTATCTTGCTTATGTGGTATTCACGGCACTCAATAAGGCATGATTAAATTAATAGTTACTGATTTAGATGGAACGCTTTTAAATAGTTCTAGGGAATTAAGTGAAACTAATAAAAAAACGATTGCTAAGCTTCAAACTAAGGGTTATTTAGTTTGTTTTGCAAGTGGAAGGCCACATGCAAGTGTAAAAGAAGTGGCGAAGCGTGCTAATTTAATGAGTAATGAAAGTTATTTAATAACCAATACTGGTAGTGGTGTTTATGATTTAAAAAAAGATGAATTTATATGTTCAAACACTTTAAGTATCGATACCTATTGGCAGATATTGGAATTTATTAAACAATGTAAAGTACAACTTACGGTTTATACTGAAAATAAATTAATCAGCTTCGATGAAAATATAAACGATGCACTTTATCACGACCAAGATATACTAAAGATGCCAATAGAGGTTATGGATCCTAGTGTCTTTAACGAAGCTATAGGTAGATTAAATGTTATGGGTACAAAAAAAGAAATCGATGCTGCAATTAAATTAATTCCGAAAAAGATATTAGAACAATATTATTTTGTTAGAAATGAGGATTTTAGTTTTGAGATTTTAAATAAAAATGCAGGTAAGGGGAACGCACTTAGGTTTTTATGTGATTATCTTAAAATCGATTTATTTAGTGAAGTTTTAACCATTGGAGACAACTTTAATGATCTAGAAATGCTAGAGATTACTGGATATAGTGTTGCTATGGGTCAAAGTGCGAAAGCTATTAAACAAGTTACAAAGTATACCACTTTATCTAATGATGAAGATGGATTTACTCACGCTATTGATGCTTATGTTTTAGGAGGTATAAATGAGCCAATTTTATAAGAAATTAATATTTTTTAGTCTCTTGATAGTTAATATTATTGTTTTTGCTTATTCCCTTTTTTATAACAATGTTATTTTAACATTACTGTGCTTTTCATTTGCCATGGTATTAAAAATATATAATGATAATATTGAGATCCCAAAGATTTTTCAAAGAGACGAAGGTAAACGAAAAAAGTTGTAAAGAAATTTTAAATATAAATGTTAAAGCTTAATATCTAAGTGAAGAGAAATTAAGCTTTTTTATTATACTTAAATATACTTTGTTCTAATTTGAAGTTATATTAATATACTATAATGAATAAGAAAGAAGGGTTAGTTATGAAAGAAATGGTTGTTGAAAAGGTAGTTGAATTACACCAAGAGTTTGAAGAGTTAAGTTACGCTCGAGTTTCGTGTGACTTAAATTATCAAAAAGAACATAATGGTGTAAGAGCAATTGGCTGTATTAATTTGACAGGCGTAGGTATTCGTAATGGTTTAGAGCATGACATTAAAGAAAATATTGAATTAGATATTCTAGCTCCTTATGATAAATTGGAAAACAACAATTATTTCCATGTTGATTTACAACATTATAATTGTGTTTTAAAACAAAATGAAATCGATGTAACACTACATTTTATAGTTGATGGTCTACTAGAATTAACACTACAGGAAGATAAATGCGAAGAGATTATTGATGCTCCTATAACAATAGAGGAAGAGAAGGTAGAAACTTGCAACCTTGATGAAGAGGCAACTATAGAAGATCTATTGAGTGATGATGATAATATTAAAGTAAATCAAAGTTATGTGGTTGCTCAAATGAATGATACCTATAAAACTATAGCTGAACGCTATCAGGTAAGTGAAAAAGAATTAATATTAAAAAATAATAATAAAAATGTCGAATTTAAGACATTATTGCTATTACCGTAACAATAATCAAGTTCTAGTTGGAAATAGAATTATTTTCAAGTATAATATTTTTGAGGTGATTAAGATGCACTTTAAAGATAATCTAAGATATTTAAGGCATTCAAAAAAAGATTCTCAAAATGATTTAGCACATTTGCTGGGTTATAAATCTTTTACAACTATACAAAAATGGGAAGATGGAACATCGCTTCCCTCTTTGTCTGTGATAAAGAAAGTTGCGGAATATTATGGCGTCACACTAGAAGCTATGTGTAATGATGATTTAACTAATCAAATAGTAAACATGGTTCAAGTTCCGATACTTGGTGAGGTTAAAGCAGGATATGGATTATGGGCTCAAGAACATATTAGTGGTTATGAGCTTGTTCGAGAAAGTGAAGCATCTTATGGTTCTTATTTTTATTTAGAAGTTGTAGGTGATTCGATGAAGAATGTTCGAATTTATGATGGTGATTTAGTTTATTGTCGTAGTCAATCAACACTCGAGCATAATGAAATAGGAGTTATTTTACTTGAAAATAATGAAGTTACCTTAAAAAGAGTTCATTATAAAGAAGATACAATGATTTTGAAACCAGAGAATGATACTATTAAAGAATTAGTCTATACTGCTAAAGAGATAAAAGAAAAGGGAATTACTATATTGGGAAAGTTAATACATAATAAAATTATGTATTAAAATGGAGGAATAATGAAAAGATATTATATTGTTTGTTTAGTTAGTTATGTTGTTTTATTTTTTATTGAGTATTTTTTTATTAAAACTTTTGCACCCTTATTCATTGATTATTTAGTGCCACTTTGGTTTTACTTAGTGTTTCTATTATTAGTAAATCCTATAGTGATTTATGTAGTTATAAATAAGCGATTTTCTCGTTAGATGGTCTTGAATTAATACTTTAGAAAATAGGGGTAGTGTGCTACAATAGTACAAGGTGATATAAATGATAGCTTACATATTAGGAACAGTTACCATGATAAGTGTAGACAGTATTGTAGTGGAAACACACGGTATTGGATACGAGCTTTATTTTGCGAATATTGACAGTGTCAAAATTGGACAAGAAGTCCAAATTTTTACTTATCAGCATATCCGCGAAGATGAAAATACACTGTATGGTTTTTTAAGTAAAAGTGATAAAGAATTATTTTTAAAGTTGCATTCTGTTAAGGGTGTAGGGCCTAAAACAGTGTTAGGTATGTTAAGAAATGCTAAGAGTGAACAAATTATTAATGCCATTGAACTACAAGATGTAGCCTTTATTAAAAGTATGCCAGGAATAGGTACGAAAACTGCATCACAGGTTATCCTTGATCTAAAAGGTAAATTAGTTAATGCCGATAGTGGTAATATAAATAAAAATAATGAAATAATTGATGCCATTGAAGCTTTAAAGGCATTAGGTTATAAACAAAGCGAATGCATTCAAGTTAGTAAATACTTAGCCACAATACCTAATAAATCAACAGATGAATATGTTAAATTGGCATTACAGTATCTTTTAGGTGCCAAAAGATAGGAGGATTTTAATTTGAGTGAAAGAATAGTAACTGCTCTAGAATTAGTTCATGAAGAAGATATAACACTTCGACCTCAAAGTATTGAAGAATACATTGGGCAAGAAGATTTAAAAAGTAATTTAAAAGTTTTTATTAAAGCTGCATTAGGAAGAGAAGAAACTTTAGATCATGTATTACTTTATGGTCCTCCAGGCTTAGGAAAAACTACACTAGCTTATATTTTAGCCAATGAGATGGGTGGTAAAGTTAGATCGGTTAGTGGTCCTAGTATAGAGCGTAGTGGTGATTTAGCAGCGATACTTTCAGGTTTAGAAGCTGGTGATGTTTTATTTATAGATGAAATACACCGCATACCAAAGGTAATTGAAGAAGTACTATATCCCGCAATGGAAGATTTTTGTATCGATATCGTGGTTGGAAAAGATGCTGGAGTTCGCTCAATTAGATTAGATTTACCGCCGTTTACTTTAGTAGGGGCAACAACTAGAGCGGGTGATTTAACAGCGCCTCTTCGTGATCGCTTTGGTATTGTTTCTAAATTAGAATATTACAATGAACAACAGCTTACGAGCATTGTCGCTAGAACAGCAGACGTTCTTAAAGTAACAGCAGATAAAGATGCAGTTATTGAAATTGCTAGAAGATCAAGAGGTACACCTCGTATTGCTAATAGACTATTTAGAAGAGTTCGAGATTTCGCCCAAGTTTTAAATGATGGACACGTATCAAAAGAGGTTGCTAAACAAGCTTTAGAACGCTTAAAGGTAGATGGGTTAGGTTTAGATGAAGTCGATGTTCGATATTTAAAAGGAATTATTGAACGATTTAAAGGAGGTCCTGTAGGTCTTGATGCTTTAGCTACTGCAATTAGTGAAGAGCCAATGACACTAGAAGATGTTTATGAACCCTATCTTATACAAATTGGATTTATAAATCGTACCTCGAGAGGTAGAGTTGCTACCAAGGCAGCCTATGAACATTTAAAGATAACATATAATGATAGTTTATTTTTGGAATAAGAATATAAAGTGATTAAGTTGATATTAACTTATTCACTTTTTTTACAAATAAACATAAAGTTAACATTTTATTAACAATTAGTTTATTAAATATTAATAAATATAGGTTATTATTACGAAGAAATATGGGAGGAAAGTTAAATGAAAAAATTAACTGTATTATTTCTAAGTGCTTTATTAATTCTTGCTGGATGTACTGCTTCTACTGATGAGCCAGAAGGTACAACTACACCAGACACAAATGCAACATCAATTAATGTATATACACGCGATTCTTCTAGTGGAACACGTGAAGCTTTTGAGGGAGCTATCGATTTAGATGATGCTTTAACTGCAACTGCAATCGAAGTTACTGGTAACGGAGACATGGCTACTAAAGTTGGTGCTGATGTTAATGGTATCGGTTATGTATCTTTAACTACTGATTTTGCTGCAAATGGTATTGCACCAGTTCAATTTGATGGTGTTGATGCTTCAATTGAAACTGTATTAGATGGTTCATACCAAATGCAACGTCCATTCAGCTTCACAACTCGCGCAAGTGGTGATTTTGAAAGCGATGAAAAAGAACAATTAGTTGCTGCATTCTTAGATTTCTTATTAAATTCAA
Organism: uncultured Holdemania sp.; assembly: GCA_964370435.1. GTDB lineage: Bacteria > Bacillota_I > Bacilli_A > Erysipelotrichales > Erysipelotrichaceae > CALVGQ01. Next base: position 58,089 of record CAYJJG010000006.1, read on the forward strand.
CTGAAGGTAAACAAGTGGTTTCTGATGCAGGTGGTATTGTTGATTTAACAAATGGTACGCCATGGGCTGAATTAGCTGCAAACCATCCAATCGTGAATCAAGATAACAGCGCAATTACTCTTACAACTGCTGGTTCTACTAGTGTAGAAAAAGCAATCACTGCTGCACTTGAATATTTCCAACCATTAGCTGGAAATGTACAATTTGTTATTAACCAAACTGGTTCAAGTGATGGACACAAACGTGTTTTAGGTTCAGAAAAAGATGGAGCAAATGCTGCTGATATCGGTTTTGCATCACGTCCATTCAAAGATGAAGAAGATAATTCAACTGCTTTATTATCAGGTGCATTCTGCCAAGATGCTGTAGTTGTTGCAGTTAATGCAGAAAACACAGCTGTTACAAACTTAACTAAAGATCAAGTTAATGCAATTTTCTCAGGTACAGTTACTACTTGGGAAGAAGCTGCTCAATAGTTAGTATTACATGTTAAATACATCAGCTTAGCAATATTAATGTGCTAAGCTCTTGTTTATGAAAGGGATGAATTTATGGAGCCTAGTTTAAGAGATCATATAAGTGCTGAGAAAATAGAAAAGAAAATTAAAGTAGACAACTTTATGAAACGACTATTTTTCGTATGTGCTTTATTGTCTAGTTTAAGTATTATTTTAATTATAGTGTTTGTTATGATGAAGGGAATTCAGCCATTTTTACCTAATTATGAATATGGACAAGTTGATTTTGTTGCTTTCTTATTTGGGGATACATGGAGACAAGATCAAGGTATTTATGGCGTTGGATTTATTGTTATTAATACGTTAGTAAGTGCTTTTGGTGCACTTATTATAGCGTTTCCTATTTCGGTGTTAACAGCTTTATTTATTGCTAAAATAGCACCTAAAAAACTGAGTGCTCTTATGTCAACAGTAGTAGAATTACTAGCTTCTATTCCTAGTGTTGTTTATGGAGTATTTGCCGCAGGATCTATTGTTCAACTAGTGATGTATTTAGCAGAGATGTTTAATATCTCTACTGCTGGAGGAAACTCGCTATTAGCTGTTATCTTGCTTCTGGCAATAATGATCTTTCCAACGATTACTTCTATTTCAGTTACCGCTATAAAAGCCGTGGATCGTGATATGGAATTAGGTTCTTTAGCATTAGGTGCAACTAAAACTCAAACTAATTTTAAAGTAGTTTTAACAAGCGCTAAATCAGGGATTTTTGCTGGAGCTATACTAGGTATTGGTAGAGCTTTTGGTGAGGCTACTGCAGTTAGTATGGTTGCTGGTAACAAATTGTTTGGTCCAACTTTTGAATTGTTTGATATTACTAGAACACTAACTTCAACAATGTTAGCAGGATTAAAAGAAACAACTGGATTAGATTATGATATTCGATTTTCAGTAGGTATCGTTTTAATGGTAGTAATCCTATTTTCTAATTTAGTTTTAAACTTTATAAAAAATAAGGTAGGGAATAATAAATGATAAAAAATAATAATAAAAGAAAAATATCAGATGGTATATTAAATTCCTTAACCTATTTGTCTAGTGGTATAGCTTTAGCAGTATTAGTAGCATTATTTATATTTATATTCTCGAAAGGTGCTCATCTAGTAAATTTTGATTTGTTAACTAATGATTATTGGTCAACCAATGCAATTGTGGCACCAAGTATACAAGAGTCTAATACTATATATGAACGTCCTAGTGATTTGGCTAGTGAAGTAGTATGGAGTGAAAAGTGGGGTATTGGTTTTGTAGATGCAGTATCTGCTGAAAAAGAACAGCTTATTTTAGTAGAGTATGTAGCAGAGGATTCGCCACTTGCAACTACAGTAAATACTTCTGCTGGTCCAACACAGGGTGATATATATCCGCTGAGCGCAGGTTTAGAAGCACATAAAATTGATTATATATTAAGTGATGGAACTACTGCTTATACTGGGATGATGCGAAAAGAAACTGCTGAAATTGTGGTAGCTAATTTAGATAATGCAGCAACAATAACATCATTATTTGTAAAAACTGCAGGTGGTGGAATTAGAGGCTCTTTAATAACTACAGGATATTTAATTCTATTGTCTTTGTTGATTGCGCTACCAATTGGTATTGCTAGTGCAATTTATTTGAATGAAGTAGCCAAGAAAAATAAAATAAATGCTTATATACGCTCAGGAATTGAAATATTAACCGGAGTTCCTTCCATTGTATTCGGTTTAATGGGTGTTAGTGTTCTATTTCCAATTACAGCAATGTTTGGAGCAACAACAACTAATATACTTTTAGGAGCAATGACGTTATCTATTATATTATTACCTACTATCATTCGATCAACTGAGGAAGCATTAATAGTAGTTCCTAAAAGTTTACGGGATGCTTCATTATCACTGGGTGCTAGTGAAGTACAAACGATATTTAAAGTAACACTTCCTTGTGCTATCCCTGGTATTTTAACTGGTGTACTGCTTTCGATTGGACGTATTATCGGAGAATCAGCTGCGTTAATTTATACGATGGGTACTTTCGTAAATGATAGTCCAACATTATTATCACAAGGAACATCACTTGCTGTTCAGATATGGTCGGTTATGGCTGGTGAGCAACCCAACTTTGAGTTAGCTAGTGCTATTTCTATCTTCATATTAATATTTGTATTAATATTAAATGTTACAATAAAATTAATTAGTAAAAAACTAAGTAAAGCTTGGTATTAGGAGGATATATGGAAAATTGCTTTAATGTTGCAAATTTAGATTTGTATTATGGGGATAAACAAGCCCTTAAAAATATCAACATAGAAATCAAAAAAAACTGTGTTACTGCTTTAATTGGACCTTCGGGTTGTGGTAAATCTACTTTTTTAAGATGTTTAAATCGTATGAATGATTTAATTGATGGATGCAAAATTAATGGGACTATTACAACACAAGGAAAAGATATTTATGATGCTAAAGCTAACGTTGTTGAGCTTAGAACAAAAGTAGGGATGGTATTTCAAAAGGCAAATCCATTTCCTATGTCAATTTATGACAATATTGCTTATGGTCCACGTTGTCAAGGCATAAAAGATAAAAAAATATTGGATGAAATAGTGCATAATTCCCTTAAACAAGCAGCTTTATTTGATGAAATTAGTGATCGTCTTCATGAAAGTGCTATGGGATTATCAGGTGGTCAACAACAACGTTTATGTATCGCACGTGCTATTGCTATGGAGCCGGAGGTAATATTAATGGATGAACCAACAAGTGCTTTAGATCCAATCGCAACTGCTAAAATAGAAGAATTAATTGAACATCTAAAAAAGGAGTATAGTATTATAATAGTTACTCACTCAATGCAACAAGCTGCACGTGTTTCAGATTATACAGCTTACTTTTTAATGGGGGATTTAGTAGAATTTGATACAACTAAAAATATTTTTAATCGTCCTCAAGATAAAAGAACTGAAGATTATATAACAGGAAGATTTGGATAGGAGAGAGAATATGCCAAAATTAGATGAAGCCTTAACAATGTATCAAGTCATTATACAAGAAATGGCACATAAAGTTAGAAAAATGCATGTCTTAGCACTTGAAATTATTGAAACAGGTGATAAAGAAAAAGCACTAACTATCATAAAATATGACGAATTTGTGAATCACTATGAAGAGGAAATTAATGACAAAGCTCAGGAAATGCTTTCTTTATTAGCTCCAGTAGCAACAGATTTAAGAGTTATTATTGCAGGTATTAAAACTGCTAATGATTTAGAACGTATTGGTGATTATGCTAAGAATATTGCTCGTTTTGTAATTAAAAATGGCGCATTGAATCAACAAATTAGTGCTAAAGCTCAAGAAATCGGAAAATTATTTTTAGATATGTTCGATCACACTATGGAAGCTTATCAAGAAAAAGATGTTAAAAGTGCATTAGTAATTCCTGATGAAGACGATAAAATTAATGATTTATTCAATACTTTAAATAAAGATTTACAAGATGCAGCTAATAATAAAGAAATGTTAAAGTCAATTATTCCAGTAGTAGGATTACTTCGTAATTTTGAAAGAGCAGGAGACCATACTAAGAATATATGTGAGCACTTAATTTTCTTAGTAAAGAATCAACATATTGATTTAGATTAAGTACTTAACCATGCACTGTTAGTGTATGGTTTTCTTTTTATCTTTAGATAAAAATACACATAACGGATTAATTATTATAAAGAATAGCAATGCACCTTGAATATTAAAAATGAGGTGTACTAAGGCTATTTGAAAACCTACTGATAAAGAATAATGAGTGGCTATAAAGTTTATAAAAAAGGATGTACAGTTTATAAGTGGTACTGCAATGAGCGTAGCGAGCACATTAAATGTTAAATGTATTAGAGCACATTTTTTTGCTTCGATGCTGTCACCTAAGGAAACTAAAAAGGCAGTTGAAGTAGTTCCAATATTAGCACCATATATAAATAACCAAAGAGACAATAGAGGAAGTTGTGAAGCAATGGCGTGTTGTTGAACAATAGCTATGGATACTGACGAGCTCTGTATTAAAGCGGTAAGTAAAGTTCCAAATAATAGTGGAAATTCTTCAATAAAATGAAGAATTTTTACAAATTCTGAGGTGTTAGCTATAAATACTAAACTATTGCTCATTAGCTGCAATCCATAAAAAAGCAGCGCAATACCAATCATTAGTTGGGATAATAGCTTTAACTTATTTACTGTTACTACATAAAGAAATGCACCAACAAACAACAATAATAATGAATAATCTTGTAAGTTAATAAGGGTGATAAAGGGTGTTATCGTGGTTGCGATATTACAAGCAACAATCATAATTGCAGCTTGTTTCAAATTCATTTTTTCTGCTTTGATTAAACTAATGATAATTGCGGTAACAGCAGAACTTGACTGACATAAAAAAGTCATTAAAGAAGCACTTAAATAAAGTGTTAGTGTACTAAAATTATTTAATTTTATAGTAAAATGTTTCGAATACTTGATGCTGTCACTTAAGTAGTTTATTCCAAATAAGAATAAGCCAAAACCTCCTAATACATAACTGATGTGTGTGCTAAACATACGATAATAACCTCTTCTAATATTGTATCCTATGCACTAAATTATGCTTGTAGAATAGTAAATTAGCTAATATGAGACAAAAAAATGTTATAGGATGTAACAGTCATTTACTTTTTATTTAACGTTTATAATTGCATTTAAAAGATTAGAAAAACCTAGTTTATAATTAGTGTTTAAATATATTAAAATTTACATAAAGGTATAACTAAAATTTAGTTATAAAATAAAAGTAGTATACCATGCTTGGAATGTTATTAAATAAGTTTTTAATGGTTTAAAGAATGAATTAGCTTAAACGCAAGAATATGTTATAATGATTAAGCAAGGAGAACTAAAATGAACTGTGTTTTTAAAAATCAAACAAGAAATAAAATCTGGAAAGAATATTATCCGCTATTAGAAACGTTAGCTGGTGTTATTGAAGAACAGTGTCATGTTAATAAAGATGCTGTAGTATCTGTTATTCTAGTCAAAAGCAAAAAAATCCATGAAATTAATAAATTATATCGCAATATTGATAAAAGTACTGATGTTATTACTTTTGCTGCTCAAGAAGGGGATTCTTTTGCTGAAGAAGAATTATTAGAACTAGGCGATGTATTTATCAATGTTGATGCTGTTGAACAACAGGCTAAGGAATACGATCACAGTATCCAACGAGAAATTGGATTTTTATTTGTGCATGGAGTGCTACATACTTTAGGCTATGATCATCAAAACGAGGAAGAAGAAGAAATAATGTTTGAACTGCAACGTAAATTGTTAGATCCAGTTATACCACGATGAAAAAATTTCAGGTAGCATTTCAGGGTTTAATAATTGCGCTCAAAGATAAAAGTATTAGAATTCAGTTTATTTTGGCAAGCATAACGCTTATAATTGGATACTTCCTAAATTTATCTATAACTCAGTGGTTATTTGTTTTTGTATCAATAGCACTAGTAGTTGTAAGTGAAATTTTAAATACTTGTATTGAAAAAATTGCAGATTTTATTCAACCAGAATATAATCATAAAATTAAAGAAATAAAAGATTTGTCAAGTGCAGGTGTACTTTTTGCAAGTATGATTGCCTTGGTGGTTGCGTTAATTATAGTCTTAGAAAGACTATAGGAAAGGATATTTATGGAACAAAATAAATTATTAGCTTTAGCTTTTGAAGCAATGGAAAATGCCTATGCACCTTATTCGAATTATCATGTTGGTGCGTGTGTACTGTGTGATGATGGAACAACATTTAAGGGCAGCAATATAGAAAATGCATCGTATGGTGCTACGAACTGTGGAGAGCGTAGTGCTGTTTTTTCTGCTTACTCTAATGGATATCATAAAGAGCGAATTGTCGCATTAGCAATCGTAACAGATGGTCCTATACTGGCAGGTCCTTGTGGTATTTGTAGACAAGTGCTTTCAGAGTTAATAAATCAAGATATACCGATTATTTTATCTAATAGAAAAGATACTAAGGTAACTTCTATTAAAGAGCTGTTGCCTATGCAGTTTTCATCTGAGGATTTAAAATGAAGTCAGGATTTGTAGCTTTTGTAGGCCGCCCCAATGCAGGGAAAAGTACTTTACTTAATGCACTAATTAAACAAAAAGTGGCTATAATTTCTCCTAAAGCGCAAACTACACGCAATAGTATTCGTGGTATATATAATGATCATGACAGCCAAATTATTTTCGTTGATACACCAGGAATCCATAAGCCACAACATCGTTTAGGATCACAGATGAATAAAGAGGCTTATAGTGCTGCTAAAGGTGTTGATTTAGTTTATTATATGTTTGATGCAACGCAACCTTTTGGTCGTGGTGATGAATTTGTACTGGAAGTTATTAAAAAAATGCATTGTCCTGTTTTTTTAATTGTAAATAAAATTGATGAGCTTAATAAAGAAGAAGTTATGAATATTCTATTATTTTTAAATAGTAAACATGATTTTAAAGAAATTATCCCTATTTCTGCACTTAAAAATGATAATTTAGATCAGTTAGTTGCCGTAACTAAGAATTATTTAGAAGACGGTATAAAATATTATCCTGAAGACATGGTATGTGATTATCCTGAACAGTTTATCATGGCTGAGATTATTCGTGAAAAGGTACTTCTTTTAACTAAAGAAGAAATACCTCATAGTGTTGCGATAGTTATCGAGAGACTTTTAAAAAAGAAGGGGCATCTTATTATTAACGCCATGATTCTAGTAGAGCGTGATTCACAAAAAGGTATTCTTATTGGTAAACAAGGTAAGATGATTCAGCAGATTGGTAGTAGTGCTCGAGTGGAACTAGAAGCGATTTTAAATGAATCTATTTATTTAGAGGTATTCGTTAGAGTCGAAAAAGATTGGCGTAATAAAGAGGCTAAACTTCGTCAATTAGGCTATATACCTACGGAGATAGATGATGAATGATACCATGGAAGGTATTGTGCTTAAACAAAGTGAATATCGTGAAAATGATGCTTTGTTGGAGGTTTTCTTCAAAGACATTGGTAAAGTGTCTTTAGTTTTAAAAGGCGTTCTTAAAGCAAATAGTAAAAACAAAGCTTTAGCTACACCGTATACGTGTAGTGATTTTTGTTTTGATTATGATCCTTTAAAATCAATGTTTTTGTTAAAAACAGGTGTAATTAAACAATCCTTTTATAAAATTCATGAGAATCTAGGGGCTATTGCTGCAGCTAATTTAATGAAGGAAATTTTGGAAAAATTTATAGTAAGTCATGAACCTAATGAAGCATTATATGATAATCTTTATTTCTGTTTAAATCAACTTCATCAACAGCATAATATCTATTTAGTAGTTAGTTTTTTTACTGCACAGTGTTTAAAAGAAATTGGAATTGAGCCAGAAGTAGATGAATGTGTCAATTGCGCTAATCAAAGGGTAAGTGCTATTTCTTTAACTGAGGGTGGTTTTGTATGCCTGGATTGCGCTAAAAATACCGATGTTATAAGAGGGGATATAGATTCTTTAAGGATGTTTCGCTATCTTAATAAGGCATCGTATGAACAATTTAATATATTACTTGAACAACTATCACTGCGTTTTGTTGATACCAAAATCATGGTGGATTTCTTAATGTATCATACGGGAATAAAATTGGTAAATTGGCGTCTTTTTGAAGAATGGACAAGTTGACTTGAAGTATTAAAAAATGTTATTATATGGGATATGCATAGTAAGAAAGTGAGTGATTAATATGGCTGTAAAAGATTTTGAAAAAATAGTCAATCATGCTAAAAATAGCGGTTTTGTATTTCAAGGTTCTGAGATTTATGGAGGCTTAAGTAATACGTGGGATTTTGGTCCACTAGGAGTAGAGCTTAAGAATAATATAAAAAATGCATGGTGGAAAAAATTCATCCAAGCTAATCCTTATAATACAGGTATTCAAGCAGCAATTTTAATGAATCCAAAAGTATGGGAAGCTTCTGGTCATTTAAAGACTTTTAGTGATCCTTTAATGGACTGTCGAAACTGTAAAGTAAGACATCGTGCAGATCATCTTATTGAGAAGCATTCCAATAATACAGTTAATCCTGGAGGTTGGACTAACGAGGAATTAATGAATTATATTAAAGAAAATGACATTGGTTGTCCTGATTGCGGTTCTCATGATTTTACTGATATTAGACAGTTTAATTTGATGTTTAAAACTTTTCAAGGAATTACAGAAGATAGTAAAAATACCATTTACCTTCGTCCTGAAACAGCGCAAGGAATGTTTGTAAACTTTAAGAATGTACAACGTACAATGCGCAAAAAGCTTCCTTTTGGAATTGGGCAGGTAGGTAAAAGTTTTAGAAATGAAATTACTCCGGGTAACTTCATATTCCGTACTCGTGAATTTGAACAAATGGAGTTAGAGTTTTTCTGTATGCCTGATGAGGATTTAAAATGGTATGCATATTGGCAAGATTTTTGTATGCAATGGCTTATTAGCCTAGGACTTAACAAGGATAATCTAAGAATGCGTGAGCATAGTGCAGATGAATTAAGTTTTTACTCTAAAGGTACGAGTGATATTGAATATTTATACCCATTTGGATGGGGTGAATTATGGGGTATTGCTGATCGCACTGATTATGACTTGTCTAAGCATATGGAGCACTCTAAGAGTTCTTTAGAATATTTAGATCCAACTACAAATCAAAAAGTAGTTCCTTATTGTATTGAACCTGCAGTTGGTGTAGAGCGTCTACTGCTTGCTTATATGTGTGACAGCTATGAAGAAGAACAACTTGAAAATGATACACGTATTGTGATGCATTTACATCCAACGCTAGCACCATTTAAAGCTTGCGTATGTCCTTTATCTAAGCAATTGAGTGAAGAAGCCTTGGCAGTATATACTTTAATTAGCGAGGACTTTAACTGCGAATATGATGAGGCAGGTAGTATTGGTAAGCGATACCGTCGTCAAGACGCTATTGGTACTCCATACTGCATTACTGTAGATTTTGATACGAAAGAAGATGGTTGTGTAACAGTGAGAGATCGTGATTCGATGAAACAAGAGCGAATTAAGATTAGTGAATTACCTGCATTTTTAAGCAAACAATGTCGTTTTTAAGAAAGGGTTTTGTTGATGAGGATTAAAGACGAAGATATTACTGCAATAAGAAATAGAGCTGATATTGCAGATATTATCGCTCACTACATTCCTTTAGTTGCTAAAGGGCGATCCTTTAGTGCGGTATGTCCTTTTCATGATGACCATGATCCTTCTTTAAGTATTTCCAAAGACAAGCAAATTTATAAGTGCTTTGTATGTGGAAATGGAGGCAACGTATTTACGTTTGTTCAAAACTATGAACAATGTAGCTTTGTAGAGGCAGTAATTAAAGTGGCTGAGCGAATAAACTATCCGCTCCAAGTTACCCAGTCGATGTTCGAAGTTAAAAAGGACCCACGTAAAGAAGGCTTATATAAATGTCTTCATGAGGCTATTGCGTACATGCGTTTTCAATTACAAGCTAGTGAGGGCGTTGAATACCTTGCTTATTTAACTAATCGAGGGTTAACTAAGGAAATTATTGAAAAATTTGAAATTGGTTATAATGGTTTAAATAATCAACTAACTAAATTTCTTAAGGCAAAAGGATATCCTGAAAGTGATATGTTAGCGAGTAGCATTGCTCGATTAAATGAATATGATGTTGCAGATACCTTCTTTAATCGTATTACTTTTCCAATTCATGATTCATTAGGTAATCCGATTGCTTTTACTGCAAGAAGTATAGATGTAAATGTACATAGTAAGTATATTAATTCACAGGAAACTGAACTCTATGTTAAGGGAAACACATTATATAACTATCATCGTGCTAAAGAACATTGCAAAAAAGCAGGAAAAGTAATCGTGTGTGAGGGTGTTATGGACGTTATTGCTTTTGCAAGAGCCAACATTTATAATGTTGTAGCTACTTTAGGTACAGCATGCACCAAGGAACAAATACGGTTGTTAAAAAACTGTGCAACTCATGTTGTATTTTGTTATGATGGTGACTTAGCTGGAAGGAAAGCAACACTACAAGCGAGTGAATTATGCCTACAATCAGGATGTACCGTATCCGTATTAAAAAATGATAGTGGCTTGGATCCTGATGAAATTATTTCTAGCTTTGGTATAGCTGAACTTCAGCTAATGGCTTCAAAGGAGCTATTGTATATGGAATTTGTCTTTGAAGAATATCAAAAACAATATGACTTAGAAAATTATAGTGATAAAAAGAAATTTGCTTTATTAATTAAAGATAAGATTGATGCGTTGAGTGATGACTTTGATCGTCAATCCTTCATGCATAAACTCACAGCATTGACCGGATTTAGTAGCTCTCAGTTGGCTGTTAAAGAAAAAAATAGGGTTACTAAAGAGGTGCATGTTAAAAAAGTGAGTTTAAATCCGCTACAAAATGGTAAGACTAATGCCGAAAACGTTATTCTTTCACAAATGCTATTAAATATTAATGCTAGTGAAGTGTTTAAGAGTGAATTAGGTTTTTTGGCAGATGATAATGCTCAACAATGTGCCATGCTTATTATTGATTATTATCGTAAATCAAAGGCAATGGCTGTAGCTGATTTATTAGATACCTGTACTAGTGATGCACAAAGAAATTTGATTATTGAGCTTGCAAGCAGTGAAATTTATAAAAAAGAATATGATGATACTTATCTATTAGGAGCAATTAAACGATTTAAAAGAGCACTATTAGAAGAAAAATATCATGAAATTCAATCGCAGATAAAATCTGTACATAATCCTGTAAGCAAGGCTGCATTAATAAATGAAAAGACTCAACTTCAAAGAAAATTGGGGGAATTAAAAAATGAAGAATGAAAAAAAGACAAAAATTTTAGGTACTTTTAAAACGCTAGATGAGTGTAAATTACAATTTAAAGCTACCTATGAAAAAGAAAATCAACTCTACCAAAAAGATATTATGGATACCGTAAAACACCTTCAATTTGATGATGAACAAATGGATGAACTTTTTGATTGGTTCAGTAGTGAAAATATAGTTATTTCTGATGATATTGAGTTAGAAATTGAAGCTAAGTTAGATGATGGAACTTTACCTGATGCTATCGATGAATCCATTGAATTCTTATCTGATGAAGCCAGTGATGTACTTGATACTGAGGCTGAAGGGACGATAAGTTTACCAGAATATCCTGAACTATATCTTGGTGGATCTGGTAGCGGTAAGATAAATGATCCTGTTAAAATGTATTTAAAAGAGATTGGACGTGTTCCATTACTGAATCCAGAAGATGAACCTGAGATTGCAAGAAGAATTCAAGCTGGTGATGATGAGGCAAAGCGTATTCTTATTTCTGCTAATTTACGTTTGGTTGTTTCGATTGCTAAAAAATATGTTGGTAGGGGTATGTTATTTCTTGATTTAATTCAAGAAGGAAATATTGGTTTAATTAAAGCTGTTGAAAAATTTGACTATACCAAAGGATTTAAATTTTCTACTTATGCTACATGGTGGATTCGTCAAGCTATTACAAGAGCAATTGCTGATCAAGCTAGAACGATTCGTATCCCAGTACATATGGTTGAAACAATTAATAAATTAACTCGTGTACAAAGACAATTAGTTCAAGATTTAGGTCGTGATCCTACTGCTGAAGAAATTGCAGCTAAAATGGAGAATATTACACCTGAAAAAGTACGTGAGATTCAAAAGATAGCACTTGATCCAGTATCGTTAGAGACTCCTATCGGTGAGGAAGATGATTCTCATTTAGGTGATTTTATCGAGGATAAAGATGCATTATCTCCTGATCAGTTTGCGAATAATCAGCTGCTAAAAGATGAAATAAACATGGTTTTACAAGGTTTAACAGAACGTGAAGAAAAAGTACTGCGTCTTCGATTTGGTTTATATGATGGGCGTACACGTACATTAGAAGAAGTAGGTAAAGAGTTTAATGTTACTAGAGAGCGTATTCGTCAAATTGAGGCGAAAGCACTTAGAAAATTAAAACATCCTACACGCTCTAAACGCTTACGTGATTTCGTGGATAAAAACTAATGTTAGATAAGCGTTTACAGGCTATTGCAGATAGAATACCACAACATAGTATTGTTGCTGATATCGGTACTGATCATGGTTATTTGCCAGTAGAATTGATAAACCTGAATAAGGCTAAATTTTGTTATGCCTGCGATATAGCAGAAGGTCCTTTGAATAGCGCAAAAAAAACCATAGAACGTGCTCGTTTGGAAGATAAAATTAATACAATACTATGTAATGGTTTAAATAAGGTTCCTACTGATGCTAATGTAGCAGTTATAGCCGGAATGGGATGGATGACAGCTAAAACAATACTAGAAGATGATTTTCATCGTCTAAATCAATTTGACTTGATTATTGTGCAGATAAATCGTGATGCTCATTTATTACGGGAATGGATAATAACTAATAACTTTAATATCGAGTTTGAAGAAGTAGTATACCATCGTCATTACTATGTTATTATTGGATTTAATCCTAAAAAAATTAATACAGAAGATTATACTGTTTTAGAAGTTTATTTTGGAAAAGCTCTACTTAACAGTAAGAATAACGTTACTAGAGAGTATTTTGAGTATTTGATTAAGAAAAAAGAAGCGATATTAAATAAGATAAACAAGGATGATAATTATCAAGAATTACTACAACAAATCACCTTTTTATCTAATACTATAAAATCATAACCATTGTGGCTATACTAGCTTATAATGGTTTTTTTAGATTCTTTATAATCTGAAAAATAAAAAGACATCAATTAATATAATTCATGTCTATTGTTTTAGAAATTTAATAACTGCTGGTTATTCCTTATCATTAAAGCGGTTATCGTTATTCATGTAATTCAATAATAAATATAATATTTTAGTCTGCTCCTCATTTAAACTATCAATGTTAATAGATTTCTTCTTAGTTACACCTAAAATATAATCTGTAGTTACATTAAATAATAGTGCTAATTCTACAATGTACTGTGTAGAGGGAGCAGAAATTCCCATTTCCCATGCATTAACGCTGGATCGCGTTATATTTATTTTTTTAGCTAGTTGTGTTTGTGTTAACCCACTTCTTTCCCTTAACAATTTGATGGTGTCTGCAATCATTTTTTGCACCTCCTAAATTGTATTATAATTTATCACGATTGATATTAAATTATCATAAGTGATATAATTGATGCACAAAATGAATATAAAAAAATCGTAACCAGTACGATTTAATTATTAAATAGAATTTACAGCAGCTGATAAACGTGACTTCTGACGAGAAACGTAATTTTTATGCTTCATGTGACTTGATACTGCTTTATCAAGTAAAGAAGCTGCATGATTATAAGCAACAGTAGCAGCATCTTTGTCTTTAGCTTCAACTGCCTTTAATACATTTTTGATTGATGTTTTTAGAGCTGTTTTTTGTGAATTTTTTGCAAGATTCTTTTTAATGTTAGTCATTGCTCTTTTCTTTTGTGATTTGATATTTGCCATACTCGCACCTCCCACTAGTTAATACCTTTGAAATTATACCAAAGAGATGAAAAAAAAGCAAATATTTCTTATTAATTTGTACATACTAATTTCAAGGAGTTAAGATATGAACTATAGAACTGATTTAGCATATGATGAAATTAGCAAAATTGCAGATGAAGAAAGTTTTATATGTGATCGCAAAAAATATAAGGGTATCATTATGGATCATATAAAGGTTTTAAAAAAAGAGAATATTTTAGAAAAAGAAATGGGTGATTATATTACCATTGAAATTCAATCAATAGATGATAAAAAAACAAGAGATACAGTAGCAGAAGTAGTAGCAGAAGCATTAAAAAGTTTGATGAGTGATAACATGAATAAAATTTTAATAGTAGGTCTAGGAAATGAACAAGTTACCGCTGATAGTTTGGGTCCTATGGTTGCTGATAAGATAATTGTGACATCACATTTAATAAAATTAAATGCAATAAAAGATCCTATTAGGGATGTTAGTGTCGTTGTGCCAAAGGTAATGGGGCAAACTGGAATTGAAACTGCAAATTTAGTGAAAGCAATAAGTGATCATATTAAGCCTGATTTGATTCTTGCGATTGATGCTCTAGCAACCAATTCAATTGAGCGGATCAATAGAGTGATACAGCTATCTAATACAGGAATTAGGCCGGGAGGAGGAGTAGGTAATAATCGTATGGCTATTCATCAAGATACTTTAAATGTCCCTGTTTTCGCTATAGGTGTTGCGACAGTAATGAGTGTTAAAGCGCTTATTTTGGAATCATTAAAAGTATTAGATATAAACGATGATAGTATTCCTAATGTACTGGAAGAACATACACCTTATAAAATGGTTGTTACTCCAAAAGAAATGGATGAAGAGGTAAGACATCTAGAAGAAATTATTGCTATGGGTATTAATCAAGGATTGTTTCCTAATTTTTCAAATTTTTGACATAAAACAGTAAATCCCTCATACATTGTTGTAGGAGGGATTTATTTTGAAAAGTTTTAAGCTACTGTTAAAGTTTTTATTAAGTCTCGGTATATTGTTTTTACCTTTTTATATGCTTAAACCTAATTTTGATATTTTAAATATACAATCTAATTTATCACATTGGTTATTAAATCCTGAAATTGAAATACATCCTAATGAACTTACATATTTAATTTCAGCTTTACCCCATATTGAATTTACTATTGATGAAGAGAGTAGTGTTGAAATAGTAGCACCACTAATACCTAATTTTGAAAATAGAGATTCAACAAAACGCATTTATTTATATAATACGCACCAAACAGAATTATATAGTGATGGAGTATCTATTTATGAAGTAACGATTGAATTTGCGCAGATGTTAGAGAAAAAGGGCTTTGAGGTAGTCTTTGAATCTAATAATTTTATTACTCAAATGTATAATGAAGGAAAAGAATATCATCAATTATATGATATATCAAGACAATATATTAATGAGGCTTTTGTGAATTACGGTGGATTTGATTTAGTTATTGATGTGCACCGTGATGCTTGTACAAGAGAAGTTTCTTTGCTTAGTGTAGATGGCGTGGATTATGCTAGATTAATGTTTGTGGTGGGGATGAATTCCCCTAATGCTGGTAACATATGGAATCTTTCAACTACGTATAGTGACAAAATGCAACACCAATTATCTGGTATCATGAGAGAAACCTTTAAAAGAGAATCTGTATATAATCAAGATATGTTTAGTGAAATGCTGCTTCTAGAGGTTGGTGGTGATCAAAATAGCTCGACGGAAGCATTAAGGTCATTAGAATTATTTAGTACATTTTTAAAGGAGGAATACCAATGAGGCGCTTTTTATTAGATGCTCTTTGTATACTATTGATTGTAATACTTGGACGAACTTATCTTAGCGAACAAGAACCTGAAACCGTAAATGATAAACTTGAACGTTTTAATACTCAAGTTGAAAATCAAGAAATTATAGCAGTTCCCGATAATACAATGCCTTTAAACCAAATTGAAGAAAACTTTGCTGGTCAATTAGGAAATTCCATAAGTACTTTTTTTGTAGAATTTATTGATGGTTCAGTACGTTTAGTTACTACTGTTTTTAGTGTTAATGATCAATAAATATGATATAATCAACACTAGAAATGAGTGATAATATGAAGAAGAAAGTTGTTTTTATGGGTACTCCGATTTTTGCTGCAGAAATCCTAGAAACTTTAGTTCAATTAGAATATATAGAAGTTGTTGGCGTAGTGAGTCAACCGGATAAAAAAGTTGGCAGAAAACAGATACTAACCCCAACACCAGTTAAAGAGGTTGCCTTAAATCATCAAATAGAAGTTTTTCAACCTCTTAAAATTAAAGATGATTTCGAAACAGTTTTAGAGTGGAAACCTGACTTAGTTATTACCTGTGCTTACGGACAATTTGTTCCTGCTAGTATTCTTTATGCTTTTGAATATCCTTGTCTTAATATCCATGCTTCACTACTTCCAAAATTTCGTGGAGGCGCTCCAATACATAAAGCTATTATCCAAGGAGAAAAAGAAACGGGTATTACATTAATGCAAATGATTGATAAAATGGATGCAGGAGTAATGTATGCTCAAAAGAAAATCAACATTGATATCGAAGATACTACAGCATCATTACATGATAAGCTTATAGTAGCTGGATGTGAATTATTAGAAGAAAAGCTTGAAGCTTTTTTAAATCATCAATTAAATGGAGTTATTCAAGAGGAACATTTAGTCACTATTGCACGAAACATAAGTAAAGAAGAAGAAGTGATCGATTGTAATAAAGAAGTCCTTGAAGTTTATAATCATATACGAGGACTTATTAGTTGGCCAGTAGGCTATATTACTTTAAATCATAAAAAAATAAAATTGTGGCAAGTGAAACTTTCTAATATAGATAGTGATGTTCCCGTAGGTAGCTTATATAGCTACAATAAGGCTCTTTATCTTAAATGCTTAAACGGTAGTATTGAAGTCTTGATGTTGCAACCAGAGGGCAAAATGAAGTGTCTAGCGAAGGATTATATTAATGGTAGTAAAGATTTAATTATAAAATAGTTGAAATCGCTAGATGTACTAGCGATTTTTCTTTTAAAGAGCAGTAAGTTTTGCTATAATTGGTAAGACTAGTTTAGGAGGGTTTTATGCAACAAGACAATATAAGAAATTTTTCTATTATTGCTCATATTGATCACGGTAAATCTACCTTAGCTGATCGTATATTAGAATTAACTCAAACAGTAGTTAAACGAGAGATGATGGATCAAATATTAGATTCTTTAGATTTAGAAAGAGAACGTGGAATAACAATTAAACTTAATGCTGTCCAGTTAAATTATTTAGCTAAGGACGGTAAGGAATATACTTTACATTTAATCGATACTCCAGGTCATGTTGATTTTACTTATGAAGTTTCACGCTCATTAGCAGCCTGTGAGGGAGCTGTTTTAGTTGTAGATGCAGCACAAGGTGTCGAGGCACAAACATTAGCTAATGTTTACTTAGCGTTAGATAATGATTTAGAAATAATCCCTGTAATCAATAAAATTGATTTGCCTAGTGCTGATGTTGACAGGGTTAAAAATGAAATTGAAAATGTAATTGGTTTAGATTGTAGTGAAGCACCTTTAATTAGTGCTAAAAGCGGTTTAAATATTATTGATGTATTAGAAGCGGTTGTTAAGAATGTACCTGCTCCTAGCGGTAATGTTACTAATCCACTACAGGCACTAGTATTTGATAGTTTATACGATAGCTATCGTGGTGTTATTGCTTTTGTACGTGTTCAAGAAGGCGAAATTAAAGTAGGCGATAAAATTCGTTTTATGGCCACAAATGCTGAATATGAAGTGCTTGAATGTGGTATTAGAAATCCAAAGGAAATAAAAAAAGATTGTTTAAAAGTAGGGGAAGTTGGATGGGTTTGTGCCAGCATCAAGTCTGTAAAAGATGTTCGTGTAGGGGATACCATTACTAAGGTTTCTAATCCTGCAAGTAGTCCACTACCAGGATATCGTAATATGAATCCAATGGTTTATTGTGGTCTTTATCCTACTGATTCTAATAAATATAACGATTTAAGAGATGCTTTAGAGAAACTACAACTAAACGATGCTGCATTAACATATGAAGCTGAAACTTCACAAGCTCTAGGGTTCGGGTTTCGTTGTGGATTTTTAGGATTACTTCATATGGACGTAATACAAGAGCGCTTAGAGCGTGAATACAATTTATCACTCATTGCTACAGCACCAAGTGTTATATATCATTGTTATTTAAGTGATGATACGATGATTAAGATTGACAATCCAGCTCACTTACCTGAGGTACAACGTATCAGTCGATTAGAAGAGCCATACGTTAAAGCAACTATTATAGTTCCTCAAGAATATATTGGTGCTGTTATGGAGTTGTGTCAAAACAAGCGTGGTAATTATTTAGATATGCAAGTATTAGATCAAACTCGAAATCAAATTGTGTATGAACTTCCTCTAGCTGAGATTGTGTTTGATTTCTTTGATAAATTAAAAAGCTGCTCAAAAGGCTATGCTTCTTTAGATTATGAACTTATCGGCTATAAAGAGAGTAAACTTGTTAAGATGGATATTTTATTGAATGCTGAAATTGTGGATGCATTAAGTGTCATTGTTCATCGTGATTTTGCATATCATCGTGGTAATGCAATAACTGTTAAGTTAAAAGATCTTATTCCACGTCAACAATTTGAAATTCCTGTGCAAGCATCAATAAACGGTAAAGTTATTGCTCGAACAAATATTAAATCGTTACGTAAAAATGTTTTAGCTAAATGTTATGGTGGCGATATTTCAAGAAAGAAAAAATTACTCGAGAAACAAAAAGAGGGTAAAAAACGCATGAAGTCGGTAGGGTCTGTAGAAATACCTCAAGAGGCTTTCATGGCAGTGTTATCCATGGATGATAATTAAGCGTAGAAGTACGCTTTTTTGTATAGGAGGAGAAAAGGATGGTAAAAGCGCTTTATGTACACATACCATTTTGTAATTCAATTTGTGGATATTGTGATTTTACTCGTGTTAAATGTAATCCTCGTTTAATAGAACGTTATCTAGATACATTACAAATAGAACTACAAGAACGTATAAAAGAACAATCTTTAGAAACTATATACATAGGTGGAGGAACACCATCAGCATTAAGCTCACAACAATTAAAACGTCTACTAATAATGCTTAGTGTATATAGCGATAATGTAAAAGAATATACTGTTGAATTAAATCCTGAAACGATGAATGAAGAAAAAGTTGCTTTGTTAGCTAAATATGCTATTAATCGTGTAAGCATAGGTGTTCAAAGTATTGATGAACAGTTACTAAATTTGATGCATCGCAAGCATACTTGGAAGCAGGTTTGTGATTTAGTCAAACTATTAAGAAAATATAACATTAATAATATATCAATGGATTGTTTATATTCAGTGCCAAATCAGTCGATGCAACAATTATTAGAAACACTCCATGCTTTTATTTCATTAGATATTAATCATATATCAATGTATAGTTTAACTATTGAAGAAAACAGTGCTTTTGCTAGAGAGAACTTTCAAAAATTAGAGGATGAAATAGAAGAAGCTATGTATTTTGAAGCTGTTAAGTTACTTCAATCTAATAATTATCATCAATATGAAATAAGTAATTTTTCAAAAGAAGGTTTTGAATCAATGCATAATTTACATTATTGGCATTATCATGATTTTTATGGAATTGGTCTAGGAGCTAGTGGTAAAATAGGGAATATGCGTTATGACAATACTACTAATTTTATCGATTATTTCAATAAAAAATGGATTGCTAATGAGGTTCTTTTAAATAAAGACGATAAACTATTTGAAGCTCTTATGATGAATTTAAGGATAAAAGAGGGATTTAATTTGATTAATTTTAATTCTCAATTTGAAATTTCATTATTAGATTATTATAATGAGGCATTTAATATAGCAATAGCCAAGGGATGGTTGTTTATTGATGAAAATTATATTCGCTGTAGTGAGATAGGATATCCACTTTTACATGAAGTATTAACTTTGTTTATAAAGGATAATTAGTTCTTAATTTTAAACTAAAACAATAAACTAAATTAGGTGATTAAAATGAAAAAATTAATGCTTATAAGTTTATTGTTTTTTAGTAGTATTCAAGTAATTCAAGCAGAACCATATATTGTAGTTAATGTTAATGATGATCAAGTGATCGAGTCAGAAGATGCACATGAAATAAGAAGCATAGCATCAATAACTAAAATTATGACTGCTTTAGTAGCTCTTGAATATGGCGATTTTAGTGATCGTTGGATTGTAGGGGAAGAATTGAATAAAGCATGGGGAAGTATGATTCATTTAGAACTTGGACAGGAAGTATCAATGCGCTCATTATTATACGGATTAATGCTTAAATCTGGAAATGATGCAGCTTTGGTCATCGCTGAAAGGGTAGCAGGGAGTGAGCAACAATTTGTAGAATTAATGAATAAAAAAGCTGAAGAAATAGGTATGTTTAATACTGTTTTTAATAATCCTCATGGACTTGATGTTCATGAAGAGGGGAATTATTCTACAGTTTTTGATATGGCTTTACTAATGTGTGAAGCACTAGAAAATCCAATGTTTAAAGAAATTATAGCAACAGAATATTATACAAGTGAATGGGGAGTAAAATGGCGTAACTCTAATGATTTATTACATGATTTTGCATACTGTATAGGTGGTAAAACTGGATTTACTAATAAAGCGGGTAGAACTTTAGTAACTGCAGCAGAAAAAGAGGGTGCTCAATATGTTGTAGTAACTTTCAATTTACAAGATCGCTTCTCCTTCCATGAAGAAAAATATATAAACGTAATGCAAGATAGAGCAGTTCATGTGCTATTAGAAAGTCAAACGATGGAGTTAGAAGGATATACGATTACAATAGATGAACCTTTTGAAGTGGTAGCCACTAAAGAGGAATTAGAAGAAGCAACGTTGTTTACTTATTTAGATAAACAAAATAATGAATATATAGTGGAGTGGTATATTAAGGACCATCGCAAAATAGCAATTTATGATGCAGTTAAAAAAAGATGTATTTGGGGGTGGTGTTTTTGAATAAAATTTGGTGTTTTTTAATTCTTATTGCTTTAGTATATGGTGCTATGAAGGGTGAAATTAGTTCTATCAACCAAGTTATTATAGGTGTTGGCGAAGAGACTTTTGCTTTTGCACTTCCTTTAATGATGGCTACTTGTTTCTGGAATGGAATGATGAATGTTGCAAAAGAAGTAGGGTTACTACAGTCACTTGAGCGATTAATTTCTCCAATATTAACGAGGTTATTACCTGATCTAAAATATCAAAAAGATACTTTACAGTATATAGCTTGTAATGTAGTTATCAATATGTTCGGTTTAGGGTTTGCAGCAACGCCTAGCGGATTAAAAGCAATGAAACTGATGCAAGAACGAAATCCTAATAAGAAGGTAGCTACGCGATCAATGGTTACTTTTTTAATTCTAAACACTGCTGGGGTAACTATTTTAGCTACAAATATTGTTACGTTACGTAATCAGTTTGGAGCACATAATCCAACTGATTTTTTGCCTTTTGCGATTTTAGCAACACTGGGTGCTTCAATTGCAGGTTTGACTTTGGATAGGTGGTGTAATTATCGCAAGCGCTAGCTTATGGATACTTCCAAGTGTAGTATTTATTATATTAGTATTGGCAATAATTAAAAAGAAAGATGCTTATACAAGTTTTACCCAAGGTGTTAAAGAAGGGATGTTTTTATTTACAGATATTTTTCCTAGTCTTTTAGCCATGATGTTAGCGGTGAGCTTGCTTAGGCAAACTGGAGTATTTGATTTACTTGCTCATGTTTTAGAACCTATTTTTAGTGGTATACCTACTTCTATTTTTCCAATGGCCTTATTTCGTCCTATATCTGGTGGAGCATCTATGGCCATTATGATTGATATCTTTGAAAATTACGGTGTTGATTCCTTAGCTGGTAAAATGGCGAGTGTGCTACAAGGCTCTACTGATACTACTTTCTATGTTATATCCTTGTACTTTTCTACTGTTGGAATTACCAAAGTGCGTAATGCTATTGGAATTGGTTTGTTTGCTGATTTTGTTGGAATTAGCTTAGGTATTATTTTAACAAGTCTGTTTATAATTTAAAAAAATCAATCAATGCATGTTTTACTACTAATTTTAACTATTTATGATAGAATATAGGAACTAAGGAGTGAAGGCATGGATCGATTACAGAAAATTATTGCAGCAAGTGGACTAACTTCTCGTCGTAAGGCAGAAGAAATGATAAAAGAGGGTAGAGTAAAAGTAGATGGTGTTGTTATTAGTGAAATGGGATTTCAACCAAAAAAAGGAGCTCTTATTCAAGTAGATGGAAAAACTATAGTGAGAGAGTCTAAAGTATATTTTGTAATGAACAAACCTAAAAAAACATTATGTACATTAAATGATGAACACGATAGAGCTACTGTTGTTGATTTAATTGAAGTTAAAGAACGTATATTCCCAGTAGGTCGTTTAGACTATGATACTACAGGGATTTTAATATTGACCAATGATGGTGAATTTGCTAATGAAATTATTCATCCGCGCTATCATATTGCGAAAACTTATGATGTTGTAGTTAATGGCATATTGACTACAGACCAAATTAAGAATTTGGAAAAAGGTGTTATACTTGATGATGGCATTAAGACGCTACCTGCCAAAGTGTGGGTTACTAATAAAGATTTTACTCGTAAACTAACTACTTTTGAATTAACAATTCAAGAAGGAAGAAATCGCCAAGTTAAGCGAATGATGGAATCGATCGGATATGAAGTTAAAAAGCTTCACCGCAAAAAAATAGGTTTCTTAACATGTAATGAATTAAATCCTGGTGATTATCGTATATTAAAACCATTTGAGGTGAAACAATTGAGTAAATTAGCAAACGAAGGTAAAAGACTAAGCAAGTAAACAAGGATAAGATGAAGGACCTGTTAAATAAACAGGTTCTTTTTTTATGTTAATATAATAAAAATTTGAAAATAATTAAGGAAGCAGAATTAATGGTAGTATAATTCGAATGTTTTAAGTAAAAAAAAACAGGTATGAATCTATTTAATTTAGAATCATACCTATTAACTTTGTATATGAGTATTTTATTATTTGTCTGCTTTTAAAATTAATTAATAGCTTTATCTAGTTAATTTTATATACACATTAACATAATAGTTCATATCTTATCTTTTCTATGATGCAAGATAGCGCTCAATTTCATCTATATCAGGATCAATGTATATGGTTTTATAGTTACTTAATGATACAAAACCTAATTCACTTCCAGGAACTTTTTTAAGCTGTTTCACTAAACAATAATTAACTGGAACTGAAGAAGAGTATCTACCTTTGGAAAAATAAGCAGCAATATTAGCTGCAAGGCGCAGTGTTTTTTCGTCAGGATGTTCCGTATTGATAATAACATGAGCACCGTGGTAGTCTTTAGCATGAAGCCAAGTGTCATTTCTTTTACCTAGAGTAAAGGTAACATAGTCATTTTGAATATTATTTTTACCGAAGGTAATAGTGGTTTGCTCATCAACATAAATGGTTGTGCAATGGGGCAACTCTTTTTTCTTTTTTTTACGAATTTTACTTTGAGTAATTTTACAATAACCTTTTTGTGCTAATTCTTCTTTTATTTCTTTTACATCATTAAAGTTAGCTAATTCTAGCTGTTGCTCCAATGCTTCAAAATACAATATATTTTGTTTACAAAGTTCAATTTGCTTCATTAGATGCTCTTGTCCTTTTTTACCTTTATTATATTTCTGATAGTACTTTTTAGCATTCTGCAAGCCATTTAACTTAGGGTCAAGAGGAATGGTAATAGTACCACTACCATCATATTTATCAAAGGTTATTGTAGTGTCGCCTTTATTAATGAGATAGTTGTAAGGCTGCAGATAATCGGCATATTCTCTCCATATATCACAGTTTAAAGCACGTTCTAAATCTTGATTTAATCGTGGTAGTTTCTGATTAAGATGTTTAAGTTCACGTCTAACTAGTTTAAATAAGTCACCACTCATTTGTTTGATACGCTCTTTTTCTTCTTTATGAAAATAATAAGCATCAAATCCTTCCATAATACTGTATTTTCTACTAGGTTTATTTAAATGAGTTAATGGAATACAGTGGTACATACCTTCTTCTTCAGTTTCACTAATATATAAAGCATTACTATCTTGAATCTCTTGCATAATGGATTCAAAGCTTTGATTATTAAAAAGACGATAACGTATTTCCTTATTTAATAGGGGCGAAAAACCTCTTAGCTGTTTAGTTAAGTCTACTTCTAAGTTTAAAGTAGTAGCTGTAAAAGGATCAACCTTATCTTCTTGTTTTTTAGGTGCTACAAAAGTTGCACCGGGTTGTAGAAGTCGATGCGTACTTTCGAAAGGAGGAATACGTTTAAGTAAGTCCATAATCTTACCATCTTCATTGTATAAAATGACATTAGCATATTTTCCCATGAGTTCGATACTCATTTTTATGACAATTTTGTCTTTAATTTCATTGCGTGTAGCTATATATAACGTAAGATAGCGATCATAGTCTTCTTGTACGATATCAAATATAGTAGCTCCATCTAAATGTTTTCTTAAAAACATTACAAAATTACTTGGTTCTTCTGGTGTTGGATACTCTTTTGAAGTAATGTTAATGCGGTTGTAAAGGGAATGACAGGAGATAATTAAATTCTGTTTTCTTCCTTCAGCTCGCAATTGAAAAAACAATTCTGTTTTCGATATTTGATATATTTTATTAATCTTAGCTGGTAAAATAGTTTTAAGTTCTTCAGAAATTTTATAAAGTAATAATCCATCTAGTGCCATAGTTTGCTCCTTTTAACTTGTTTATTATATCATCAACCTTAAGAAATGCATAAATATTCTTTTCAAGGGTTACTAAAAGTTGTAAAATAAATCAATAGAAAAGAGGTACACTAATGATTAATAAAGATTTAGGAAAAAAATATTTAAATTTAGCATTATCTCATGGTGGTGATTTTGCAGAATTATTTTTTGAGCGAACAGCTACTACTCAATACCAATTAATACTTACATAAAGAAAGTGAAAATAAATCTTAATATATCTTGAAACCACTATACATTTATTGGTATAATTGTTAAACTGGAGATTATTTCAGCAATCTCGGAATAACGAAAAATGGCTGATATTTAATCAAATTTATATAATTAGGAGAACTTGAATGATTTTTGATTTTAAAAAGGAATATAAGGAATTTTATGCTCCTAAAAAGAAACCTACCATTGTAAACATACCAAAAATGAACTTTCTCGCAGTTCGTGGCAAAGGAAACCCGAATGACAGTGATGGTGAATATATAAAAGCCATAAGTCTATTGTATCCAATAGCTTATACCCTTAAAATGAGTTATAAAAGCGATTATAAAATTAAAGGTTTTTTTGAATATGTTGTACCACCTCTTGAAGGTTTTTGGTGGCAAGAGGGTATAAAAGGATATGACAATACAAAAAAAGATGAATTTTCATGGATTTCACTTATTCGATTACCTGATTTCAT
>CAYJJG010000007.1:0-77980 GCA_964370435.1 uncultured Holdemania sp.
GAACCGGCGATCACAGAGTTGCAGTCTATTGCCTTACCACTTGGCTAAGGAACCAGTTGTCGCTTTATTATTATATCAAAATTCTATAACAATGCAACAAAATTTTAATACTTCAACAATTTTTTTCTTACTGTGAAATTCACTCGGTTCTAAATTTTATCTATTAAAATTACTATCAATAAGTATAAAATATAATGATGAGCATTCCCTAAATTGTGAGGGAATACTCATCATTTATAATGACTACAACTAAATTTAGTACTATAGCATTATAATTTTTATTTAAGCTACTTAATCCAATCTGTCAGCACCTCTATTAGCACCTTTATACTTGCTTCAAATTCCTCAATATCCACCCATTCTTCATGTTTATTGCTATCAATAGGCAGATAACATAGACTTCCTAATCCTACTGTCGGAGTATTCCCTAGTATCATTGGTAGCCTAATATCACTAGCTCCATGTGCTTGATAAATAAAATTATCTGTTTTAATATGCGTGCTTATTTTATTCTTTAAGAGCTCAATTAATGGATGATTTCTATCCATCATTGCAAATCCAGCTCTTAAATATCCTTTTTCTAAGCTATAGGTGTGATCTTTAAATAGGCTTGGATTATTTTCTACAACAGCATTTAATGCTTCTTCGACTTCATTTTCAATATCTTGAATTGTTTGATTTTTACCAAAATGAACCCTAAACTCCAGACTTGCAGTTTTACTCACTTTTCCAATATAACTACCACCCTGCATTACTCCAATATTTAATTTAGTTCCATGCTCATCTTGATTGCCATATTTTAAATATCTTTTATTTGCTAACTCAACTAGTGCATTGGCTAATACGATAAGTTTATTGTTTGCACTGATGCCATAATCTAAATCATAATGTGCCCTTCCTAATTGACCTTCTGTACTTAGTTTAAAATCTATGACTCCTAGTGATATATTTTTTATTTCATTTAATCCCAGTCCTGTTTCAGCCGGGTGTAAATAGATGCCAGCATCAGGATTATATTTTAATCTATCACAACCGATTAAAGTTCCTCCAACACCACCTCGTTTACCTAAGCAACTCATAACAATAACATTATATGGTAATTCATTATAAAATTCCTTGTAATATTTGAGTGCTAAAAATATTGCTGCAATACCACTTTTATCATCTGCAGCCCCTAATCCATATACTCTTTTATCATCTCTTTTATATGCAATAATTTCATGACTTTCAGTATCAATATGGGCAAATAAAAGTAATGATTGCTTATGCTTATCATACGGGGTGTAACCAATTAAGTTATAGGCCTCTTTATGAAAAGGCATGGCATTAGGACAATAATCTTCTAAGTCTTTTAAATACTCACTATCCGTATTAAATTTATCAATCTCTAAATTTAACTCCTTCATAAGTTCAAAAATATAATCTTGTGCTAG
The DNA here is from genome assembly GCA_964370435.1 of uncultured Holdemania sp. Lineage (GTDB taxonomy): Bacteria > Bacillota_I > Bacilli_A > Erysipelotrichales > Erysipelotrichaceae > CALVGQ01. Next base: position 1,434 of record CAYJJG010000007.1, read on the forward strand.
TGTTTCTTGCAAATCCTTACTGGGCGCTTCAATAAGTGTTTTTAAAAATTCTAGTGATTCTTCTCTTTTAGAAACAACATACTCCTGTATAGTTTTCATAATCCACCTCTTTTAATATTTTATTATAAATAATAAAAAAAAACATCATTAATTAATGTTTTTTAACTAAAGCTTATATATACCATTATCTACCTTTTTAATTTAATTATCTTTTATTTTGAATTCTTTAAATAAAGTTGATAATACTCTTCAATACATTCATTGTTGAAGGGACCTTTTTTATCTTTTATATCTTGAATCAATAAAGTCATTTGATGTTCAACAATTGAACATAACTCTTCACTATACTTCATCTTTTTAGAATGCGCCTCATATTCATCTTCATCCAAGATATCCATTCTGCCATCAGGATATACTTTTATATCTAAATCATAATCGATATTTTTAATAGCTTCCCCATCATATAAACTCGGAGACGCTAAATTACAGTAATAATATATACCACTTTTTCTAATCATAGTAATTACATTAAACCACTTGTCTGGATAAAAGAAACAAACTGCCGGTTCTCTTGTGAACCATTTTCTACCATCAGATTCGATTACCCATGTTTTATTAGTAACTACTACAAATTGTTTCTCATCAGCTTCTAAAACAAATCCTTTAGACCATGTACGGTGTAAAGAACCATTATGTTTATAGCTTTGTATATGTACCATTTGATTTGGTATTGGCTTCATGATTATCACTTCTTTCTTAAACATTATACACAAATTTTAATGCTTTATCTATAAAAAAAATATCCCTATTGTCGGTTACTCATGAAGAAACAAACTGTCACTATCAAAAAAATGGTAGTGACAGTTTGTTTCTATGTAGATTATGCCCATTTCATTCGTTACTTCTCATCATCTAACAGCTTTATTCTCACTACATTTTCAATATATGCTGGGTAGCTTTCTTGAATTAGTCCACTGTAAGTAATTGCTATCGTGTCACCTATATCAAATTCGGATATTCCCATAGGGGTATATCTCCATTCAAGTTTGGTTTCTTCTCCCGCTATATTGAAATTAAATTCACCTCTAAAATTAATGTCGTTCACAGGAAGTCCTTCTACTGAAAAATACATATCATCAATATCAGTAATTTTTGCATAAAAAGTATCTATCTCTATATCAGTATATGAATTTTCAATCCTGTCATAAGATATCTTGTATCCTAAGAAATAAAAACTTATAGCAACGGTAATCAACAATAAGCAAATTGCAATCCAATGTTTTGGCTTTTTCATAATATTTTACTCCAATCATTATATAAATAATCTTTAGTAAATGTATCACGGAAAAGATAGTGTTTTAAATCGATTTCAGGCGAGTAGAGCAGGTGTATACACACCTGCAAACCCTGCCTGATGGCAAAATATTTCTATATGAATATCCAGCTATCTGAGATATTTTCTAAACACTTTTACAGCAATGCAATTTTCCTTTGCATTACTTCTGCATTTACACTATATCGTATTGCTACTTCTTTATCTATTATACCTTTTTGAAATAAATTCAATATACTTTTATCCATACTTATCATACCGTCTTCCATAGAAGAGGTCGCTATTAAATTATCAATTTGATGAATTTTATTTTCACGAATTAGATTTCTTACCGCTGGATTCACCATCATTATTTCAAAAACTGGTATAAAATCTCCTTCTTTTGTTGGAATAAGTTGTTGACAAACAATAGCTGTCAACACCATAGCAAGCTGTGATCTTATCTGATGTTGTTGTTGAGGATGAAAAACATCGATAATACGATCAATCGTATTGCTAGCGCTTGTAGTATGTAAACTAGATAAAACTAAATGTCCAGTTTCTGCAGCTGTCATCCCAACTTCAATAGTTTCATGATCTCTAAGCTCTCCCAAAAGTATCGTATCAGGACTTTGTCTTAAGGCACTACGTAATGCAGTAACAAAATTTTCAGTATCAAGGTTAACCTCACGCTGTGAGACTACACTTTTAACATGAGGATGTAAAAATTCAATAGGGTCTTCTAGAGTAATAATGTGTTTTTCATGATTGTGATTAATGTAATCTATCATGCAGGCTAAAGTGGTACTTTTACCACTTCCTGCTGCTCCAGTAACCAACACAAAGCCACGATCATTTTTACATACATCCATTACTGCAGATGGAATATTAAGTTCATCAGGATGCGGTAATTTAAAAGTAATTGCACGAATAACCGCTGCATATGATCCTCTTTGTTTATAAGTATTTACACGAAATCTTGAAACGCCTTTTAAAGCAAAAGAAAAATCATCATCACCATATTGATGAAGACGAGTAATATCACGATTAGCTGCACTTGCATAAATCTGCTTAATAATCTCATAAGTATCATTAGGCATGAGTTTACCTTCACCATAATTCTCCATACGCCCTTTTACCTTTATCGTAACCGGACGCCCTGAAATGATAAAAATATCTGAAGCTCCTAGTGCAATAATATCTCCTACTAATTTCTTAAAGTCCATATTCTCCTCTTTTCATTATTTTCACTTTATACTAACCTTTATTAATTTAAGCATACAATACTTTTCTTATCTCGTAAAAACATCTATGCTTTCATCAGTAACCCAATCATCATGATAACTAAGATTCCATGAAACTATTTTAAAATTTTGTGTATCATTAAATAAAACCTCTATACAACTATTTAGCGTTTCATTAGCATTTACAGGAGTATCAAAATAAAGCAATAAACGATTATCTTCTCTAGTAAGTTGATAACTTGATAACTGCAATTCAACTTCATCATAATAAGTATCGATATCTTCAGCATCAATAGCATTTAATTGTTCATCAATACTTTGTAGTGTTTTTTTGGCAAGTATATCTGCCGCATAATATTCTTTTGTTATTTGTGCATTACTTTCACTGAAAGTTAAATCAGTTTGAGCAGTAACATAAGATAAAGTCCCAAAGGTTAACATGGTAAGCAATACAAAAACAACCAATAATAAGCTTATTCCTGTAGGCATACTCATTTTATGATTATTCTCATTCACTAAACCACCTCATTTCTAATTATATAAAATTTGATCAATAGTTTTATCATTTTGCCGTGTATCGTGCTGTTTCCAAATCATATAACAACTGCTCTTCATTAAATAATTGAATGCTTAATAGTGCAAGGTTACCTGTTTTAGTTTCAATAAACACTGCCTTATATTCTGCATCATTACTATAACAGCCATCATCATTAAAACTTGTATGATATTCTTCATTAATTAAAGTTGCATCAGTCAACTCTATAAGCAACTCTACACCGCCTAATTCATAAATTTCAGCTGCACTTTGCGCTGCAACCACCGCACTACTAAGGTCTTTAGAATGTGTTGTAGTATTAAGTGATAACATAAAAATTTGAATACACAGTCCAATACCAAAGGAAAAAAACAGCAAGGCAATCATAATTTCTATTAAAAATAGTCCTGATTTTGAACGATTCATTTTCTAATTACCTTTCCTTTCTTTAGGGTATTGCTACAGTGAGTGACAAAGATGCTTCATTTTGGTCAGTAACTTTGAATGTTAATAATTGACCTTCTTCAACAATATCAAAACTTGATAACTTCACCATCGCCTGTCCCGCTGATAATTTAGGTTCAATAGTAGCTATTGTATACAATTCACAAAGATAGCCATCATGTAAGTAAATATAGCGCACATAGTGAGCATCTGCTTCTACTTTATCAATCCTTAGCGCTTCACTATCTTCAACATAATCAACAGAAATACTATCAGGTATACCATTTTGATCTATCTGTTTTTTTAAGTAAGCAACAGCTGTCCGTGAGGCAAAAGTACTCTCTAAATTTAAAGTAATATTTTCAAAAACTGAAGTTCCTGAAAAAACCAAAAGCAATGCTGTAATGGCAAAGGTTGTAAATAAAGCTAACACAAACAGCATATCTATTGAATACTGCTTTATTTTAATTTTCATAAGTTTACCTCTACATAATAAGTTTCATTTATTACATCAACTTCATTTAGCTATTACAGTTATATCGGGCATAATATTAGAGGCAAAAACCTCATAATGAACAATATATTTTGTCTCGTCAAACTGTATACCATAACTATCATAAATCTTCTCTAATGAAGCAGGATATGCCCCAGTTGTCGCATAACTATGTGCACAACTTTGAGCTATCGCATCACGAAGAGCTTCCATTTGTAAACGATTGCTAGATATTTGTACTGCATTGAATCCCTGGTTTATTAAAAATATAAATAAAATAAAAATTACTAAACTCTTAACATAGTTCAATTTAAAAATCTGCATAGCGCTACCTCAACTAGCCCATCTGGGAAATAATGCTCATCAGCGGTAACATTACTGATAAGAGAATTCCCCCAACAACTATTGATAAAACAGCAACAATACTCGGCTCAATTATAGCAATTACATTTTCAAAACGACGGAAAACCTCTTCATCATAACGAACACTAAGACTTGCCATAACCTCATCAATAGCACCTGCTGAGGCCCCTACCGAGAGCAAGTGTGAATTAACACCAGTAAATATCTGCTGTTCAATTATTGCCTTGGAAAAGCTATTGCCACTTTCAACTTTTTTATGAATTTCATTAATTTTTTTTGAAAGTCGCTTATTTTTTACAAGTGTTTCAACTCTTTTCAAACTTTCATCAATATCAAGACCACTTGTTAACATAAGTGACATTCCTCCTGCAAAATGTGCAGTGGCAACAGCATCAAAAAGTCCTCTTGTTAACACAAAATTTTCAAGCCCGTTTCTTAGCATTTTACGACCTTGTGGTAAAAACACAATTAAGAATACCATGATAATAAGCAGCAACAAAAATAAAAGTAAAATCATACTATTATTGGTAATCCATGCACCTATATTAAATAGTAATTTAGAAAAACCTGTCATTTCTCCTCCAAGTTGTAAGAAAACAGAATTAAATATTGGCATAACCTCAACTACAAGAACACCAATAACTGCAATCATCATTAACACCATAATCAGTGGATAAGCAACAGCATTTCTAATAAACTTACGTAAATTATCTTCACGATTATAATATCTTGCTAAAGATTTAAAAACGGTTTCCAATCGCCCAGAAATTTCTCCGATTTTAACCATTTGGACCATATAATGTGGGAAAGCATTAATTTTATCTAAAGTATCCGATAAAGAATTCCCTAGTTCTAAATGTTGTATAATTTCAGAATACAAATTTTTACTTTGTCCCTCTTCAAGTTCACCTTGAAGAATATAAAAGACTTCAAGTACCGTTGTCCCTGAACCAATCACAAGAGCAAGTTGTTCACAAAAAACAGAAAGTTCTGCATAAGACATTTTTTTTATTTTTTTATTAATAGATGTATTTTTCTGCATAATTTTTAGCATCTCCTATAAATGATGAATCAGCCCCTCCATCAGTGAAGGTAGGGTCCATAAGTTTCCATTCAGTACCATCAAATTCTATAATATTCTCAATCCAGCCTGTTTCTTCAGTATGAACTGAAATCCACGCATGATAGACCTCACCTACATAACCAATAACTAGACGGGTTGGTATTTGTTGCGAGCGTAACATGGCTGCCATTAATGCAGCATAATCAAAACAAATACCCATTCCAGTAGACATCGTTTCATCGATATCAGGCAAATAACCTGCAAGTTCACCATTAATCGCTTTTGTCGCTTTATCATCATCGTATTCAAGCGTATTAATAGTAAAATTGAATACTGCTGTAATAAAACTTAAATCACTATCAGTATAAGTATAAAGCTCCTTAGCTTTATCCACTGCAATATCTTCACTGCTAAAATTCACATATTGATTCGGATATAAGTAAGAAAGAGTATCATTTTCTACTTCAACTGATAATGTTTGTGTATCCACATTGTAATACTCCGTCCCTGATGCTTGTTCATATGTCTTAAAGGTATACTCACCACTACCAGAATGAAGATGAAAGACTTGATATCCAGATTTATCATGTAAATCATAAGTGTATTCTTCACCGTTAGCATCAGAAACCCTAAACTTAATTTTACCTGTATTAGTACCTAAATACTGCACCATCACATATCCTTGTGAACTATTGGAGTAATCTATAATAACATAATCAGAAGAAAAGACAGCCACTTCATCCGCCGAAGGAAAAAAGACCTCCGATAAGGGCTCCCTTAATGGGGTAGTTGACAGTTCACTAGTCTTACCTTCAGAAGAAGAGCAAGCAGTGAGCATTAGAATTAATAAAACCATCAAAATCGACCTTAATTTCTTCATCATATTCTTTACTATAATGTCTCCTCTTTTGTGGAAATTATAACAGATAAGCTCTATTTTTACAATAAAGTGAAATTGTCTTTCAAAAAAAAGTAGGAGTATTCGCTCCTACTAATTTTTTATTTTATTCTGCTTTTTTAAGTTTTTTATACGTAATACCACCAGCTGCCAAGACAACAAGTAGAAGTAGTAAATACATCATTAAATTGTTTTGTCCTTGTGAACTTTCTTCTGGTGATTCAGTTGTTGGAACATCTTCATCATCGATGTCTTCTGTTGAATCTTCAGTTCCATCGCCAGTAGCAACCTCATTGTCTTCGATAGTTTCAGTCTCATCAGTAGTTTCTTCATCTGCATCATTTACAACAGGTGTAACCGAAACCGGCACTACTGCAGCGGGAACATTTGCAACAGGTGGATTATAAACAACTAAGTCATCTCCACTATTGTCATCGTCATCATCATTGTTGTTATTGTTGTTTCCATTATCAACAACTTTTTTCTTAAGATAGATAGTAAACGTTTCATCATCTGCACTTGGTGTATAAGTCGTTGCTTGTGCAGTATCTAATTCATAAGTTGAATAAACATCTGATGTTAAATCAACATAATCCTCAGCATTTACCGCAACACCTGAAGGAACCTTAAATTCTCCAAGATCACTTACAGTTCCATCTGGAAGATTAACACTTATGTTAAGCTGAACTGCATTTACTACAGTATACTGAAATTCTATTACAGTTTTATTTTTAACATTTTGTTGTACAAAACTACTATTGCCTTTCAGTTCATAGCCATTAAAATATCTTGCATATTCTGTTACAACAGTTGAACCATTAAGATCAACAGATTTTGTGCTTCCTGGGATTTCCACCCATTCGCCATTCACTTTATATACATACTTCACTGTATATGGATAATTTGCTTTGTTTGATTTCGCATAGTTAATAGTTAGTGTATTGTTTTCACTAGATAATGAATCAATTGAAGCTTTATCTGCTACACCTGTATAAAAGCCTATTGGCCAATGGTAGTTGTTAATCAACTGCTCTGAAGTAAGCAAATAATCTTCTGCATTAACAACTGATCCTTCAGTTAAGTAAACAACCACTTCTTTTGTTGCTTTAATTTCGTTATCTAAAAGACGATTATAAGTGATTGTAAGTGGAATTAGATCATCAACAACTCTATCATAATGTACTTTTACAACATTATTTTCACCTGTCACAAGAGTTACAGGTTGATTTTTAACAGGTCTAGTAGAAACTTCAAATCCATTAGGTACAGTTTCTAGGAAATACTTACTTGGATTAATTGTTGCACCAGTATCTGCTTCTCCATGCACTCTAAGTGATTGATTTTCGATATAATCACCGTTCTCATCTTCAAACATATATTTCACTGTAAAAGAAGATCTCTTAAAGTCTGCTCCTTCTACCGACTTAAAATATACATTGATTTCAGTAGCTTTGCCCTCTTTAAGTGTTATCTTATAGTCTAGAACATTAGAGCCATCTATGGTAGTTCCTAGTATTGCATCTTCTACTTCTTTAACGATAATATATCCTGCTACTTCAGGAATAGAAACTTTTCTTTCTTCGCTAGCATCAATCCTATAGCTAACAGATGGAGCTATCTTTATATCAGTGTCTTGCTCTAAAAAGTTTAAAGTAAAAGTTATAGTAGATTTATTTTCGTTTTCATAAGTTGCTCTAGCTGTATATACTTTACCTTCCTTTGGGTTTGTAATAGTGATTGAGTCACCTAATACCCCTTGATGTGTCCATCCTTGAAAAACTGAACCATCTTTATTTACATCTGCCATACTTGAAGATGGATAGGATACTGTTATTTCTCCATTTTCAGTTATAGTTTCAGTATATGAAACTGTCTTTGTTCCTTGATCATTACCTAAATTGATAAATTCTACCTCAAAAGTAACTTGAGTAGATTCTTCAGCAAAAGTTGTTGTATTTAGTCCCGTCACCAACAATACTAATGCTAAAGTCATGCTTAAAACCTTAATAAATTTCTTTTTATACTCTTTCATATTTTTACCCCTTTCAATTGCAATCATACTTTTGCACATGCAAATTTGAATAACTACATTTCTAATAATATAACATATTAGCATAAAAAAAGCTATCCTAAAGTATAGACGTTTTAGTGAAAGTTATCATCAACACTAAATAGTACTATACTATGCGAAAAAAAAGACCTTTATGATTAAAGCGCCTACATTTAAGCAATCATATCAGTCTTTTTATTTTTTATTTAGCTAAAGCATAAGTTGCAGCGTTTTCACCAGCAACCAAACCATAAGTAGCGGATATAGAGATTGAAGTTCCACTAGCTGGATAGAATTGATTAAACCATTCTCCATTAGAAACTTCACCTGAAGCATATAGTCCAGCAATAGGTGTACCTTCAGTATTTAAGACTTGTGACTCCATATCAATTTTAACGCCACCAAATGTTCCTAAAGTAGCATTTTTAATAGTAACTGCATAATAAGGTGCTGTAGTTAATTCAGCTAAGAAAGCATTTGCTTTTTCAAAATCACTATCTACACCGCTTTGTGCAAGTTCATTGTAACGAGATACTGTATCATTTAAGTTATTAGCACCAACCAAAGTTGCTAATTCTTCGATAGTATCGGCTTTTTGAGCATATCCTCTTTCCACAGCTTCTTCTAAAGCTGGGTTCTCATTAGTTGAATCAAAGATAGCATAATACTCACTTCCACCATGTTTATCCCAAATATCATATACTAAAGAATAGTCAAGTGATTCATTAAAGAAACGATCACCTGCTTGATCTACTATTAATCCTCTAGTAAGACCTAATAAACCTACCGGAGTGTAATAAGGCACTGTTGAATCTAGCCCTTTAAATCCAATTAATGAACCAGTAAATACTGTATCAGCACCAATAGCAGTTGCCATGGTGATACCATCTCCAGTATTTCCAGCACTACTATAAATAATATGATCTTCTGCAGCTCTTGGAGCATACTCAGCTAACATTTCAGGATTAGCATCATATCCACCTGTTGCTAGTACTACAGCATCAGCATTGATTGTAATATCTTCTGTTTTCCCAACTGCTTTAATACCAATAACTACTTGGTTTTCATCCACCAAGATTTCAGTTGCTTCAGTATTTAATAATAATTCACCTGAATTTTCAGTAAACTTTTCTACCAGTGGATCAATAAATCCAGGTCCGCGTGTTGTCGTTGTAATACCACGTAATTCTGGAGCTATTCCAGAAGGAACTACAGTCTCACTAAATTCAACACCATTATCCGCTAACCATTGAATTGTATTTGCCGATTCTTGTGCAGCAAACAACAACATATCATAGTTTGCTGCTTCTTCACTTCTTTCAAACCAATAATCCGCTAAAGCTTCTGGAGTATCTTCTACTTCTGTTTGTAAAAAGCTGTTTGTTGCTAAAATCATCCCACCAGATAAAGCAGTTGTTCCCCCTGTTTTACCCATTTTTTCTACTAGAATTACATTAGCACCATTTTCTTGAGCTTCAAGTGCAGCTGTAAGACCTGCAATACCACTACCTATAACTACTACATCAGTATCTTTAGTTACTGCTGTTCTTGCAACTTCTTCTTCTACTTTTAAATTTTCAACGTTTCCACCAGCTAATACTACAGCTTCTTCTACAGCTTTTAAAAGTGCTGCACTAGTTACCGTAGCCCCTGTTACTACATCTACTGCTAAACTTTGTTTTTCAACAATAGCTGTTGGAATAGTATTTAACGCAGGATCTGCAATACCTGCACTTTCTTGATGAGATACCACTACTACTTCTGAAATTTGAGTCTCAGTAAAAACAGTTTTAACGACCATATCATCGTTATGTCCCATTACTGTTACTTCATACTCCCCAGCTGTATAACTTGCTTCTTCGCTTGTTGGTGGTGTTGTTTCTGTACAACCAACTAATGAAAGAGAAACAAGTAATGCTAAGCAAATTAAACCAATTTTCTTCATCATTTCCTCCTTGTTAATTTATTAACAAGGTTACTATAAACCCCACAGTACCTGTGAAGTCAACCCTTTTACATCAATTCTATATAATATTCGTAAATATCATACAGTTTCCCCTCTTCTTCAATACTTGTAATAAAAGTTATTTCCATAGGAAATTGTATATTTAACTTATTCTTAGTAACATACTCATTAATATTCTTTTCAAACGGAAAATTACTTTGGTCCCGAGGAATTTTTTGAATAGTATACAAATACTTACCCGCATCCTTTCTAACGCTATAAGTACTATTATTTAAATTTAGCATTTGTGCAGTAGCTATAGACATCCTAAAAGCTAGGACAGGATTAATCTTATCGTTTATCGGCAAGGTCATGAAAGTAATATTTTCAACCAGCGGCATATGCTCGTACAGGGTCGTAACTATACCTTCTATATCAGTTTTATCTTCCTTTATTCTTTTTTCTTCATCTACACTCACAATATACAACGATTCACGCTCAATGATTTCAAAGCAATTATATAATCTCTCATAGTTTTCAACTATCTGCTGACGATGCTTTATTACCTTTAAGGCTTCTTCATATAATACTATTCTCTTTTCCACAAAATTATAATTATCTTCTAAAATAGTGCTCTTATCTTCTAAGTCGGTACTATTTATAAAATCATACACCTGTTTATTCGTTAATCCACAAGATGTAAACATTTTGCAGCTAGATAACCTAGCCACATCAGCATGACTATAATGGCGATAACCATTTTCTGCTCTATGGGGAGTCACCAGTTTTTGACTTTCATAATATTTAAGTCCCTCAACCGACATACCTAAAACTTTAGCAATATTATTTATCAAATATTTTTTAATCATCTTCTACCTCATAACTATGTATACACTAAATTATTATAACAAAAAGAACAATTTTATCCATAATAGTGCATATTTTTAATTCCTTTATTCATAATAACAATGAAAGGAGGATGTTAACAATGAAAACTCCACCAGAAATGTTGTCACCTAAAGATTGTTCTTACTTAGCAGATTTATTAGAAACTACATTAACATTGGCTAAGAAAGCTCAAGACTTTAGTGAAAACATCGAAGACAAACCCTTAAAAAAAGCAGTATCTAAAGATGCTGCTACCTTAAGCAAACAATACAGCACTTTACTAAATTTATTAAAATAGGAGGAAATTATGGCAACATCTAAAGTAGCAAACACTAAAGCTAAAGTACTTCCAAGTGAAACTTGTTTTAATGATCGTGATCGATTTAATGATTTACTAATTAGCTATAAACATTTAGCATATATGTATTCACTAGCTTGTCAAGAAGCTAGTAACCCTAAGCTTTATAAAGCTTTTCTAACTTTATTCAATGAAGTTAGTGAAATGCAACGTTCAGCATACTATACTATGTTTGAAAAAGGTTGGTATACCTTAGAAAAACAAACTCAAGAAAAAATCAAGCAATCGCACAAAATGTTTCAACAACAAGCAACACAATTAAATAAGTAATAAAATTGAGATAGCTTCTTAGAAGTTATCTTTTTTTAATAAAAAAAAACTAGTTAAACTAGTCCTTCATCACTGGCTTTAATAAATTAATTAATACTGGAATTAATATTAAAGTAACTGCTGTAGTAGGTGCCATATAGGTAAGTTGATAGGCAATAGATGCTTCTGGAGTTACACCCCATACTAGTACTCCAGAAAGCGTACTGGAAATGGTTCTTAGTATGTTGGTTATAAGTATTCCAGAATAAAACATCTTATAATTTGGAAATATTGCTGCAAAACCATACACACTAAATGCAAAGAAATAGTCTAGTAAAAACCCTAATAAATCGGGAGTATACATAGGACCTGTAACAAATTGAAGAAACACTGAGGTAATTGAAACCAATAACCCACTTTGCCATCCTAAATGATAGCCCGCCATAAGAAGAGCAACCACGGATAATCCAAGTGATCCTCCATTAGGCATTTGAAACAAAGGCAATGTGTTAACAAACGAATCCAACACCATGAATAATGCGACGTAAAACGCCATAAACGCTAATCTTCTACTGTTTTGTGACAAATAAAAACACCTCCATTTTGTCTTGAGGCGTAAGGATATACTTCAACAAAAAAATGGACTCCCTACGCTAGCATTAACTAGATCAGGTCATAAGGGTTCACCATAATGGCATCTCAACTTTGCAGTTCCCCTGTCTTGACTTACACATTATATCTAATAAGCAATAATAGTGCAAGCACTATTAGCCTTCACTTAAAGTGATTAAGGAGCCCTTAAAGTAAGCTAGCACTTTGAAGCCTTCATTATTCATAATATTTACTGTAGTAAGAATATAATGAAAATGATATTGATTTAGTAATGATTTAAATTCATGATAATCAACTATGCTTTGATCAACTAATATTGTTGTGAAATTATTTTTCTTCGCATACTCTAGTTGCGCCACAAGTATAGAAGTTACATCATCTTGTTTCATATTTAAGCGATATAACTTTTTTACAAAGCTAAAGTACTTAAACTCCCTTTGTAATATAAACAAACCACTTGTTTCTTTAAACTGTTGTATTTCATAATAGTGCTTAAATACTAATATAGTGTTTGCATTAACCTTAAATATTTCATTTTCCTCTTTGGTTAAATTCTTTCTAACTTTATTAATACGATAAAAACGCACTACAATCCAAATCATAAGTAATAGATAAAAACTATTATTAAATACTGTTTGTTCATTTTCAGATACATAAAAACGTTGTAATATCGAAGGTATCGAATACCCTAAACTATGCGTACTGAAACCATCATTCAGTGTCAAAATATAATGAATTAATGTTCTATTAATAAACTGGTAGTTATCAATAATCATTAAGGAGAATATGGTAATTATAATAATATAAATAATAAAGCTGTGAATCTTAAATCGTTTTTTAAAACTTAGATTAATCTTTCTTATGAAATGGATTATTTTTTCTATAAAAATACGCTCAAATAGTTCTACTAATACATATAATCCTACACAAATGATAAATACAACTAAGGAATAAAAAACATATAAATCAATATTATTTAAAATATACACATAAAAATCGTTGGCTCTTATGGCATGAGGGCTATTTAAGCTTTCTTCTATCAAAAAGAAGCTACTAACATGATTAGAATTTTTAAGAATGTCTACTTTACTATGATTATTAAAACTCAACATACTACATATAACTTCATTTCTTCTACTTGTATATTGTAGCTCTTCATTCATCGCAAAGGTATTATCACTATAGATTCCTATTACCTTTAGATAAAAAGTAATATCCCAACTAGATGCATCCTTAAATTCAATAATATCTCCTACCTCAATATTATTTTTATCTGCCAACACCTGTGAAATTATACATTCATTTTGGTGTATTGGATAAGTTCCTTCAACAATCTTTCTATTGAATGCAACAAAATCATCAATCATCCTAGGATTTTCATAGAAATTTAATTTAAAGTAATCCTTATGCTCGCCACCTTGATTATCTAATACTATTCTATCTGATATTACTGCTAATGAAGTTGACTCTAATACCACATTTGTTGCTTCATATTCTAATGCATTGTAGTTGTATTGTTGTTGATTAAAAAGTGCTTTTTCATCTTGATAAATAACAGTATAGTTTTCACTTAGCTTATCAAATTCATCATAGAAAATTTGACTGTAATATAAATTGTTGATAAACAATAAAATCACCGAAAATAAACAAGCTTTTATCATAATGGAAAACTCAAAATGATTTTAGTATACTCATTATCTTTACTTTCTACCCATACAAAACCATTCATTAACTCTACTACATTTTTCACAAGATTTAAACCAATACCATAGCTATTCTCTTTTTGAAGATTAAATTGTTTATTAGCCTTAAAAGTTTCATTAATAATCTGATCACTCATTCCAATACCATGATCAATAACAGATATATTCACTCCATTAGTAACACCATGCACCTTAACTATTATTTCTTTATTATTACCATACTTTATTGCATTATCAATTACATTACTAATAACACTATAAAGTAAAAAACGCTTCCCTTTAATTGTAGGAACACTATCAAAATCAAAAGTAATATTTTCATATTTTATCTTATATTCATCAATAATCTCTGCACATAGTAGTGCTAAATCAAGCTCTTCATTGAGTTCTATACCTTCTACTGCGCTTAACGTTTGGATATCATTGATTGATTTATTAATTTTTAAAATTTGTTCAATAATTTCATTAGTATCACAATTAGACTCTATCATTACTAAGGTTATCGCTAATTGATTTTTTAACTCATGAGAAATATAAGAATTAACTTGCTTAGCATTTTCTTGGTGGATATTAAATAGGTTAGCAATATTTTTAATTGCTGCTATTTGAAGCCCTTCGAAGTTACCTTTTTCTAATTGATATAATTCCTTCTTTAAATCTAGATGTTTTTTTATGATCCACTTTTTTAAAAAGTACTCGGCTGTCACCTGATAAATTATAAAAAACACAAGTAATAAAACATTTAACAATATACTCAGTAATATATTATCAAAAGCATAACTAAAAAAAAGATTTGAAAGCAAAAGTAGTATAGCTAAGACAACACTATTTAACCATCGGTATTTATACATAAGCGATACCCCTTTCCCTTTATTCCTTCGATAGTAACTACACCTTGACTACAATGGTGTAATTTTTTGCGAAGATTAGCAAAATGAACCCTTACCACAGAAGAAAAAGGGTTAAATTCAACATCATAAACATAGCTCATCATTTCTTCACTGGATACATATTCAGGATAGTTAAGGGATAAATACTCTAAAATAGAATACTCTTTATTTGTTAACTGTAATTTATCTTCTTGGTAGTATATTTCTTTTTGATTGCGAATAAGTTTTAATTCTCCTATGACTAATTCTTCAGTTGTTTTTCCATGAAATCTTCTTGAAACAGCATAGATTCGTGCTATTAACACCTCTAGTTTATACGGTTTAACAATATAGTCATCTGCACCTATTTCTAAACCTGTAATAATGGTATCACTACTATCTCTTGCAGAAACGATGATGACAGGAACATCACTTTCTTTTCTTAATGTTTTTAATATTTCTAAGCCATCATAATCTGGTAAATTCAAATCTAAAATAACAATAGAAAAAGTTTCATATGATAGTAAATCAAGAGCCTCTTCACCATTATTGGCTATCGACACTAAAAAACCTTTTTCTTTTAATGATTTTGAACATTGATTCGCTAATAACACTTCATCTTCTATTAATAATACACGCATACCCATACCCTTATTTTTTATTTTATAGTAACAAATTTAATATTTTTTGTCATTAGTGAATTTCTTAACGAAGAATTAACGCACACTATGTTATTTTTTTAACAAGGTGTAATTACCTTAGGAGGACAGAAGTTTAATGAAAAAGTTATTAGTCTTATTATTAACTCTTGTGCTTGTGAGCGGTTGTACAACAGCTAGTGAACCAAGCACATCAACTGAAGGCTCTTCTGCAGCAACATTCCAACAACAATGTAGTGACATTGGAGTTGAAGTTGTTTATGAAGATCCAAACGCACCACTTGCAGCATGGAAAGCAACTATCGCTGAAGAAACTGAATCAGATTTAGTAGCAGACTTTGACACTATGGCAGGGGCATCATTAGGTACTACTTATATGTCAACTAGTCAAATTGCTGGAACAATGAAAACATTTGAACAATTTGCAGATCGTCAAAACCAAAAAGTAAAAAGCTATAACTGGTATCCAATTGCTCAAGCAGCAAATATGCGTACTGGTTTATATTATGAAGTAGTAGATGCAGAAGTTAGCTCTCTTGAACAAGCTTGTGCATTACCTGAAGCAAAATATATTACTACACCATTACCAGCAGACATCAGTGAAGAAAACACATACAAATTAGCTGCTCTATTAGGATTCCCAGGAGTTGAATTATTTGTTGCACCAGATGTACGTTGGCACGATGACTACGAAGGTAGCGGATATGGTAAATTAGTTAATGGTGATGAAAATGGACTATTAGGAACAAACAGTTCTTATTTACGTCAAATTGGATTCATGATGCAACCAGCTAGTGACCCATATAACTATTCTGGAGAAGATCGTTATGTTCACATTATCAATATCGGTAATCATGCAGTAACTACTACGTATATGGATCCTACTACAATGATGAGAGTAGAAGAAGGTACTGAAGGCGCTGTTGCTTACGAAATTGATCCAATTGAAACAACTGCAAAATCAGCAGTAATGAATGCTAATATGCGTACTCTTTATGTAGAAACAGATGCTAGTGGATTCTTCGGAGCTGGTGGTTCTGTATTCTCTGAAATCTCTTATTTAGTAGACTACGATGCACTTGTATTCTTTAATCAAGTAACAGCTGGATTACCAATTTGTATGTCAGATAGTACTGAACAACAAATCAAACTTTACCCTGAACAAGAATTAAGCCCATATATTGGACAAGATTATAATGATCAAGGTGATTGGGAAAATGGTAACCAAGCTTGGACAAGATCTTGGTTAATGGAAGACCGCGAAACAGCTGGTACTACACTAGAAGCTGGAACAATCAATGCTAACTTATTAGCTAATGGTACTGTTGAAGCACCTGCAGTATTCCCTAGCAAAGAAGCATTTATTCAAGCTTGTAGAGATGGAGATATCAACTACATGGATTTATATGCTTCAAAAGGAGCTATAATGCCAACTGAAGGTATCTATAGTGATGCTAATCCTGATGGAAGAGTAGAACTTGTAGTAACTAACTTCGATTTAGTATTAGTTGCTGATAAAGCTTACTATCGTTAATCAAAAAAGCTATGACAAATGTCATAGCTTTTTTAGTCTACTTTATCACATGCTAAATGAAGTACTTCTTTTATTGATTCACTAAAGGTTGGATGAGGATAAACGGATTTATTTAAATCATTTAAGGATAGTTTACTATTAATGGCTTGTACGAAAAAGAAAATCATATCCGTAGCATGAGCGCACATAAGTATAGCACCAATAATTGTTTTATCTTCGATGTTCACAATAATCTTCACAAATCCTCGCGGCTGATTCGATAAAGTGTTCTTTCCATTAGCTGCCGTTGGAACCTTAAAAGCTTTTGCAACGATTTTTAACTCATTTGCTTCTTCTAGTGTTAATCCAACACTGGCTATTTCAGGATGAGTATAAATGCAACTAGCTAGAGTATCACAGTTAACAGCCTTTTCAATATTCAACATGGCGCAAACTGCATTAATTCCTTGAGCACTAGCTAAATGAGCTAATTGTATTTTAGAAGAAACATCACCAATCGCATAAATATTATCAATATTGGTTTTAAAGTTAGTATCCACTAATATACGTTTATCATCAACTGCTAAGTTAATCTTATCGCAATATAAATTTTTAAAATTAGCTTTACGCCCTGTTGCCAATAACACTTTATCACATACGATACTTACTTCTTCATCCTTAACTTTAACTATTAAAGTATTGTTTTTTTCAATGCGTAGTACTGTTGTTTTATTAAGTACTTCAATGCCCTGGCTCTTAAACTGCATCTTGATACTTTGACCAATTTCTTTATCTAATGTAGATAATAAACCATCAGCCATTTCAATTAGAGTAACTTTAGTTCCAAGTGCTGCATACATTGCTGCAAACTCACAACCAATTACTCCTCCACCTACAATTGCCAAATGTGTTATGGGTTCAACATTGTCTAACAAGGAGTCACTAGTCATTAGCTCAATATTTTCGTGCCCTTGAATATTTAATTTTATAGGTGTGCTACCTGTAGCAATAAGAATGAATTTACTGCTTTTATTTTCATTATTAACACATACAATATGATTATCAATAATTTGTGCTTGTCCATAGCGCACTTCCACTTTATTTTTTTTAAGTAATGTTTCAATACCACTTCTTAATCTCATTACTACTTCATTTTTATGGGTATGCATTTGCTTTAAATCGATGCTATAATCATTCACTTGTATTCCCGATATAGCACCTTCTTTAATAGCTTCAATGCTTTTCACTGCATGAAGATACGTTTTTGTAGGAATACATCCTCTATTTAAACATGTCCCTCCTAAGGAATCTTTTTCGATTAACAGGGTCTTCAATCCTTTTTTAGCCGCAAATATTGCAGCATCATATCCTCCAGGTCCTGCTCCTATAACAATCAAGTCATATTGATAATCCATTATAGTCCCTCCTTATTTAACCAATCTAGTACATCATTTTTCATTTCAGTTAATTGTTCATCTACTTTAATTGTTGATACTCTCTTTGTCACTTCATAAACATTATATGGACAATCTTTAAGAATACTTTTAAGCTCTTCAATAAAGTTTAACTCTAGGGCATCACAGTAAACTTGATACTCCTGTATAATACCTTTATTCACATCGAAATATATTTGTAATTCTCCCCATGAAAAACGGGTACTAATTTCTTTTCTAAAAGGAATTTTAACTCCAAGTATCCATGCCTCACTACTTAAATGTTGCACATGTTGTTTGAACTGTTCATCTATTAATGTTGAAACAGCGATATTAATACTTGGTAATTTATAAACCTTTTCAAATGCCATTACAATCTTTTCAATTAATAATTTTACTGTTATTGTAGGGTAAAATTCTTTTAGATTAGCAACCCTTGAGCGCACTGAATCAACTCCTTTAGACTGGAGTTTCTCAATAGATGGATTAAGATATTTTTGCATTTTCTTAGTATCAACATCTATTAATAATGTACCGTGATGGCAGCTTACAAGGGGTGTATGTGAAAAAGCATTACCCGATATTTTTCTACCCATGACACAAACATCATTTCTTCCACTTATTTCTACCTCGATACCTAATTCTTTTAATGCATGTTGAATTACTGATAATTGTTTAACAACATCATAATTTTCTTTATAAGCAATAAAGGTAAAATTAAGATTTCCCAAATCTTGATATACCGCACCACCACCAGAATATCTTCTTGCTAAGATACCTTGATCCTTGTGTAGCTGATCAACATGACATTCTTTCCATGCATTTTGATTTTTTCCAATAACCACTGTATGGGCACACTGCCACAAATAAAGAATACACTCGGTATGCTCTACTCGACTTATTAGTCGTTGTTCTAAAGCTAAATTAAAATAGGGATTATGATTATCTTGAACTACTATTTTTAGTGTTTTAATCATCTTGTTTATCGAAGTGGTAGCGCACTATTGGATTTCTAGCTGCACTAACCTCATCCGGTCTTGAAATAGGTGTAGTATTAGGGGTGTTATGAATATACTCACTATCTTGTTTAGCACGCTCTACAATTGCTTTAAATACAGCAATGGCTTCATCCAAGGTTTCTTTTGACTCAGTTTCCGTTGGCTCTACCATTAAAGCCTCTATAACAGTTAACGGAAAATACATTGTAGGGGGATGGATACCATAATCTAATAAAGCCTTAGATACATCCATTGCACTAATTCCATATTCTTTTTTAAGTGGTTCTAAAGTCATTACAAACTCGTGCATACAAAGACCCTCAGTGGCCATAGCATAAGTATCACTAAGTTTACTCTTCATATAATTAGCGTTTAATACCGCTTGTATAGCCACTTCTTTAATACCTTCTTTTCCAAGTGATAAAGCATAGGTTAGCGCTTTTAAAGTCACAGCTACATTACCATAATTTGCCTTTACTCTACCCATCGAATGCTTACTTAAAATCATTTCATTATCACTTATAATCGCATTAGGTAAGAAAGGTGCTAAAAAAGCTTTACAACCTACTGGTCCACTCCCTGGACCACCACCACCATGGGGAGTTGAAAATGTTTTATGAAGATTAAGATGTACGATATCAAAACCCATATCTCCTGGGCGTACTATACCCATAATTGCATTAAGGTTTGCACCATCATAATAATTAATACCACCAGCGTCATGAACAATCTTAGTAATTTCTAAAATATTTTTATCAAATAATCCTAAAGTATTTGGATTAGTTAGCATTAATCCAGCTGTATTATCATCGACAGCTTCTTTTAATTTTTCAACATCAACATAACCCTCTGGTGTAGAAGGAATGTTAACGATAGTATAACCACACATAGTAGCACTTGCTGGATTAGTTCCATGTGCAGAATCTGGTACAATAATTTTAGTGCGATGATCGTTATTGTTAAAATGATGATAAGCTTTCATAAGTAAAATGCCTGCAAATTCACCATGCGCACCAGCTGCTGGCTGAAAACTCATCGCATCCATTCCCGTAATTTCAGAAAATACTTCTTCAGCTAAAGATAAAGCTTCAATACTACCACCAACAGTATCTATTGGCTGTAATGGATGTATTTCACTAAATCCACTTAAACTAGCCACTACTTCATTAATCTTAGGATTATACTTCATGGTACAAGAACCTAAAGGATAAAACCCATCATTAACACCATGAGTCTTTTTAGCTAAGGCAGTATAATGACGTGATAAATCACTTTCTTGAACCTCAGGAAGACGGCAAACTGCTTTTCTTTTTAATGTTGGATCAATGCTTATTTCTTCAACATCAAACTCAGGAAGCAGCTCATTATAGCGTCCTTCCCTACTTATTTCAAACAATAAACTCATGCCTTCACCCCCTTAAGTACCTCAATTACTTTATCCATTTCTTCTTTCGTATTAACCTCCGTTACACACCATAAAAGATGTTTATCATCAAGAGCTAATCCTCCAAGAATACCCTCTTTTTGTAATAAACTTAATATTTCACTAGTATCCA
Source organism: uncultured Holdemania sp. (assembly GCA_964370435.1). GTDB lineage: Bacteria > Bacillota_I > Bacilli_A > Erysipelotrichales > Erysipelotrichaceae > CALVGQ01. The sequence continues at coordinate 22,619 of CAYJJG010000007.1, forward strand.
CTGGTGATGTTGTAACAAACTCATGGAAAAAAGGATGATCATGAATCGCTTCATACCCTATTTTAGCCAATTCATTTCGTAAATAGGTAGCCTTGCTATGACATAGATTAGCCACTTTTTCTAGCCCTTTAAAAGATAAAAGCGCCATATAAACACCAGCAGTTAGTGCACAATGTGCTTGATTACTACAAATGTTACTCATTGCCTTTTCACGACGAATATGTTGTTCCCGCGCTTGTAATGTTAATACAAAAGCTCGTCTATTTTCTTTATCCTTAGTTTCTCCTACAATTCTCCCTGGTAACTTTCTAGTTAGTTTTTCACTACAACACATATAACCAAGATAGGGTCCTCCAAAATTAAGTGCCATACCTAATGGCTGTCCTTCTCCTACTGCTATATCTGCACCCCATTCTCCAGGTGTCTTAACAGTAGCCAAAGCTATAGGATTACATCCCATGATTACTTTTGCTTTGCTTTCATGACTTAAAGTCACTATTTCATCATAATTAGATAAATTACCATAGTAATTAGGTTGTTCTATATAAACACAGCTTACTTCTTCATTAAGTAATGTTTTTAAATGAGCAATATTATCTACACCACTATTTTCTTCAATCATCACTACTTCCATCTCGTTACCAAAACAATAGGTTTTAATCGTTTCTATAACTTGCGGATTCGCTACACTGGATACTAATACCGTGTTTTTCTTTCTTTCTTTACACATAGCTACAGCTTCAGCAGCTGCAGTTGCCCCATCATATACCGAAGCATTCGAAGCATCCATACCAGTAAGTTCACACATCATTGTTTGGTATTCAAACATAGCCTGTAATATCCCTTGACTAATTTCAGCTTGATAAGGAGTATATGCTGTTAAAAACTCTTCTTTATTAACAATGCTTTTTAAAGCTGCTGGAATATAATGACGATAAGCTCCAGCTCCTCTAAATATCGTAGGAAATACTTTATTTTTATTAGCTAAAGTTTCCATCTTTTTTAATACTTGATACTCACTTAAAGAACTATCTAAATTAAGTTCTTTTAATAGAACCGATTCAGGAACATCCTTAAATAAAGCATTAAAATCATTTAAACCTATTTCATTTAACATTATTAAAGCATCATCTTTTGTATTAGGACTATATTTTGTCATAGCAGTACCTATAAAGTTTCAATATAAGCTACATATTCTTCAGCACTTAATAGTTCTTCAAAAGCACTAACTTGATCTACCTTAATCATCCACGCATGATAACAATCTTCATTAATTTTTTCTGGACTATCTAATAATTCTTCATTAACTTCACAAACAACTCCACTTACCGGTGAAATCAAATCAGATACAGCCTTTACCGATTCAGTATCTCCAAAATTACTCTCTAAAGTTACTTCTTCACCTACTTCAGGAAGATTCACAAAAACAATATCCCCCAGAGCATCTTGGGCATAATCACTTATACCGATAGTTACGACATTGTCACCATCAACTTTTACCCATTCATGGGATTTGGTGTACTTCAGTTCTTTTAAAATATTCATTTTTCTCTCTCCTATATTTTCTTTTTCTTATAAAATGGTAAAGCCACTACTTCTGCCTCTACTCTACGCCCTCTTACATCTGCATACACCACGCTATTTATTGTTGATTGTGCAACAGCTACATAAGCCATAGCTACAGGATAGCCTAAATAGGGGGCATGTGTTCCTGATGTAATAGTACCTACCTCTTTACCTTCATAGTAAAGCGGCATATTTTCACGAAGAATTCCTCTCCCTAAAACTTTTAATCCTACTCTAATTTTTTTAGGTTCACCTTTTTCAATTAAGGCGTTTTTACCTACAAACTCTTCCTTATCCATTTTTACAAAACTACTTAATTTAGCCTCTAGTGGTGTAATGCTATCACTCATTTCATGACCGTATAATGGCATAGCTGCTTCAAGCCTTAAAGTATCCCGTGCTGCTAATCCACATGGTATTAAACCAACTTGTTGACCAGCATCAATTAATAGATCCCATAAAGCTTGTGCATCTTTATGATCACAGTATAATTCATATCCATCTTCGCCAGTATATCCTGTTTTCGATATTACACAGGGCATTAACTTAATGTTTCCATTAAAGTTAGCACTATAATATTTTATAGGTAACATTTCTTCTTCACAGACCTTTAGAAGAATAGTTTTTGCTAAAGGACCCTGTATAGCAAGCTGCGCTACCTTATCACTAATATCATCTAGTTTTACTTCATCAATAATTTTGGTTTGCATCCATGCATAATCTTTACTACGATTAGCAGCATTCACTACAATAAAATAATGTTCCTCTTTTATTTTATAGACAATCAAATCATCGACTATGCCACCTTCATCATTCAACATCAAACTATAACGTGCTTGTCCATCAACCAAAGTTGAAAAATCATTGCTCAGCAGTTGATTTAAGTAGACTAATGCTTGCTTTCCACTTACAATAATTTCTCCCATATGACTTACATCAAATAGTCCACATCGCTCTCTTACTGCTTTATGTTCCTCAATAACGCCTGTTGGATATTGAATTGGTAATTGATACCCTGCAAAATCTACCATTTTACCTTGATGTTCAAGATGTTTTTCATAAAGCGCTGTTTTTAAACCCATAATTTCCTCCCTCCAATTAAAAAAGCACAAGACTAAAAAATCTCATGCCTCTGTCTTTCACCTGAAAGATTCTTTCTTACGAAATTGCCTCATCGGTGTGCTTTTGCACTTTCCAGAGTTTCGTCCAAATCCGGTCCTTTTGCCTGAAAGTTTATGCAATTATTTTCCTCTTCGGCTCCTAAATAAAAACAGGTATCTCCCGGATCTATCTTACGAATTACGATTTATTTACCATTATCATACCATGTTTTAGCTTCAAAACAATCAATTTCTTAAAATTTTATACTTGATAAAAAAAGCACAAATTTGTGCTTTAATTGTTTTTACTTTGCTTCGTTGATTGCTTTATTAATCGTTTTAATATAGCCTTCAACATTAATAGTTACCGATGACATTAAATCTTCATTAACTACTTTTCCATCAGCAAGTTCAACAGCATCAATACCGTTATCTACAATATACTGCTCTAACGTTTCCACTTGTTGATACCATGGGGCTACCGCATCTTCTGATAATTTATAGTCATCCTTTAAATCTCTTTTAGATTCATTCTCATAGATTTCATCAATATAAACATCAGTAATTTTACCCTCACTAATTACAACATCAACTATAGGCGTACCAAAACTAGTTTCTTCTCCTAATACATCAATAGCTTCTTTAGTTGCATTAGCATTAGGTGTTATAGTTGGACTCATTGTTGGTGAAGTTGTTGGTGTAACTTCACTTCCTGACATCGAACAGCTACACCCTACAAGCATTAGTGATAATAACATCAATAAACTTATTTTATACATAGACTACCTCCTAAAACTATTATGGATAGCTATTTTATAACAATACCTTATTATTTTTCTTTTAATATTTTTTGGATTTTTTTGTATTCAGGCATATAAAAACCAATTACCTCATAAAAGCGCTTTGAATGATTAGGCACTATCATATGTGCATACTCATGTAACAACACATAAATTAAACACTCCATCGGCATATAAATAAGATTAACATTCAAAGTAATTTTCGCCTTTTTTGGTATACAGCTCCCCCATTTACTAGTCATTTTACGAAAGGAAACAGTAGGATGCGGCAAGCGATAATCGTCCATGATGGCATTAAATTTATCTTGATATGGAATTATGTATCGAAGTAGTTCTTTTTTTACTAAGTTTTCAAATATAATTTGAGCTTGATTTTCTTCTTTTACCCATAAAACTATTTTATCTTCTTCTATCTTTATAGCATTTTTAGTAGCCTTAACTATCTGAAGTTCCTTTATTTCTCCCAGGTATTGTATCTTACTTTGGTTTACTCCTTTATTTTCCTGTAGTTTATTCTTGTTTTTAACACGATCATTAGCACTTAAAATCCATTGTTTCTTACTAACAATAAAGTTTTTTATTTGTTCCTCAGGTACGTGTGGATGAGCACTAATCATTAAAACATTACCAGTTTTAATACGAAGATACATATTTTTTATTTTCTTGTGCTCTATTTCAACAATAAACTCTTCTGTGTCTAATTTAATTTGCATAACCCCACCCTCTTTCATAAAAAAGGAACACCACGGTGTACCCTTATTACTTTATAATCCTTTTAACTCTTCCAAAACAAAATGTTCCTGGTCCAGTATGAGACATAATAACTGGATGCATTGCTACTATCTCAGGTTTTATTTGATACTTTTCAAAAATATCTTGTTGTAGCTTTAAAGAAACATCCATAGCATCACCATCTACTATATACCAAGCATAGTCCTCTTTATTTTGAATATCTTTTAAGCAGGCATCAATACCAATTTGATATGCTTTCTTGGCTGTTCGTACTTTATCATATACATCAATAGCACCATCTTCTACTTTTAATATAGGAAATATTTTAAGAAGATTAGCTAATGCTGCAGCTGAAGAAGAAATACGTCCACCACGTTTTAAATAAATAATATCACCAGGTATTAATACAGCCCATAATTGTGATTGTTCTTCAAATAGAGTTTTAATTTCTTGTACAGTCATTCCTAAATCAATTGCTTTTTGTATCTCTTTACAGACATGTTGTTGTGGATAACAAACTTGTTTTATATCTAATACGGTAACTCGTCCTTTGTACTCTTCCTTAGCAAGCATAAAAGCATTGGCATAACTTCCACTTAACTTAGAAGAAACTGGAACATAGATTAATTCTTCTGCTTCTAATAAGGCTTTATCCCAAACACGTGTTATTTCACCTATAGAAGGCTGGCTTGTTTTAACAGTAGCCCCTTCTCTCATTTTTTTAATAAAGCTATCACGCTCAATATCAACAGCCTCTAAATATTCTTTATCATCAATAGTAATAGGTAAACGAACAACATCTAATCCTAATGCTTTTTCTTCTTCTAGTGTTAAATCGGCACCTGAATCCGTCACTACTTTAATTTTTAACATAAGCCACCTCGCAGATTATTATAACATACCAAGTTATAAACTCAATAGAATTCCTTATCATCTTATAATAATCTTTTTAGGCGATAAAAAGGTATTCTTTTTTTACTTCTATTAGGATTATTTACTTATCCAATTTACTTTATTAAAATGCAAATATTACTTATTAATAGTACATAAAATAGTAGTTACTACTCTTCTTTTATACTATAATTTCAAAACTATCACTATATCCACTTAATATAAAATACATTATTTTCTATTGACATATTAGGTCTACAAATGTAGAATAAAGTTAGGTCTACAGATGTAGAATGGAGGTAAATATGAAATTAACCACTACAGAAATTAGCTTTATGAACTTAATTTGGAAAAACGAACCACTTTCATCAACAAGTTTAGCTTCTTTATGTTTACAACAATTTGGATGGAAAAAATCAACAGCATACACCTTTCTTAAAAGACTTCAAGAACGTGGAGTTTTGATTAATCAAAATGCAGTTGTAACCTCTAAGATATCGAAAGAAGAGGTACAAAGAATACAAAGCAATGAAATAGTTAGACATTCTTTTGATGGTTCTTTACCGCAGTTTGTAACAACCTTTCTTTCAGATAAAAAGCTTAGTAAACAGGAAATTAAAGAATTAAGACAATTAGTAAATCAATTGGAGGAACAATAACCATGAATCAATTATTTATAACTTTCGCTGAATTATCAATAAAATTAAGTGTAATCATAATAGTGTTGCTTATTATTAGACAATGCACTCCTAAACTTCCTAAAATATTTCATTATTCATTGTGGTGTTTTGTATTATTAGGAATGATTCCATTTAGTTACACTTCATCTGTTAGTATACAAAACATTCCACTACATATTGAAGAAGTATTGTTTCAAAGTAATATACATGCTGATGCACTAGTTCAAGAAGTCAATGGGTCTTCTATTACAATGGTTGATATTGTTAGTGCACTTTGGTTAAGTGGTATTGTCTTATTTGGTTTATTTTATTTAATTAGTTATTTACGCATTAAAAAAATAACTCGATTCGCAATTAGACGAGAAATTGATGTATTTGAATCTGACGAAATAACTTCACCCTTCCTTTTTGGATTGTTTCATCCAAAAATCTATTTACCTACTACTATAAATGATGAAACCCGAGAACACATTCTAGCTCATGAATTAATGCATAAACATCGCAAAGACTACCTTACACAATGTATTGCTAATATTATCTTAGCCCTTAACTGGTACAATATAATTATTTGGATAGGCTATTATTCCTTTATTCAAGATTTAGAATTCTCTTGTGATGAGTGTGTTCTTAAAGAAAGAGGATTAAACTATAAGTCCAATTTTGCTCACTCTATTCTAGATATGGTACAGTATCATAACTTTATGGCATTAAGTCTTAAATCTTCAAACACTAAAAAACGCATAGTACACATCCTTAACTACCGTAAACCTTCCGTAAAAATTAGTTTACTTTGTCTTATATTAGGACTTTGTCTAAGCATTCCTTTATTATCACAGCCTGAAATAATATCAGCAGAACCAATTTTACCTCATCAAGCAGATGATTCTACTTCATCTACCTTAAATACAGCCTTGCCAACAGAAATACAGCAAGAAACTACTATTAATGATGAAGAAAGCTTAAATTTTACTAGCCCTATGAATGATTATGCTGTAACTTGTGGATGGTTATGTTATGAAGGTCATTATGCTTATGATATTAGATCAGAAGTTGATAACGCTAAAATCTATGCAGTCGAAGATGCAGTTGTTCAAGTTGCAGGATATGATGAAGTATTTGGCAATTACATAATACTTGAGCATAGCGGTGGCTACACTTCGTTTTATGGTCATTTATCTAGCATTAATGTAACAAGTGGTGATTCAGTTAAACAAGCTGATATCATCGCTAGTCAAGGCGCTACAGGACAAACTGCTGGAGATCACTTACACTTCTATATTACCAAAGATAATGTAGTCTTAGAAAATTCTTTAGAGCTCACCCAATAGTGAGCTCTTTTTTATTATTATACGATAGTACACTATATAAAACTATTATGCAATTAATATTATTAAACAAAGCATATTCTATAATTGAGATAACTCAGGATAACTAATTAAGCTATTATAAACAAAAAATGACTTTTATTTCTGTCTTTAGACAAAATATTTAGAAGTCATTTTTAATTTCTTAATGGGGCGACTGAGGGGAATCGAACCCCCGAATGTCAGAGCCACAATCTGATGTGTTAACCACTTCACCACAACCGCCATGTCTTTCGTAGCGATATTTATTATATCTTATAGATGTGTATTTGTAAATAGATAATTAGAAATTTATTATATTTAAGATTAATATTAATTTAACTAAGTTTTCATAATAGTAGGACTTTTAATTCTTTGGATAATATATAAAGTAGGAGGTTCAACGATGAAGAAAAACAGTATAATCATTGCACTAATTCTTTTTATATTAATTCAAATTCCCTTCATGATGTATATTTGGTATCCCTATCAAGTGCAACAAGATTTTAACTTACAAACTATTCCTGTTGCTTCTAATGATTTATCAATGAGGCACACCATCACTACACAGGATATTGATTGGATTAGTGTACCAGCATCTTTTATTCAAGACTGGATGATTATTGATGAACAACTTCTAGTTAATCATGTTGTATCAAATAAAGTATTTATACCCAAGGGATCATATTTCGTAAATAATGCCATTTACTCCCCCTTAAACATCCCTGATCAACCTGCACAAGAATTAGACTATGGACAGACCGCTTTCTCCTTTGACGTAAATTTTATCCAAGTTGCAGGTAACACTTTAGTAGAAAATCAAAAGGTTGATTTATATACTGTAATACAACAACGAAATGAACCTCCTATCGTTGATTTACTTATTAGTGCAGTTCGTATTATTGATTTAAGAGATTATCGCGGATTAGAATTAACAGATGAAAATTCTACCAAGATAGCGGCAATTATAACCCTTGCATTAAATAAAGAATATATACCGCTGTTGTTAAGCGCACAAGAAGTAGGTACGATTCAACTTTATGCTACTGATGCTTCTTGGGACAACACTCAAGAATGTATACTTAATGAAAAGAGCAAAATACTGCCACTACTTACAAACGAACATCTTGAATAATAACCTTATCTATTTAAGCCATACTATATCTAGAGGAGGTGTCAACTATGGAAAACCAAGGTGTCTGTTGTGATGTTATGGAGTGTACACACAATATAAATTGTGAAAAATGTTCATTAGCTACCATTGAAATTTCTTGTCAAAAGACAGGTAATGAAGGTGCTAATTTCCCTCATTACTGTAAAAGTTATTGTAAAAAATAGTTGATAAAAGGATGGAAAAATTCCATCCTTTTATTGTTACAAAAAAAAGAAGCTTTCATAAGAAAACTTCTTCATATATTCTAAACTTTTACTGTTAATGTTGTTCCATCAGCTCCTGGTGTAGTAGCTAAATATTCTACTATTTTAGCTTTTTGATCAGCTTTACAAGGTTTACATAAAGCTAAGGTATCTACTTCCTTAGTAATTATAGCCTCAGCAAGTCCACCACATCCAGCATAACCACAACCACCACAATTATATCCTGGAAGTAGTTCAGTTAGTGCTTTAGTACGCTCATCATTTTCAACGTAAAATACTTTATCAGCTATACCTAAGATTAAGCCCAGTACCGCACCAGTTACACCCATCATTAAGATTGCATTAATCATTTTTTACTTCTCCTTCATTATCATGATGTGTCGGATGTGAACCACAACTAGTAATTCTACATCCTTCACAATCTACTTTTAAATCTTCACATCCCTCTGGCACTGCAGTACGATGATTTAATGTATATAAGACAGCATAGGCACCGCCCATTACTGCTAGAAATATTAGAGCATAAAGCCATTCCATCTTATACAATACCTGCAAATCCACCTATTGCTAATGCCATAAGCGCAGCTGTAATTAACGCTATAGGATTACCTTTAAATGACTCTGGTGTTGTTGCAATGTCAAGACGCTCACGAATACAAGACATGATATATAGTACTAAAGTAAATCCGATAGGAACTGCTGCCGAATACACTAACATTTCAACTACAGAATGACTATTTGAAATATTGATTTGTGCTACATAAAGCACTGCACAGTTAGTTGTAATTAAAGGCAAGAAAATACCTAGCGATTTGTACAATGTTGGAGAGAATTTTTTTATTACCATTTCTGTAAATTGCACAAAAGAAGCAATAACTAGAATAAATGAGATAAGACGCATATATTCAATATTTAATGGTTCTAATACATAATAGTATAAAAAGTAAGTAATGATTGAAGAACCAACAATAACAAAAGTTACTGCTGCTCCCATACCTAATGCAGAACTGCTTTTTTTAGAAACTCCTAAAAATGGGCACATACCTAGGAAGTTGTAAAGTACGATGTTATTAATAATTACCGCACTAAGAAATAAAGTAAATAATTCCATTATTTAGCCCCCTTACTTGCTTTATCATCAGCACGTTTTTTTAATACTGCAAAAAGTGCAGAGAAACATGCAAAAGTTAAAAATGCTCCTACATTAGATCCAAATAAATCAATTTTAAATGGTTCCAATGATGTTAATTCAAAATTAAATATTATTTCATTAGTAAGTGGATTACTAAAAGATAAAGACATAGTCGATAGTAATTGGCGTGTTGCTGAAATTAAAATTAAACTAAAAGTATAACCAAGCCCCATACCTATACCATCAATCGCTGAATCAACAACGTTATTCTTAGAAGCAAAAGCTTCTGCTCTACCTAGAATAATACAGTTAACTACAATTAAGCTAATAAATTCACCTAAACTTGAATATAACGATAACATATATGCATGTAGTATCATTTCAACACAAGTAACTAATGTAGCAATAACCACAATATACACTGGGATACGAATTTCATTAGGAGTAATTTTTCTAATAGCTGAAATAATTACATTTGATAATACTAATACGACAATAACACTAACGCCCATTCCAATTGCATTGTCTAGTGTAGTAGAAATGGCAAGAGCTGAACATAAACCTAAGTATAAGCCAAATACTGGATTTTCTCTAATAAAACCAGCTTTGAAATTTTCCATTTTATTCATTTTCTAATCCCCCTCTATTCTACACTTACGATATAATCTAATACCGCTTGTACTGCTGCTTTAATAGCCTCTGATGAATAAGTTGTACCTGCTACAACATCTGCCTCAATACCGTTTTCTAAAATACGCCCTGGCATTTCATTAACACCAGTTGGTATTGATTCTCCATGTTCAACTACAACGATATCCTTGATTTCTCCATTAGAAACAGTGATATCAAGAACGATTGCTCCTTCAAATCCTTCTGAAGTAACGCTATACGTATCACCATCAACACTCATAACAGTAACTTTATCTGTACTGAATAATGCTTCACTGCTAGTATCTTCAGTAGTAGTGCTACTTGCACTATAATCTAATACCGCTTGTACTGCTGCTTTAATAGCCTCTGATGAATAAGTTGTACCTGCTACAACATCTGCCTCAATACCGTTTTCTAAAATACGCCCTGGCATTTCATTAACACCAGTTGGTATTGATTCTCCATGTTCAACTACAACGATATCCTTGATTTCTCCATTAGAAACAGTGATATCAAGAACGATTGCTCCTTCAAATCCTTCTGAAGTAACGCTATACGTATCACCATCAACACTCATAACAGTAACTTTATCTGTGCTGAATAATGCTTCACTGCTAGTATCTTCAGTATTACCTGTAGCAACTGCTCCAGATTCTTCCAATGCAAGCTTCATTGCAGCAAATGCTGATTTACTTGTTGCTGAAGCTCCAGCAACAACATCCACTTCACTATTTAAATCTGCACCAACAAAAGTATTTAAATAATCTTCTGTTACTTTATCACCATATCCTGGTGTATCATTAAATTCACTCATCATTACCGTGGCAATAACTCCATCTACTACAGTAATTTCATAAACATTAGTTCCTTCAAATCCTTCTGCACTTATGCTATACACTCCATCAGCTTCACTAACTAATGTAGCATTAAAGCTTGAGAAGTCATCGCTTAATTTAATAATTGGTTTTTCAGGTGCTGTCGGTTGTTCAGTAGAAACCTCAACTCCTGCAACTTCTGCATAAATCACTTTAGCAGCATTAATACCTTCAATAACAGCATTACTAGTTACTGTTGCTCCACTAATAACATCAATGTTATCATTAACTGTTTTTGAAACAACACTATCTTTAAATTCTGTTTCAGTTATTTTACTTCCAAGACCATTAGTTTCTTGTTGTGCTAAAACTTCAAATCCTGCAATGTTTCCATCTAAATCAAATCCAATTAAGAATTCAATAGGAAAGCCACTATTATAACCGATAACCGCTGCTTTAAAGGCATAACCTTGATCTACAGCTACATATCCGTTTTCAATAAGTCCACTTTCATCTACAAATTCTATTTCTTCAAATTCAGCATCTGGGAAAATTACTTCCAAGTTTGCTAATTCAGCAGCCATTCCTTGAGCCTCAATAATTGGTTCAGTAATACTATTTACGAAACTTAGTAAACCACCCGCAAGAGCTCCAACAACTGCCAAAAATACTGTAAGTTTTAATATTTTCATGTTAGCTCCTCCTTACTTCGCCGCATCTAATGCAGCATTTACTGCATTGATAACTGAATTACTAGTTACTGTTGCTCCAGAAACAATATCCATATCATCACCAACTACTTTACCCGTAAAAGTAGATAAGTAATCTTCTGCTGTTGCTTTATCACCAATTCCTGGTGTATCTACAAAAGTTGTACATTCAACTCCTATTACAGCTCCATTCTCAACTTCTACCGCAAAGATATTATCTCCTTGGTATCCTTGTGAAGTTACTGTATATACATTACCGTTTACTTCTACTGTTGGACCACTAATTTCACTAGCTTCCAATGTAGTTCCACTTAATACGCCAACTGCGACAACCGTAATAAACACTATAGATACTGCCAACATATTTTTATTTGCTGCTTTAATTTGATTGTTATCTAATGCTTTTTCAATCATCGGTGTAAGCATATTCATAATTAAAATAGAATATAATACCCCTTCAGGAAGGTTCGACATTAAACGAATTACCACAGTTAAACCTGCAGCCCCAATCGCAAAGATTATTCTTCCTGGAATTGAAGTAGGATTAGTAACTGGATCAGTAAGCATAAATACAGCTCCAAATACTAAACCACCAGTTAAAATATGATACATTGGATACCATACACCTACACCGTGTGTTAATCCAATTATTAAAGTAATTACAAATACTGTTGCTATGTAAGTTACTGGCACGCGCCAATCAAGAATTTTACGCCATGCTAAGAAAATTCCTACAAGAAGAATAACAATTGCTGAAGTTTCGCCAATTGCTCCAGAGTAATTTCCAACAAGCATATTGGTTAGTCCACCAAATTCTTCCATTAAGATAGGTGCACTTTCATTGCTTACTAACCATCCGTTAGAAGCAATTGCCGTTGTTGGTGTTGCCCCTGTTACTACATCTGCAGCCACTGCTCCTGAAAAAGAAGAGAAAATAACTGCTCTACCTACTGCTGCAGGATTAAAGATGTTTTGTCCAAAACCTCCAAACACTAGTTTCCCAAAGAATATAGCTACAATTGTTGCAATAATTAATGGATAATAATCCATATTAATTGGACACATTAACACTAATATAATTGCACTAACCCAAGGATATGAGTTTTTAATTGATGTTTTTAAATCTTTTTTAGTGCATACACACCAAATTGCTTCAGTTAAGCAAGCTGTAACTACTGCTGTCAACATCAATAATACAGCACGTACTACATGATTCATTCCATACTCCGGATTCGTTGCATAAAAACCCAACGTTACTAAGAATACTACAAGAAGTCCTACTGTTAGCTCCAGCATAACTCTTCCTGTACTTAGTTGATCACGATAGTTTGGAGATGGTTTAAAAGTAAATTTCATCTTTATATCCCTCCCACTATTTCTTACGAAGAGACATATAACGTTTCGCTCTTCTTATTCCTTCTGTCACATCAATTTTTGATGGACAAATATAGGTGCATAATCCACACTCAATACAACTGTTGATATCTAACTTCTCTAAACTATCAACATCTTTAGTTTTTTCTGCCATATTAATACGAACTGGTTGTAACCCTGATGGACAAGTATCACTACATTTACCACAACGTAAACAAGCCACTTCATTTTTAGCAGTATTTTTCAATACTGTTAAAGCATTAGAATATGGTGTAATAACAAATAAATCATTAGTAATTGTTTTACCCATCATTGGTCCACCAGCAATAAGCAATACATCTTCACCCACATAGCCACCACAAGCCTTAATTACTTCTTGTGCGCTTACCCCTACTGGTACTGATACATTACTTGGTGTATTAACACCATCTCCTGATACTGTTACAATTTTATTAACAATTGGCATACCTGTACGCATTGCTTCTGCAAATGCTATAGCTGTTGTTGCATTATTTACAATTATTCCAATTTCACTTGGAATACGATCATAACGTTTTTTGCATACTTGATATACTAATGTTCTCTCCCAACCCATTGGATAAACATCCGGTACACCTTTAACTTCAACATCGTTATATAACTTAAATGCTTCTGTTAAAACTGGGATAAATTCTTTTTTAGTATTTTTTATACAGACTAATGTTTTACTAGCGCCACACATTTTTTTAAGTGCACTTACCCCTAATACTAAGTCTGCTAATTGATCATGCATGATTTTATAATCAGCTGTGATATAGGGCTCACACTCTACTGCGTTAATAATTAAAGTATTAATACCTTTAATTCCCTTATATTTGATATAGGTAGGAAACCCTGCTCCACCACAACCAACGATACCTGCATTCATCATAAATTCCACTAAGTCTTCATTACTTGAAGTCTCTGGATCAATAGGAGTTAATGGTGCCTCCTTTACATATTTTTGATCATTCTCAATAACTAAATGATCCACTGGTGTAAGACTTGCGTGCATAACTTTTTTGATTGTTTTTACTGTTCCTGAAACAGAAGAAAACAGCGGTACTTGAAAGTGATCATTTCTTTGTGCTACTTTTGTACCGACATGTACATAATCACCTTCTTTAACTAAGACTTCAACTTTCATAGAACCCATGTTAGTTAAAGGAATTAAAACTTCATTGCCTGCTTCAACTTGAATAAGATCTGCATGACTTGTAAGTTCTTTGTGTCCATTAACATGTTTTCTCATACTTCCTGTTAAAAATGCCATTCTATCTACCTAATCCTTTCGTTCCTCTTATTTTATACTAGATACGACTTAAACAAGCCTTATTTGTTATAAAACCATTGCTATTATACCACTTGCTTAAACTCAATGGAATAACTTTAAAGGTTAAATTAGTGTTTTTTACTATAAATTTCACAAATTAAATCAAAATTGGTAAAGTAAACAATTATTTGTTATTTTTTACTTGTTTCTACTCTTGTTTTTATACTATTTTAATTTAGCACTTATGGTTGTGAAAAAGTAAATATATGCTATAATCAAAAATATCGATAACATTGAAAAGGTGATAACATGAAAAAAATTATATCCATACTTCTTATTTTAACGATATTAGTTGGTTGTCAAACTACTAATACAGCTAATCTAGACCGCTACAGTGATACTGACTTAACTGCAGGTTTTGATACTTTTGTAACTTTAACTACTTATGAAGAAAATGAGGCATCATTTAATGAAAAGATGGATACTACAGTACAATTATTTAAACAATATAACGATTACTTTGATATCTACAATGAATATGAAGGCATAAATAACATCAAAACCATTAATGATAATGCTGGTATTGCCCCAGTAGTAGTTGATGATGAAATATTAGAACTGCTTTTGAATGCACAAACAATGTATGAATTAACTAACGGTAAATTTGATATCACTATCGGTAGTGTATTAAAAGTTTGGCATGAATATCGTGATGAAGGTATTTTATTAAATATGTCTGGAACACTAGCTCCTATTCCTAGTAATGAAGAATTAGAAGAAGCTAAAGCTTGTTCAGGATGGCAATATATTGAGATTAATGAAGAAGAAAAAACTGTATATATCAACAATCCGTGTGTTTCTTTAGATGTAGGTGGTAATGCTAAGGGTTATAGTGCTGAAAAAATAGTTGAAGCACTTCAAGAGGATACCTATGCAGGATTTATCAATGCTGGTGGTAATACTCGAATTATTAACACTAAACCTGATGATAGCGATTGGGTATTGGGGATTGAACATCCTGAAACTGGTAATTCTGTAATCACTCTTAATGTTACAGGAAGCATATCTTTAGTAACCAGTGGCGATTATCGACGTTTCTTCTATGGCGAAGATCAAAAAATATATCATCACATCATTGATCCAGATACTTTAATGCCCGCTAATTATTATCGTTCCGTTTCTATACTTACTTTAAATAGCGGTGATGCTGATGTCCTATCTACTTCTTTATTCAGCCTAAGTATAGAAGAAGGCAAAAAAGTATTAGAAGCTTACAATGAACTCTATCCTGAAACTCCAGCTGAGGCAATATGGATAATGGAAAATAACGAGAACAAACAAGAAGATGAAAATGGCTTTTATGCTGATGACTTTTATATTACTTCTACCGATGGAATAAAAGATAAGATAACCATAGTCGAATAAAAAAAAACAAGGCGGAAAATAGGATAACCTATCTTTCGCCTTTTCTTATGCATTATTCTTATTTTAAATTCTATATAAACGATGTAAATATTGTTGTTCTAGCGCTTCATTAAATTCTCTACCACCATCAATATTTTGTGATTTATATATCGGCGGTGTAATTCCTGCTTCTAAGCATAACTCTACTGCTCTTAGTGTTACTGCTTGTAGTAATAATGAAGTTGTTACTGTAGACATACCACAAACTTTAGAATCAACTCCTTCAACATCAATCACACTGTCTCCCTCTGGGATACGATTATCTAGTACGATATCTGCTATCGCATAAAGATTTTTTCCACAGCTATGTTTTGATTTTAATTGTTTAGAAGCTTCAAGTGAAGTTACCGCAATAACTACTGCTCCTTTTTTCTTTGCCCCTAGTGCTACTTCGATGGGTAAAGGATTTCTTCCTGAATTAGATATAACAAACACCACATCGTGTTCTCTTACATCCACTTTTTTCATGAATGAGGTTCCTACACCTTCAACACTTTCATATGCACCACCTGCTGGTTCTTTAATGTTTTTAGTAGGGATAAATCCTCCAGCACGATGTGTTAATTCTAATGCTCCAGCATTAGAATGTCCTGCACCAAACGCTTGGATAATACCACCATTTTTTAGCGTTTCTACAATTGCTTTTGCACTTAATTCAATGTTTTCTTGTTGTGTTTCTTTTACTTCTTTGACTAAATTTTCTACTACTTCAAATACTTTGTTCATTTTCTTTCTCTCCTTTTTATTGAACTTCTTTTATTCGATTCTTCGAAACTTTACCACTGATGCTACTAATTTTAATTTTCACTACTTCACAATAAGCAATACTACCTTCATATTCTTTATCAAAAAGGTGCATATAATCTTTGCTGTATTTTAAACAAAGGGCATATAAAACATCTTTTTTTAAAGCATCATCTTCTAGTATAGTCGCCTGTCCTTGTGCTATTACACTACCATAATCTGTAGAGAATTGTTCAGGAACAACGGTATCTTTTTCAACAATACAAAACCCTACTTTATTACTTGTTTCTATAAGTTCTAATTTCTTACCTTGCTTTGCACAGTGGAAATAAATACTATCTTCTATTACCACAAAATTTACTGGTATTTGATAAGGATATCCATCATCTACAACAGAAAAAATTCCTGTGCGAGCATTTTTTAGCCAACTATATGCTAAGTCATCACTAACCTTTTGTAAGTGTCTTCTCATATTATTCTCCTAAGTACTTCTATTTTACAAAAAAAAGGTTGTTTAAACAATACTATACTAGTATTTTTAAACAACTCCTTTTAATTTTATTTTTTACCTAATAGTCTAAACATATTCTTTTTATAAACTTCTACTCCTGGTTGATTAAATGGATTAACATCGATTAATAAACAAGTCATAGCACAAGCTTTAAAGAAGAAATAGCACATATACCCAAAAGAATAAGCACTCATATCTTCTAAAGTTAATATTAAATTAGGTACTTTACCAGTGATTTCATGGGCTTCTAGTGTTCCTTGACAAGCCATTTTATTAACCCAATCTAAACTTTTACCTGCAAGATAATTCATATGATCTAAATCATCTTCATCACTTGGGAAAACTCCATCTAGTGTTGGTTTTTCTACTAAAACTAAAGTTTCAAACAATATTTTATTTCCATCCTGAACAAATTGTCCTAGTGAATGTAAATCCGTCGAAAAATTAGCACTGCACGGTAAAACACCTTTTCCATCTTTTCCTTCAGATTCACCAAATAATTGTTTCCACCATTCAGCAATCATTGCCATTTGAGGCTCATATGTAACTAACATTTCTGCCACTTTTCCTTGATTTTCTAAAATACGGCGAGCAACTGCATATTGATAAGCTACATTATTTTTTAAATCATCATTATTAAAATCATCATAAGCTTGCGCACAACCAGCCATCAATGTTTTAACATCAACTCCAGCTAATGCCAATGGAAGAAGGCCCACTGCTGTAATAACTGAAAATCTTCCACCGATATCATCAGGAATCACAAAAGTTTGATATCCTTCTTTATCAGCTAACTCTTTTAATGTTCCACGTTGTTTATCTGTAGTTGCCAGAATTCTAGTTTTACATTCCTCTTTTCCATATTTCTTTTCCATCATTTGTTTAATCATTCTAAAAGCCATTGCAGTTTCTGTTGTTGTACCTGACTTAGAAATAACATTACAAACTACTGATTTGTTTTCTATGTATTGTTCGATTTGTTTAAAATAGGTACTTGAAAAAGTATTTCCGATAAATATAATTTCTGTATTATTCTCTGGATATAACCCTTGTACCATTTCAATCGCAGCTCGTGCTCCAAGATATGATCCACCAATTCCGCATACCAATAATACTTCGCACTTGTCTTTTATTTTTTCTGATACTTCTAAAATACGATTAAACTCTTCTTTATCGTAATCTTTAGGCCAGCTAACCCATCCTATATAATCATTCCCATTACATGTTTTATCTATTAACGATTGATGTATTTTGGTTACTTCTTGTTGATACGCAAGAATATCTTCTTGTAAAAAAGCATGTGTTGTGTCAAATTTAATCATTGTTTATCTCCTTCTTTGCATCCTCAATCCAATTTGGCATGGCTTCCGCAACTGATTTAAAACCTATTTTATTTTCAGGTAAATAATACTTCTTTTGTTTCATCCTTGCTTTTCTAAAAGTAGTCATCTGTGTCGCTTTTAATGATAATCGAGCTTGTTTTCCAGCTTCATCAATATCAATTACTTTAACACTTACCTTGTCTTTAATATTCACAAAGTTTTTGACATCTTTTACATAACCATCAGAAATTTCAGAAATATGTATTAGTCCTGATGTATTTTCATCAAACATCACAAAGGCACCGTAAGCTTGAATACCTGTAATTGTTCCTTCTAAAATTTGCCCTATCTTTAATTGCATAGTCCTTCTCCAATCAAATAGTATTATATCATTTTAATTAATTTTTTCATCAACAATTTCTAATTGTGTTCTAAGAAGCAATGCCGCACTAATTTCTTTGGGAAATAAGCCCATCAAAATTAATTGTACACTACTTATATTTTGTTCATCTAATAACTTAACTATAAAACAAATTAGTTGAGCTTGTGATAAATCATTTAATAGCTTTCTAACTTGGCTTACCCTTAAAAAACGACTATCTAAATTAATATTTTGATATTCATCTTGATGATCTCGATAATAATTGATACATTTTTGCATTGCTTCCTCTTCGATCATAACTTCATTAGTATGTCCAAAAAAGATACTATATACAATATCAAGTGCGATAGTAGCGTACTCATTAATAGAAAGCATACTTCTTTCACTATAATTTTTCAAATAAGAAGTGCATGGTTGATCTTTAAATGGATTCAGTGTCTTTCTTATTTTACCTTTGTTTAATGCAATCTCATAAACTAAAATTTTACGATAATATTGTTTGATGACTTCTTCATTTAATGTGTCTTTAACAAAGTTTAATGTTACACCATCTAGTTTCTTTAATGCTTGTAACATATCATAAAAGCCCGATTCAACACGAAGATCGATACTACTACGTTCAAAATCTAGAAAAGAACCTAAATCTTCTTTGGCACGGACATAATTAATATTAGGTCTACCTATAAAAACTGGATGAGTAATTTTATGGTTAAGGTCAATTACTACTAGCTCATCTGCACCCATTTTAAGTGCTAATTCTACTGGGCAATTATCTACATAACCACCATCGACAAAATAATTACCTTCTATTTCACAAACAGGAAAAGCAGGAAAACAACTTGCAGTAGCCAATAAATACGATGCATAGTTATCTTTATTAAAATCTTTTTTAGTCAACATATGCGCTTGATTATTTGATATGTCATAAGTAACTAAACCAAAATCGATAGTGGACTTCATCAGAAGTTCATAGTCAGCACAGGAATTAATTAAAGATTTTAAAGGAGTGATATCCACACTTCCATCGCTAACCATTTGTTTAAAAAAACGATAAACTTCTGCTTTCTTCTCTATAATTTCATCAATATTTTCACTAATTGAAACTCCACCAGCAATAACATCTTCCACTGTAATCTTTTCAAAAATAGTAATGATTTTATCACTTTGGTGTTGGGCAACCATAGCACCAACCAAAGCTCCGATACTTGTTCCTACAACAATATCAAAATCCATGGGATATTGTTTTAGTGCTTTTAATACGCCAATATGATAAGCTCCTTTGGCTCCTCCTCCTGCTAAAACAAGTGCTTTTTTCATGGACTACCTCCTGTAATAATTTTATCATAGTTCTTTCTATTGTAAAAGATATCTACTTTAGTTAAAACTTTATTATTAACTATTATTAACTATTATGTTATAGTAATTCTTGTTAAAAATAGTAGATATATGCTATACTTTATGGGCGTTAGTAAAGAGGTACAATTATGGATTATTTCCCACTTATTGCAGCAATAACAGCTAACCTTACAGCACAAATTGTTAAACCGATATTCTATTACCGTATGCATAAAAAATGGGATTTAGAAATTATATTTGATAGCGGGGGCTTTCCGAGCTCACATACTGCAACCGTCGTTGCATTAGCTGTTTCTATCGGAATTAGCGAAGGTATTCATACCTCTATTTTTGCTGTAGTTTTAATATTTGCATTAATCGTTTGTTATGATGCTGCAAATGTGCGTTATTATGCTGGCCAAAATATTAAAATAACTCAACAGTTAATTAAAGATATTCAATCTTTAACCCAAACTAAATTAAACGATCCCATCTATTTAACTAAAATAAAAAATGTTCTTGGGCATAAATGGATTGAAATCGTTGGCGGTATCTTTTGGGGTATTTTTATTACCCTAGTAACCTTTTATTTATATTTAACGATATTGGAGAGACTATGAAAACTACAGAAGATAAAATCAAAGAAACACTCAATAAGATTCGCCCCTACATCCAACGAGATGGTGGTGATGTTGAATACGTAGCTTTTGAAAATGGTATTGTATATGTCAGAATGCTTGGAGCTTGTGCTGACTGCTTATCTCTTGATGATACCTTAAAAGATGGTATTGAAGCAATTCTACTAGATGAAGTTGAAGGCGTAAGTGAAGTTCGCTTAGCTTTATATTAGACTTGAAATATTCAAGTCTTTTTTTTATACAATTTTTTCAAAGATTACATTCGGTATTTCTCCTTGGGTAATTTGAATCACTAAAGGTATTCTACAATCAATAGGAACTGTATTAACTAAAAAAGGTGTAATCACGGTCATCTGCGTAGTGATCACTAAATCAATTTCTACCAAAGTATTGTTTATACCATAAGGAGAAGTTGTAACCTGTATTTCACCATGATTAGTATGAAGGACTTTTAATCGTACATCTATCTTGGGTCCAAATTCTGAAAACAGTGCAATGCCTGTAAAATATCCAAAAGGTACTGAATAGATAATCCCACGATCATAATATAAAATATGAGTATTAGGATCCATTTCACCATTCGACATTGCTGTAAGCGAGCGCTCGGATGCATCTAACCCTTCACTTAAAATAGTATTTAATTTCATAGTATTATAGTTTATACCAATAACTTTTCCATTTTCATCATACGTGTTATAAACTAAATCATTGGTATCTAGTTTTAATGACTGGACTGCATGTAAAATAACATTAGTTGCTGCATTACTTGCCTCTACCTTAGCTATGCTCGCAATTTGAGGGCGAATCTGTTCATTAATCGAATAGATTAAAAAAGTAGGCACAGCGATAAGAAAAACAATGGCTAAAAAAACAATATATTTAATTTTCATTAAACATTTTAAGCAACGCATCCTTCCCTTGCATCGACTTTTCAATTCCAATTGCTTGTGCTGAAAGAGAAATATAATCAACAGTATTGCTCATCAATTCTTCCACTGTTTTTCCACTACCAATACATACAAGTGCGTTTTCATGCTTATGCAGCTCTTCTATACTCCAATATTGATCAAACAAAATTCCTTTAGTACAATAAATCAATTGTGTAGAAATTTTAGGCAAATGAATAACCACATGGACAAAACGAATATTATTTATACTCAACTGCTTTACCTCAACCATAATATCACCTCTCTATAGTATAGTAATAACGAAGTTAATTATGATTATTTTAAAAATTGTATTTTTATTAATAAATGCAATTTTTTTACAACTTTAGTACGAAAATAATTAGTAATTTGATTATATATTCAATTTTTTTGTGTGTTTTTTGTTTATTTTTTTGTATTTGGTTGACAAAACCTAATTTTAACATACAATAATAATAACTTAAAAAGGAGAAAATTATGAATAAATCAAATCCCTTTAGTAACTTTGGCTCTTTAGTCTTCAATGAACACCTTATGAAAGAGCGTTTGCCTCACCCTTCTTATATCGCTTGGAAAAAAACGGTATCAAAAGAAAGTAAATTAGACCGCAATACCGCCGATGACATTGCCCACGCAATGAAACGTTGGGCTTTAGAAAACAACTGTACTCATTTCACTCACTGGTTTCAACCGATGACCGGATCGACAGCTGAAAAACATGAATCTTTTATTGAACCCGATAGGGACAATATGCCCTTAGTACGTTTTTCAGGAAAAAGTTTAATCAAAGGTGAACCTGATGCATCTAGCTTTCCAAGTGGTGGACTTCGCGCAACATTTGAAGCTCGTGGTTATACTTATTGGGACTGCACAAGCCCAGCATTTATTCGTGATAATGTACTTTGTATTCCTACTGTATTTATCTCTTATACAGGAGAAAGTTTAGATAAAAAATCACCACTTTTAAAATCTTGCGATGCGGTAGATAGTGCAGCCACAAAGATTGTAAATATCTTTGGCGATAAAGATGTCAAACATGTATCTCCTATGGTAGGGCTTGAACAAGAGTATTTTTTAATCGATCGAGGTTTTTACGAAAAAAGACTCGATCTAAAATTATGTCAAAGAACCCTTTTTGGTGCACTACCACCAAAAGCTCAAGAAATGGATGACCACTATTTCGGAAGCATTCCAACACGTGTGGCTGCATTTATGAAAGAAGTAAATGAAGAACTTTGGAAACTAGGAATATATGCAAAAGCTGAACACAACGAAGTTGCACCTTGCCAATTTGAACTAGCACCTGTATTTTCTCACGTAAATATTGCCGTAGATCAAAATCAATTAACTATGGATATTTTAAAGAAAACAGCAGAAAAACATGGTTTCGCATGTCTTCTTCATGAAAAGCCTTTTAAAGGAATTAATGGTTCAGGAAAGCACAACAATTATTCTCTAGTTAGTGATGATAAACAAAACTTATTTGAACCTGGGGATAAACCTTCTGAAAATGTACGCTTTTTACTCTTTGTCTGCGCCTTTATTAAAGCGGTTGACACTTACCCTGAATTACTTCGTATTGTTGCATCTGGAGCTGGAAATGATCATCGTTTAGGAGCAAGCGAGGCACCTCCTGCAATCATCTCTATATATATGGGTGATGTCATCGAAAACATTTTATTAAACCTTGAGGACGGAGCTTACCAAGGAAATAAAAACGAAAATGACAACAACTTTAATTCTATTGGTGGTTTATCTTATGTGCCAAAAGATAATACGGACCGTAATCGCACATCACCAATGGCATTCACCGGAAATAAATTTGAATTTAGAATGGTAGGCTCTTCTTTATCCTCCGCTTCAGCTAATATTGCTTTAAACACTATGCTTGCAGATGTATTAAATGATATAGCTTTAGAGTTAGAAGATTTAAAATATAAACAAGATATACGCGAGAAAGCTTTAAAAATTTGCAAACGCATAATTAAAGATCATAAGCGTATCCTATTCTCAAAAGATGGTTACTCAGATGATTGGAAAGATGAAGCCCAACAACGTGGCTTAGTAAATATTCCATCTTATATCGAAGCAGTTGGATACTACACTAGCGATAAAATCATTAAACTTTATTCAAAAAATAACGTGTTTAATGAAAAAGAGCTTGAAGCTCGCAAAGACATTCTAATTGAACAGTACAATAACACCATTAATATCGAAACCAAAACTATGAATACAATGATACACAAGGAAATCATCCCAAATATAATCAAGCATTTGAATTTATTATATAAAGTACCATCATCAGTAATATCTACTAGCTATTTTACAGAAATTATCGAACGATTAACTACTACCATTGAAGACTTAAACAAATTAAGTTTCAGTTGTAGTGAATTAATCACAGAATTAAACCAGTTAGATGATAAATTAAATTGTGGCTTACGTATTCGCAAAGAAGTAGTTCCATTATTGGATGCCATGCGAACTATTATTGATGACTATGAAAACATCGCCCCAAAAGAATGTTACAACATCCCAACCTATTCAGATATGTTATTTAAATAAAATACAAAAAAATAGATTTATTTATGTAAAAATAAAAGGCAACCTTGTAAAGAAGAACACTTGTTTCTTCCTGCAAAGCTGCCTTTTGTCTATTATTTATTAACTGTATATTTTAATCAACAGTTATTTTCTTTTGTTGCAATCTCTTTTTGATATCCTTTTTAACTAAGATATAAATTATAGAGAAGACCGGCACCCCTAAAAACATCCCGACAATTCCAAATAGCGATCCACCAACAATAATCGCAAACATCACCCATAGTGCAGGAAGCCCCATAGAATTACCTAAAATTTTAGGACCCAAGATATTACCATCAAATTGTTGTAAAGCTAAAATCCATATTGCAAAAATCAATGATTCTTGAGGACTTGTAATCAATAATATAATTAGTCCAGGTATTGCTCCTATAAAAGGACCAAAGAAAGGAATCATATTAGTTACACCGACAATAAAACTGATTAATAATGCAAAATCAATTCTTAAAAGTGTCATCCCAATATAACACAATATACCAATAATTAATGAATCAATGGATTTACCAACCACAAACATTCTAAACATTGTACTAGAAGTTGCTGCTAACTCTTGTAGCCAATCAGCATGCTTTTTATTGAATACAGCATAAACAAGTTGTTTAACATTACGGTAAAAACGCTCTTTATCTAGCATAATATATACTGCAACAATCAGGGCAATAAAGAAATTAACAAAATTCGTCATGAAATTTAAAGAGTAATCTAATACTACTGGCACTTGTTCAGTAAAGATATTTACTGCATTTTCAATATTTTCAGTGATGTAGTCATTAGCCCAATTGTAAATATCATTGATAACCTCTACTTCACTTAATAGTTCCGAAAAATAAACACTACTTTCAGCAATTGATACTGCATAATTATCAATAAAAATACGAATACTATTTATTACTTGTGAGCCAACTAATACTACAAAACTTAAACACACAACAATAAAAATAAATACTGTTAATGTTACCGATAGCTTACGTTTTGTTCCATTAGACAAGGATAATTTCTTAAATAAACCATATTCAATCTTATTGCATAACACCCCTAGTAAGAAGGATAATGCGAACCCTAATATAAAAGGTGTTATGACTTTAATAAGTCCATCAATGAAATCATAAATAGGATCAATATTGTATATCAATAAATAAAAGGCAACAATAATAATGCCACTTATGGAAAACGTTAATATCTTTTCTTGCATTTCTTGCGTAATTTTTGATCTCATTTTATCACCGTTTCTTTCTATATCATTTTAACATGAACCCCTTAACAATATCTATTAATTTAACAAAAAACATGATAAACTATTATTTATAAAAATTTAAGAAAATCTTTAGAAGGAGTATACTATGTTATATCTATTAATAGGGTCAGCACTAGGATCATTACTATTATTTTCATTTTTAAAAGAGTATCAAAGAATGCTTAAAGAAACAAAGAAAATATTACTTACTAGAAAAGATTATCAACTAAACAATCATGCATTAGGTGTTCAGATAGTTAGTGTTATTGGTATTTTATTAGGAATTATCACTGCCTTTATCGGAGAGCTTACGGCTG
The DNA here is from genome assembly GCA_964370435.1 of uncultured Holdemania sp. Taxonomy (GTDB): domain Bacteria; phylum Bacillota_I; class Bacilli_A; order Erysipelotrichales; family Erysipelotrichaceae; genus CALVGQ01. The sequence continues at coordinate 48,555 of CAYJJG010000007.1, forward strand.
ATCAAGTTAGCGCTGCTTTAGGCATTGCATTAACACTAATTTTTGTAGGACAATTTTTTCTTCTTGGTTATCGAAATCGTTATTGGTCAAATGAAGATAGTATTGTTACAAGTGGTAAACTAATTAAATTCAAATCCGTTAAACAGATTAAAAAATTCAGATCACTAGCTGCTTCTAACTATTCTATTATTACCTTTAGCGGTCAAGATATTATGGTTTCTAAAAAAACAGCATTGTTTCTTAGTGACAAGACAAAGAAAAGTATTAGTAAATAAACTAATGCTTTTGTTTTAAATGAGGTGAGTTTATGAAAGTAATGTCTTTTAATTTAAAAAATGATACACAATTCACAACACATAAAATGCGTTGGGAAAACAGAAAAAATCATGTATTAAATATTATCCATACTTATAAACCCGATGTTATTGGTGTCCAAGAATTAACACCCTCTATAAAGATACAACTTCAAGAGCTTCTTCCTGAATATAACTTCTCAGGAAAAGGCAGATATAATTCTTTAACACGCTTTAATGAACAAACAGATATTGCCTATCGCAGAGATAAATATCGTCCTATAGAAGAGTCCACTTTTTGGCTCTCTAAAACACCTGAACTTCCTGGAAGTCGATTATGGTCTAGTATATTCCCAAGAATATGCACTTATGTTAAATTACAAGATATTAAGACTGATAAAAGCTTTGTAGTATTCAATACCCACTTAGACCACTTACTTCCTTACACCCGCAGAAAAGAACTGACAATATTAGCAGATATCCTTAAACAAACAAAGGAACCTTTAATCTTAATGGGCGATTTTAATACCAATTTAAATAGTGCAGCCTTTAAGAGTTTCTTTGAAAAAATTAATTTTTTAAACGATACCTATAGTCAAGTTCAACATTTAGGACACAACACCATTCATGCCGGTTTTGGATTTATAAGACAAAAAACTAGACCTATTGACTATATCTTTACCAGTACATCTTTTAAAGTAAAAACCTGCATCATTATCACTACCGATTTCAATGGTGCCTATCCCTCAGATCATTATCCAATATATTGTGAATTAGAATAGGAGAATTTAATGAATACATATCTTAATTTATTTAGTACTTTCTTTAAAATGGGTGCAGTAACCTTTGGTGGTGGTTATGCCATGCTTCCTATACTTGAAAAAGAAGTTGTCGAAAGACATCAGTGGGTTTCAAAAGAAGATTTAATGGATTATTATGCTGTTGCTCAGTGTACCCCTGGAATTATTGCCATCAATGTCGCTACCTTTGTAGGCTATAATGAAAAAGGCCTTATAGGAAGCATCTTTTCTACAGCCGGTATTGTAGCACCATCACTTATCATCATAACCATTATTGCTGCATTTATTACTAACTTCACTGAATTAAGCATCGTAGTACATGCATTAAATGGATTAAGAGTTGGTATCAGCGCAATAGTGCTTCACTCGATTTATAAACTTGCCAAAAATAGTATCAAAGATTTATTTTCCATTACACTATTTTTAATCACCTTTATGGTTTCCCTTTTATTTGATGTCTCTGTTATTATTCTTACTATAATGGCTATTGTTGTGGGTATCATAAAAATGAAAGTAGGTAGCAGCCATGAATAATTTACTTCTTTTATTTTTTGAATTCTTTAAAACAGGTTTATTCGCTCTTGGAGGTGGCTTAGCTACCATTCCATTCTTGAGTCAAATGGGCGAACATTATGGTTGGTTTAGTGCCCAAACCCTAGCTGATATGATTGCCATATCAGAAAGTACACCTGGAGCTATCGGAGTTAATATGGCAACCTATACTGGATATCACTTAGAGGGTATCTTAGGAGCTTTTGTGGCTACACTTGGTCTAGTTACCCCTAGTGTAATTATCATCAATATCATCGCACGATTTTTAAAGCGATTTAAAGAAAGCAGCTATGTACGTGCTGCATTTGATGGAATTCGACCTACAGTTTTAGCACTAATACTAGTAGCTGTATTAGGCATTCTTACTTCGTCAGTAATATTTGTAGACAAAGCTATTATAAGTGGTAATATCTTAGATATGTTTAATATAAAAACAAGCATATTATTTACCCTTGTTTTAGTTGGTGTGTTTAAATTCAAACTGCATCCCATCTTTTGGATTACATTTTCTGCCTTTGTTGGAATACTATTTCAATTCTAAAGTTTTTATAACATACTTTAGGCACTTATCAATTTTTATGTTGATAAGTGCTTTTTACTATCCTTATGCAAGTATCTTTTGGGACATAATAAAACAGCTTATATCTTTTGAAATAATTAAAATTTTTAAAGTGCGTTTAAGGTTAAGTTTATATAATATGTTCGTATAATACAAAATAGGCAATTTGTTTTGTATAGACTGACAAGAAATATTTGTCAATGAACTTAAGGAGGTTTATGTGCAGAATACTATAATCATCATACCGGCATATCAGCCGACTAACAAATTGATAACTTTGTTAGAAGAACTTAAAGAAAATAAGTTTGATAATATAGTTATCATAGACGATGGGAGTGATGCTTCTTGTTCATCTGTACTTACAGAAGCTAAGGAGCTTGGCTGCTTTATTATAAGGCATCAAAAAAACAAAGGTAAAGGAGTGGCTTTAAAAACAGGATTTAAGTTTGCTATCGATAATTTAGATATTAAGCACGGATTTATAACAGCTGATGCTGACGGTCAGCATAAAATTTGTGATATTATTAAGGTGACTAATGCCTTAAAATCTAATCCAAACTCACTAATACTTGGAACTCGTGATTTCGAAGCGAAAAACGTACCATTTAAAAGTTATTTCGGCAATAAAATAACCTCTCGTGCATTTAAAGTAGGCACAGGAGTTTCATGCAAAGACACGCAAACAGGTTTGCGTGGAATACCCACAAACCTTATTGAAACAGCGCTGAAAACTGAGGGCTTACGATATGAATATGAATATAATTTTCTTGAGGAAGCAGTAAAACTAACTGATATTTACTCAGTTAAAATAGAAACAGTATATTTTGACAACAATGAGCAGTCACATTTTCGCCCTTTCCGTGACTCGGTTTTAATATATCAGCGTCCATTAAAATTTATTGCAAGTTCTTTAGCGGGGTTTCTGACAGATATTATTTTTTTCACAGTAATTTTGCAGACAATGTCACTCTATTCAACAGAAAATATATTGATTGCTACTGTTATATCAAGAATTTTATCAGGAGTTGTTAATTATATTATAAATAAAAAGTCCGTTTTTCGCTTACAAGGCGATGCTGTATTTAGTTTTATAAAATACTTCGCACTCTTTATATTTATTATGGGATGCAGTGCAGTTTCTACGACAGGTCTTGATATGTTACTCGAAAACGCTGTGCTATCCAAAATTATTGCGGATATAACTTTGTTTTTCTTTAGCTATTCCATTCAAAAAAACTGGGTGTTTGTCAAAAAGATGAAGAAATGTCAAATATCAAAGGTTTGGAAATCATGTGCTACACTATTTTTGATTATCTATGTTAGTTTTACCCTGCTTAATAGATTTGTTATACCACAAAATGTTATTGCTTTAGATGATGTAAACACAGAAAATTTTACCGAACAAAATATTACTTCTGACCAAGATAATTCACAAAATTCCGATATAGAATCCCAAAGTGATACTTCTTTTAGTGAACCAATTATCACAGAAACAAGTTATATCGATGAAAATATACAGGTTTCCATAAGTACAATTAGGGAGTATGATACAGACATATATATAGCAGATATTATTATAAGTGATAGCTCATATCTAATGGCAGGACTCGCTGAAAACTCGTTTGGTACAAATGTAAACGAAAAAACCTCTGTTATCGCTGAAGAAAATGATGCAATTATAGCGATTAATGGAGATTACTACGGTTTTAGGGATTATGGATATGTAATGCGAAATGGTTACCTTTATCGTGAAACCGAAACGCCTGGCGGGAATGAATCTTTAGTTATTTTCTCCGATGGTAACATGGATATAATAAACGAAGGTGATGTTCCAGCAGAAGAGCTAGCAGAACTTGGCGCAGTACAAATTTTTTCATTTGGTCCAGGGCTAATTTCCGATGGAGAAATTACTGTTACTGAGAAAAGCGAAGTTCCTCGTGAAGATGAAAGTAATCCTAGAACTGCAATAGCTATGATAGAACCAAGTCACTATATTTTCATGGTTGCAGACGGCAGAACTAAGGCCAGTGAAGGGTTATCCCTATATGAAATGGCACAGGTTTTATCCGCTTATGACTGTGAGACAGCGTATAATTTAGATGGTGGCGGTTCAGCTACTATGGTGTTTATGGGTGAGGTAGTAAACTTCCCAACTACAAACGGCAGAGATTATAAGGAAAGGAGTGTGAGTGATATTGTATACATTGGAAAATAGAAAAGATATACAAAAATTTTATATAAATAAAAGAGTTATACCTTATTGCTTTATTACCTTCTTTTGCATGTTGTTTTCATTTATTTATGCGCAGTTTTCTCACGGAGTAAGTTCACCTCACATGACATATCTTTTTCTTTATCCGCTATTGTTTGGCGTTTTAATAGGGCTACTGTTTTCTATTTTCGAGAAAAAAAGCATAGATTATTTCTGGCAATCACACTTTTATCATACTGGTGTTGTAGCACTTATTTTAGGCTCGCTACTAAGGGGTATATTTGATATTGCGGGCACAGCTTCTGTCTACCAAACTGCACTAACAATCGGTGGAGCTGGTATGGTATTCTGTGGTGTTATAGGTTTTGCATTTTCTAAAATAAAGCAACAGTAAAGTTAAAAAGGCTTAATTTAATATAAATTAGCTATAATATTTAATAAATTAGATGTTAATACATTGATGTTTTCTTCATCAAGATGAACATCTTTTTTAGTATGCAAACTCTTAATGTAATATCCTAATAATTTCGAATAATTAAATGTAGCAATGCCAATTCCTTTTTTAAAATTAACTTGATCCGATGGAAATAAAACATCAATACAAAAGACTACCTAAAGTAGTCTTACTCTTCAAAAATCACATTATATTCTTTAAGCCAGTAATTCATTTGTATAAAATAAGCAATAGTTTGTGGTGTAGTCATTAATTGCCCATACCATGGAATTTCATTTTTTTCCTCTAACAAGGATATAAGTCGCTCTTTCTTAATGAATTGGTGCAAAGGTTGACTTTCATCAACGATGATTTCCCTTAACATATTTTTTACTTTTTGATTATATATTGGATGATGTGTTTTAGGATATGGACTTTTTTTCCTATTAAGGATTTCATCCGGTAAAAGATCTTTAACTGCTTCTCGCAATAAACCTTTTTCTCTTCCCTTATAGTTTTTCATTTCCCAAGGAATACGATACAACATTTCTACAATGCGATAATCACAGAAAGGAACACGCACCTCTAAACCACAAGCCATACTCATACGATCTTTTCTATCTAATAAAGTTTGCATAAACCAATCCATATTTAGCTTCATCATTTCTTTCATTTTATTTTCATGGTCATCATTACTCTTATTTTTATCGCTACGACTTCTCGTATCTTTTACTCTATCTAATACGTATTGATGACCATCTAATAGTTTATACTCCTCTTTTAGAAATGAAAGGCGATTATCAACATCTCCAGACCATGGAAAATAAGGAGAATTTAAAACTCGTTTATCTCTAAACCAAGGGTATCCACCAAAGAGTTCATCGGCACATTCACCAGACAACCCTACTGTTGCGATTTTTTTTATTTCTTTACAAAACAAATACAGTGATGAATCAATATCTACCATACCTGGTAAATCCCTTGCCCTTACTGCTTCAAATAAGGTATCCGATACGAGATCATTATCCAAAATTATCGCGTGATGTTTTGAATCGATTGCATCAGCCATTTTGTCGACATAATATTCATCACGATTAGGTTGAAAAAAACTAGGTTTAAAATAGTCTTCATTATCCTTATATTCGACCGATATAGTATCTAACTGTTTATTTTGTTTTTTCATTGACTGAGCTGCAACAGCACTAATGATACTTGAATCTAAACCACCACTTAAAAAAGTACATACCTTAACATCCGATACCAGCTGTCGCTCAATGGCATCGATTACTACTTCTCTAACTTGCTTTAAAGTATCTTCAAAACTATAATTCCATGTTTCATCTTTTAAATCCCAATATTGCCATAGGTCAATTTTATCTCTAGTAATATAACCGCACATCGCTGACTTTAGCTCTAAAACATCTTTAAACACTCCCTGTCCACTGGTTCTTCCTGGACCAATACAAAGTAACTCATATAAAGAATTAGTGTTTATAATCGGTTTAACTGATGGATGTTTTAAAAGAGCTTTAATTTCTGATCCAAACAAAAATCTTTGATTATCGTGAACATAGAAAAAGGGTTTTACACCGATACGATCTCTAGCTATAAACAATCGCTCATCGCGTTCATCATAAATTGCAAATGCGAAAATTCCATTCATCTTTTCAACACAGTGTTCTTTAAAACAAAGATAGCTTTGCAGTACTACCTCAGTATCACTATGACTTATAAATGTTGAACCTTGCCTGATGCATTCTTCTCTCAATTCATTGGTATTGTAGAGTTCTCCATTGTAGACTAAAATAATTTTTTTATTATCTACTTCTTTAATCATCGGTTGTATTCCTTTTTCAATATCTACTATAGCTAAACGAGTGTGCGCTAATGCAACATCTTCATTCATAAAGATACCTTGTTGATCAGGTCCACGATGTAATATCGCATTTTGCATCGCTACATAAACATCTTTCGATTCTAGTTGTTTTACAAAATTAAATTCTCCAGTAATTCCACACATAACTTTCACCTCAACTTATGTACCTAGTATATTCATCTTCATCCCTGGTTGTGACAAATTACATGGAAAGAAAAAAAAGAGGTTTCCCTCTTAATGTGTCATAGCCCAACTAGGTTGCTCTATTCCTCTTTTCATAATGATTGATTTTTGTAAATCGGTTTGATTAAGAAAATGTAAAATGTTTTCTACTTCTTCCTCTGTACAACTCACAATTATCTTTGGTTCTATATCTTTTTTTAAAATATCAGCAGCAATGATAAGAGATTCTACTTTAGCCGTGTTAGCACTTCCTTTAAATACAGCAATACCTAAATCCTTCTCATCCACTAAATCAGATAAATACCCATATTGTACTGGATATATTAAATTAGGAAAATTTATGTGTGCTTGCCCTTTTTCATAGGCTATATTAAATTTAGAAGAAAGATAAATAGAATCTATTTTCTGCCAAAAAAATGCGTTGTTACCATAATTTTGCATAATAACCTCCTGTTTCATAATATTGTAACAAATTACTTTAAGTATGTAAATATTACATTAGTGGTGAAAACAAATTAAATATCGCATACATCAATTGTTTTGTCCAATGGATTTGGTCACAATCTTTTTGCGTGATTAGTTGACATACTTCTAATGTTTCAACAAAATCATCACTCATACGTTTAATCGCTGAAGTTTTGTACATCAGTACAGCATCCTCAAAATGCATATAATAGCTACGATAATCCATATTTATCGTTCCACACAACCCAAGTTCATCGTCACATAACACTATTTTAGAATGCATAAACCCTGGTAAATATTCATAGATTTTAACACAATTTTTAATTAGTGTACGATAGTTTCCACGTGTCATCATATGAGCATACCACTTGTCTGGTATATGAGGAACGATAATACGTACATCTTTTCCAAGTTTTGCCGCTAAACTTAAAGCCTCAAATAATTCGTGATTAATAATTAAATAAGGGGTTTGAATATAAATTTTATGTTTAGCATTATTGATTAAGTTCATATGCACATGAATGCCTACATCTTCTTCATCAGTAGGACTATCACCAAAAGGTAGCACATACCCTTTAGCATCTTCATAATGAAATAATTCAAATTTGTCATAGCTTATCTTATCTTTCGAAACATAATTCCATATTTGCGCAAACATAACTGTACAGTTCCAAACTGCCTCACCCTTCAACATTATAGCTGTATCTTTCCAATGCCCAAAACGATCTAATTTATTGATATATTCATCAGCTAAATTTATCCCTCCAGTAAAGGCAACCTTATTATCAATTATTGCAAATTTGCGGTGATCACGATTATTCATTTGAATAACTAACTGAGGTCTTAATGGATTAAAAACTTCACATTTAATCCCAAATGATTGTAGGTATTTATCATAGTCTTTAATTAGTGTTGTAAAACATCCTGCATCATCATAAATAACACGTATATCAACACCTTCTTTTACCTTCCGCTTAAGAATATCTAAAATTGTATTCCACATGATACCTTCGGCAATAATAAAATACTCCAAATATATAAAATTTGTTGCGTCGTTTAACTCTTTTATGAGCTGCGCAAATTTTTCCTCACCTAATTTAAAGTAACTTACTTCAGTATTTTTATATGCTGGCAAAAGAGCATACTGATGTAGATAGTCAAATTGTTGTCCAACAGATAAATCTTGTTGCTTAATTTCTTCAATAACTTCATCATGTGCATCGATATATTTTATCGATTCTTTAGCGGATTTAATATAACTTAGTCGTAGCTCTTTAGGAACTTTCTTCCCTCCAAACATTAAATAAAACAACCACCCAAACAAAGGTACAGACAAAATCACTATGCACCACACTAATTTATATGCTGGATTATCTGTTCTATTTATAATGTATATAACCACCAGCACACTAAGTACATAAAACATGATGTTGACCGTCGTAAAGCTCAAACTTAATAAATAAAAAACAAGCATCATGAAAAGAAGTTGTAATAATATAAGTATTGTTAACACAAAAGAACGATTATAAAACAACTTCCATATTTTTCTCATCATAAATTTCCCTCACTATTAATAACATCTTGTTCATAGTTTAAGATAGTCTACCCGTGACTATTTTAAAAATACCATAATTATTAATTTATAAATGGCATTATAATTGCTTCTTCATCAAAATCAACAAGGAACTGTCCTAGTTTAATGGCTGGTTTAGTTTTACCATGAAAATCTGAACCACAAGTAATCAAAGCTTTAGTTTCTTTAGCTTTTTGCAAATAAAACTGTATTGCATCAACATCATGATAGCTACTATATACTTCTATGCCTTTGATACCTAGATTTAATAATTCACTAAGTATCTCTTCCTCTTTTTTGATGTTATTAAACGGATGAGCCAATACAGCAAAACCTCCGCTTTGATGGATAATTTCAACAATCTCTTCAACACTTTTTAAATTCATAGGCACATAAGCTACTTTACCTTTAGAACAATAATCCCAATAAAAATTAACATAAGGATTATCACTTCTAGTTCCATTGTCACGATATACAGCAAGTGCTTCAATATTCTTATAAGCAGGATTAGTCAACAATTCTTCTCCTATTATTTCACCGGTAATGATATTATATAACGCAAGCTTATAAAGATTATCACTATTGAGCTTAATATCGAAAAATTGTTCAATTAAAGCAACTTGTTTTAATCCTGCTTCAGCTTCCATTTTATGCATAGAGTGCTCAATTTCTTCAAATACCAAATCATAAGGATTAATATTATATGCTAATACATGTAAATTATAATCTTTGTAAAAACAATCAAGTTCAGCTGCAGGTATTATCTTCAAATCACTATTTAGTGTTTTTACATACTCTAATGCTTCAATAACCCCTTTAGTGCTATTGTGATCAGCAATTGCGATTGCTTTCATAGAGGAGGTGATTGCCATATCAACTATTTCTTTAGGACTATAGCTACCATCACTACTTGCAGTAGAATGAATATGTAAATCTATATTTTTTTTCATATAATTCCTCTTTCTATACTTTTTAATCATACCATATTTTTACAATTAATTCTAATCTTTACCCTGGATAAAAATTTACTATTTAATGAATAAATGTTGTTTATACAACCTTTGTCGCATAGAATAAAATTATCGGAGGACTAATTATGAACCCTTTATTATTAGAAGCTATTAAAAATGAGGATTGGATAAAATCAATTTATCAAGAACTTCATAAAATACCTGAAATGGGACTACAAGAATTTAAGACTAAACAAAAAATTTTAAACTATCTAAAAGAAATTGGGATTAGTTATACTACTTTTAAGGAGCATACTGCTATAGTAGCTGAAATCTTCAATCCTAACAATGAAATTACCATTGCACTTCGCTCTGATATCGATGCTTTGCCTATTGGAGAGGATAATAATTTATCTTTTAAATCACAACATTCTAAAATGATGCATGCATGTGGTCATGATGCTCATACCGCGATACTATTAGGTGCTTGTAAAATATTGTATGAAAAAAGAGAATCACTATCAGTCAATGTGAAACTTTTCTTTCAACCTGCTGAAGAAACTGTCGGAGGAGCCCAAAGAATGATCGATGATGGATGCATGAATAACCCTAAGGTCGACTATATTTTTGGATTACATGTAGCACCTTTACTTGAATGCGGAACTATTGAATTAAAATACGATACCTTCAATGCTTCCACCGATACCCTAACTATTAAAATAATAGGAAAGAACGCTCATGGCGCATATCCCCATCATGGTATTGATGCTATTGTAACAAGTGCCCATGTAGTAAGCGCCCTGCAAACATTAGTAAGCAGAAACATCGATCCCATCAATTCACTTGTACTTACCATCGGTACTATTAATGGTGGTGTACGCCCAAATATAATCTGTGATGAAGTTACCCTCAGCGCCACTTTAAGAACACTCAATGAAGAAACCAGAACTTATGCCCAAAATAGAATTAAACAACTAATTCAATCTGTATGCACAGGATTTGGTGCAGACTTTGAAATAACAATTGAAAGAGGTTATGATGCTTTAGTAAATGACAACAACATGGTTGATCTCATATATAAAAATGCCAGTGAGCTTATCGAAAAAGAGCATATATCCATTAAAAAGAATCCTTCTTTAGGGGCGGAAGACTTTTCTTTTTTCCTAAATCATGCCCAAGGAGCTTTTTATAATTTAGGTTGTGGTAATACGGAAAAAGGCTATACCGCTGCTATTCATACTCCACAATTTAAAGTTGATCAAGATTGTCTAAAAATTGGAGTAGCTTTACAACTTGCGAATGTTCTTTCTTTTAATAAATAGCATGTATAACATAAAAAAAAGCCTAATGGCTTTTCTTTATACTATCTCTAATTCTTCAAAAGGAGTTGGTTTTGCAAAATAATATCCTTGTGAATAATCAATGTTATTTTCTAGAACTACTTTTTGAATAGCTGAATCTTCAACAAATTCTGCAGTCGTTTTAGAGCCAATAAGATTAGACATATAACTTATAGATTGCAATATAATTTGATTATCTACATTAGTTAGTAGATTTTTAATAATATCACCGTCAATTTTAATTATATCTGGTTTAAGCGAGATAATGGAAGTATATGTCGCAAACCCTACTCCAAAATCATCTACCGCTATTTTACAACCAATTTTTCTAGCCTCTATCAAAAAATCTGATAACGCTAAATTTTTATTATAATCTTCTGTTTCAACAAATTCTAAAATTACTTTATCAGGCGTAGGATGAGCTTCTAAACGATTTAATAACCATTGTTTAAACTCACTAGATTGAATCTCATATAATGTAATATTTAAACTTAATTCACTTTGCTTATTTTCGAAGTCTTTTAATGCTTTATCGATAAGCATCTTACTTAAAGGTAAATACATTTTAAACATCTTAGCAGCATCTAAGAACATCCCTGGTGGACACACTTTTCCTTGTTGATCATAAATTCTCATTAATGCTTCATATTTATGTATTACCCCATCATCATTATCCAGGATTCCTTGATAAAACGGGACTACTTTATCATGTTTTATTGCATGTGTTATTAAATCAAATAACATTACATTTTTTTCTTCTTCTGCTTCTAACAATTCTTTTTCGTTAGTAGCCACTATAAAATTGGATTGAGTATGTTGTTTTAAATGATATGCACTCTTTGCACGATTAATTAAGTTATCACCAAAAGCAACCACAAATCGTGACACACCACCTAATCCTGTCTGTTGTGACTGAATAATTTCATATTGTTCATGATTAGTTTTCATTAAATTATAAAAATCTTCAACACTAATATCATCATTAGCTACCGCCATAAACGTTTTATATGAATGAATATAAACGTGTATTAAATGATCAATACCCATTTGTTTATAAGCTAAATTACCCATTTCAAGCACTTCTGTGCTTGTCTTATTGTATTTCTCTTCACCAAATGTTGCGATCATTAAATCAGCATTAATTACTTCTGTCATACATATTTTATTGTAGTTCATTGTTTTATTATCAATGATAAACTGCTCATAACTTTGAATGTTAAATCGATGGTCAATTAATTTTTTCTTTTCTTCCATTTATATCCCCCTAATGACACTAATTTGTATAATTGTTTAAATTATTTATTCAACTTAACAACCTAAGAGAAATTGTATTCAGCTTATCTATTATCTATATAACTGCCTGTAGTTTTTATGTAACAATGACATTATATTCCAAAGTTATCTTAACTTCAATAATAATGTTACAATTATACTAAATGCAGTGAGAATTCATCATTTTATTTACCATTAATTTACCATTTAGCATTTATTTACTAGAATTTTGATCTCGTTTTAATTCCCTAGCTACCATTACCGCTAAAGCAGTAATAAGCGGAACATGTTGCTTTTTACGCACATGTAAGATGAAATTATCAAACACTAAATTATGGGCAGTGAGATTAAGGCTTTCTGCAATAGTTGCAATAACTTTATTATTAAGCTTAACAATATAATTAGTACCTAACATATCATTAATGCTTTGCATCTCAAGTAATCCATCACTTGTTTCTAAAACAAAGGTATCGTGCATAATATCAATCTTTTGTTTAAATGTGCCATATTTCTCATTATTCATGTAAAAATCATAATGATCAGTTATACGTAAAAGTCTTTTTGTCATTTTAAACACTTCTTCACCCGTGCTCATATCATTCATATAAAAAGTTTTTAAAGGAATTGTACTATTTATTTCATAGATGGGATTACCTTCATAATCTGTAAGTGTAAATTTTTGTCCTGTTAATTTAAAGTCTTCATTAAATCGATATATTTCACCTAAATCCCTATCATCAAAAAAAGATGTAACTTCTCCGGTATTTGAAAAAATATTTAAAACATTAAAAATATCCTCAATAGCACTTTGACTTAACAAAGAATAACAGATTATATCCTCATCAGAAAAAATATTTACTTCTTTTTTTTCAATCGAATCAGCTCTTTCTTTAAGATCTGAAATCCAAAATGATGCTGGATTATATGCAAGATAAAAGCTTCCAAACATCTTATGGAGATATAAGAAATCCCCATTTTCTGATGGACCAAAAATTAAACTCTTGTTTCTAATTCCTTTAATCTTACCTAACCAAGGTTTTCCTAAAATAGTTTCTTGGTTTTTAAATGCTTCATAAAAATCTTGAACAGTTAACTTTCTTGTGTTTGCGATTTGTTTTGTTGAACTTACAGAGCTGTTATAAGTTTTTGGATCCGACATAATATACATAGTTACCCCAGCAATTAGCACTATCGTCCCTATAACAATATAAAAATCTTCAAAATCTCCAATATACATTAACCAAAATGAAAAAAGCCCAATTGAAATACTAATTAATTTTAAAATTATCCCCTTCATATACTCTCCTTTATTTTTTACTTTGATTATTCTATCAATAAAAGTCAGTAGCGTCAACAAAGAGACAGGGTATTAATTTAGAGTTTTTTATTATCGGCCAGCTCTTCAACCTGTTTATATAGATCTTCTACTGTACGCATTGAATGTGATTGCGGAAACACCGTGGTAATATAATGTTGAGCATAAGGGAAATAACAGATTTCAGCTATTTTAAAAGACTTATTTATAAAACCAAACTGTAGTTGATTTATTTGTATTTGTCTATTCTTTATTTTGTGGGCTTCTTTCATTTCTTGTGGATTAAAAATTAAACCAAAAGGATCTTTTCCACTGCTACCCAATTTCCCAGCATAGTCAACAGATAAATTTCCTTCTATCCATAAAGTTTGATTTAATGTTTCTTGTTTAAACTTACTTATATCAATACTAAAGTCTAAACTATTGTTAGTGTGAGAATTAATAATATTACAAATGATTTTTGCATCATACATGGTAGTTAAAGTGGCATTATCCACTGTTTGAGGCTTAAACCCATTTCCAGGGTCATAATTGTAAGTGTTCGATTCATAGTCACAAATTATCCATGAAATTAAATTACTCTTTTTGTTGCGCGCAATTATATATAGTTCATACCTAATACCCCAAAATACACTAGTACGCACATTGAAACACCCTAAAATGGCACAAGTATAAGGTTTGGTATTAGAAAAAATAGATATTGGTGCGAGTTCATAATTGTTTGGTAATAAATCTTTTATAGTTTCTTCATCAATTTGAAAACTCAAAAAAACACTATAAGGTTCTACAACAAAACCCATATACTGATTACTTCCTGATGTTTTATTAACAATAAGTTCTTGAAGCCACCGTGGCGTTTTCATTAACTTCTTTGCATTATGGTTTACTTTAATAATTTCATCTAGTGTAATTCGGTGCTCTACTTGTTTTATAAATTTAATCTCTTTATTCTCCATGATGCATCCCCTCTTAATACACTATAATAGTATATACAGTTGCTTATTATTTAAGACGACTATTACCTAAGTTGTGGTTATTCCTTTATAATCTAGAAGTTTCAACAAAGAAATTAAAGATAATAAATTTGTAGTCCCTTATCCATTTTAAAAATACTTTTTCATACCTCTTTATTATAATTATAAGAAATAGCGTTGGAATTAAAGTTACTTCACGTCTTGTTTTTAACCAAACAATATGTTATTATTTGGTAGCAATTTATGTTAAAATTAGATTATCATAATCATGTATTAATAAAAATTAATAACTAACCTATATTGGGTCGTTATAGCAATACGGAGGCAGTATTATGAAAGTAAAGCGTTTTTTTTCAAAACATATAATAACAGTAGTTATTGTATTTTACATAGTTACAATTGGTCTTTTACTAAATTATGTCCATGCTTTATCAGATGAAGCAATTATTAATTCTACTTTTGACAAAATAGATCAAATTGGATTACAATACCAAACACTATTAACCAATACTTTAAACGAGGCTGCTGATGAACTTGAAATTTTTTCAGAGTTTATCGTAGATAATAATATTGATAGCGATAATATAGTTGAATATATGAATTCACAATCCCATGCAACAAACTTTGACCAGCTATACTATATTGAATTAGATGGCACTGGTATTTCTAAAAATAATGAAACATTAAATTTCTCTGATAATTTATCATTTCAGTCTGCTCTTAAAAATGAAACCTATGTAGAAGCTCCCTATATTTCTTTTGAAACCTCCGAAGTTGTTTTCAACTTAGCTATTCCGGTATTGAAAGAGCAGCAACCGATAGCAGTTTTGTATAGTGAAGTTTCGGTAAATGACTTTTTTGATATCATTTTACGTAATAAAAATTATGAAGGTGATATCTTTTTCGTTGACGACAATTTAAGTATGATTTTCTCAACAAGTGCTAACCATAGAAATACAAGATCAATTCCAGAAATGGATGTAGCAGAAATGGGCATACATAATGTTATAGAGGCTCAAAACAATATCCAAAACAAGCAAAATGGTAAATTTCACTATGATTATTTTGGTACATCTAAGGTTATGGTTTATTATCCATTAGAGATGACTAACTTTGCACTGGCCTTAAATGCACATACTAATTCTATTAGCAGCGAAATAATAAGAGCTTCGGATTATTTTGTAACAGTAGACTCTATAATTTATTGGACAGTTATTATTCTTGTAATTTGGATAGCTATTATGCAGCATCATGGAAACAAGCGTATCTTAAAACTGGCTTATTATGATGCTTTGACTGAGCTTCCCAATATGACTAAGTTGAAAATAGATATGGAGATTATTTTAAAGAAAAACAATAATAAAGAATATTCTATCATTATATTTGACATAGCAAACTTTAAAGCGATCAATGAAATCTTCGGCTACGCTACTGGCGATGCTGTTTTAAAATCACTTAAAGGTTATTGTGATATGGTTCAAATTCCATCTTTAATTACTTCACGCATCGGTGATGATAAATTTGCAATGTTTGCCCTAAGTGAAGTATTAGACGATTTAGACAAGATTTTAGTCAATGTCATGGATTATTATGACACTGTGTTGCCTGAATTAAAAGACTATGCTGCAACATATAAAATAGGTAGATACAAAATTGATAAAGGTGATACCAATGTTGAAGAAATTATAAGTAAAGTTAATCTTGCACATAATAAAGCTAAAGAAACAAGTGGCGAGTTTCTATGTGAATATGATGATAAATTTAAAAAAATTCTACAAGCCGAAGCAGAGATTACTAATAGAACAAATTCTGCCCTCGCTAACAAAGAGTTCAAAACATATTTTCAGCCAAAATTTGAAATATCAGAAAACAAACTGATTGGTGCTGAAGCTCTTGTTCGTTGGGTAGAACCTACTGGCGAAATTAAATATCCAAATGAT
This sequence comes from uncultured Holdemania sp., assembly GCA_964370435.1. GTDB lineage: Bacteria > Bacillota_I > Bacilli_A > Erysipelotrichales > Erysipelotrichaceae > CALVGQ01. Next base: position 65,292 of record CAYJJG010000007.1, read on the forward strand.
TTTATCCCACTTTTTGAACGTAATGGATTTATTGTTCAACTTGATAATTACATACTTGAGCAAGTATGTATAACTCTTCGAAAATGGAATGATGAAGGTTTACGCATGATTCCTATTTCGGTCAATTGCTCAAGGCTTAATTTACAAAATCCTAACTTTGTACAGGAATTTGTAGCAACCGTAAACAAATACAATATAGAGCACAAATATATTGAAATAGAACTTACAGAGTCTACCACAATAGAAAATGCAAAAATGGTTGAACAAGTTTTAGTTGAATTACATAATGAAGGTTTCAGAATTGCTATTGATGATTTTGGATCAGGATATTCTTCGTTAGGCATGTTGACAAAATTTCAAGTTGATACACTTAAAATGGATAGAAGTTTCTTTGTAGACGGAAAAAATACCAGGCGTGATGGTATGCTTATTGACAGCATTGTAAAAATGGCACATAACCTAAAAATGCATGTTGTGGCTGAAGGTATTGAAACAGAAAAACAAATTGAATTTCTTCGTTCTATGAACTGTGATGCTGTTCAGGGTTACTGCTATGATAAACCCATGTCAATTGACCAATTTGAAGAAAAATATCGTGCTGAGATGGAAGTAAGTGATAATGGCACATTTAGTCTTCCTCTTATAAGTCGCATCAATGATGTAAAGTATGCAATTTCTTTTGTACCCAGTGGTTTTCTTGTAGCAAAACTTGATGAACATTTTACATTAGTTGAAGCAAATGATTATTATTTTGAAATGATTGGTTATACAAGGGAAGAAGTAAGAGATGATTTCAAAAATCAAGGTCTTAGCCTTATGACTCCTGAAAAAAGAGAAGAAACAGTAACATACTTTAAAAAACAAATGCAAGAAAATCCAAAAGGACAAATGAATTTCACTACACCGTTCACAACAAAGTCTGGAGAAATACTTGTATTTGAATTTAATGGTAAGGTTGCTGAAGATGAACATGGAGAATTACGTCTTTATACTTCTGTCATGGATATTACAGATTACATCAGGAAAGACAATAAGTTACAAAATGAGAAAGACTTTAATGCACGCATTGCAGCACTCACAAACAATGCATTCTTCGAATACGACAGAGAATTAGATATGCTTCACTTTTCTATGGATTTTGCAGAGAGATTTAAAATCCCTAATATCATCGAAAACCTAATGAGCACGCGTGTTTTCAAGGACTTTTTAGTTGAACATATAAGAACTACTCCTAGTAGTTCCTTACAAATTAAGGGAGATGGAGCATTTTGTGCAAAGCTGCCTAGTGGCGATCTAGTTTGGTATGATTACAGCTACAAAACTATTTATGATGAGTTTAAGAAAAAAGAAATAATTGTAGGTCTAATGATAGAGTCAACAGATCGAAATAAAAGCTAATTATACTATCTCGTAATCAGCAAAAACAGAGTAGCCCCTGAGGTCACTCTGTTTTTTTTAATAGTATCTGCGATAACATCTGCATACAGCCGATAAGAAGTCCAGTGATGAGAAAAAAGAAAATCCATGTGTTCACACTAATACTTGGTACTATATTGTATCAATATAGCTTGTATGCTATAATTGAACAGGTTATTTTCACATTATTTATATTATATTTATTGTTTATGTAACACTGTTAAGTAAAAGGAGATATCATTAAAAATGAAAAAATTTATATTATCGTTTGCAGTTTGTTGCTTACTTTTTGGTTTTATGCCTACAAACATATTTGCAAACAATGAACAAATGCCAAATGAAGGTGAAATGTCTGTTGCGCTGCAAGTGCTACCCCATTTCATCGAACCCAATACACCAGAAATTACAAGCAGTGATATACAAAACCCTGTTGTAGACATTGCCGTGAATAGTCTTTATCTAAGAGATAACCTCACAAGTATGCAGTACTCTTTTGATAATACCCTATGGATTGATTACACAGGTGAAGTGACCATACATGGCACAACCACTGAAAATTTCGTGCAGTTGCAAAGCGGTGTACACAATATCACCTTAGACGGTGTGAGCATCAATACTACAACTGCCTCTGAAGCTGCCTTTGATATACAAGGCGACGCTACAGCAAACATCACCCTTAAGGACGACAGTGTAAATACACTAACAAGTAAAGGTTCTTTTGCAGGCTTACAAGTGCAGCATAAAAATGGCAGTATTGCCACCCTTAATATAACAGATCTTGGCAACGGCTCACTCGTTGCCACTGGTTCCTTTGGTGGAGCCGGTATTGGTGGTGGTCATAGTGTTTCCGCTGGCATTGTAACAATAGCAGGTGGCATTGTAACTGCCATTGGAAAAGATACAGGTTCAGGCATTGGTGGTGGCGTTTACGGCGCTGGTGCCACAGTAACTATAAGTGGCGGCACTGTAATAGCCACAAGCGCAGGCGCCACAGCCATAGGATCCGGTAATAATAGCACTAATTATGGCTCATTTACCACAACAGCTGCAGATGGCACAAAAGGTAATGCCTTTATTGTTGCTTCAACCAGTAGTAATAACAGAAAAATTGGAGATACAAGTAAAATAGGAGAATGGCAAGGTATAATTTTCGAGGGCAATGTTGGACATGTATATGGCTCACCTACTCTTTCAGTAAATGCCGAAATACCTAATGGTAAAACTCTCACCGTAGAAACCAATCGCAACTTCACTATAGACGTAGCAGCAACTTTAACAAACAACGGTACACTTATAAATGACGGCACATTTATAAACGATGGTACACTAACCGGTTCAGGCGTACTAGATGGCAACGGAATATTTCAAACAACCCGTCTAGAACCGGGAAATATAGTCTTACAAAACAGTTATGAATATACCGGAATCCCCATAACTGTAACACCTACTATAAGTGGTGGTATCATCGCAATGGGTAAGATGTTTAATGCAGTAGACACAGGATGGACCTATTTTTGCGAGATAAATAATGCTGGGACGTGGCAAAACAGTACTGTACAAGAAATAGGCGACTACCGTTTTCGTTACCAAAAAACAGGAATGTATGATGTAACACAAAGCTTTGTGGTGACAAACGATTTACGCCGTGGAGGCGATTTCCCATATAACCCTATAGGCACTTTAAACAAGGACGATTCTAGCTTGCCTGATGGAACATCGCTAAAAGACGAAGGTACTGTGATAATAACAAACCTAATACTAGACAAGTTTAAAGCCGAGGCAAAAAACCTGGCTATGTCAGAAGAAATAGTTTATATTCATGACCTAGAACTAGTAAATACAGCTGATGACAGCGATGCCACACCAGATGCACAGACACGCATACGTATCGATGTGCCAGGACTTTTATCAATCGACAAGGCATGGGTTCTACACGAGCTTGCAGACGGCAGCATAGAAAAATATGAGGCAGAGTGTTATAACGGATATTTACTCTTTACCCCTACATCCTTTTCTGTATATTCTGTGGTAGTAGATTGGGCATCTCGTGGTGGTTCCTCAACACACAACCCATCAATTGCACCACTTACAGGAGTTTATAACTAACTACAATAGGTCATCTGATTTCCATAACTGCAATCATGGAGATAGTAAAAAAACAGTGTACAATATAATTTGTACACTGTTTTTGTCTGTGCCCTTTTTTATTATGGCAATTTTTTGATATTATTTATAAAAGAACTCTCTTTAAACGGACTGTATGACAACCTTTAATACCGTCCCTAACTTGAAACACTAACAATAAGTGGTTTTAATACATTACAAATTAATATGGCAAGAAAATCATATAATACTATGATACCTGTAGGTATGTCACAAGGAAAAAGAAGCCCAAAACGCAGGCTCCTCCTTATTTAAAATCAAATTTTTCTTTAATGATTTTTGCAACTTCTATTGCATCAATATCTGTATTTTCAATCCTTAAATAATTATCAAAAGGGACTTCACCTTTTTCGCTAACTAATCGATACTTAGCGTCTTCTCTTAAAATTAAAAACTCTGATAAATTAATGTCTTGTTTTGATTTTTTATTTTTTTGCCTATTTTCACTCTTATTGCGTTGCAGTCTTATTTCTTGTGGAGCAATCAGTTCTACACAATAAAATTCTGTTTCATAGGGTTCAAATATTTCTTTTACTGATTGAATATAATCCCAATCTTCTTGTTGATCAAATGCCCACATATAAGTGAAGATCATTCCATAATTTTCTGATTTTGCGAATTCTTCAAAAATAACTTTTCTTAATTTATCAACTGCTTCACCATTGGGTTTGCCAAATACATCCAAAACGGGCTCAATCGTCATATGATTATGAAAAAGTCTAAGATTTGTAAACTTCATCAGTTCTTGCCCAACAGTCATTTTACCAACTGCGCCACTACCTATCAAAAATAATAATTTCATTGTTTCCCCTTTCCTTGACTATATCAATTCTAATTTTTTTAAAAAACATTATTTTTTAATTCATTTTCTTTGGTCACTTAGAAGAAACCAACATAGAAAAAGTCTTTTTCATGAAAACTATCCTCTATTTTATCACTGTAACAGTGCGTACAATAATACCTCTCCATTTTTTCACATTAATATAATAATTATAATGTTATGTTATGAAAAAATAGAATTACAACAATTTGCACGACACCTATTATAGGTAATCCGACTGTGAAGTAATCTTTATTTATCTTACGCCTCCCTCTTTTATTATTCTAACAAACTCTTTACTACACCTTCAAGTGATTTAATATAATCTTTTTCACTCTAACTCATGTTTTTATTTATATTTAGAACACTTAATGAAGCAGTTTGTACAGATTCACTGCTTGGAAATCTTGATTTAAAAAAAGAAAAAGACCTATTAGCATTCATCAAGTTTAAACACTTGTCTGAACTAATAGATCTATCTATGTTTTTAATCTATACTTTCTACACTTCCATTTTTATTTTTTGATAATATTATCGCTAATATATCTACAACAAGAAGCATACTGAATATTAAACTGTATTCATCAAACATAGCCATCGGGTTTGTAAAGTCTTGGGTTACAAACAACAATACTATGGAAATCAAGGCTAGTAAAATCAATATAATTGAATGTCTTTTCCTTTTAGCACTATATTTTTCTTTAGTTTCTTCATCAAATCTATCTACTTCACTTTTTTTCTTTTTAAATAAAACTAGATAAGCTAATGCATTTATACATAAAATAATTACAGTAATTAAATTAAATATGCTCCACACATCTGCTTCTTCCCATTGATATGCACTAACCGGAACTCCATTTTCCACTATTATTGACGTGGTGTATGTTTCTTCTCCAACTTGCATAGTAATCTTGTGTTCTCCATCTGGTAATGTTGAAAGGAACTCTTCTTCAAACACTATTCCTGTTTCAGTGATAGTGAAATCGTCTGGAGAAAGCTCAGTTCCATCCACTTCAATTTTTGGTGGTTCTTGGTTTTCTGGTTGAACCGGTGGAGAAGGCAATTCTCCATCATCAAGATCAATAAGCGGCTTATCTGGCGTAGGTGTTGGTGTTGGGCTTACTTCTGGCTTCACGGTTTCATTTGGCATTTGTGTTTCAACCGGCTCTGTCGTCGGCAATGGTGTTGAAGACGGTGTAGTGGTTGGCTCTTGTGTTTCATTCGGATCGGTTGTCGGTAATGGTATCGGTGATGGGGTTGGGGTTGGTTCTATATTGTCAGTCGGTGGGATAATAATCACACTAAATGAATATAGATACTCCCCTACTTTGACTCCATCTTCGTTTACTTTTGTAAGCTCAACATACGCTATTTCCATGTTTTCGCTAACAGTCTTATTCCATGTACCATTTCTAAATCCACTATTTGCTTTCATTCCAGTTGGAACTCCAGTTATTTTTCCTTTTGCATCAATTTCATTTGACCAACCATCATTTTCATTATAGAAAGTGATAATTTTTTGAATAGTATCCGTTTCATTATCTGCCCATGTACCATTTTTAATATCAAACTGTATTATTGCTTGATATTTATCTGGAATATTATCAGGCTGATTAATACTTGGGATGCCATCTATTGTTTCACCTTCACCTAAGATATCCTCTTCGAATACCGCATTTAAGGTGTAATTATCTGGACCATTTTCATTATCAGTATTTTGAGTTAATTCCCACCCCATAAACACCGATAAATCTTTGGTAAGATTTTTAACCATATTGTCTCCAGTATAATTTAATACTAATTTATTAAAATCACTAATAATAGTTCCTTCTGTCATTTGGTCTGATGTACCACCATTTAAGTTTATCGTGATAGTACTTTCATAGTCGATTTTTTCATCGTCGATGACTAATTTTCCTAAATCTTCATCAAAAGTATAGTATTCTATTGTAGGCTTTTCAACAAATGAATGCACATAGCTCTTAAATGGTTCTAAGCTTGAAATATCACCATCCGTGGTTTTTGTGATTTTTGTTGGAATTGTAATGCTTTCTACAGCTACAGTACTTTCATACCACTTACCTGTATAATTCGAATAATTGGCATCTGCTTTCATTCCTACTGGCGTTTCATTTAAATTAGCCTCCGCACCTGTTTTATTAGATAGGCTTCCACTTGAATCTCTAAACGTGATTACTTCAATTATTCTTTCATCACTTAAGTCATTCCATACTCCATTTTCAATATCATAATAAATAACCGCTTGATATTTATCTGCTACTCCATCTGGCTCAAATTCATTTCCTATTGTATCAACTAGATAATTTGCAGTTAATGTTATTTGTCCATTCTCTTTTTCATTCCATGTCCAACCAATAAAAACAGCATTATCTTTAGTTGGATTTTTTAATTCACTAGCATTTGCAAAGGTATAATCTTCTTTTACAGCATGAAGTTCTTCATTTTCATCTCCATAAGGATTGCCACTAAATGATCCGCCATTTAGTATTAAATCTATCCTTGTACCGTATGTCACTGTTTTACTAGCTTTATTAAATACTTCTCCTGTTGATGATTCTCCACTTTCATTAAACTCAACAGTTTGACTGCGAAGTGAGAACACATATACATAGATTTGTGGTCCCTCTAAATCATCATAATGACTTGTTTTTGTGATAACACTAGGTGGTATATTTCCATTTGAAGTAAGTTTTATTAAATCTCCTTCTTCGCTTTCATAATACCACTCTCCGCTATTTAATAAGTAGCCATTATCGATATCTGCTACCATACCTGTCGGAACATTAAGGTTTGCCACTAAATCATCGCTTGATTCAGATTCTTCAAATACTAGCTTTTGTTCGATATTTTCAATATCTGCATTATCATTACTCCATGTACCACCCACAACTTTGAAAACAATTATATCTTTTTCAACGAACTGTGCTACAAGGGTTATAGGCTCATTAGGCATTAATGAATTGCTTATTTCCCATACAGCTCCATCTTCTAATTTCCAACCTGCAAAAGTTAAATCATTATTATTTGCATAATTTTTAACACTCTGTAAAACACCACTTGGCACTGCGACTAGCTCATCAACGTTATTCTCTGCACTTACATTGCTTTCACCTTCAACTTTAAATGTTACCAAAGGAATCCACTTAGCATAGAATGTAACATCATAATTTGGTGTTATATAGCTATTAAAATCTATCTCTCTATTGTGTGAAGCTGGATTTTTTAATACATACCATCCATCAAAAACAAATCCCTCTCGAATTAAATTAGTTGGTATGGCATTTATTAAATCCTGTTCTTCCGATAATTTTGTTCCCTCAATTACATCTTCTATAACTACATTACTAGGAGATTTTTCATAGTTATAATCAAAAGTTAAATCATAAGGTTTTAGCACCCTTGTTATATTAACAGCTAAATTCGCAGTAAATCCTGTCCCTGAAGTTGTTACTACACTTATAGGAATCGCCGTTCCTGCAGCAGCATTTTTTAATTTATCTTTAACATTTTGTAAATCTTCATCACTAATAGAAAAAATACCTTCCCCATCTTTAACGTAGTCCAAACCTTCTCCTGTGTTTGGGAATTCTTCTGTTTCAGCTAGTGGGTTTATTTTTGCTAAAAGGCTATTTTCTAATTCATCAAGAGTAACACTTAATAATGAATTTACTTCTTCTTGACTTAGTTCAACATTGGTAATATTAAAATTTTGATCTTCACTATCGTTTTCAGTAAACTCTGGAACACCAATCTTACCTACATATACGGAATATTTAACCGTACCCGAATTGGTTGAAGCATAAAAATCAAAACTATAGGTATGTGACATTGTATCAGTAGGCTTTAAAGTGTATTTTACAACTTCATTAACTCCTGTATTTGGCCAATAATATACTTTATCACTAGTTGTATAATTGGTTATATTACCACTAACTTTTGTACCATTTTGATAATATAATCCAGCTGTATCGGTCACTGAGTCAGCCGTTTGTGTAGTGTTATTAATAAATACATTACTTGGCTCTTGTATTTTTGTTATTTCGCTTCTTGAAACAGAAGTAACTGATGCTACTTCGGCAAATATTTCTATTAAACGCTCGTATGAACCTAAAACAACCTTTGTTTCGTGGTTAAAACTTGCATATTCTCCCTCATAATTACGAGGAGTTTCACCTGATAGATTTAACGAGTTTGGATCTTTTGCACCCATTGCTCCCACTGAATTGGTATATGCTCCTTCAGAAGGATGCTCGACATATATATTACCTACAAATCTATTATTAAAGACATCAGTTTTAATGTTAATATTTTTATTTGATGCTAATTCTTCAGGTATAAAAATCTGATCAATAACAGCTGATGGCACACCATCTACAAGACCAGTGTTTGATGAAGCAAATGCTTTTGTACCGATTGTTGTAATCGTTGTTGGTATTGAAACTTCAGTTAAATAATGTTTTAGATCCTCGCTGTAAAATGCGTATTGGGAAACAGTTGTAACACCTTCCGGTAGCACTATACTTCTTAAATCCGATTGATAAAATGCATATTCGCCAATAGTTTTTAATCCCTCTGGCCACACAACATTTTCAAGTGTTATACATTTTTGAAATGCTTGTGTAGCAATTGCAGTTACTGGCATATTAAAGGATACATTTTTTAAAGCATTCATCGACTCAAAACTTCTATTATTGGCTACTGGAGTTATAAAATTTTCTATTTTATTATTTCCTAAAAAAGCAATTATACCTATACCTGTAACTGATGTTGGAATTTCAAATGTTGTATTTGCAGGGAGCTCATCTACAATGGTTGAAGATTGCAAATTAGGCGAATTGCTAAATGCCCCTGCACCAATATAAGTTAGATTTTTATGAAGCTCTACTGCCTGTAGTTTTGACATCAAATAGAAGGCGTTTGTACCTATTGATTTTAAATTAACAGGAGTCTTAACAGTTACTAATTTACTTAAATTAGAGGAAAAAGATTTAAATCCAAGCGATAAAACAGGATATTGTTGACCTTCAATTTCAAAATACTCTGGTATTGTAATATGAGCAAGATTCTTAGCATCCCCAACATATTTTTGTATAGTATTAGTTGAAGTGTTAAATAATCCATCAGTTAAGCCATTTCCATCTATATCAACTTCATATGTATCTTCATAAAAAACATTAAGATTTAATAAGCCTTCGTTATGATAATTTGTATGTCCCCAAGGGAAATTAGATTTATCTTCACTAGCTTTAAGATTTGGTAAATTTACTTCATACATGTTGTTCCAATAATTTGTATTGAAATAATATTGAAACATTACAGCGCTAAATGCAGGAGAAACTTCTGTCATAAGAGTAAAGTTTATTTCAGTTTGTTTTGGATTGCGCCAACTTCTTTCAAACAAAGCAGCTCCTACCCCTACAAACCCTGTCTTATTAACTATAACATCAGTTAAACTTCTACATTCCCTAAATGCCTTACTAGATATAAACAATTCATATTCTTTATATAAAGGTGAATTTTCATCAGCAGCTGCAAACTCAACAACTTCAACACCTGACCATTCAAATGCGGATTCACCAACAAAGTTAACATTTTTTCCAAAAGATATAGTTTTAAGTGACGATGTTGATTTAAAAGCTTCTCGTCCAATTGAAACTATACTATCTCCAACTACAACTTCTCTTAGTGACGATGCTCCCTCAAAAGTGCTTAGTTCTATTGTTGTTATTTGACTGTCATCTGAAAAAACAACCTTCTCTATCGTATTATTTTGAGTAAAAGCAGTACCACTTAATTTTATGATTTCTACTTCTTGACCATTAATTGTCACAGAATTTGGTATTGTGATTTCTTTATCTTCACTTAGTGGATCATAGTACTGTATCTCCTTACTATTCAGTGCGATTGTATATCTTTCCTTTAGCCCATCACCGTCATAGTCATCTTCTACAACAACAATATCATTATACGTAACATTTTGAACTATAGCTCCCCATGAAGCATTTTGTAAAAGAGGAGTTCCATCATCTTTTGTACTATTAGCATAAATCCTAAACACATCTAGTCTAGCTCCACCTAAAGTAAATTCAGCTTCTGCTATAGAATTTATATTAGTTCCATTCACTTCATCACCGATGTAAACTTCTGTAAAATTTGGGGAATTAAAATTGGATCCACTTATAGTTTCTACACTATATGGGATATAAATCTTACCACTAATTTCGTCTTTTCTTTGCGTATTGTTATTTTTATAAATATCAGTGTAATCATCATAAGATGCTACAATTTCAAGATTTACAGCACCTGGTTTCATCATATTTGTAAGACTTTTAATTGTACTAGATGGAAGGTAAAGTTCAGTTAAATAATCAAATGGTTTTGTATTCCAATGCGTTCCAAGAGATACAACACTAGCACCCTTTATAACTCCATCAATTTCATATTCTTCAATAACTAATGTTTCAAGATATTCACATCTAAAATAACCAGCTACTGTTTTAACATTATAAGGGTAAATTAATTTTGTAAATGAAGTTCTTGCTAAAGCATAGTATCCTATTGTAGTTAAACTTTCAGGTAAACGGTATTTTTTATCGCTTTCAATTACATCTTTATTAATGTAAGTATAAGAGTCTATTCCCCATTCAGCTATGTATTCAGCATTAGTATCAATATAATTAAACTCGCTAATAAGTGAGTTGGCAAATGAATATTGATTTATCGTGGTAATTCCATTATGTAGATGTAGTTCTACCTTGCTTTTTGCTAACCCTGTATCCAAAGTTCTACCAAATGAATATGCGTTAATAACTTTAACTGTTGTTGGTATTGTAACTTTTGATAAGCTGTATGTGTCAAAAAATGCATATGATCCAATGGTTGTTACCCCTTCTGGGATATTCGCTTCTATTACACTACTAGAAGAAAAAGCATGATCACTAATTGTACGTAAATCTGTAGTTTTTTTACCATCTACAGTCTTTGTTTCAAACGTAAGATTTTTTAAAGCTGAACTTGAAAATGCATACTTTCCTATTGATGTAACTGATGCTGGAATAGCAATATCAAATCCAGTTGAATCAATACCTACACTACTAAATGCGTAGTCCCCTATTGTAATTAGATTACTTGGTAAATTTATACTAGTTAATGCTTTATTATCTTGAAAAGCACTCGCTTGTATCGCTGTAACACTATCTGGCAAAGTTATAGATTTTAAAGGGTTATTAAAAAATGCTTTCGCACCAATAATTTCAACTTGGCTATTTTCTTCAAACTCAATAGCTTGAATCGAACGCCCTTCAAAAGTATTAGCTCCTATTTGTTTAACTGGAATATCATCAATAAAACTTGGAATAATAGCTATATCTTTTGGTGCTGGATCCCTATATGAATTTAAAACAACATAGTCTGCATCAACATCTGTTGTATCACCATCATTATTTCCATCAACTGCAGTATATATATAATTTAAAGCGTCGGAAACTAAAACAATTTCTAAGAATGTTTGTGTACTTCCCACTCCATCTTTATCTAAATAATTAACTATTACATCATATGTTGCACCTTTTGTTGCTTCTACTTGCGCTGTTGTTATGTCTCCAATCAAAGGATCAGGATTAATAACATCTGCTTGACTCCCTAACGAAGGCTCGATATCAACAGATAATATTTCTTTTGCAAGGCTAATGTTTCCATCAGTTAATTTGCTAACTGTTAAAAGTAAAACTCGAGAATTATCAGCTGTTCCATTTCCATCTAAATGAAAAACTACTGCAACTTCTCCAGAACCTGCTCTTACTATTTCATTTTCTGGTAATTCAAGTGTTTGGGCAGATGCAAAAGCCGAAAAATCAACAAGGTATTTTTCATTTACTTCATTTGCACCATTTTCATTGTCGTTAGAATCTGATTGTGATGTGCTTGTTTCTTCTGCGTTGATTAGCGTATAAACAACACTAATATCTAATTCGTCTTTATCGTTTACATCATAATTCCCGTTGCTATTTTTTTCTAATAGAGTTTCATTTTTGTATACTAAAATTTGCACATCTTTTGCTAATGTGTTATCTCGAAGATTCGCCAATATAGTCAGTTCTCTAGTGCTTGTATTTTCGCGCTCTTCTGCAAGCCCGTATTGCAGTTCGATCCCTAATTCTTCCAGTGTTAATCTTACAGGTTGAATGCTTGGCGATGGTGTTGGTGAAACCTCAGGCGTTTGCACTGAACTAGTAGTTTGCACTGAACTAGTAGTTTGCACTGAACTAGT
>CAYJJG010000008.1:0-77668 GCA_964370435.1 uncultured Holdemania sp.
TGTATACATTCCTCTTTTTGCGTTAGATGTTTTGCTACTCTAAGATTTTTTGCTAGTCTAATACCTTTTTATATCGAAAATAGTGCAGGTTTAAGTTTTGCTACTCTAAGATTTTTTGCTATTCATGTTATGCATCAATTTTGCACTTTTCCTTATCGTTTGATATAATATTAATAACAATATAGCTTTACTTTCATAGTATGTGAGAGGAGGGAGTTTAAATGGATGATAGCACAGTAAATTTTATTATACTAGTTGTAATAGGGTTCTTTATCATTGTTGGTGCCACTAAAGATAATACAGCGGATAATACTAATAACAAAAGTAATCCTAAAAGAAAAACAAGTAATTTTATATTCCGGGATGATCAAAGCCATGCTGATTATGATGACTATGATGATTGCGGTTAATTTGACATTGTTTCTAATTTTATAATAAGGAGGCTTTATGGAAAAAATACTACAAACTATAACTCGATTGGAAGATCATCTAGGTGGCCAACCACGTTGGGCATGGTTATCTTTTTTTGACCTAGGCTATGCAACCATTGGATATGGTGTAGAATATAAGAAATTTGAAAAAGAATATAATATGCTTTTGGTACTTTTAGATGATTTTGTTACTCTATATCCAAAAGAAAAAGATAGTGTTATCCTGAATGAAACTATAAAGGCATTTGTAGAGGGTAAGGTGTTTTATGATTTTAAACGTAATAAAACTCGAATGGTGCTAAAACAGCTTCGAACATTAAAAAATGAATTGAAGATGTTAGATATAAAAATTAAGTAAAACATAACGTAGGAATAAGCCTTCTTCTATAATTGTAATAGAAGTTGTAATTCCTACGTTTTTAATAGTGTTGTTAGGGTTTTATATAATTACTATTAATTCTTTATAATTCACTGTATTTATAATTGATTAAAGTGGTATAATCATTATAAAAATAAGGATAGGAGTTATTGATGAAAAAGATATTAAATAGTATATTAGCTAGTTTATTAGCACTACTAATTTTACCCATAGGTTCAGTTCAAGCTGAAGAGCTTACATTATATAGTGATTATTATTTATTAATAGATCGTGATAACGGACAAGTTATCTTGGAGAATGGCAGTGATGATCAAATTTATCCTGCTTCTATGACGAAGATTATGACTTTGTTGGTGGGTTTAGAAAACATTGAGGATACTTCAATTACTGTAGTCTTAGATGATGCTATTTTTGATGGGTTGTATGAAGCTAATGCATCGATGGCTGGTTTTTATTTAGATGAGCGAGTATCTTTAGAAGATTGTTTATATGGATTATTTCTTCCTTCTGGTGCTGAAACTACTAGAGCAATTGCTCACTATGTTGCAGGTAGTGAAGAAGGATTCGTAGAACTAATGAATAACAAGGCAAAAGAGTTAGGGATGACTAATACTAACTTTGTAAATACTACTGGTCTACATGATATCAGTCATTATACAACTTTAAATGATTTAGCTGTGCTTTTAGAATATGCCTTAAAAAACGAACAGTTTAAGGAGATATTTTCTACTAGGCAGTATACTGCTACAAGTGGTTCTATGCATCAGTATCCTATGACGTGGCAAAGTAATATGTTTGCAGGTATTGAGCGTATAGGGTGGCAAGATTTAGATGAAAGCACCATTATTGGCGGTAAAACAGGCTATACCATTCCTGCTGGACTTTGTTTAGCTTCAGTTGCTAGCTATGAAGGAAGAGACTATATGTTGATTACTTCTTATGCTCCTACTACTGGAGGTAGTTATCATGTTATTGATGCAGTTAATGTGTATAGTGAGATATACTATCAATATAGCAAACATGATTTGTTGACTACTGAGGATGTATTATCAGAAATAGATTTGCGATTTAAGTTGTTTGATGAATCGGTGAGTGCTTATCCTGAAGAAGAAGTTTCACTGACTTTACCAAATTATATTGATGTTGCTGCAATCGAGGTTAGTACTGAGGTAGTGGATAGTATTGATGCCCCTATTGTTAAGAATCAAGTATTAGGGACTGCAACATTAAGTTATGAAAATGAGGTGCTTTATACGTTTAATGTTGTAGCTAACGAGGACATTGAACGCTCAGATATAGTTTATTATAGTTATGTTACTTGGATGTGGATGATGGACAATTTAATTTGGACAGGAGTAATTGTATTCATCATAGGATTTATCTTGTGGAGACTTTATGTACTTCGCTATGATTTGCGCCGTTCTAATAAAAGAACTAAACGCAGAAGAAGAGTTCATTAATTTTACTTGTATTTTAAAATAAGTGGGTTATAATTAAAACTTGTGTAAAGGTGGTATTTTATGTCATATCAAAAAATTATTAATATAGCAGTTATCGCGCATGTCGATGCTGGTAAATCTACTCTTGTGGATGCATTCTTATCTCAAAGTCATGTGTTCAGAGAAAACGAAGAAGTGGTCGATTGTGTAATGGATAGTAACGATCTTGAAAGAGAACGTGGTATTACTATTTATTCTAAAAATTGTTCCATCAACTATCAAGATTATAAAATCAATATTGTCGATACTCCAGGACATGCTGATTTTTCTAGTGAAGTAGAACGTATTATTCGTACAGTAGATACAGTAATTTTATTGGTAGATTCTAGTGAAGGTCCAATGCCACAAACGCGATTTGTGTTACAAAAAAGTTTAGAAAATAAATTAAGACCTATTTTATTAATCAATAAGATTGATAAAAAAGATTCACGTGTTAATGAGGTAATTGATTTAGTATACGATTTATTCTTAGATTTAAATGCTACTGATGAACAATTAGACTTCCCTATTTTATATGGTATAGCTCGTGAGGGTATTGTTAGAAAAAATATGGAAGATACTAATCAAGATATCGCTCCATTATTCGATACTATATTAAATCATGTAGAAGCTTATCCAGACTCAAGTGAAGAGCCTTTATCAATGCAAGTATCAGCATTAGCATACGATGATTATATTGGTCGTCTTGGTATTGGTCGTGTTTTTAGTGGAGTAGTTAAAGAAGGATCAACTATTACGGTATGTAATGAAGATGGTAAGAAACAAAATTGTAAAGTTAATCAAGTGTTTGTATATAAAGGCTTAAGTAGAATTGCGGTTAAAGAAGCACAATGTGGTGAAATTGTCATGATTGCCGGTATTAGTGATATTGGTATTGGTGATACTTTATGTAATTTAAATGATCCAAAACCACTACCATCAATAAAAATTGAAGAACCTACTTTATCGATGTATTTCATGGTAAACTCTAGTCCTTTTGCAGGAAGAGTAGGTAAGTATGTAACTTCTCGTAATATTCGTGAGCGTTTAGAAAAAGAACTTGAAGTTAATGTAGGATTAAAAGTAGAAGACACTGATAGTACTGATAGTTTCAAAGTATCAGGGCGTGGAGAACTTCATTTATCAATCTTATTAGAAAATATGCGTCGTGAAGGCTATGAAATAGCTGTAAGTAAGCCTGAAGTAATTTTCCATCGTGAAGCTGGACAACTTATGGAACCAGTTGAAGAAGTAGTGTGTAGTGTTCCAAATGAATATTCAGGTAGCGTGATTTCTAAATTAAATTTAAGAAAAGGAATCATGGTAAATATTACCGATGAAGGAAGCTACACTAAAATAGAATATCAAGTACCAACACGTGGGCTATTAGGATATCGTTCAGAATTCATTAATGATACTCGTGGTGAAGGAACGATAGTGCGTCGTTTAATTGGTTATGAGCCATTTAAAGGTGAAATTACTCAACGTGCTAATGGTGCTTTAATATCAACTGAAAAAGGGGTTGCGATGACGTATGCATTATGGAATATCCAAGAGCGTGGTCAATTGTTTATTGCTCCTCAAACAGAAGTTTATGAAGGTATGATTATTGGTATGAGTGCTAGAAATCTTGATATGGATGTAAATCCAATTAAAAATAAGAAGCTAACGGCAATTCGCTCTACAGGTGCTGATGAAGCGATGAAATTAATACCTGCAAAAATTATGACATTGGAAGAAGCGTTAGAGTTTATTAATGATGATGAGTTAGTTGAAATAACACCTACAGATATTCGTCTGCGTAAACGCTATTTAACACCAATTGAAAGAAAACATGCAGCAAGAGCTAAAACAATGATGGAATAAACAATTTAAATAACTGTAATACATGTTGATCGTGTAATACAGTTATTTTTTAATTGGCTTATATAAAAAAACTGCTTATAGTAAGCAGTTTATAGGCAACTAGTATAAATTTGTTTTATTTTAGGGGCTAGGCCTTTTATTTTTTCAATACTGAGTGAACATAAAGCGATACGGATTCCTTTATAAACTTTAACCGTATAAATATGTTCCTTAATGAGCGCTTGGTGAAAACGTTCTAATAAATCGTCATCTTCTACTTTAAGCGTAATAAAGAAACCTTCTTTAAATGGATAATAAACTAAATCACAAGCATTAGCTTCATTTAAAAACAAAGAGCTTCTAGCAATCATTAAATCAATGTAGCTCTGTTTTTCGTCCATGAAGGCTTGAACGTTTTCGGTAGTTAGCCAAGTAAAATTATCCATCGCAGCATTAGTAATGTTACTCCATAAGGCTCTAGCTGTTTTTTCAAATACTATTTCTACTTCACGAACTTTTTGTTGATTACTGCCTAACATTACAGCAGCACCACAGCGAAGACCATAGGAAGTACATGTTTTAGAGATACTGAAGGCGATAATGACTAATAAATTATCAGCTATATTTTCAAAGTAGCGAAGATAATCACGGGTATGTTTATTATCGAAGCCATAATCAATATAAGCAATATCATTAAGTAATACACAAGGCACTTTTAATGAACATTCATTTAAAAATTCGACAACCTCTAACCACTCTTCATTAGACATGGAATAGCCAGTAGGATTATGACAAGGATCATTGATCACAACTAAGAGTTTATCTTGTGTTTTAATTACCTCAAGACAAGCTGCTTTAAAGCTATCAATATTAAACTTATCTCCATCAAACATGGCATAAGTTAACATTTTAAGATTATTTTGTGATGCCATAAGTTTATAAGAGCCCCATGCGATATCAGGCATAACTACTGTTTGCCCTTGTTCAAGGATGTTGATGAGTGTAGAACTTACTGCACCACTTCCACCAGGAGTTGCAATACAGGCTTTGTGAAGATTTAGTTTTCTTCCCTTTAATACCCAAGATATTACTTGTTTACGATAATCTTCATTACCACTAAAACTTGAAGCATAGGCAGCTTTAGTAGTATGGGGTAAAGCATCGAAATGATCAAATACACTTTTATAAGCTACAAGCTGTCCTTCTTCGTTATATAAAGAGCCAATAGTAGCATTGATGACTTTATCAGTGCCGTTCTTTAATTCATCTTCTTTTGCTAGTGCAACAACCTTAAATACTTGATCTTCAATAGGTGTTAAATTAGCACTTAATCTAGTAAATGACATGGAATACCTCCTTTTTCTTAAATATTATTATAGAAGAAATAATAAAAGAAATAAAGTGTGATTTTATGTAAAAATAAATTATTATTTTAATTAATTTAAAGCTAGTAATAGTAATTCATTTTAATAAGCGTTATAATACTTTAGTCAGGAGTGAATTTTATGAATAACGTCTTTAGAAAATATGTTGTGCCTTTATTAGTGCTTATCCTTGGTGGATTTATAATACGCCTACAATATGATTTATTAGCTGCTTCAATAGCTAATCCTCTAGTAATTATTACGCAAGCTTTAATAATGTTTGGTTTTGGGATTTCTATTAGTACTTCAAAAAGAAGAAGAAACGAAAGTTGGCTAAAGAAAATCATCATTTCTTTTTTCCTAATGTTTTTTATTTTTTGGGATTTAGGATATATTGTTTTACCACAACTTAAAGCATTTTTTAATTTTCTAGGTTTTAGTGGTTTCGTGGTTCATTGTTTTTATGTATATTTAGGAGCTTCTTTTTTTGATTAAGTAGTATGATTTTATTGAAAAGAGATAAACTTTATAGTGAGAGGTAACAAGATGAAAAACTATTTTATTGCAGTGGGTTGTTTAATGTTATTGTGTAGTGGATGTAGTCAAAATGATAACTATACGATAGTAAAGAGTGATGTAGTAGAAAGGGTTATAGAAACTCAGTCCTTGTCACTATTTATGGTAGGAGACGCATTACTTCATGGTGCAGTATATCATCAAGCTCAAACAAGTGATGGCAGCTATAACTTTGACGCCATGATGAAGCCATTAGAAGCGATTAGTGCTAACTATGATTTGAATTTCTATAATCAAGAAACAATCTTAGCAGGAGTAGAGTTGGGATTATCGACTTATCCGCGCTTTAATTCGCCTCAAGAGTTTGGAGATACGATGGTGAAGTATGGTTTTAATTTGGTATCTTTAGCTAACAATCATACTTTAGATAAAAATGAAGAAGGGGTTTTACTCTCCTATGAATATTGGCAAAATTATCCTGAAGTGATGACGTCGGGCTCTTATGTATCTTGGGAGCACCGTGATCAAGTAGATATTAGAGAGATGAATGGTATAAGTTATACTTTATTGTCTTATACTTATGGTACTAATGGATTATTAGCGCCAAGTGGTAAAGAGTATTTAGCAAATACGTATACGAAAGAAATGATGCAAGAAGATATCGAAAAAGTACGTGATCAAGTGGATCTACTACTTGTTTCTATGCATTGGGGTAGTGAATATACGCATAGTCCTACAAATGAACAGGTAGAACTTGCACAGTTTCTATCAGATTTAGAGGTTGATGTAATTATCGGGCATCATCCCCATGTAATACAACCAGTTACTTGGATAGAGGATACTTTAATTTATTATTCTTTAGGTAATCTAATATCAGCTCAAGATACCTTAGCTCGTACAATTGGATTAATGGGTGCGGTAACTATTGAAAAAACCACCTCTAAAGGTGGCGAAGTAATACGAATTAAAGAGCCTAAGGCGGATTTAATTTATACTTACTATGAAAGTGGATATCAAAATATTCAACTTAAAACGTTTGATGAACTTGATGCTTCATATCAAAGTATATATGATCAATATACCAACATCATAAAAGAGTATGATTCCTCTATTCTCATAGGTGGGATAAAGTAATATTAGAAGAAGGATATTTTAGCTGAGGTTGTATATCCTTTTTTATATAGATAAGGATTTATAGTTTTGAACACAAAATAAAGTAGCACTACTTCTAAAGGTAATAAAATTAAGTTTTTAGTAATGCTTAAAGAGAAATAGAAGTAAAATCCTTTTGAAAAAAGCATGGAAGTCCATAATGATCCTAGTACTGCATTGATGAATATATTTACTAGTAGTTTGGATAAGAATAATTTAAAGAGTGTTATTTTTTGTCTATATAAAAATAAAGCATAGATTAGTGATCCAAGCATGGCAGATACAGTATATCCAAAGAAATAAGCTCCTTGAGGATGCAGTATAAAACCTAAGGTATCAGCAATAAAAGCGCAACTTAAGGCCATGATAGGTCCTGCAATCGCTGAATATAAGGATACTATAAAGAAAGTACCATAAATTCTTAAATTTTCTGCAACTGGAATATAGAAACTAGCAATCGCTATTTGTAGAGCGATAAGCAGTGCACAAAGGGAAAGCATACGAATATTTTTAGTGTTGCTTATGGCGCTTTTCCAATAACTTTGTTTAAATAATGACATATAAAAACCTCCTTTTCCACAATACAAAAAAGAAGGTTTATTTCTTTTTATGCAGTGGGATGCGAATACTATACCGCAAGAATACTTCTTTTCGTCTAAGGTACAACTCCCCGTTACCCTAGCACTTAACGCATATTATTCTACTCTGTCTATTTCATAATACATAATTTAATGCTTACTTACAAGAATTTAATTTAGCTCGTTGTTTAAAATTTTAGTTACAGCATAGGCCACACCCTCTTTGTGGTGGTCTAGTGTGATAAAGTGGGCATAGTGTTTTACATGTTTTTTTGCATTATCCATCACAATATTAAAGCCCCCTAGTTTAAACATACTGATATCATTATCATTATCTCCAAATAGTGCACAATTTTTAATGTTGATGTTGTGATGTTTACAGTAGCTGCTTACAGCATCACCTTTATTAGCTTGAAGGTGATTAAATTCGAATTGTCTATTGGTATATACTGTAAAATTTATGGCTAAGGATTCAACCTCTTTTTTAACTTCTTCAATTACAGTATTTTCATTAAATGCTCCAATGTATTTATAGATGGTCTTATCTATTAAAGTATCAATATCAACATATTCATCATAGGCTACTTTTTGATTATCTTGTATAGTGTAAATTAATTCCTCAATTACAGTTTTACTAGAATATACATGATCCAGTGTTTTAAGCATGACTAATAAATCGTATTTCTTCATTATTTTATCTAGTTTTATTCTAGTATCTACAGCAAGAGGAAAAGAGATCAGCTTTTTACTATAACCACCATTAAAGCCAATAGTTTGTACTCTAGGATCGATTAAAGAGGCTATGTAGTTTACAAAACCAATAGGTCTTCCACTAACTAATACTACATTGATATTAGCATCTATAGCTTTTCTTAAGGTTAGCTTATTTTCTTGTGAAAGCGTGGTTTCTTTATTTAATAGTGTACCATCTAAATCAATGAACAGGGTATTTATCATAATTCCTCCTAAATAGTGGTGCTTTACTTTTTTTATATTATAACAAATAATTAGTAATTAATGAATTATAAGAAATCCAAATAAATTCAGTAGTAGTTTTTATTAAAATAAGGTAAACTAGTACTAGTAAGAAGGAGTAACTATGAATTGGATAACTTACTACAAAGAAAATAGTGATTTAGAGGCTTATAAAAGATTGAATATTACCAAGATTTTAGTTGGAGAACCTTTTGCATCTACAAGAATACCGTATACCTGTACTCTTGAAAAACAAAAAGAAATTCTTAAACAATGTAATCAACTACAATTAAAAATGGGTGTGCTGATGAACAGACTCTTTTTTGATGAGGATAAACAAGAGGTTATAAGCTTATTAAAAGAATATAAAACAATGCAAGTAGATAGTATTGAGTACTGCGATCCGATGGTTTATGTTGAGGCTAAGAAGTTAAATATGGAACATCTTTTAATTTATAATTCAGATACTTTAATGTGTAATGCTTTAGATGTACAAACCTACCTTGATTTAGGAATTAAAGGTGTAGTAATTTCTAAAGAAATTACTTTGCAAGAGATTATTGCGATTACTAAGGCAGCATCATCAAAAGTAGGCACATTAATCTTTGGAAGAAGTCCTATGGCTTATTCTAAACGTCATTTAATATCCAATTATTTGAAGGAAATTGAAAGTGAAGAAGATGTAAGAAATGCTCAAGATTGTATTTTAATTGAAACTACAAGAGAAGGTAAAATACCTATAGTAGAAGATGAACATGGCACTACTATTTATAGTGATTATACTTTAGCTGCTTTTGATGAATTAAAGATACTTCAAGAGTGTGGTTTGAGTGATTTTTATTTTAATAATAATTTTATTAGTGAAGATGTTTTCTTAGCCTGTTTAGGGGCTTTTAATAGTGTAGATAAAGAAGGTAGTATCTTAAGAGATGAATTAAATAAACAACATCAAGAATTGGATTTAACCTTAGGATTCATGTATCAAAAAACAAATTTAGTGAAGTAGGTGAAGAGATGAGAAAGATTGAATTATTAGCTCCAGCAGGAGATTTAAATCGTGCTAAAGTAGCAATTGCTTATGGTGCTGATGCAGTGTACATCGGTGGTAAGCGTTTTTCTCTTCGCTCAAGATCAAGTAATTTTGAAATAGAAGACATTAAAGAAGCGGTTGATTTTGCACGACTTCATCAAGCGGTAATTCATGTGACTGTAAATATTATTCCTCATGATGAAGATTTAGAGGGTATAGAAGAATATTTAGAAACATTAGAAAGTATTGGTGTTAAAGCAATTATTGTAGCATCTTTAGCTATCGTAAAGATTGCTAAAAAAGTAGCTCCTAAATTAGAAGTGCACCTTAGTACACAAATGTCGAGTACTAATTTGAGCTGTGTATCATTTTATAAATCTTTTGGTGTTGACCGTGTTGTTTTGGCAAGAGAATGCACCATGAAACAGATTGAAGCATTAACTAAAGAGTCCCCCTTAGAAATTGAAGCATTTATTCATGGCGGGATGTGTGTTAATTATTCAGGACGTTGTACTTTAAGTAATGCAATGACATTACGTGATGCCAATCGTGGTGGATGTGCTCAAAGTTGTCGTTGGAAATATCACTTACTTCAAAAAGAGAAAGTGCTTAGTAAAGAAGAACGTCCATTTTCAATGAGTTCAAAAGATTTATTGGCATTTAGCTTTATTGAGCCAATGATTGAAGCAGGTGTTGCTAGTTTAAAAATAGAAGGAAGAATGAAAAGTGCTTACTATGTAGCTACAGTAGTAAAAACTTATCGTAAGTTAATTGATGAAGTTTATGAAGTGGGTAGCTTGAGTGAAGAGCGCTTAAGTTACTATGCTAAAGAATTTGAAAAAGCAGAAAATCGCCCCACATCCTTTGGCTTTTTAAAGGGAATGCCTACACATGAAGATCATTTGTATGGTATTAATGGTGCAGGAGTAACGCATGATTTTTTAGCGCTAGTACTAGCGTATGATAAAGAAAATCAAAAAGCTAAACTTCAAGTAAGAAATTACTTTACAGTAGGCGATAGCTTTGAAGTGTTTGGTCCAAAAATCGATAA
The DNA here is from genome assembly GCA_964370435.1 of uncultured Holdemania sp. Taxonomy (GTDB): domain Bacteria; phylum Bacillota_I; class Bacilli_A; order Erysipelotrichales; family Erysipelotrichaceae; genus CALVGQ01. The sequence goes on from CAYJJG010000008.1 coordinate 10,800, forward strand.
TAAGACTTTTGAGGTAACAGAGATTATTAACAAAGAGCACGAAGAAATAACCCTATGTAATAAGCCAATGGAAGAAGTTTGGATATCTTGTCCCTTTGAGGTAACTGAAGGCGATATGATTAGAAGAGGTAATCGATGATGTTATGTTTTGAAGGAAAAGTTAGCGTAAAAGCATTACTGCTTGCGAAAAAAAGAGAAGTAATCGAGGTTTGGGTAGATAAAAATAAAGATGATAAAGATACTCATTTTATTTGTTCTGTTGCGAAGAGAAATGCAATACCCTTACTTCAAAAAACAAGAGAGGAAATTGATGCTGTTGCGAGTGGTAAAACACATGGCGGTGTAATCTGTTTTGCAAAAAATAGAAAGTATCAAAATTTAGCAGCTTGTCTTAGTGTAAAAAAACCCTTTATTGCCCTTATTGAGGGCATTGAAGATCCCTTTAATTTAGGGTATGTTTTAAGAACACTATATTCAGCAGGATGCAGTGGTGTTTTAATGAATAGTAGAGATTGGAGTAGTGTCGATCCTGTTATTACAAAATCCAGTGCAGGTGCTAGTGAATATATTAATGTATGTATGGTAGAAGATTTGAGTAAAGCTATCCAAGATTGTAAAGAAGCAGGCTGTATATGTTATAGCGCTATGCGAAAAGAAGCAATTAGTTACTATGATGCTGATTTCAATCAACCACTATTACTAGCAGTGGGTGGTGAAATGAGAGGTTTAAGCAAAGTAGTTCTACAAGCAAGTGATCAAAATATATATATACCATATGCCAATGATTTTAGAAATGCATTAAATGCCAGTAGTGCTGTAGCAGCACTGAGCTTTGAAGTTGTTCGACAAAGGAGGAAATAGAATGAAAGACGCACTTTATCTTAATCGCAACCTAGCACTTATTAATTATACTAAAGCGTATTATCGCACAAGTAATGAGTTGCTTTCATCAAGTAGTTTTGATCTTTATTTAGAAAGTTTCTTAAAGCATTATGCTATTAAAAAACCAGAACATTGTTTATGGTTAATGCGTGATTTACCAATGGAAGAAGCAAAAAAAGATATTATACGTTTTATCAAAGTTTTATTAGTGTTAGATTTTGAAGAGATAAAACACCCGTATTTAAGTCAACGTCAACGTCTTTTGACAGTTATAGAAGATGGATATTTATATTGGAGAAGCCTTCAAAGGGTTTCATTAATCTTTACACGCAATGAGCTTGGTCTTCAACTTGCGAATTTTATTGATGCAGATACAGAGTATAATGCTATGATTTTAGGGTTCTATCGTAGCATACAAGAAAAGGTGCAAGGCTCTAAAAATCGTATTTATCGCCAATTGCAGGCGGGTACTAATGCATCATTATTGCTTAGAGATTTTCCGCGCTACTTACCAATGGAGTATGATAATTTAATAAAGATTCCATTTATTAGTGGAGTCATGCTTAGAACACCTTTATTAATTCATCCTAAATCGAATAAAAGAACAGGGATGTTTACCGAGTGTGATATAAATCCAATTAATGAATTTCAATATGAAGAAGGCGTTTGGTTGTGTTATCCATGTAAAGTAGGCGATTTACTGTGTTATGTTTATTTCCACCGTGACTTTACTAGTAGTGCTATTGCTTTAGCCAATTTATTTGAGCTTGCAAGCGCTGAAGAATGCAGTGCTAATAAACCTGATATTATCTTATTGTTTGGAAATCCTGATAATAAAGAGGATACTGTATTTTATCATGATCAAACCAATGATATTTGGATTGGTAAGGTTTCTTATGGGGATAAGATTGAATATTTTGGTTATTTAAAGAAGATGTGTTTAACTCTTCATAATTTAGCAGTGATGCAAAAAGGATGGCTGCCTCTTCATGGAGCGATGATTAATCTATATTTTAAAGATGGAACTCGTAAAAATATTGTCTTTATTGGGGACTCTGGTGCTGGAAAATCAGAAACTATTGAAGCACTGAGCGCTATTGCTAGTGAAGAAATCATTGCCCGTGATATTGTCTTTGATGATATGGGATCGATGTATATAAAAGAGGACGAGTTAATGGCTAAGGGAACAGAAATCGGTGCCTTTGTGCGTTTAGATGATTTAGATAAGGGAAGCGCTTATCGTGATATGGATCGCTCTATTTTCTTTAATCCTGAAAGTGCTAATGCTAGAGTAGTTATTCCAGCAGCACCTTATGATGTTGTGGTGGATGATCATAAAATTGATATGATTTTGTATGCCAACAATTATACGGATAAGCGTGGTTTAAGAGCGATTACTGATATAGAAGAAGCTAAGCAAGTGTTTATTGAAGGTAAGCGGTTTGCTTTAGGTACTACACAAGAAAAAGGGATATCTACAACATTTTTTGCGAATCCATTTGGACCAATGCAAAAAGAAGAAGAATGCCGAGAAATTATTGATATAATGTTTAAAAAACTTCAAGAAAAAGGAATTTTTGTTGGAGAAATTTATACTTGTTTAGGACTCGAAAATAAGGGTGATGAAGGATTAACTATCGCTGCTAGTGAATTATTAAAAGTAATTAAAAAATAGCATTTTAAGGAGTGAAGGCATGGATCAGATAGCTTTTTTGATTAAACCTGCGAGTAGTAGTTGTAATTTGGCCTGTAGTTATTGTTTTTACAATGATGTAAGTGATCAAAGACAACATTTTAATTATGGAATTATGAGTAAAACGACTACAAAAAATCTAATTCAAAAAGCCTGTGATTACGTAAAAGATAGTGGAAGAATTACATTCAGTTTTCAAGGTGGAGAACCGATGGTCGCAACCTTAGCTTATTTTGAACAGTTTGTGGCTTTAGTGCAAGAAATAAAAACGAAGCAACAAATCATTTATGCGCTACAAACAAATGCGACGCTAATAGATGATGCATGGGCAAGTTTTTTTAGAAAACATCAATTTTTAATAGGAGTTTCTTTAGATGGCTATGAGAAAAATATGGATCAATTTCGCTATGATGCAAAGAAAAAGGGTGTCTACTATCAAGTTTTAAGAGGGATAAACTTTTTAAAGAAACATCAAGTAGAATTTAATATCCTTACAGTAGTAAGTGCCTCTTTGGCAAAACATCCTAAGGCATTATATCAGTACTATAAAAACAATCATTATCGTCATGTGCAGCTGATTCCTTGTTTGCCATCGCTAAAGGGTAATCAGCCTATGGATAAACATGCATTAACTTATGAGCTTTATAGTGAATTCTTTATCCAGTTTTTTGATTGTTGGATTAAAGATGTAGGTACAAAAGACTTCATTGAAGTAAATTTATTTATGAATTTATTAGAAATGTTACAAGGAAGACCTCCATATCAATGTGGTATGATAGGGCGATGCTTTGTGCAGTATGTAGTAGAGGGAGATGGTAGTTTGTTTCCATGTGACTTCTATGTGCTCGATGATTTAAAGATGGGTAATATTAATGTAGATAGTATTGAAGAACTTAGACAATCTAATGCGGCTCAAGACTTTCTTAAAGATGATAATTTTATGAAAAAACCCTGTGAACAATGTCCTTTTATTAGGATGTGCTTTGGTGGCTGTAAAAGACAAAATAGTTGTTACTTGAGTGATGAAGCTTGTGGTTATCAAGAGTTTTTAAAACATGCGATTCAAAAATTGGATCAAATAAAGTATCGATAAAGCTTAGAGTGTATACTTAAAGCTTTTTTTGTTATAGAAACAAATTATTTTCATACACTGTAAAGAGGTGAAAGAATGACAAGAAAAAAAATACTTAATTTAATGTTTACGATGTTAATAGTACTCTTAATGATACAATTAAAATTAGATTCAAATCAAAATGAAAGTGAAAGAGTTTATCCGCCTATTATTCAAATAATTGACCCAAATAAACCAATGGTGGCAATTACTTATGATGATGGTCCACATCAAAGTGTTACACCGCAACTATTAGATATTTTTGAAACATATAATTCAAAGGCGACTTTTTTTATTTTGGGCTCTAGAGTAACTAATCATTACTTAATAATTCAACGTATGGTTGATTCAGGACATGAGTTGGGTAATCATACCTATGGTCATATTGATTTTAATAAATTAAGTGTTGAAGGAATGATGCAACAATTGAATGCAAGTAATGATACTTTATCACTTTTGGTTGATAGTCATCATTTACCTGTTCTTGTGAGAACTCCTTTTGGCAATATTAATGAATCACAAAAGAAAGCGATACCCTATCCAATAATAGGATGGTCAATAGATACAAAAGATTGGCTAAAAATCAGTGAAAGTAGAATAGTGGACGAAGTATTATCGCAAGTGAAAGATGGAGATATTATCTTAATGCACGATATGTATCAAGATACTGTAGATGCTACAGAAATCATAGTGAAAACTTTAATCAACGATGGCTATCAGCTGGTGACGGTAAGTGAAATGTTCAAAGCTAAAGGAATAACTTTGACTAATGGTGAAGTCTATAAAAATGCATGGTGAAATTGCTTTAAAGTGTGCTACACTTATTAAGAGGTGAGCGTATGATTGCGATAGTTACAGGTTGTGCACAAGGAATAGGTAAGGCAATATTTAGTTCTTTGATAGAAGAAGGCTATTTTGTGATTGGGATTGATAAACAAAAAGAAGCATTAGATCAATTGGAACTAGAAATAAAAGCCCCCCATCATTTTATAAGTGCAGATTTAGCTAAAGAAGAAGATTTACAAAATATAATAGAGGTGATATTAAGTTATCATCAAAAAATAGACTTAATAGTTAATAATGCCTGCTTCAGTAACCGTGGTTTATTAAGTGGTTGTAGTTTAAAAGAATTTAATGAGGTATTGTTTACTGGAGTAAGTGCACCTTATTATTTTGCATTAAAGCTACAAGAACACTTTAACAATGGAGCTAGTATTATCAATATTAGTAGTACTAGAGCTCGTCAAAGTCAAAAAGATACTGAGAGTTATAGTGCAGCTAAGGGTGCTATTGAGGCGCTTACAAGGTCAATGGCGATGTCACTACAAGGAAAATGTCGTGTGAATGCTATTGCGCCAGGGTGGATTGATACGATTAATTATGAAGCCACTAGTCAAGATCATCTACAACAGCCATCAGAAAGAATTGGCGGTGTTGAAGATATTGTAAAAGCGGTTAATTATTTGAAATGTAAAGATAATGACTTTGTGAATGCTGAAATCATTAATGTTGATGGTGGTATGCATGCGCGCATGATTTATCATGGTGATGAGGGTTGGACATATGAGTGAATTCATTGAATCTGCTCAAAATGAGCGTGTAAAAAATTGGAGCAAACTACTTATTAAAAAATATCGTGATCAGCAACGACGTTTTATTGTCGAAGGACAACATTTAATTGAAGAAGCACTTCGTGTGAATGCGGTTGAAAAGCTGTTGATATTACATGAAAGTAGTCATCCTTTTGTTGATTTTGAAGATATTATTTATGTTAGTCAAGCAGTATTACATAAGCTTAGTAGTAATAAATCCGAAGTAAGTATGATAGCGATTTGTAGACAAAGTAATCCTTCGGTAGTCACAAAACATAAAGGGATAGTGTTGGATGCTATACAAGATCCAGGTAATATGGGGACTATTATTCGTACTGCAGTGAGTTTTAATTATGATTTTATTGTTTTATCTAAAGATTGTGTTGATGTTTATAATGAAAAATGTATTCGTTCAACACAAGGAGCATTATTTCAAATGCACTTTATTCAAGGTGATTTAGTAGAAGAACTCAAAACATTAAAAGAAGAAGGATTTCATATTTATGCCACTGCTTTAAAAGCGGCCGTGAAACTAAGTGAAGTACAGGCGCAAGATAAACATGTACTTATACTAGGTAATGAGGGTCAAGGGATAAGTAGTGCGGTGCTTGAGCTTAGTGATGAGCGTATTGTTATTGAGATGCAGCAATTCGAATCACTCAATGTAGGAGTAGCAGCAGGAATATGTATGTATTGCCTTACAAACCATAATCGTATAGGATAATTGAGTTTTTTCTTTATTCTTAGTTTAATTATGTTAAAATAAGGCGGTGAGGTAAGTATATGATTAATAAATTAATGGAAAAATTCTTTAATAGAAAATTTTTAACCTTCGCCTTAATAGGTGGGTTTAATACCGTGTTTGCGAATGTGCTTTATTATATTTTTGTGCAAAATCAAATGCTAGAAGTAGGTATGGCTAGCTTAGCGGGGGATGTTATACCGATGTTTTTTTCATATTTTTTAAACATGCATTTTACATACAATGAAAAACCAAGTTTAAAAAGTGCTGTTGCATTTCCACTAAGTTATGTACCAGGGTTTATTATTAATATGGTGATTACTATAGTAGTAGCTAATCTAGGTGTGTTAGATATTTTTGCAAAATTAGTGTCGCTTCCAATTTCAATTCCTGTTAATTTTCTATGCATGAGCTTTATTGTTAAAAAAACTAAGAATCAAGAAACAGTATAAGTGAAGTTCTTATTGATTTTTAAATAATCGTTTGTTATAATAGATTAGATTATAGATGAGGAGGTTTCTTTATGTTATTAGATGTACTATTAATGATCGTGTCAGCAACTATAATACTTCTTTCTCTATTACAAGGTGGAAAATCAGATGGTATCAGTGGTGCTTTTACAGGGAGCGGCGGATTAAATTTGTTTGCCAATGTAAAAGAGCGTGGACCAGAGAAAATAATCGCAAACATTACTTTAATTTTAGGTATTGCATTCTTTGTTATAGTGGTTTTGATTAGAGTATTATAGTAAAAGACCGAAAGGTCTTTTTTGTTTTTAAAAGGAGTAATAAATATGGTAAATCAAAAAGAATTATTAGATTTAATCTTATCAAAACCGCATTATTATACACTAAATGATTTTAGTGATATTTATCAAATGACCTCAGCAGAGGATTTTGTTGTGCTTAATAAATTATTAAATGCAATGGAAGATAATTTTTTAGTCGTTAGAGATCATAAGGATCGCTACTGTGATCCTAAAGAAAGTGGTTTGTATAAAGGTAAAATCAGTATTAATCGCAAAGGTTTTGGATTTTTAGATTTAGATGAAGAGCATAGTATTTTTATTGCGAAAAGTAATTTGAATTTTGCGATGAATCAAGATGTTGTAATCGTAAAAACTGAAGGTTCTTTAAAAGAGAGTCCTGAAGGACAAGTAATTAAAATTGTTGAAAGGTTTCAAAATAGTTTTATTGCGACCTATCGAAAACGCAGTAATTTTATGCTTTTAGCTGATGATGAGCGGATTAATCAAAAGATAAAGGTTCAAAATGAAAAAGCATTTAAATTAGTAGATGGCTTAAAAGTACGCTGTGATATTATTAAATATGGTGATCCTTTAATTGTAAATATAGGACAGGTAATCGGACATGAAAATGATCCTGGTGTAGATGTTCAAGCGGTACTTATGGGTTATGGGATTGAAAGCAGTTTTAGTGATGAAGTAATGAAACAGGTTAAAACTATTGAAGAGGAGATATCGTCTGAAGAAATAGCTAAGCGTGAAGATTTGCGTAATCAACTTATCATTACTATTGATGGTGATGACGCTAAGGACTTAGATGATGCGATTAGTATTGAAAAAGTAGCTAGTGGCTATAAGTTAGGTGTTCATATTGCTGATGTTTCACACTATGTTACGCCCAATAGTGCGCTTGATTTAGAAGCACGAAAAAGAGGGACTTCTACGTATGTGGTGGACCGTGTAGTACCGATGTTACCTCATTATTTATCTAATGGAGTATGTTCCTTGCATGAGCAAGTAGAGCGTCTAACACTGAGTTGTGAAATGACAATCGATGAATATGGTGATATACAAGATTATCGTCTTTTTCCATCAATAATAAAAAGTAGTAATCGCATGACCTATAATGAAGTTAATAAGATTCTTCAAGGTGACCAAGAGTTACTTGAAAAGTATCATCATTTGGAAGAAATGCTGAAGCATATGGAAGCGTGTGCTGCAATTATTAGAAGAAAAAGATCGGCTTATGGAGCTATTGATTTTGAGCGTGATGAAGCTAAAATTTTAGTTAATAAAAGAGGTAAAGTAGTAGATATTAAGTTAAGGGATCGTGGTGAATCGGAGCGAATTATTGAAGATTTTATGGTTAGTGCCAATGAATGTGTTGCAAGGCATACTAAATGGCTTAATATACCATCACAATATCGTGTACATGAAATTCCAATGTTAAAGAAAATCCGTGATTTTTCAAAGATGGTTTCTATTTTAGGGTATCGTTTTAAAGGATCGCTTGAAGGGATTCGTCCTAATCAACTACAACATTGTTTGCTGTCTTTTAAAGAAGAAGAATATTTTCCAGTAGTATCTACAATGATGCTACGTTGTATGCAAAAAGCACGTTATGATGCACAAAGTTTAGGGCATTTTGGATTAGCATTAGAGGATTATACTCATTTTACTTCCCCTATTAGACGTTATCCAGACCTTATAGTACATCGTATGATTAGAAAATATTGTTTCATGCAAGAGCTACGTCCTAATGAAATTGAAAATGATGAACTGCTTATGGAAGAAATAGCAGAAAGTAGTTCTCTTTGTGAGCGACGAGCAACTGATGCAGAGCGTGAAGTTGAAGATATGAAAAAAGCAGAATTTATGCAAAATAAAGTAAATGAAAAATTTGAAGGGGTTATTAGTTCGGTAACTAAATTTGGTTTTTATGTTGAGCTTGCTAATACAGTTGAAGGATTGGTTCATATTCAAGATTTGAAAGATGATTATTATCATTTTGATCAAACACAATATTTACTTCGTGGTGAAAGAACTAATCAAACCTATAGGTTAGGTCAATTAGTAGAGGTACGCCTTGTTGAGGCTAATAAAGAAAAACGTGAAATTAGTTTTGTTTTAGCGAATAATAAAAAAAGAAATAGAAATAAATCGAATACTAGAGTACGTCGTAAAAGAAGATAATCGTGTATAATAAATAAAGGAGGATTTAGTTATGTTAAAAGCTATTGAACAAAGACAAAGTATCCGTAAATATAAAAATACTTTAATTAGTGATGAACAAGTAAGTGAACTATTAAAGGCTGGGATGAATGCCCCAAGCGCAAGGAATGAACAACCTTGGAGTTTTATAGTGATTAGAAATCGCAAAGTACTGGATGAAGTAGCGTTACTAAGCCCTTATACAAGTATGTTAAAGAGCGCTCCTTGTGCCATTTTGGTGTTAGGAGATAAAAGTAAAGTAAATGCACTAGAGTATCTATATTATGATTGCGCTGCAGCAATCGAAAATATGCTTATTGAAGCAACAGCGATGAATCTTGGTACTTGTTGGTGTGCTATAGCACCTAGAGAAGAACGTATTGCGAAGTATCGTAGTTACTTTAAGTTACCTGATCATATTGAACCACTTTCTATCGTGGCACTTGGTGTTAGTGATGAACAAAGACCGCTAGTTGATACCTTTGATGCTAGTAGGGTTTCGTATATAGATTAGGTGCAACTTATGAGTAATGTAAAGGTAGTTGCCCAAAACCGCAAGGCAGCTCATGATTATTTTTTAGAAGATCGCTATGAAGCGGGGATAGTACTTACTGGGACTGAAATTAAATCTATTCGCCAAGGTAAGTGCAATTTGAAGGATTCCTATGTAAGTTTTGTATCAAATGAAGCCTATATAAAAGAAATGCATATTGCAGCATACGATTTTGGTAATCGATTTAATCATGATGAAACTAGGATTAGAAAATTATTGTTAAATAGATCAGAGCTACGTAAGCTTCAGCAGAAGGTTAAGCTAAAGGGTTATTCGATAGTAGCAACACGACTATATCTTAAAAACGGTAGAGCTAAATTAGAGATAGCGTTAGCTAAGGGTAAAGCATTATATGATAAACGTGATACTGAAAAACAAAGAGATGCTACAAGAGAGATCCAAAAAGCAATGAAAAACAATTATTAAAAATAAGTTATAAATATACATTATTGATGGGCGCCTTGATTAAGTGTGCCTTTTTCATGTTTAGTAGTATCTTGCAATAAGGTGCTGTATTAGATTAAAATAGGGTATAGTAATGAAGTGAAGAGGTGTGTTATGGAATATTATATCAAATCAAAAAATGTTGTGTTTGTAGAGGGTATTGCTCCAGCAACATTATGGATAAAAGATGGTAAGATCAACAAAGTACTTGATTATGATAGTAAAGTAAATGCCCAAGACTTTGAGGAAAAATATATTTGTCCTGGTTTTTTTGATAGTCATACTCATGGATTTAAAGGCTATTCTTTTACGGGAACACTACATTCTGAGGATTTAGCGATGATGATGTTAAATTATAATAGTTGTGGAGTAACTAATATTTTAGCAAGCAGTTCCATGAATGGTTATGCTACTGTGCTAAGTTCTTTGTCGAAGGATTTATCACTACAAATCATGGGTATTCATGCTGAAGGGCCTTTTTTAAATGATAAGCGTTTCGGTGCTGCTCCACCAGATATTAAGTTTTTAAGACCAAGTGTTGAACTAACTAAAGAAATGATTGCTCAGTCTAATAATTTTTTAAAGGTAATGACGATAGCTGCAGAAATGCCTAAAGCTGAGCAAGTAATTCAGTGTTTAAAAGAAAATAATATTAAAGTAGCTTTTGGACATAGTGAACTTACACATAAGCAGTATCAAACACTAAAACAGGAAGTGGATGTAATTACTCATTTGGGTAATGCGATGAGCGGTATGCATCATCGTGATGTTGGTCTACTAGGTTCTGCACTGCTTAGTAATGTTAGTGCTGAAATTATTGCGGATGGCAATCACGTATGCAAAGAAATGCTTGAAATTATGTTTAAGCTAAAATCCCTTGATGAATTTATTATTGTTTCAGATAGTACAGCAATGACTGGTTTAAATAGTGGTGAATATAAATTAAAAAGCGGTAATGTGAAGATAACTGAAGATGGTTTTATTGTGAATGAATATGGTCATTTAAGTGGAAGTAGTAAATCTATTTTATATGGGATACAGTATTTGTATAAAAATTTTGGTTTTCCACTCCATAAGATAATCAATATGGCTAGTTATAATCCAGCTAAAGTATACCAACTTGAAAATGAAATTGGTTCTATTGAAGAGGGATGTTTTGCTAATTTTGTAATATTAGATTCTGATTTAGAAGTCATAAGTACTTATCATAAAGGCTTAGAAGTGTATAATGGTTCTAAAAAAGGTGAAATTAATCCGCAATTACAAGAATTATTAGAAAATGAAGAATTTTTAAATTTTTACAAATAAATTATTTGTATTGCATAGTATAAAGTGGTATTATAATGTGGGTAATTAATGGGAGGAAATTATGTTTAAAAAATTATTAACATTAGGATTAGTTATTGCAACAGTTTTATTTACTACAGGGTGTACTTCAAGTTTCATTGATCCACAAAGATATTTAGAATTAGATTTGAGTTCAACTTATCTTAATGAGCATTCTGAAGAATTATTAGATATGTATGCTGATGATTTTACAATTGCAGATTTAGAAAATATGTATGTTCAAAATGTAACAGGAGAAGTAGAGTATTTCTTCTATTATATTGATGCTGTTACAGAATATATAGATGATGCAACATTAGGAAGAGCTGCAATGATTTATGATGAAATTTATTCACATTCAACATTCTCAGTAGCTGATGCAGAAAAAACAGATTTTGGATATGAAGTGGATGTAACTATTTCGCCAATCAATGTTATTGTTGATACTATTACTGAAGATGCTTACAATACAATTGTTGATGAAGTGTATGTTCAAGATTTAAGTGCAGAAGAACTAGAAAACATGTTTGTAAATAGATTATTAGATTTAGTTGAAGCAGGTTTAGATACAGTTGAATACGGTGAAGATGTAGTTGTTACTGTAAAAATCATTGAAAATGAAGATGTGTTTGAAGTGCTTCAAGAGAGCTGGTCAGAGATTGACACTTATATTATAGCTTATTAATTAAAAAGGCTTTCCAAAATAAGATGGGGTAAAGCTGAATAAGACAACAAAAAGACAAGGGCTAAAATGAACCCCAAAGAAGTTGAAAGAAGAGAAGAGTTCGAGAAAGTCGAAAGACAGAAACTAACTCTTTTTTTATGTATTAATAAAGAAAGTGGTATCGTGATTAAGGACGTAAAGCTCTATTTCTGGATCTAAATTAATTATGAAATTCACGCCATTATACTTTAATTGTTTAATCGCGTTATTACCGTTTTCAACAACAGTGTTATCCATAGTAATACTAACGGGAGTTTTTTCTTACTAGAGAATAAGAGGACATGGGTTACGAGGGATAGGAACAAGAGTATCAAGAATATAGGTAACAGCTGTATCGGAAATACGATAACGAGAGCCAACAGAAGAGATGGTTTTCTTACATAACTTATTTGGTTGTTTTCGCTTACCTCGTGGTCCTTTCTTATGCCTTTATTTTTTTGTAAAAAGGATATTAGATATTCAAAAACAAGGTGTGCATTTTCTTTAAAAAAGTTAATCAATACGTTTTGCCACACCCCTTTTCAATGCTTGAACTGAAATTTAAAACATGATATGATTATGAAAGTTATTTTAATATAAAAGAACGGCTATTTATTTAGCATTTGGGGGGTTAATTATGGCTATTTTAACAAAAAACAAATTGATTATCTTGTTCGTCATGATGTTATTTATGGCGGGTTTCTTGTTTTCGCCGAAAGTGGAAGCAGAGACGCCAACACCGACACCGACACCGACACCAGCACCAGATGGTCTTTATAGTGCAGAAGTTATGCGGGGGAGCGACCCTACAGATCCTTTAATGACCACATCAATTTATATGCAGATTAGAATTGATGGGGATAATGTAGTTTTGGGTGCAGGAGAATACAGTGGTAGCATTCCTCCCCATACAGTATCGAATGTATCTTGCCTTAGAAGCACAATAGTCGAACCGAACGATGAAACACATGAGATGTACATAGACTATTTGGGATTGTTTGATATAGATGTAGTGTATGATAATTTTAAAAATTTAACGATATACGACACAACTGGTAACGTTGTAACCTACACTTTCCCTAGTGCTATAACTGAAATCGCACACGGTGCATTTAAGAATTGGACATCGTTAACAAGTGTGGTTATCCCTAGCTCTGTTGAAGTGATAGGTAGCAATGCGTTTAGTGAAAGTTCAGTAACAAGCGTTGATTTAAGTCAAGCGACAAATCTAACAGATATAAATACCGGTACCTTTCAAGGTTGTACTAGTCTTCAGTCGATAGATCTTAGCAACACAAAGATTACAACATTGTATGGTCAGAACTTTGATGGTTGTACTACTTTAAGCTCTGTTAAACTGCCAAACACCATTACCACGATTGGCAATATGGCTTTTAAGGATACATCCAACTTATTGCGACTGTCGATACCTTTAAATGTTAGTGCTATGGATGCGAATGCTTTTGAAGATTCTTTACTTGCACCCAAAACCAAGATGCTTACATTTACCGGTGATTTTAATAGCAGTTTCAATGATATGGCAACAGACGGCGATACGTATGTTAAACTGTTGTACCCTGCTGGAAACCGAACTTGGGAAAACGACATTTTGGTTAAAGGCCTTGTTGCAAATGGCAAGGCAGCGTCGTATATTGTTGCCACATCCAAACCGCAAGATCCACCTATCAAAGTTATCTACTCGGCAGAAAGAACAAGCACTGCAAATGGGGTTTATACTTTTAGTTCAAGCGGATCTTATGATGCTCTTGCAGACATTTGGATAAATGGCAGTACTATAGCGCCTTCAAATTATACGACTGAGTTAAAAGCAGATGGAGGTGTGTCGATAACCTTTAGCGATTCTTACGCAAGAACGCTGACTGCAAGTGAAGAGTATCAGTTGCATTTTGTTTTTTACGATGGATATGGCATAGTAAACTTCACTAAAGATGAAGTTGTTGTTACGGTTTATACACAGGCAAGTTCAAGCGTATCAGTTGATACTTTTGAACCTACTTCAGAAGAAACCGAAGAACAGCAGCCGGTAAGCTCTGAAATTGAAAATGAATCACAGACAGTATCAACTACATCAAGCACCGAGTCAATCGATACTGGGCAAAAGCAAGGTGATTCAATGTTAATATTAATTGCTGTTTTGGTAATTGTGGGCATTGGCGGCTGTGTGCTTATTCTTGTTAAAACTCAAAAAAACAAATAATAGTTTAATGTTTGCTTTTATTAAGTTTATAAATTGTTTTCTTATCATAACTTATTTGGTTGGTTTCGCTTTCCTATGGTTGTTTCTTATGCCATATAAAATTCCTTCGGGAATTTTTTTGTTAGCTTCAAACTATAATTACTGTGGTGTATTTTGAGTGTGTTTATGTTGAAATGCTCAGCATATTTGATATACTTAGTAGGAGTTTAGGTATTAAATAGTCGTTAATGAGGAGATAGTATGTTTAAAATTATAACAAAAGAAAACTTAAATGATAGCGTTATTAAAATGGAGATAGAAGCTTCATTAATGGCAAAAAAAGCTGAAGCAGGTCAATTTATAATTTTTCGTGCTACTGAAGATGGCGAGCGAGTTCCTTTAACAATTGCTGACTACGACCGTGAAATGGGGACCGTTACAATAATTTTTCAAGTAGTTGGCTCAGCTACAAAAGCATTGGCACAATTAGAAGTTGGTGATAAACTTCATGATTTTGTAGGTCCATTAGGTAGAAAAAGCAAGTTGGATGGTTTAAAAAAGGTAGCTGTAGTAGCTGGAGGAGTTGGTTCAGCAATAGCCTATCCTATTGCTAAAAAACTACATAGTTTAGGCTGTGAAGTGCATACTGTAGTGGGCTTTAGAAATAAAGATTTAGTAATTTTACAACAAGAATTTAAAGAGGTTAGTTCTTTGTTTTATGGTGTTAGTGACGATGGCAGCTATGGTGAAAAAGGCTTAGTTACTGATGCATTAAAAGAGCTTATCGAAGCAGGTAATCACTATGATGAAGTAATTACTATTGGTCCATTAATAATGATGAAATATGTTTCTTTGCTTACGAAAGAGTATGGTATAAAGACAACAGTAAGTATGAACCCAATTATGATTGATGGAACAGGGATGTGTGGTGGATGCCGCTTATTGGTTGGGGGAGAAACAAAGTTTGCCTGTGTTGATGGTCCAGAGTTTGATGGTCATCAAGTGGATTTTGATGCAGCAATAATGAAAAGTACGATGTATACTTCTTTTGAGCAAAATAAAAGAGAAGAAAATTGTAATCTTATGAATAAAGAGGTATAGAAAATGACTAATATGTCGCTAATGAAAGTAGTTGTGGCAGAACAAGATCCACAGGTGCGTAATAAAAATTTTGAAGAAGTGAGTTATGGTTATACCAAAGAGGAAGCCATTCTTGAAGCGAAACGTTGCTTACAGTGTAAACACAAACCATGTGTTTCAAAATGCCCTGTTAGTATTGATATTCCAACATTCATCGGTGCGGTTGCGAAGGATAAAATGATGGAAGCTTATCAAGTGCTTAGTGATGCTAGTGCACTTCCTGCGGTTTGTGGGCGTGTTTGTCCACAAGAGAGTCAATGTGAAAACAAGTGTGTTCGAGCTATTAAGGGAGAATCAGTTGCGATTGGAAGGCTAGAGCGCTTTGTGGCTGATTATATGCGTGAGCATCAAACTAGCACAATAATAAAACCTCCATCGAATGGATTAAAGGTTGCGGTTGTTGGTGCAGGTCCTGCTGGATTAACGGCAGCCAAAGATTTGGCAACATTAGGATATCAAGTAACTATTTATGAAGCATTACACACTGCAGGTGGAGTATTAGTATATGGTATTCCAGAGTTTAGACTTCCTAAAAAGATAGTGGAATATGAAATCAACGCACTTCTTGAATTAGGTGTAAACATTCATACGAATATGGTAATAGGTAAAATATTAACTATTGATGAATTATTAACTATGGGCTATCAAGCAGTATTTATTGGTAGTGGTGCAGGGCTTCCTAATTTTATGAATATAAGTGGAGAACATTTAAATGGTGTTTATTCAGCTAATGAATATTTAACACGTATAAATTTAATGAAAGCTTATGAACAAAATAGTAATACACCAATTTTAAAAGCAGATAAAGTTGCGGTAGTTGGTGGTGGTAATGTTGCGATGGATGCAGCCCGATGCGCAAAAAGATTAGGTGCTAGCACGGTCTATATTGTTTATCGTCGTGGTATGGATGAGCTTCCTGCAAGATTAGAAGAAATTCATCATGCCCAAGAAGAAGGAATAATATTTAAAACCTTGAGTAATCCTACTGCGATATTAGGTGATGATAAAGGATTTGTGAAAGCTCTTCAGTGTATTGAGATGCAACTTGGTGAACCTGATACTAGCGGAAGACGTCGACCGATAGAAAAAAAAGACAGTGAATTTATTATTGAGGTGGATAGTGTTATTATGGGTATAGGGACTTCACCAAACCCCTTAATACAATCAACAACACCAGGATTAGAGGTTAATCGATGGGGATGCCTTGTAGTTGATGAAAAAGGTTTAACAACTAAAAAAGGGGTATATGCTGGTGGTGATGCAGTAAGTGGAGCTGCTACGGTAATATTAGCAATGGGAGCTGGAAAAGAAGCTGCTAAGGCGATAGATGAATATTTAATGTCAAAATAATATATAGATAAATATTTACTTTTAGTTAAAATCTATATTAAAAGATACCATTATTACAAAAAGAAGTTAAATTTTGATTTTTTAACTCATTGTCATGATGGTTTTTTTATTATAAATAAAGTATAATGTTAAAAGGAGAGTGGATTATGAAATAATGCATGGCTTTTTAATGTAAGTGATGCGTAAATTTCATAATTTTATTATTAGGAGAGGATCATTATGAGTAATCAATTAAAACAAAAGTTTGGTTTATTGACTGCCATTGCAATGGTTGTAGGTATTGTAATTGGTAGTGGAGTATTTTTTAAAGCAGAAGTTATTCTTGTAGCTACCGGCGGAAATATGATGCTTGGTATTTCAGCTTGGATAATAGGGGGCTTGGTTATGGTTATTTGCGCTTATGCCTTTTCAATTATTGCCACTAAGTTATCTTACATTAATGGCATTGTTGATTATGCAGAAGCAGCATTAGGTAAAAAATATGGGTACTATGTTGGCTGGTTCATGGCAGTTATTTATTATCCATCATTAACAGGTGTTTTAGCGTGGTTATGTGCTCGCTATACCAGCGAAATTATTGGTTGGGATATTACTGGTGCACAGTGCATGCTTTTAAGTATGTTTTTCTTAATAGGTAGTTATGCAGTAAATGCACTAGCTCCAATATTAGCGGGAAAAGTTCAAGTTTCTACTACCTTTATTAAATTAGTTCCATTAGTATTTATGGCTGTAGTAGGGACTGTTTATGGTCTATCAACAGGATTAACGCTAGAAAATTTTGCTCAAGTGGGTACTGCGACAGATACTGGATCTGCTTTATTTCGTGCTGTTGTAGCAACGGCTTTTGCATATGAAGGTTGGATTATTACCACATCAATTAATTCTGAATTAAAGGATGCTAAGAAAAACTTACCAATAGCTTTAATTACCGGAACTATATTTGTAATTACTATTTATATTTTCTACTATATTGGCTTAGCTGGTGCGGTACCTAATGAAGTAATTATGAATGATGCTCAAGGCGGTGTTCAATTAGCATTTCAAAATCTTTTTGGTAGTGTAGGTGCTACTTTACTGTTTGTGTTTATTGTTATAAGTTGTATGGGTACTTTAAATGGACTAATGCTTGCTTGTGTTAGAGGACTTTATGCATTATCGATGAGAAACTGTGGTCCAAACCCTAAAATGTTTAAGCAAGTTGATCCAGTTACTGATATTCCTACCAATTCTAGTATTGTTGGTCTTCTTTTAGCAGCAGCGTGGTTAGTTTATTTCTATGGTGCAAACTTAACTACACCATGGTTTGGAAGATTTAGTTTTGATTCATCAGAATTACCGATTATTACTATCTATTCTTTATATATACCGATATTTATATGGTTGATGAAAGATAAAACGCTAGGATTATTTAAAGGAAAAATAGTGCCTATGCTTGCAGTACTAAGTTGCTTATTTATGGTTGTTGCAGCCGTGTATGCTCATCAGATGGCAGTATTTTACTACTTAGTTCTGTTTATAATAATAATGTTCATTGGTGCACTTTTAAATTATAAAAATGGTGGATTTTAAAAGAAGAAGTAATTAAGTATAACTATTGTACTTATAGAATGAAACTAAAAAAGGAAGAAACTACTCAGTAGTTCTTCCTTTTTTGTGTTTTATAGTTTACTTGTTATTCCTTGGTTAAAGAAATAGCATTTCTTATTTTTTGAAGCGATTGACTAGATTTCTTATCATTGTTTATCATAACCATTACAAATAAAGCATCGATAATGCTTAGTTGTGAAAGTCTGGAAGAAAGAGATTCAGAGCGATAAGAAATTTCTTCTGAAGTAGAAAGAAGAATTACATCAGCAATTTGAGCAAGTGGTGATAGTGGATAACTTGTTAAAGCTATTATTTTGGCGCCATTTTCTTTGGCTAGTTTTGCGATTTCAATAGCATCTACACTTAAACCGGTATGCGAAATTACAAAGGCGCAGTCCTTTTCGTTCAATAAAGAAACGTTCATTCTTTGAATATGGGCATCAGAATTATAAATAACATTTACTGGGGATCTTAGAAATTTATGATAACTATCTAGTGCAACAGCATTAGACCCGCCTAGCCCGATAAAGCAAACTTTTCTAGATTCTATAAGCATTTTAGTGGCTTTTTTTATAGTATTGATATCTGTTAAACTTGCGGTATCTTCAATAGCTTTAATACTAGAAGCGAACACTTTATCAACGATGGCTTGTTCATTATCGGTTTTATTAATTTTTTCATGAATCGAAATATTTAAATCGAATTCTTCAGTTAATAAGGCAATTTTAAAATCTTTAAAACCATTATAACCAAGCTTTTTAGTGAACTGAAAGAAAGTAGAATCAGCTAGCTGAAGCTCTTTAGCAACATCACTAATAGAGTTTCTGGATATAATTTTAGCATTGCTCAAGACATAATCAGCTATTTTTTTCTCAGTCTGATTCATTTCTCGATACATGCTTTTGATACGCGTCTTAATTGATAGATTTTTCATGATTCCCCTCCTTAATATTTTTGTTTCTATATAGCAATCATAACATTTTAGTAAAAGAATGGAAATAAATACTTATAAATAAAAAATATTTTTTTATAAAATATGTTTACAAAAAAATATTTTTATATTACTATGATTAAAGAAAGGGGTTTCATATGGCAAGTATAGTAGTAGCAACACATGGTTATTTTGGTCAAGAATTAATTAAATCAGCTGAAATGATCATTGGAAAAATAGAGGATATTTATAGCATTTCATTAACACCTGATATGTCTATCGATGACTTTATTGTCCAAAGTGATGAGGTGCTTAGCAAAATCGATGGAAGAGCATTATGTATGGTAGATTTATTTGCAGGTACACCTTGCACTGGTTTAACCGCTTTGTCACCTAAATACGACAATGTAGTGGTTACTGGTTTAAATTTAGCAATGCTTATAGAGGTGTGTACCAATAAAGATAATGATGTTGAAACTTTAGCAAAATTATCGCTTGACACCCTTTATCAAAGCGGCCGTAACGTAACGGAAGAATTGAGCAGTAAATAGAAAGGAGGAATTATGGCAAATATTAAATTAATAAGAGTTGATTTTAGACTAATTCATGGACAAATCGTAAACAAGTGGATTAAAAGTATTCTGGCAGATAAAATCGTTGTAATTGACGATGCTCTAGCTACTAATGATTTTTTGAAAAGTGTTTATGTAATGGCAGCTCCACCAAGTGTAGAGGTGGTGGTTTATGGAGTTGAGGATGCTATAAAAGCATATCAAGAAGATGTGTTTGGATCAGGTAGTGCCTTAGTTTTGTTTAAAAATGTTGAAACAGCTCATCAATGTTACCATAAGGGGTTTAAATTTGATGAATTACAAATTGGTGGTCTAGGTGGATCACCAGGAAGAAAAGTGGTATTTGGACCAATTACTTTAGATGATAGTGATGTAACACTATTAGAAGACTTAGACAATAATAAAGTAAATGTATATTTCCACCAAGTTCCAGAGGAAAACAAGTGTAACTTAGCAAAAGCATTAGAAAATTATAGAAAATAGAAAGAGGGAAGAATATGTCAGTATTATCAATAGCAATATTTAGTGGTTTAGTTTACTTCATAGGTACTCAACGTGTTGGGTATGGCTTATCAGCAGCAGTAGGAGCGCCAGTAACTATCGGGTTTCTATTCGGATTATTTTTTGGAGATGTAACAACAGGTTTAATCTTAGGGGGATCAATCAACTTATTGTACCTAGGAGTTGTATTTACAGGTGGTAATGTTCCATCAGATGGTGCACTAGCTGCATCTATCGCTATTCCAGTAGCACTACAATTAAATTTAGATGTAGAAACAGCAATTACTATCGCCGTACCATTTGGAATCTTAGGAGCTTTCATTGACCAAATTAGAAGAACATCAAACTTAATCTGGTTACATAAAGCTGATGAATATGCTTTAAAAGGGGATGAAAAAGGTATCTATCGTTGTGCAATTATTTATCCTAATATCGTAGCATTCTTTATTAGATTTGTACCAGTATTCGTAATCAACTTATTTGGAGCAGCAGCAGTAGAAACAATCTTAGCAATGCTTCCACAATTCATTATTACTGGACTATCTGTTGCAGGTGGAATCTTACCAGCAATCGGGTTTGCAGTAATTATTATGTCAATTGGTAGAAAAGAATTACTACCGTACTTCTTCATGGGATTCTTTATTATCAAATACTTCGCTGTAGGAACTATGGCTACTGCAGTATTTGGTTTATGTATCGCAGCATTAATTGTATTCAATAGTAAATCGAAAGGGGAAACAGCATAATGACTAATCGTATCTTAAATAAAAAACAAGTGAACCAAGCTCACTTATACTGGTGGTTATCAGGGGAAACAAATAATTCTTATGAAAGACTTCAAGCACCTTCATTCTGTAATGCCGTTGCTAAAAACTTAAAAGAGTTCTATCCAGAACCTACAGATTATGCAGAGGCATTATCAAGAAACTTAGAGTTCTATAATACAGAGGGAACATTCGGTTCTGTAGTTATTGGTATTACATTAGCGATGGAAGAAGAAAAATCTAAAGGTAATGTTACTGGTGATGTAATTACTGGGGTTAAATTAGGACTAATGGGTCCAATTGCAGGTATTGGGGATACTTTAATTTGGGGTATGTCTAAATCAATTTTACTTGGTTTAGCTTGTACATTTGCTTTAGAGGGTAATCCAGTAGCTATGATTTTCCCATTTATGTTTACTGCAATGATTTTCTTTGTAGGAAGATATGCTTGCCAATTAGGATATAAACTTGGTGGAGATGCTGTTCCAAAATTATTACAATCAGGAACAATGAATACTATTATTACAGCAGCATCAGTATTAGGATTATTTATGATGGGTGCTTTATCTGCATCGTATGTTAAAGTTAGTACTCCATTATCATTAAGTATTTCTTCTACAGGAGCAGTAATTGGTTTACAAAACAACTTAGATGCTATTTTACCTGGTATGTTACAACTATTAGCTATCTTTGGTATCTACTGGTATTTTACTCATAAAGGTCAAAACTATATCAAACTAGTATTAACTATCCTAGTACTTTCAATCGTTGCAGCATTCTTTGGAATTTTAGGGTAAGTAGAAAGGAAGAAATTGAATTTCTACTAACAATATGAATATAGAAAATATAAAAAGTCTTAGTGATCGTACTATTAATCAAAGTATGGAAGAATTATGGCAATTATCAAGTGAGATACATGCTAATCCAGAAATGGCGTTCAAAGAGGTTAAAGCTTGTGAAATTCAATGTGATTTTCTAAGGAAATTAGGTTATGAAGTAAAAGAAGGCTTAGGAAGTTTACCTACAGCTTTTGAGGCTACTATCGGCAATAAAAAGCCGGTAGTGGCTATATTATCTGAATACGATGCATTAGAAATAGGGCATGCTTGTGGTCATAATTTGATTGCAGCTAGTGCTATGGCTAGTGCTGTAGGATTAAAGAAAGCCTATGATACAGGAGAACTACAAGGGACAATTAAAATTATCGGAACGCCTGCAGAAGAAACAGGTGGTGGGAAGATTATTCAACTTAAAGAAAATGTCTATGAAGATGTCGATGCTGTAATTTTGATGCATCCAACAAGCTTTACTTCACGACTTGCAGGTGAATGTCTTTCTTCTAAGCGAATTAAAATTAATTATTATGGAAAGTCTGCTCATGCTAGCTCGCATCCCAATAATGGTATTAATGCCTTAAGTGCAGCTAATCTATTTTTAGTAGCTACAGGTATGTTAAGGCAACATTTTAATGGAGATGCGCGCTTATCATGTATTATTAGCAATGGTGGTAAGCAAACAGGTTTAGTTCCTGAAGAATCTGAAATACTAGGATCGTTTGCATGTTTCAACTTAAAGGATTTAAATCGCTATCATCAAATGATAGTAGATGCAGCAGAAGGTTGTGCTAAAGCTATGGGTTGCACCGCAAAGGTAGAAGTTGTAGATGGATATCAAGGGCGAATACCTAATCAAGTGTTATCTGATGTATGTAAGGCAGAATTAAGTGCTATTAAAGAGCCTTTAATGGACGGGCTACCTATTGATTATGGTGGTGAAGATTTGGGGAATATCTCAAGGGTTATTCCTATTTGTAATCCCTATATAACTATCTTTAAGGATTATAAAATTTCTAATCATACTCATCAGTTTAAAGAACTATCGATATCAGAAGCAGGAAGAAGATGCGTTGAAGTAGCAGGGAAAGCGATGGCTAGAACTACGCTGGAACTAATGAACAATCCTGAAACTATTGAAAAGGCAAAGGAAGAATTAAGAAAAAGATTAGAAAGTGAATAAAGAGGATTACTTATGAATAAAAAAGACATTGGGATTTATGGTTTAGGAGTTATGGGTAGTAATCTTGCACTTAATATATCTAGGAATTTTTCTATAGCAACGTACAATTATGAAAAAGAGATTTCTGAGCAATTTAAAAAAGAAAATAAAAGTGAAAATATTGAAGTGTGTTTTGAGCTTCAACAATTTATTGATACTTTAACTATACCTCGTAAAATTATTTTAATGGTTACTGCTGGTAAAGTGGTAGATCAAGTTATTGAGCAATTACTACCATTACTAGACAAAGAAGATATCCTTATTGACTGTGGTAATTCTAATTTTAAGGACACCATAAGAAGAGATCATTATCTACTAGAAAAAGGGATTTATTATTTGGGTGTAGGTGTATCCGGTGGAGAATATGGTGCACTACATGGTCCATGTATAATGCCATCTGGAAATTTAAATGCCTACAACCAAGTAAAAAATATTTTTGAAACCATTGCAGCCAAGACTGATAAACAAGAAGTATGTTGTACCTATATTGGAACAGCTGGAAGTGGACACTATGTTAAAATGGTTCATAATGGTATAGAATACGCTGATTTACAACTTATTACAGAAGTATATTCATTTTTGTTAAAAGGGTTAAAATTAAGTATTCCAGAAATTCAACAAGTATTTGAAGAATGGAATAAAGGAGAACTTGAATCTTATTTAATAAAAATTACTTCGGATATACTCAAAAGAAAAGATGAATACAGTGATCATTACTTAGTAGAAATGATTGTTGATCAAGCTTCTCAAAAAGGTACAGGTAAAGATACAGCTATGGAAGGCTTCCAAACTGGAATTCCAATTCCAACGATAACTGAATCTGTTATTGCTAGATATCTATCAACGCAAAAGCAACAACGTATTGAAGCGAGCTCTTTATTTAACTTTAATACCAATAACCCTAAAGTAGATAAAGAAGAAATGATTGAACTGCTGAGGGAAGCACTGTATTTAGCTAAAATAATAAGTTATGCTCAAGGTTTTGAACTCCTTCGTGAAGCAAGTAAAGTATATGATTGGGATATCAACTTTGGTGACTTAGCATTAATTTGGCGAGAAGGATGTATTATTCGTGCACAGTTTTTAAATGACATTAAAGAAGGTTTCGCAGGCTCTAATAAAATCAATTTGTTGTTTAGTGAAAAGTTTAGTGCTATCGTGAATCAAAACCAAGATAAGCTTCGAAAAGTAGTAGTTGCGATGATTGAATATGGAATATATTCACCAGCATTAAATAGTACATTATCTTATCTAGATGGTATAAGATGTGAACATAGCAGTGCAAATTTACTGCAAGCACAAAGAGATTATTTTGGTTCTCATACTTATAAAAGAATAGATAAAGAGGGCTCTTTTCACACAGAATGGAATGATTAAGTATAAAAAAAGGCAAGCAAATCTAACATATAGTTAGACTAAATTGCCTTTTTTATAGCTATATTAAGGTAAAATAATATAGTGTTGGCGTTTTAAATTAAAAAACATCAAAAAAAGATTTGACTATCAAAGTTTATATGGTTATAATCATGAAGGTACAAAAGGAGAATACAATGAATAAAATTATTAAAAGAATATTGATAGGTTTACTGACATTAGTTTTAGTGCTAGTAGTAGCAATAGGATTATTGTTCCAAAAAGAAATTGCAACAGTAATGTCTGTTAAACAAATTGATGATTATGGATTATATGAAGTTCATGTAAGTTCAGATTATGCTATTGATGAATTAGTGGCACAAGGTGGTGCTAATAACGATAGTGAACTTGTGAACTTTGTTATTGGCAAAGTATTAAAAGGACTTCCTATTGAGTTAAATATTCCGGATTTTGGATGCAGTACCTTCCAAGTGCAAAATGAAGCTCAAGACTGGATATTTGGGCGTAACTATGACTTAGATCCTGTTCCAGGATTAGTAGTGTTCACAGAGCCTGAAAACGGATATAAATCGATTTCTATTGCCAATGCCAATGTCTTGGGTTTAGAAGTTAATACAGGCGAATTATCGCTGATGGAAAAAGTACTTACCTTAGCATCACCTTATATTTTAATGGATGGGATGAATGAAATGGGATTAAGTATAGGTGTACTTCTAATTAAAGATGAAGCTACTAATCAAGTAACTGACAAACCAGATATGACTACTACTTCTATGCTTCGTCTTGTATTAGATAAAGCTGCAACTGTAGAAGAAGCAATAGCTTTATTCGAAGCTTATGACATGCATGCCTCTTCTAATGCTTCTTATCATTTCCAAGTAGTTGACGCTCAAGGTAACAGTGCGGTTATTGAATATGTAGGAAACGAAATCAGTGTAATTAGAAAAGAAGAGGGTGAACATCAATACCTTACTAATTTCTTAATTACTCCTGAAGTATATGGTTTTGGTAAAGGTCATGATCGCTTTGAAATCCTGCAAAATACTATAGAAGAAAAAGAAGGTGTTATGTCAGAACAAGAAGCCATGGACTTATTAGAAGCAGTAAGTCAAGATGGTGAAGATAGTTCTACGCAGTGGTCAGCAGTTTATAACAATACACAAAAAACAGTTTCAATTACTGTAAATGGACAATTCGATCAAGTATATACGTATAGCTTAGATTAATTATAAAAATTAAAACCATACTTATTTTTAAAATAAATATGGTTTTTTTCATTAACTAATAAATAATAAAGTACAGTGTATCGTTTTCGAATATCAATTGATCATCAGTAAAATTAGTATAATTATAATTCAATATTTCAGCTATAGCAACGCGTTCAAAATCACGACCACAATAATAGTTTATAGCTTCATATACACTCCAAGGAACTGCAAAGGCACGTTCAGTTAAGGAACTCATTGGCCTTACTGCAGTTGCATGTTGTTGTGGATCAAGATCATAAATTACAGCTACTTTAGTGACTGTTATCCCTGTTGACTCCTCATATCTTTCTAATTTATATCTTATAGTTGTGCCATTATTTTCATCAATAAGATTAGCAGCACGGTGTTCGCTAATATTACTTAGTGTAAATATACAATTAAATACAAAAGATAAAAGAATAATGACTTCAATAATCTTCTTTAATTTTACATGGGGATGCATAGTTATTTGAGTATAGAGTATTAATAAAGACGATCCCCATAGCATCGCCATTGGTATGTTTACTCTTCCTACAGGACCTGTATTGAATAAGAACATAGGGAATATACACATAATGAGTATTGCCAAAATAAAGAAAAAATACTGTACTAAGATTTTTAATTTAGTTTTAGAGAGTGATAATAAGATAAAAGTAATAGTGATAACTACATAATTGTAATAATGTGGTAACATGTTTAAGTTTTGATGCCATAATTCGTGAGTGTATTTAGATACGAGGGCTATTATGTGATTCAAACTTTCCGCTGTTGAAAGATCATTAGACCGATTAACTTGACTATCAAAAAGTGCTTTTCCAAATTCTACAAGCAGAAAGGTGATGCCTAAAACTAATAGAACTATACCTGCTAATACAACAAGATTTTTAAGTGCTTTTTTATAATTGAAAACTTCATTTTGAGTTAAAGTTAGCTGCCGAAGAATATAAAAGAGTAGAATAAGTGTTGGAAATATATTGAGTAACCCTTGATAACATACTCCAGCAATTAATAATAAAGTAAAGATTTCAAAGAATTTAGGTTTATCATCTAAAGCGAGTTTTAATGCTACTACAATAGATAATAAGCCTAAGCACATTATTGCAGATTCAGGAAAGAGTAGTAACTCTAATGTGAATTGATTTAATAAAATTAAGAAGGAAAGAGCAGTTAGAATTAAAATGCTCATCAAATCGTCTTTTTTTAAAATCTTTATTAGTAGTTGCTGAATAATAAAGATACTTAAAGATAGAAAGATTAGAGCTATAGCTGTCATAGTAAAGATATAAAACTCAAGAGGTAAGTTAAAAAAACCAGCTATATAACATACTAAGGCTGAAAAAATTCTTCCATCAAGTAAAAAATATTCTTGAGGATAGTGCATATACCCTAAATCCCAAAGAACATAGGTATCGGAGGCGAAGTGCATTTGTAAAAACCCATGACATAGAACTACTGTAATTGCTAAAATAATTAAATACCAATAATAATTAGATAAATTCAATACAGTGTTTTTTATAGTTGTTTGATTGGTGGATAGTTGATTATTAGACATAAAGATTCTCCCGTTATTGTAATATATTAGTGCAAAATAAAAGCCACAGTATATTATTTCTTTTATTATACTATGACTTTTAAAGGTAATAAAATCCTTTTTTAATTACTATGAGCATCTAAGCGTTAAACTTAGTATTTAAGAAGCATCACTTGCTATTGATAATCATCAATAATTTATGCTTAGTGATAAACACCTGTTAGCGGTGCTATAGCAGCATTATCTGTGTTTTCGGTTGATGATGAATCTGAATCTGAATCTGAGTCTGAATCTGAGTCTGAATCGGTTCCTGGATCAGTTGGAGGGGTGTCGACATCACCTGTGTATTCAATGGTAATAACAGAAGTTCCAATTCCATCATTAGCATTACCTGTAAATCTACCCATAATGGTTACAGTAGGTTTATCTGTAGCATCATAAGGTGTATTGATATCTACGGTAGTATAGTCACTAGAAACAGTGCAATTATATCCAATAACTTGTGCTCCATCTTCGTAATAAAAGCTAGTAGGATTAAATAGTTCTTTGACATAGCTAGGAAGTGGAATATTAGTAGCAACATCTGAAACTAAAGTGCTTGTTTGATTATTATAAGCTGCGCTGGATCTATCTGAGTAGGTCAATGATGTCACTATAGACTCGAACTCATTTAATTCTAGAAGTTGATTATGTCTCATATGAAGATAAGATAAACTATCAAGATTAGCTGCACTAATAAGATTATTTAATCCTGTTATATCCGTGAACTGATTACCACTTAAATCTAAAGTAGATAAAGTCGTTAAAGCAGAAGATGAAGTTGATAAAACTTTATTAATATCACTTAGAAGGTTATATTGGACATCCAATGTATATAACTTAGTTAAATTTTTTAATGCTGTAATATCTGTCAAAAGATTATTGTTTAAATTTATACTAGACAAATTATTTAAATTAGCTAGCGGTGTAACATCAGCTATTTGGTTATTGGATAAATTTAACGAGTGTAAAGTAGTTAAACTAGATATAGAGGTAATGTCACTGATATTACAATTAGCGGCTGACAAAGCAGTAAGTGCCGATAGTGATTGAATATGTTCTAAAGAATTTAAAGGATTATCATCTATAGATAAGCGGGTAAGTGATGTTAATCCTTGTACTCCATCAAGGCTAGAAATTTGGTTGGCTAGCAAATCTAACTGGATAAGTGAAGATAAAGCATTTATCCCAGATAGGCTGGTTACTTGTGTATTTACAAGAGATAAATAGTTTAATCCAGTGATTTTGTAAATTTCTTGTGCCATTACATCGGTAATATTAGAATGAGCAAAAGTTAATCTAACTAAACTATCTAAAGTATTCAATTCAGCGAGATCACTAGTTGCAGAGATGTTATAGCCATTAATGTATATCTGCTCTAGACTAGTAAACTTTTTAAGTTCTGCGATTACGTCACTAGTAAAAGCAAGTTCATATTTTGTTCCTGTACTTGTCTGGTCGACGATGCTTAGGTACTCAACTGCATCTGCACCATTTGCATCTGTAGTAATTGTATTATTGTCATGATCAATAGTATAAGTTTCATATCTACTCAAACTTTTAACGACACTTGAGAACAATTCCTCATCGGCTATGCTTATTACTATATCTTCTGCAGTTATTGTTGTTGAAAATCCTATAAAAAATGTGGTGCTGCATAATAGAAACATTAATGAAAAAGTTAATGCTATTCTGTTTTTTAATAAATTCATTGTATCCTCCTTATATAATACAAGATATAGAGAACATATTAGGATATTCACTATCCTTTATTAGTACCATACTTTAGTATAGTTTGTCAAAATAAATAGAGCGATAATACAAGTATTAATTAAGATTTACTGAACTTTTTCTTTTTGGAATTTTTATTTACTTTTAGTATTTTATAATTAAGAGTAACAATTAATTTAATTAGTTTAAATAAGGTAGTTTTTTACTGATGTTGGAATGATATATTGTTGAATGGTTAACCCAATTTTTTCTCATTATTGCACCGAATTAGAGCAAAAGAAAAGCCATAGTATATACTATGACTCTTATAAGTATTTAAACTAAGTATACTAGTGATATACACCTGTTAATGGTGCTATAGCAGCACTATCTGTGTTTTCAGTTGATGATGAATCTGAATCGGTTCCTGGATCTGTTGGTGAGGTGTCGACATCACCTGTGTATTCAATGGTAATAACAGTGATTCCAACTCCACTACCTCCGTAACCATCACTATAACCCACAATGGTTACAGTAGGTTTATCAGTAGCATCATAAGGTGTATTGATATCTACGGTAGTATAGTCACTAGAAACAGTGCAATTATATCCAATAACTTGTGCTCCATCTTCGTAATAAAAGCTAGTAGGATTAAATAGTTCTTTGACATAGCTAGGAAGTGGAATATTAGTAGCAACATCTGAAACTAAAGTGCTTGTTTGATTATTATAAGCTGCGCTGGATCTATCTGAGTAGGTCAATGATGTCACTATAGACTCGAACTCATTTAATTCTAGAAGTTGATTATGTCTCATATGAAGATAAGATAAACTATCAAGATTAGCTGCACTAATAAGATTATTTAATCCTGTTATATCCGTGAACTGATTACCACTTAAATCTAAAGTAGATAAAGTCGTTAAAGCAGAAGATGAAGTTGATAAAACTTTATTAATATCACTTAGAAGGTTATATTGGACATCCAATGTATATAACTTAGTTAAATTTTTTAATGCTGTAATATCTGTCAAAAGATTATTGTTTAAATTTATACTAGACAAATTATTTAAATTAGCTAGCGGTGTAACATCAGCTATTTGGTTATTGGATAAATTTAACGAGTGTAAAGTAGTTAAACTAGATATAGAGGTAATGTCACTGATATTACAATTAGCGGCTGACAAAGCAGTAAGTGCCGATAGTGATTGAATATGTTCTAAAGAATTTAAAGGATTATCATCTATAGATAAGCGGTCAAGTGATGTTAATCCTTGTATTCCATCAAGGCTAGTTATTTGATTGTTAGTCAGATTTAAAGATTGAAGAGAGGTCATATCACCTATCCCAGATATGCTGGTTATTTGAGTGGAATCGATGGTTAACACTTTTAAATTACTTA
This sequence comes from uncultured Holdemania sp., assembly GCA_964370435.1. Classification (GTDB taxonomy): domain Bacteria; phylum Bacillota_I; class Bacilli_A; order Erysipelotrichales; family Erysipelotrichaceae; genus CALVGQ01. Next base: position 41,199 of record CAYJJG010000008.1, read on the forward strand.
GCTTAAATAATTCAGAAGCCATTACGTCTGTAATATTTGAATGTTCAATAGTTAAATGCGTTAGTTCATCTAAAGTAGTTAGAGCACTTAAAGAACTTGTTGTAGATAAATCATATCCAATGAAGCTTAGGGAGTTTAATTTAGGTAGTTTTTTTAGTTCTGCGATTGTGTCGCTAGTTAAATCTATTTCTTTTTCAACCTTTGGATAATCATAATTTACGATGTATAGGTCGGTAACATATTCTGCGGAAAAACTAGATATAGTAACTGTATTGTTATCATGATCAATATCACTATGAGAAACACCATGATAAGTAGATAAAATCGCCGAGATCCGCGTGAATAATTCCTCATCGTCAATGCTTATTACTATATCTTCTGCAGCAAATGTTGTTGAAAATCCTACAAAAAATGTGATGTTAAATATTAAAAACATCGATGATAAAGTTAATACTATTTTGTTTTTTAATAAATTCATTGTATCCTCCTTATATAATACAAATCATAGAGAATATATTTAAATATTCTCAACGATATAATAATACCATACTTTAGTATAGTTAATACAGAACGTTTTGGTAAATTCTTATAGTTTTACTAGAATATTTTCTCGTTATCAAAGCTAAGACAAGGAAAATTGGTTTTAGCTTGTTATATGAATTAAATAGCAATGCCATTAGAGTAATTTAATGCAGAGCTTTTTATTGATATATATAGATGATTATTTGATATAAAGGTTTCTTATTATTACGCTGTATTAGTGCAAAAGAAAAGCCATAGTATATACTATGGCTCTTTATATTAGTGATATACACCTGTTAATGGCGCTATAGCTAAGTTATTTGTATTTTCAGTTGATGATGAATTCGAACCTGAACCAGAACTTGAACTGTCTATAACAGTAAATGTAGCAGTTACTAATTCGCCAGATTCAAGATCTATTTCAATTACATTTCTTCCTAGTGGTAAACTAGCAAGAACTTCATTATCCAAATCAAGGATAACACTGCCAGGGCTGAATTTAAAGCCCGCTGTTAGTACTATGTTGTTTATTTTTGTATTGTTAGCAACAAAGTCGAAAAAATCTAAATCCCATTTCACTTGCAATGTTTTATCTTTAGCACGATCATAAATTAGCTCTGTATATTCTGCCATAGGCGTAAATATAATTCTTTCAGTTGTGGCAATTATGGTGTAATTTTCACTGATATTAGTTATTGGTATTATATGTGATGAAGCTGCTACACCACTTGCAATCTGTTCTATACCATTTATTTTAATAGATGAAAATAGATATCCAGCATCAGCTGTAAGTGTATATTCTTTTATAGAACCTTCTTTTAGATATACTGAATTTGACCCTGCATCTGTCGAACCATTTGAATCTAAAACAAAATTTACATTGAATGCGCGATACCCTTCTACAGCAATTTCACCTGATACTGTTGCGTGATTAGGGCTATTATCTGGATGATTGAAAGTTACGTTATAATTGTTGGTTCCAGTGTCTATTAATTCAGCTGGTTCATCCCATGTCCAACCTTCAGGTAAAGTAACTGTTGATAAAGCATGACCGACTGCACCTGAAAAAGTTGATGATGGTAGAGGAGTTTTGAATCTTTCGATTTCCCAGTCTATGCTATAGGTTTCATTGTTAGCTCCTGAAAGGTGCTCGCTAAGACTGTTATGCCATTGGTATAAATCAGTGTTTTTAAGTGTGATTTGAGCAGTATAATCACCAGCTGCAGTTTCTTTGTTGCCGGATATAGTCATTATTGAATCAGCATCATTAAAATCAATTAAAGTGTAGTCTGTACCATCATAGGTGTGGAAGTCCATTGTTTGTTCTGCACCATGATAAGTAAGTGATGTAGCAGGATTTATTGTAGGTGTTTCGGCAGTCTCTATAGTCTTTTTGACATCGGTTGCTGTTACATTAATTGTGAAATTAGTAGTGGATGTTGACAGAGTGAATATAGTATCAAGATTACGGGTTCCAAAGTTGTCTTCAGTTCAGCATCAATTTGGATTAGGAAGGGTCTATTTTCATTAGCTAACAGCGACAAACCACCCACCGCTTCCTCTGTAACAACCCCTCGCTGATTTACCTTATATAAGGTGAAGTGGTCTGTGTTTGCTCCAAAATATTGATTGTGAATAGTAACTGTAGATGATGTATTGTTTGTGATAATAAAATAAATTTGTGCAGATGAACCAAAAGGTATATCTCCCAAATCTAATGTTGATAAATCAGTTACTGTAGTTTCAACGATTGTGTGACCATAAGCATCTTCTGCAATAGTAGCTGTGTTAAACGAAATGGCATCATCTGCTGCGCTTACATTAATTACTCCTGAGGTAAATGCAAGTGCAATTATAGTCATCAATAGACCTATTTTAAAAATTTTATTCATAATTTTCCCCTTATTAGTTTTATTTTTTAAAGTTAATAATTAATATAGAAAATTTACAGTTTTGAATATTTCCTATATTACATTGAACTTCATACCAAACATTATATCATATAGCTGTAAAAAAAATTAATATTTTATTTACTTTATAAAACATAAAGAACTGCAATTACTACTTGTTTAAATATAAAATAAATCCGAGCCCTTCATAATTGGAAGAGTTCGGATAATTTGTTTTTTTGGTGGAGCTGAGGAGAGTCGAACTCCTGTCCAAGAGTAGTCCCACATTCAAACGTCTACAGTTTAGATCGCTTTAATAAGACAACAGTAATCAGAGATCAAAATAAACTGTTGAATTTGTCCTGAGAATTTTCGAGATAGCGATTGGACCAACCGTTTTTCCTTATTCTGTATATCTTATGCTCATTCAACCTCTACAGACATAGGTTGAGGAACAGCTGCAAGCTCAATATTGGCTAATTAAGCAGCGAAAGATAATTTATTGTTTCCAGTTAATTGGAATTGGTACTTAGGGTACCACGCCACTGCAGTCTGAATCAAACATAAACCTGTCGAAACCATGACAGCCCCATGACCTAATAATAGTGTTTTTTGCATGAATTGTCAATAATTATACACTGCCTCAGTATCCATTTTCACGGTCTACAATATTATATAGCTCTTTACCTTGAATGTAGCGCTCAATATTATTTTTAGCAATCATTATACCGTTGTAATAACTTTCAGTCATGTTGTAGTTACCTGATACATGAGGGGTAATTAATACACGAGGATGTTCCCATAAAGGATGGTTTATTGGTAGTGGCTCAGGATTTACTACATCTAATATAACCCCTTTAAAATAGCCTTCTTCTAATACTTTCATTAATGCTAAGGTGTCTAAAGTATCACCTCGCCCCACATTTATTAATAAAGCGTCTTTTTTACATAAGCGTAGTAATTTTTCATTAAATAAATTGATTGTATCAGGTGTTTTAGGTAAAGTAAGGGCAACGATATCAGCTTGTGGAAGCACTTTTTCAACATCTTCCATAGTATATACTTCGTCAGCATAAGGTGGATTATCTAATGAGCGCTTTATGGCGATAATATGTGCATCAAAAGTCTTCATGTATTTTGCGAAAGTTTGTCCTATATCACCATAACCGATAATACATACAGTTTTTTTAGTGATACTATCGATACTTCCAAGGCTTTTCCAACTATGTTGCTTTTGAGCTTCTACATATAAATCAAACTTCTTATAAAAATGAAGGATGCCTGCAATCATGTGTTCACTTATTGATTGACTAAATACGCCTGAGGAATTTGTAAGGAGAATAGTTTTGTTTAGTGGTTGTGCATATTTGTCAGCGCCAGCACTGGATAATTGAACCCATTTTACTTTTGGTGCTCTGTTTAATAGTTCTACTGCGATATTACCAACAACAGCATCTTTGTCTTTTAATGCTTCATCAGTGCAATGTTCTTTCGATAAAAAAGTAATTTCACAACCTTGTATTTGCTTTAGTTCCTTTTGGATTTCTTGATTAACTGGTATTGTGAATAATATTTTTTTCATAGTGCTTCCTCTTTTCATTTAATATGATTCATCTTATACTTATTATAACACTAAAATAAACTATAACTAAGTAGAATGGAGATTAAAATGATTAAAGAAGATTTTGATGCTTTAGCACTAGCGATTGTTGCTGAAATACCGTATGGAAAAGTAGCGAGTTATGGACAAATAGCTTCTTTAATGGGGTATCCAAAGCATGCGCGTCATGTAGGTAAAGCATGTAATCATAGTCGTTTTTATGGTGAGTTTCCTTGTCATCGTGTAGTTGATGCAAGTGGTAAGTTGGTGCTAGGGTGGGATGAACAACGTCGCCTCTTAGAAGAAGAAAATGTAGCATTCTTAAAAAACGGAAAAGTAGATATGAAAAAATATCAATGGTAGTTTAAATAGATTAGACCATACTAACATTGGTGATAATATGAAGAAATTAATTAAAGCGATAAAAAAATTCCTTTCTTTAGAGGGAGAATTGTTTCGTTATGCTTTTAGCTATAGTTTACTGTTAGCGCTATTTCCTTGTTTGTTTTTGTTAGTATACTTATATCAAACTACAATTATAAATATTATGGACTTATTAGATTTCTTATATTTACTACTACCTTCTGAGCTCATAAAACCACTTGTGGAGTATCTTATGCTACAAGATCAGCATTCAGTCATATCTACTTTTTTTTCCGTTGTGATTTCGATAGTGGTGGCTAGTCAAAGTTTTTATTCATTTTTAATTTTATGTGCAGAAGATGAAGAAATTAAGGTTCTAAGTATTGCGATAAGAATTAAAGCTGTCTACTTATTTATAGTCTTTATCGGCGCATTAATATTTTTTGCGATATTATCAATTGTTGTGCCAATATCAATGTTCTACTCAATTCCAACAATGTTATTGATATTTAATTATTTATTTTATCACTTGATTACTTTTAGGAAATATAAGCTAAAAGAAAGTAGTATTGGGGCGCTTTTTAGCACTGTTGCATTATTGGTTTATTCAACATTGTTTTTTTGGATAATTCGGACATTTACAAGCTATGAAAGTATTTATGGACCTTTAAGTAGTGTGGTCATACTACTTTTATCTGTTTATGTAGTTAGTAATATTTTATATTTTGGTTATTGTCTTAATGTGGTATATCGAAGAGATACTTATCATGAAATAAAGTTTGAAAAAGGATATTGCTGGCTAGAAAAAACTATGAAAGTATTTAAAAGAACTCATAAATGAGTTCTTATTTATATGTCTGTTCTTTTCGCATAGTGGTAGTACAAGTTTTTTTATAATAATAATCTTCACTGTTGCCAGGTTGAAAGATTTCCTCAAACGCTGTTGTTTCTTCAACAATGCTGTGCATAAGAGAAGTTTCTGAAGGTTCATTACTAATATCAGCATCAGTATTACTTTCATCACTACTTGGTGCAGTTTCACTGGTATCATCACCACAACAATTGGTACAATCGGCGCAGTTACCTGTACAGTCAGTATTTGAGGAGCTGTTGACACCACCACAATCTTCTTCACAACAATTGTACATTGTACTGCTTTGATCATAGTTGGCGCTCATCGCTTCGGGGTTATCCCATCCATCTTTATAGGGAGCCGATAGTTGCTGGCATTTGATTTCTAAGTCATTCATTATATTTCCTCCTTATAGTTATATAGTATTCGCTATTTTAAAGAGTGTGCTTTTTAATGAAAATAATAAAAGATAAAAACTTAGATTGTGATATTTGACTTAGGCTTTTTCATAAGGAATGCATAAACTACATTGGAAGGAGGTATTTATATGGCAAAGATATTAGTGTATGATCCATCAGCAAATCAAATTTTTGCTTTTACTCGTGATGAAGATGATCCAATGCCGTATTCTTATGGCACAACACTTAGAGTGCGTGAATTTCGTGGTTCCAGCCGATCTTCAGTACTGTGGACGACAACTACAGCGATGGAATCGTGGAATATAACACGAAGGACTTATGGAAGAGGGATTCCCGTGGGCTATGCCTTTAAGCGTGTTTGGGAAGGCGGGCATGGTTTAACCTCGCAACATTATGCAGGAGTATCCTTTGATGTAGGGCAAACATCAAGTCAAACTTTACGCAATGAAATGTACAATACAGCACGAAATTTAGGAGTATGGGGTTATGTGGAACCACTATCAATGACGCCGACATGGGTGCATTTTGATAGACGCTATGGAACACCAGCATGCGGTGGAACTTCGGGTTATCCAACGGTAAGACGAGGCAGCATATCTACTTATGTATTGGTACTACAAGATGGTCTTAATGCTTTGGGTTATAACGCTCGATTCTTAGATGGGATTTTTGGTAACGCAACCTACAATGCAGTCGTAGAGTTTCAAAGAGCTAATGGACTTAGCGTAGATGGTATTGTAGGTTGTCAAACATGGCGAGTACTCACTAATGAAGTAGTGGGTATTGGACAAACACCTACGGTTCTTCAACCGTAATAAATTTACTAAAACTATTATGAAGATTGGTTGGAAATATATTAAGTAAAATTAATTATTTATAGAATTTTATAAAAACAGTATTGTAAAGGACACTTATGTTATCAATAAGTTATTTAGTGATTCTAGTATAACTTAAATAACATAAGTTCTTTTACTAGTATTTTAGTAAAATTTTAATTTTTTTTGAATTTTTTATAGCAAAAAACGGGCGTAGATAATATAATTGGAGTGTCTGATGAAAGGGCTTGCAGTACAGGTGTTGAAATATGAGAAAAATATTTGATCAAATTAAAGGACAAAATATACATAGTTATATTCTTGAAAATGATAAAATCAAAATCGAAGTTCTTGATTTTGGAGCACGAATTAATAGGTGTCTAATAAAAGATAACAATATCGATGTTGTTCAAGGATATGATAGCATAAAGGCACTTTTAGAGGGTGAGCGTTATATGGGGGCAACAATAGGTAGAGTTGCTAATCGTATAGCTAAAGGTGATTTAACTATCGATGGGAAAACGTATGCTTTAGCAAAAAATAATAACGGCAATACACTCCATGGCGGTGACGAAGGTTTTGAAAGCAAACTATTTGATGTAGTCTGTTATGATGATTATCTAGAGTGTAGTTATATAAGTAAACATTTAGAAGAAAATTTCCCTGGAAATTTAGAATTAAAGATTACCTATCGCTTATTAGAGGATGGATGGTCTTATGAATATCAAGCAACAAGTGATCAAGATACAGTCTGTTCGATAACTAATCATGCTTATTTTAATCTTAATGGATATGATAGTGGTAGTGTGTTGAATCACTTAATAAAAATTGAAGCTGACGAATATGCTCGTGTTGATGAGGATGGATTAACACTAGATGAAGTTGAGTGTGTCGACAATACACCATTTGACTTCAAAGAGTTCAAGGTTATCGCAGAACATATGGCGCTAGAACACCAACAATTAGCATTTGCTTCAGGTTTCGATCATAATTTTTTAATTAAAGGTAATGGATTAAGACCATGCGCAACAGTAAAGGGCGAATCCTTATTGATGGAAGTTTTTACAACAATGCCATGTATGCATTTCTATACTGCTAATTTTCTAAATGTAAAAGAGGGGAAATCAAATACAGCATTTGATAAAAATAGTTCCCTTTGTTTAGAAACGCAGTATTATCCTAATGCTATGCAGTACGAAAAATATGAAAAACCTTATCTTGAAAAAGGGAAAATAATGAAACATTGCACTGAATTTAGATTTAAAAGTGCTGAGGGGGAATAATCATGAAAAGACAAGAAATCGAATCACTGTTAAAAACTGAGATTTTGGATGATGTTATCAAACAATGTATTTGTGATAATGATATGCAAAAAGAAAAAAACCGTTATCTAGATTTAATAAAAAAAGCTTATGATCAATTTGGTGATCAAGAGTATTCTTTATTTTCTGCTCCAGGAAGAACTGAAGTAGGAGGAAATCATACTGATCATCAACGTGGTAGAGTGCTAGCTGCTAGTGTAAATATGGATATGGTAGCAGTAGTTACTCCATGTGATGGGGTAATTGAATTTGTATCAGAAGGGTTTTCTATCAACCCAATATCTTTAGATGATTTATCTATTAAAGAAGATGAAGTTAACACTTCAGAAGGGTTAATACGTGGTATATGTGCACGCTTTATAGAACTAGGTTATTTAAGTGGTGGTTTTAAAGCATACTGTAATTCTGGGGTGCTTCCTGGTTCGGGTATTTCTAGTAGTGCGGCATTTGAGGTGTTAGTTGGAACAATTCTTAATCATTTATATAATGAAGGAAAAGTATCAGCTATTGAAATTGCACAAATTGGACAATATGCAGAAAATTATTACTTTAAAAAACCTTGTGGTTTAATGGATCAAATGGCCTGTTCTGTAGGTGGATTTGTTACTATAGATTTTGAAGATGTAAAAAATCCAGTAGTAGAAAAAGTGGATTTTGACTTTGCGAACTGTAATTATGTGCTTTGTTTAATTGATACTAAAGGTGATCATGCTGATTTAAGTGAAGAATATGGTCTTATGCCAAAAGAAATGAAAGAAGTTGCACAGGTGCTATCTAAAGAAGTGATGAGCGAAGTAACTATGGATGAGTTCATAGAAAATATTGCTACGATAAGAAAACAGACTAGTGATCGCTCTATTTTAAGAGGATATCATTTCTTAAATGAAAACAAACGCGTATTGAAACAAGTTGAATCTTTAAAAGAAAATGATTTACCTAGATTCTTGAATTTAATTATTGAATCAGGTTATAGTTCTTATATGTATCTTCAAAATGTTTACTCTACAGATAAGCCTAGTGAACAAAATTTATCGGTTGCTTTAGCTATTTCAGAAAACCTACTTCAAGATGATGGAGCATGGCGTGTTCATGGTGGTGGATTAGCTGGTACTATTCAGGCATTTGTGCCAAAAGAAAAGCTTGCAGATTACCGCTTTAAGATGGAAGAAATTTATGGTGAAAATAGTTGTATTGTGCTCTCAATTAGACCGGTTGGAGGGGTTAAAATTCTTTAATAAAAGTTTACTAAAACTATTTGATGATTTTCTTGTATTGTGAGTTAATTATGAAAAAATATTAAAAAGATATCTAAATTTATAATAATTGCTTAAAAAAAGGGTTATTTTATAGTTCCACCACAAAACATTTAGTAAAACTATTAATTAATTCAAAAATATTTAGTATCTTTATTGACATCGATTAAAAAGAATCATAAAATGTAAGCGTATACAAATTATAGAGGTATACGGGAGGAAAAAATAATGAAAAAAATTATTGCTTTATGTGCTACATTATTGATGGTAATCAGTCTTGTAGGATGTACAACAGACACAGAACCAACTGGTACAACGGATCCTTCTACTACTCCTGATGTTCAAGAAACAGAAACAGTAGTAATCGGAGCAAACATCTATTCAGGTACTGATAACTTTATGAATGGTGTTGTTAGACCTGCATTAGAATCTGCAGCAGCTGCTGCTGGTGCAACAATTACTATTGCCGATTCTCAAGCAAACCAAGCAACATTAAATGATCAAGTAGATACATTTATTAGTCAAGAAGTAGATGTATTAGCAATCAACTTAGTTGACCCTGCTGCTGCTGGTGAAATTATCGCTAAAGCACAAGCTGCTGATATTCCATTAGTATTATTTAACAAAGAAGCTACTGACGGATCAATGACTTCTTATGACAAAGTTTGGTATGTAGGTACTAACTCTGCAGAATCAGGAATTATCCAAGGTGAAATGATGGCTGCTGATATCCAAGCTAACCCTGAGTGGGACAAAAACGCTGATGGTGTTATCCAATACGTTATGTTAAAAGGTGAAGCTGGACATCCAGATGCTGAAGCAAGAACAGAATGGTCAGTAAAAACTATCGTTGAAGCTGGTATCGAAGTTGAAGAATTAGCAATGCAACCTTCTTCTCAATGGTCTACAGCTGATGGAGAAGCTAACTTAAGTGGTTGGTTAACTCAATTCGGTGACGAAATTGAATTAGTAATTGCAAACAATGACGGTATGGCATTTGGTGCTGCTGCTGCAATGGAAAAAGCAAGTGTTTCTATCCCATTATATGGTGTAGATGCATTAGCAGAAGCATTAACTATGATTGAAGCTGGTACTATGAATGGTACAGTATTAAATGATGGTGTTAACCAAGCTCAAGCTACTATCGATTTAGCAGTTAATGCAGCTAAAGGTGTAGATGTAGTTGAGGGAACAAATTGGGTTATTGAAAATGAAGAAACAAAAGCAGTACGTGTACCATATGTTGGTGTTACAGCTGCAAACGTTGCAGATTTCAAATAATTAAAATTTAGGTCAAAATTGTTGGAGTATATGAGTATTTATTTATATACTCCAATATTTTAAAAAGAGGTGAGAATTGATGGCTGGTGAGTATTTATTAGAAATAAAAAATGTACATAAATCATTTAGTGGAATTCAGGTTCTAAAAGGGGTTAATCTTAATGTTAGACCTGGTACGGTACACTCATTAATGGGTGAAAATGGTGCTGGTAAATCTACTTTAATGAAATGTATGTTCGGTATTTATTTTCAAGATGAAGGTAATTTTTTCTTGAACGGAAAAGAGTTTAACTTTGAAGATCCTAAAGATGCACTCGAAAATGGAGTTTCTATGGTTCATCAAGAGTTGAATCAAATATTACAAATGACTGTAAGTGATAATATCTGGTTAGGTCGTTATCATAAAAAAGGTATTGTAATTGATGAGAAGACTAAATATGATGAAACAAAGAAATTTTTTGATGAGATAGGTGTTTCAGTTGATCCTAATGCTAAACTACAAGACTTAAGTGTAAGTCAAAGACAGATGATTGAAATTGCTAAAGCGATAAGCTATGATGCAAAAATCATTGTATTAGATGAACCTACAAGTTCATTAACTGAAAAAGAAGTTGAAACATTATATAAAATTATCAGAAATTTAAAGGCTAAAGGATGCGGAATAATTTATATTTCTCATAAAATGGACGAAATTTTTGAAATTAGTGATGAAGTTACCGTTTTAAGAGATGGTAGTTATGTCGGAACAGAAAAAATTGAAGATTTAGATTTGAATAAAATCGTAGCAATGATGGTTGGAAGAAGTCTTGAAAATCGTTTCCCAGAACTTACTAATGTACCTGGTGAAACATTCTTGAAAATTGAAAATTTAACAACTACTTACGAACCACAAATTAAGAACATTAATTTGGAAGTAAAAAAAGGCGAAATCCTAGGCTTATATGGATTAGTTGGAGCAGGTAGATCTGAATTATTAGAATCGTTATTTGGAATTAGAACAAAGGATTCTGGTAAGATTTATTTGGATGGCAAATTACTGGATAATTCAACACCACTTAAAGCACGACAAAACAAATTTGCATTACTTACTGAAGAGCGAAGAGCTACAGGGATATTCCCGGTAGCAGATATTAAGTTTAATTCGTGTAGTGCAAACTTTGAAAACTATCTTGAGGGATTCTTGCTTAATAATGCCCGCATGGTAGCAGATACAGATGAGCAAATTAAAAACATGAAGATTAAAACCAACGGTCAAAAAGCACAAATTTCCGAACTGAGCGGTGGTAATCAACAAAAAGTAATTATTGGGAAATGGTTATTAACTAATCCTGATATATTATTACTAGATGAGCCAACTCGAGGTATTGATGTTGGGGCTAAATATGAAATCTATCAATTGATGATAAATCTAGCTAACCAGGGGAAATCAATTATAATGGTTAGTTCTGAAATGCCTGAATTAATAGGTTGTACAAATAGAATAGCAGTAATGAGTTCCGGACAAATTGCCGGTATTGTAGATTCTTCTAAAACTGATCAAGAAGAAATCTTCAATTTAGCTGCTAAATATTTATAGGAGAAAGTATATGAATTTAAATTTTAAAAATATGAAGAAGGAAAACGTAGTTAATTTCCTTACTGAATATGGGATTTATCTTGTAATGGGAGCAATGATTCTTGTAATTATCCTTATGAGACCAAACTTCTTATCACTTAAAGTGTTTATCAATATTTTATCGCAATCAAGTGTTAAATTAATATTAGCGCTTGGAGTTGGGGGTATCATTGTTCTACAGGGTACTGACCTTTCATTAGGTAGAATTACAGGGTTCGCTACTGTTATTGCAGCTTCACTATTACAAGCTGTTGATGCAGTAAATAAATTCTATCCAGAATTATTCTTAAATACAATGCCAGCGGCAGTTAGAATAATTGTAACAATTGTACTTTGTATTGTGGTATGTTCAATATTTACTGCAATAAATGGTTATATTACTTCAAAATTTGATGTACATCCATTCGTAGTAACTTTAGGTACAAGTTTAGTTGTTTATGGTGTTAATACACTTTATTATAACTTTGGTGGAGGACAACCTATCGGTAGCCATGATCCAGCTTATAAAGAGTTTGTTAATGGAAATATTCTAAATTTTAAAGAAATGGGTATTATGCAAGGTACACCACTTGAAGATTTCTTCATTCCACATTTAGTAATCTACGCAGCAGTTATTGCAGTTGTTGTTTACTTTATTTGGAATAAGACAGTATTTGGTAAAAATATGTATGCAGTTGGTGGAAATCCAGAAGCTGCAAAAGTAAGTGGAATCAATGTTATTAAAGTATTTGTACAAGTAAATCTATTAGCAGGGATATTATATGGTATTGGTGGTTTCTTAGAGGCTGCACGTATTGGTTCTGCAAATAACTCAACAGGTTCAGGATATGAATTAGATGCTATCGCAGCATGTGTTATCGGTGGAATTAGTTTCTCTGGTGGTGTTGGTAATGTTAAATCAGCAATTATTGGGGTATTAATGTTCCAAATCTTAGCATATGGAATGTTATTCTTAGGACTAGGTATTGAGGTTCAAAACATTATCAAAGGTGCTGTAATTGTAGCTGCAGTTGCTTTAGATAGAAGAAAATACATTAAAAAACGTTAATTAAAAAAAGCCATTTTTATGGCTTTTAATTATTTGGAGGCAATATGAAATATAAGTTAGAAAATCCATCATTGGTAAGTGAAAATTTAATTCAACCCTATACAACTATGTATAAGTCAAAAAGTTTAAAATCAGCTTTATCTTTTGAACAAGAATATCGTTTGTATTTGACTGATTTTAAAGTAGAGCGTTATCGTGATTATGAAATTGATCCACTAATAAACTTTACAGGCTCAAATATTACAGTTCCATCATGTTTAGAATTACATGGACATTCTAGTGCGCAGTATGTAAATCAACAATATCCCTTTGATGGTTTAGAAGAAATTAAACCACCGACTTTACCTAATAAGAATGAAATCTTCATTTATGAGACTAAATTTAATTATACGAAAAACAAGACTGCTTATTTAGTTTTCGATGGTGTTTTAAGCAGTTATGAGTGTTACTTAAATGGTGAATATGTCGGCTTTAAAACAGACTCTTTTACTAAAGGAAGTTTTGATGTTACTGATAAATTAGTAGACGGTGAAAATACTTTACGTGTAAAAGTAGTGAAGTTTTCTACCTGGTTAGAGGATCAAGATTTCTTTAGATTATCAGGTATCTTTAGACCAGTGTATATTGAAAGTTATAATGAAGTCTTCTTAAAAGATTTTTTAGTGAATTATGAGTTAATAGAATATAAAACAGCTCAAGTAACCATTTTATCACAGACGAATAAATCTGCAGATATTACTTATTCTTTATATGATTATGAAGATAATCTTATCATCACGACTAAAGATAATAAATTTAATGTTGATGTTAAACTATGGTCTGCAGAATATCCTAATTTATATAAATTAGTGATTCAAGTCAATGATGAATTTACTTCTAAACAAATTGGATTTAGAGAATTCAAGTTAGATCAAGTCATGAAGATAAATAATAAGAGAATCGAAATAAAAGGGGTTAATCGCCATGAATTTTCAAATATCCATGGATTTAGTGTTACCTATGAAGAGACATTAAAAGATATTATTAATATTAAAAATTCAAATATGAACGCGATTAGAACGAGTCATTATCCTAACGCAGAATTCTTCTATAAGTTATGCGATGAATATGGGCTTTATGTCATGGATGAGGCTAATGTAGAGACACACGGTACTTGGCAACATGCTGATGGTATTAAACATCGCACAATGACTATACCTGATGATAAAGATAATTATTTAAAGCCATTACTATTTAGGATAGATAATATGTATTACCGCGATCGAAACCATGCCTGCATCATTATCTGGAGTCTTGGTAATGAGTCTTTTGGTGGTAAAAATTTATTGGAGGCTTATAACTATTTTAAATCATTAGATAGCACCAGACTTGTACACTATGAAGGTGATTTTAATGATGATCGATATGTTTTAAGTGATATGAAATCAACAATGTATCAGTCGGTTGTAGCAATAAAAGAGTATTTAAAAACACATCGTGATAGACCTTATATTTTGTGTGAATATAGCCATGCAATGGGGAATAGTAGCGGAGCTCATCATAAATACACTGATTTACTAAGTGAAGATCCTTTATTTCAAGGAGGATTTATTTGGGATTATATTGATCAAGAGCTTAACTTAAATGGTGTTAATAATTTTGGTGGAAGATTAGGAGATCGTCCTACAGATTATAATTTCTGTGTTAATGGTCTAGTTTATTCTAATCGAGAAAATTCTCCGAAGATGGCTGAAATAAAACATAATTATTCTTCTGTAAAGATTACGATTGAAGAGCATAGTTATACTATTAAAAATGATTTCTTATTTACAAATTTAAGTGATTATAGCTTTGTGTTCAAAATATATCAAGAAGGTTTGCTTATTAATGAAGAAAGTAAAAAATTGGATATAGAACCACTAAGTGAATTAACTGAAAAATTCGAAATCAACAAAAAAGCTAATACTACATTGATTATTGAATGTTACTTAAATAATCATCATGTAGTTAGTCAGTCAAAAACTTTTGATGAACAATTTTATACGCCAACAAGTAAGCTGCTTGATTTAGTTGAAGGCGGATTTAATATTGGATATCAAGATGAAAATTTCAGATTTTTATATGATAGAGGTAGAGGGTCAATCGCTTCAATAAAATATGGTGATATTGAATATGTACTAAATTATACAAATACATTTAAGCCATTCTTTACAAGAGCCTTAACTGATAACGATAAAGGAAATGTAGCACATTATTTTAAGAATTTAAATACGATGTTACTATCTTATGCAAGACCTCTAGAAGTAAAATATCAAGATAACACCATTATATCTACGCTTTTATTAGGAGATAATAAAACGATTGTAAATGAATATATTAAAGTATATGAAGATTATACTATTGAGTTAACTTTGGATTATAAAGCTCAAGAGCACTTACATGAATTTTATAGTTTTGGCTATACCTTTGATACGCTTAAGATGAAGGACTGTACCTATTATGGATTGGGTCCTGAAGAAAATTATCAAGATCGTATGATGGCAGCAAATCTTGGAATTTATCAATATACTATTAGTGATAATCTACCTCAATATGTAGTGCCTAGTGAGTGCGGTAACCGTGAAGGTAATCATCAGGCAACAATAAGTAATGGTGATAAATCATTAGTATTTAGATCTAATGAAGCATTTAGTTTCAGTGCATTAGATTACAACTTCCAGGAGTTACAAAATGCATTTTATTTAGAAGATTTAAAAGATTCCAATAAGACAAGCATTAACATATGTAAAGCAAAAGCAGGTGTTGGTGGTGATGATACTTGGGGTGCGCTTACCCACGAGGAATATCGCTTAAAAGCTAATAAGGACTATCGCTTTACTATTTATATTAATAAAAAATAATAAAATTTAATTATTAAGTAAAAGAACTGTAAATCCATCAAGGAGATACAGTTTTTTTGTTAATTCAAAAAATTGTATTAAATTTAAATTAGTGGGAGCAGTTTATTTTAGATAATCACGTACATTTTATTAAATCGGTTCCATAAATGCAGAAAAAAAGTTAAAATTGGCAATTTTTAAAAACTATGAATTGACTAAGTGCTGTTATACTGAATGTATAAATAGAGCTATAAAAGGAGGGAGCAATGCTAAACGCACGACAAATTGAAATCATAAAACAATTATTCATCAACACGCTTCCCTTAGATATGAAAGAGTTAATAAAGATATTTAATAAGAGTGAAAGGACAATTCGATACGACATCCAAGTGGTTAGAGAATTTTTAGGAAAAAAAGGAGTTCGCGTTGAACTAAAAAATAAAATAGGTTTTTATATACCTATTAAATACAAATATCACTATAGCAAAATAAGTGAAGAGCTAGAGCAAATTAAAAAAACACATAACTCATTAGGAGAAGACAATGAAAAAATACCGTTATGCTTACTGTATTTTTTAGCACAAAACAAGCCGGTTAATATGGATCACATTGTTAGTTCGCTATACATGTCGAGGTCTTCCATCTTTAGGCTATTTCAAAAATTTAAGTTAGTGTATCAAGACAAAATGAGTATTCAATTAATTTCTACAGATGGATATGAGATAGTTGGTGAAGAAAAAGAAATACGCCATCAAGCTGCATTAATACTAGTTAATCTTCTAAAAGGAAGTTATTCTGTGGATAACTGGTATCATTTCTTGCCAGAATATTTTAAATCAGTAGTTTCATTTGATACATTGGAAAACATCGTTAAAGGTTTGAAAAAAGCAAATGCCACTTATGGAATATGGATGTCAAACAACTCGTTTATATATTTACTATCTTATTGTTTAGTAGGTTATGTTAGGAATAAGAACAATCAGCACGAAGTAATGATTGATTCAAACAACAAGAACTATGTCATAGACTTGTTAAATAGTATAAAAGTAAATGCTTATGATACAGAAGAGGTAAAATTGCTGGAAAATGTACTATCTGTGCAGTCGATCAATCATATGACAGATGGAGTAGTCGGTGTTCCAATCCAAACTGCAATAGATAAAATCATCAAATTTTTAATGAGTAATAGTGATAAGTATAAATTGAAATTAGATTATGCACTATTAAGATTAGATTTAGAAGATCACATAAATGGATACATCAACAAAAAAGAAAAAGATTTCTATATTGATGAAAATCCATTACTTAAAGAGATAAAAGATAAGTATAACTTCTACTATGATATAGCAATACAATGCGTGAAGATATTTAAAGAGGTAACTAATATAGAACTTTCAGAAAGTGAAATAAGCTACATAGCTATTTATTTATATAAAAACAGGATAGAAGGAAGTAGATTAAATAACAGGGTTCTAATAGTATGTGCTACAGGAAAAGGATCTTCAAATTTGCTAGTAACACGTATAAGGAACGTGTTTCACAATTTAGAAATAGTAGGTCATGTTTCTCCTTTTCAAATAGATGAAAGTGCGTATAGTAATGATATAGATTTTGTAATAAGCACTATTCCACTACCAGAAAGCTCATTGCCAGTAATAAACATTTCAGTGATTTTGAATAAAGAAGATATTCAAAGAATATTAGACTTTATTCATTATGGAAAAAACTTAGATGCGATACCCTTTAATCAAGAACATACAGCATCTTTTAACTCAAAAACAGAATTACAGAATGTTAAAGTGGATAATTTTGATATACAAAAAGAGACTCTCACTAATGTAAGCCAAGTAATAAGTAATTTAATAATATCTTTAATAGACACAACTTCAAAATTCCCTAAAGAATATCAAATGTCACAAGAAGCATTATTAGGAATGATTATTCATTTGAGCTTAGCGGTTCCTAGATGGTTTGACGAAGAACCTTTAACAAATACGCATGGTGTTGAAGAATTATATTGCGAGATTGAGAAAAAACACAAAGTAATATTTGTCCTGATGAAAAAATATTTCATGTCTATTGAGGAGTCCTTATTAATAGATTTAGAAGTTTCAGAAAAATATGCGTTTTTCTTATATATTATTAATGAACTAAATAAGAGGTGATTAAATGAAAAAATTAATACTTAAAAATGGAGAGTTATTGTCTCCTAAAGATGGATTTTATAGAGTAAAAAAAGATATTTTAATAGAAAATGGAAGAATTAAAAAAATTGATAATAATATTGTTGAGGATGCAGAAATTATTGATTGTACTGGCTTGATAATATCTCCAGGATTTATTGATATCCATGTACATTGCAACAATACTTCAAGAATAGGTTTAGACCCAGATACCGTTGGAATCCAAAGAGGTGCCACTACAGTATTTGATGCAGGTAGTACGGGAGGTGCAACATTTGAAGAATTTAATAAATCATGTGAAAATTATAAAACTAAAGTTTTCACACTACTAAATGTATCCAAGGATGGTTTAAAAACACTGCATGAATTAGATGATTTAAATAAAATAGATAAACAATTAATATTAGATATGGTAAATAAATATCCCAATAAAATAGTAGGATTAAAAGCACGAGCAAGTGCTACAGTAGTTGGAAATAATGGCATAACTCCAATTAAAATGGCTGCAGCTATTGCTCAAGAAACTAAACTTCCCTTAATGGTACATGTTGGAAATTATCCACCTACACTGGCAGAAGTGATTAACTTATTGAGTGATAAGGATATTGTAACTCATGCTTTCCATGGAAAAAAAGGTAATATTTTAAATGATAGATATGAAATTATTGAAGAAGCAATAGCAGGTAGAAATCGTGGTGTTTGCTATGATATTGGGCACGGTTCAGCAAGTTTCAATTTAGAAGTGTATAAAAAGGCAATAGCTCTAGGATTTAAAACTGATTTTATATCGTCAGATTTGCATATGCAAAATTATGAAGGTCCTGTTAACAGTATAGTTGAAGTAATGAGCAAAATAATGCAATGTGGTGAAACTTTAGAAGATGTTATTGAAAAGACTACCACAAAAATAGCAGATTTCTTTAATTTAGAAAATCTTGGACATTTAAAAATAGGATATTTTGCAGATATAGCTGCATTTGATATCATAAAGAGTTCAAAAAGCGTAAAAGATTCAATGGATAATGAAATCATTTTAGATAAAGAAATCAACTTAAACTTTATTGTTTATAGCCAAGGAGATAACAGTGAAATTTTTAGAGAAATTTATAAAAAGTAACAATAGTGAATTATCAGAAACAACGATACAGGAATATCAGCAAATAAAAGAAAAGTTTAAAACAAATAATATTTATATGAGTGAAGATGCACAATTAATGTTTAGTAATCATATAGTATGCTTTTTAGAAAGAATACATAAAAATACTTTAATAGACCCTATTGATGAGGAACTAAGAACAGGAGTAAGTGTAGAAGCTTTAAGCATTGCACAAGCAATTGTAAAAGGTATATTTGAAAAATATGGTGTAAATGAAAATATGTCTGAAATATTTTTGTTTGCTACACATATTCAAATAGCAATGACACAGAAAAAAGGAGGAAATACAGATGAGTGATCAAGTAGTGGTGGTAATAGGCCATCGATTAGGTAAAGGGGATGCAGTAGCAAAAGGTGTTGAAAAAGCAGGAGGCAAGGCCGTTGTTATACCAGGGATGGCAGCAGATATGAAGTTAGGCGATGTAATGCAAGAGCATAATGCCGCTATTGGAGTTAGTTTTTGTGGAAGTGGTGGAGCAGGAGCGTTAACTGCGGCTAATAAATATGGTTATAAAATGGAATATGGGCTACGTTCTATTGATGCAGCGTGCACAGCATTAGAAAATGGTTGCACCGTGGTAGGATTAGGATTTTTGGATGTTGAAGAATTAGGAGAGAGGCTTGTAAAGACCTATAACAAGATCCATGGAAAATAAAAAACAATTATTAAAAGAGTGTCAGTATACTACTATGATTACTGCAAAAGGAGAATCAGAAAAAGAGGTAATAGGCAAAATATTTCAATTAATGAGAAAACAAATATTTAAGGAAATAGAGTACCCAATTATTCACTTAGAAGCAAATGAAGTATATTTTAAAAAAGTGGATATTGAAGAAGTCACTGAGAAATTTTTATTTTTCTTCATGCCACGTACTAAAAGTTATTTTACTATTACTGCTGAAATAGTAGTGATGGTTAAATATTTAGATTTCATAAAGGAGGAGAGTTAATATGAATTTTGAAATCGTTATTTATTCTATAATCATAGGGATTATAGGGGGCGGATGTATTGCTGCAGGTGCGGCAAGAATGTTTCATGCGCCAGAGATTCAAGCAATGGGGGCATTTAGAACTCTAGGGGAATTGAATGCTTGTAATGGAGATCCAATTTCACATTTTTCATTCGGTTTAGGGTTCTTCTTTCAAGCAACTGCAGAAGCTGTTGCTGGAGGGGTTCTTACACAAGAAGTATTCCACAGAATCGTTCCAAACTGGTCAGCAGCGGCAATACTATTCAAAGATAAGAGTGTAGAAAATACACTACACAATCCTGCGAAAATGATGCTAGCGGGATCAGTGGTTGGTGCAGTAGTTGTAACATTCTTAAACACTTTAGCAAGTTCAGTTCCGGATAAACTAGCTACAATAGCTACTAGTGTCTTAACGCCTGCTACTTCATGGCTTATTAATCCAGTCATGCCAGCAATTTTCTGGTTAGCAGCTATCGATGCTGGTAAAAAATCAGGATTCTGGGCAACAGTACTTGGAGGGGTTGCAACACTTGTAACTGGAAACGCATTACCTGGTGTTATACTAGGGATTTTAATTGGTAAATCAGCAGAAGAAAATGGATATAAGAGTAAAGTTGTACAAATCTTAATCGCAATTGTAGCGGTTATGTTTACAGCAATCGCTTATTTCAGAGGCTTCTTCGAATTATTCTAGGAGGAATATAATATGGAAAAAACTACATTTATTGATAAATT
This sequence comes from uncultured Holdemania sp., assembly GCA_964370435.1. Lineage (GTDB taxonomy): Bacteria > Bacillota_I > Bacilli_A > Erysipelotrichales > Erysipelotrichaceae > CALVGQ01. The sequence goes on from CAYJJG010000008.1 coordinate 62,083, forward strand.
AAATGGATTCCTTTTAAAGGATTCTACTTTCTTGCTACTAATAATGGGTGCAGCAGCAGCTATTTTTGCAGGGACATTCTTATACATTAATTTTAATACAGGGGCATTCAATGGTTTAGCTGTTGTACAAATGCTTCGTGATGGTATGAATACTGGAGATTATGCGGCGGCAGCAGGTTTTGCTGCAGGATTCTTAATTGCTCGTATACTTGAAGGACCGCTAGTTGGTATATTAGATATCGGCGGTTCACTTCAAACAGGAGTAGGGATTGGGATACCAGCACTTCTTTTATCAGCTGGAATTACTATGCCGTTTGACAACTTCGTTTTTGCACTAGTAACTGGTGCGGCAATTGGACTAGGACTAGGACTAATTATTATGGCGGTTCGAAAATTTGTTCCACAAGGAGTTTCCGTTGGCGGTACAGAAATTATGATGGGTGCAGGAAATGCAACAGGTAGATATTTAGCGCCTATGATCATTATTTCTGCAGCTTCATTCAATGTTTATGTTGGAATTGGAGCAATCATCGGATCTGCTGTTTTCTACAAATGGGGAAAACAAATGACAGGTGGAGCAATACTTGGTGCTATGGTTATGGGAGCTATTTTCCTATAGGAAATTGGAGATAATAAAATGAGTATATATCAAAACATTAATTTAAGACGCGTTATAAATGCAAGCGGAAGAATGACTGCATTAGGAGTATCAACTATTAGTGATGAAGTTGCTAAAGCACTTGTTGAAGGTGCACAGTCATATGTAGTCATAGATGAATTAGTAGATAAAGCAGGTGAAATTATATCCAAGTATACTGGTGGAGAAGACAGCTGTGTTACTTCTAGTGCTTCTGCCGGCATTGTACAATCGGTAGCTGGAATAATTTCCAAAGGGAAGAAGTCGATTATCGAGCGATTACCTGATTCTTCAGGATTAGTAAATGAAGTAATAATTATGAAGGGACATGTCGTGCAATTTGGCGCACCTGTATCAACTATGGTTCGATTAGGTGGTGGAGTTGTAAAAGAAGTAGGCATGGCAAACAGCGTTGATGTGGAAGATATAACAGAAGCAATTAATTGTAATACCGCTGCCATTTTGTATATAAAAAGTCATCACTGCATTCAAAAGGGGATGGTGTCTTTAGATGATTGCATTAAAATTGCAAAAGAACATAACATACCTTTAATCATTGATGCAGCAGCGGAAGAAGATCTAAGAATGTATGTTGATATGGGAATAGACTTAGTCATATATAGTGGTTCTAAAGCATTCGAAGCTCCTACATCGGGTTTTATTACAGGAAGAAAAGATTTAATTAACTTCGCTAAAAAGCAAACTAAAGGTGTAGCTAGACCAATGAAGATTGGTAAGGAGTGCACTATGGGTTTATTGAAAGCCTTAGAACTATATGAAAAGAAAGACATGCAAAAAGAAGTAATAAGAAATCGTGCTATTGTAAAACACTTAATAGATGAGATTAATCAAATTGCTGGCCTACATGCTAGTGAAATACAAGATGAAGCAGGCAGAGAAATATATCGTGCTCAAGTTATTGTCGATGAAAAGGCTATTAAAAAATCAGCAATAGAAATAGATGAATTACTTAGAGCATCGAACCCATCAATACATTGTCGCCGACATTTATTAAATTTAGGAATTATTTCTTTTGATCCAAGACCACTTATTGAAGGTGATAAAGAAATTATTGTTGAAAAACTGAAAGAATTAGTAGAGGTATAAAATGAGTATAAATTATTTTGAAGGTAAGATTTGTTTAAATGTCTTAGCTAAAGATCTTGATAACGCAGTTGGGATTTATGAGGCAGCAGAACAAAATGTAGTAGTAGGTGTTTTATCAAGTAATTATGATAGTGCTGAAGATGCCATTAAAGATATGTCTAACTACATGACAAAACTGCAAGGCAATTTATCGGTAGGTCTAGGAGCTGGCAATCCTAACCAATGCAAAGTAGTAGCTGAAATAGTTAAAGAAATTAAGGCAAATCATATTAATCAAGTATTCTCGGCTGTTGGCTATACACGATCTAGTGTAGACAATACGACATCGCATATTAATGCATTAGTGTCACCTACAGGGCAACCGGGAATGGTGAAGATTTCAACTGGTCCACTCTCAAGCAAAGAAGAAGCTGCTATTGTACCAATAAAAACAGCTATTGCAATGATTAAAGAGATGGGCGGTAATGCAATAAAATTCTATCCGATGGGTGGACTCAAGTATAAGGATGAACTTTTAGCAGTTGCTCAAGCATGTGCTGACAGTGATTTCATTTTAGAGCCAACTGGAGGAATAGATTTAGATAATTATGAAGAAATTATTGACTTAATTTTAAGTGCAGGGGTAAAAAAAATAATACCTCATGTATATACTTCAATAATTGACCCAATAAGCAAAAACACAAGAATTGAGGATGTAAGAACACTAGTGAAGCTTACAAAAAAATGCCTAACAAAATAATAAATTTATAAAAGCCCTTCAGATTCAATGGAAGGGCTTTTAATTTATTGACTTTCTTATATAATGTGATATTATAATATCGAAAGTCGATAACGATATTCGTTAATAAGTGAATAATATGATAAATTTACAATTTTTAAAACAAGTATTAATATGCTCCTTAGGAGCGTATGGTGGTCCTGAGGCACATATTGCTGTTTTTTTAGATCAACTAGCTGTAAAAAGTGATTATGTAACTGAAGAAGAGATTATAGAACTAAATGCACTCTGTAGCATCCTTCCGGGCCCTACAAGCACACAAACTATAGTAGCAGTTGGCTATAAAGTTGGTGGTAAATTACTGGCATTCTTAACTATGGTAGTTTGGGCACTGCCAGTAATTTTATTGATGACACTGCTTTCGTTTTTGTATCCAGTATTAGCATACTACAATATTTCTAGTGATTTTATACGTTTCATCCCAGCCATGGCTATAGCATTTATACTAGTAGCAACATACAGGATAACAAAAAAAGTAATATTAGATAAATTAACTTTTATTCTGGCATTGACAACGACTTCAATCATTTATTTTATTCAAGATCCTTGGATATATCCGCTTTTATTATTTTTAGGAGGTGTGGTTGCCTGTATTTTTTATAAAGAAGAACAAATGTGGGATTACCATAAAATAAAGTTTCCCTGGATTTATCTTGTCATTTTGATAACAATCGCAGCAGTAACATTTTTACTGAGTATAGTATTTAATACGTTATTTTTTGATTTAATTTATCATTTTTATCGCTTCGGTTATTTAGTGTTTGGTGGCGGGCAAGTGGTTGTTCCACTGATGTTTAATCAGCTTGTAGAAATAGCACAAGTGATGAGTGCAGAAGAATTTTTAACAGGATATGGTTTAGTACAAGGCCTTCCAGGTCCGATGTTTAGCTTTAGTGCTTATGCAGGAGGTATGGCTGCAAGAAGTCTAGGAATAATAAATCAAATATTAATGGCTATTCTATCAGGGATACTAATATTTCTTCCAGGAAACTTACTGATTTATTTTGTTTATCCGGTTTGGAATAACCTTAGAAAAATGAAAGGTATAAAAATAGCATTAAAGGGAATTAATGCTGTTGCAAGCGGAATGATTTTTGTAGCTTCGCTTATTTTACTACAAGAAATTGGATTAAAAATAGATAATATTGCAGTTATATTCGTTAGTTGCATAATACTGATATCGAAAAAAATTCCAGCACCAATACTAGTTTTATTAGTATTAGGTTTAGGAATGATATTTTAAGGGAGGAGCTCTATGGAAAATCAAGTTTTAAGAAAACTATTCTTAGGTTTTATTCAAATTCATATCTTACACCATGCTAAAAAAGAAGCTATTTATGGTTCATTCATGATCGAAGAATTAAAATCTCATGGTTATGATATAAGTCCAGGCACATTGTATCCTATATTGCATAATCTTGAAAAAAGCGGTTTGTTGGAGGTAGAAACAAAAAATTATGAAGGAAAAATGAGAAAATACTATCATATTACGAGTCAAGGGGAAGATACTTTAATACGAGCTAAAATAAAGATTAAAGAACTAACAGGTGAACTGTGATTAATTCATTAAGAGGTACAATCATAAAAGATAAACAAATTAAGAAATTTTGCTTTTATGGACTCCTTAAGAATTTAAAATTCTTCGAATCTTATTTAATACTATTTTTGTTAAATAAGAATTTAAGTTTATTTCAAATTGGTATCATAATTGCTATAAGAGAGCTTGTGATCAATCTATTTGAGATACCTTCAGGTTTCATTGCTGACTATTTCGGTAGAAAAAAAGAGTTATACCTTTGTTTTGGATTCTATATTATTTCATTTCTATTGTTTTATAAGACTATAACTTTTTATGACGCTATTGGTGGGATGATTTTCTTTGGCTTAGCTGAAGCATTTAGATCAGGAACACATAAAGCTATGATTTATACTTATTTAGATAGTAAGGGGTGGCAAAAGGAAAAAACATTTGTTTATGGAAGAACGAGGTCTTTTTCATTAGTTGGTAGTTCTATAAGTAGTGTTTTAGGTATCATTTTGATATTGTATATTGCAGAAGATAATTATTTATTTCTATTTTCGATAATACCTTACATTATTGACTTACTTCTAATAATAAGCTATCCAAGCTTTCTTGATAAGCAAGATAAAAATAAAGCCTTGCCTTTCAAAAAAATGTTAAATAATTTAATAAGTGGCTTTCGCACCAATAGTACATTACGAAATATTGTATTAGAGGAAGGCATGTCAGAAGCTGTATTTGCGTATATTAAAGATTTATTACAGCCTATATTAGAATCCATTGTACTGGGTAGTGGATTGCTGGTTATTTTAGGTTTGAATACTGAAATTCATCTTAAAATTATGCTAGGAGTGGTGTATGCAGTATTTAATTTAACTGGGGCTTATTTTTCAAAGAATACCTATTTAATAAAGGGGAGTCATAAGAGTAGTGACTGCCTATATTACATTCATATAGCCTTGTCGATGGTATGCGGGTTATTAGCAATGCTGACTGCATCATTATTGATAGTGTGTGCTTTATATATGATACTTTATATTTTACATAGTGTTCGAAAGCCTTTATTTATAGATGAAATTGATAATCACATAGATAAGTCTAATCGTGCTACAGTGCTCAGTGTTTCAACGCAGTTAAAATCATTGTTTTTACTTGTATCAGCACCTACACTAGGTTTATTAGCAGATTACTATGGAATTTCCTCAGTAATGCTACTGCTGAGTATAATATTTATAATAACTATACCTTTATTAAAACTAACAAGTGTAAAATAAAAAAATTCTTATTTTAAATTGATATCAAAATAAGAATTAATTAAATTAATGGTTTAAATAGCGTGCTAGGAATTCTCTTGTTCTAGCATTTTTTGGGTGTTCAAACATTTCTTTTGGTGAAGACTCTTCTAGAATTATACCCTGATCCATAAAAACAACACGATTACTAACTTCTTTCGCAAAAGCCATCTCATGAGTAACTACTACCATGGTCATACCTTCTTTAGCTAACTGGGTAATAACATCAAGCACTTCACCAACAATCTCAGGATCAAGAGCCGAAGTAGGCTCGTCAAACAACATGATTCTAGGATTCATACACAGTGCTCTTGCGATTGCTACACGCTGTTTTTGTCCACCTGATAACTTTGTACTATCAGCATAAATGAACTCTTTTAGTCCAACACGGGTAAGATGTTCAATAGCAATCTCTTCTGCAGCAGTTTTATCCATTTTTTTAACTTTTAACAATGCTAAAGTACAATTATCTATTACATTTTTATTACTAAATAAGTTAAAGTTTTGAAATACCATTCCAATATCTTCTCTTAGATGATCTAAATCGGTACTTATATCACATAAATCTTGATTATCAAATAGGATTTGTCCACTATCAGGTTCTTCTAATAAGTTGATACAGCGAAGCAAAGTGCTTTTTCCGCTACCTGAAGCACCAATTATAGATACAACTTCGCCTTTTGAAACATTCATATTTATACCTTTAAGCACATTTAGTGAACCAAAGGATTTGGTAAGGTCAATAATTTTTATAATTTCTTCCATCAAAGAACCTCCTAATTACTGCTTGGCACACGCGTATTAGGCATGTCCAGCTTTCTTGCTAAAACATTTAAACAACTTGTTAGCGTCATCGTGATAATAAAGTAAATAATTGCTACAGGAATATATATTTCTAAAACTGCAACATAGTTACCAGAAATAGTACTTGCTGCATACATCAAATCAAATACCCCTAATACTCGAAGAACTGAAGAGTCCTTAATGTTGATGATAAACTCATTACCAATGGCAGGTATAGAGTTTTTAACAGCTTGAGGAAAAATGACGTTTGTCATTGTTTTCCATGAACTAAGTCCAAGTGAGCGAGCTGCCTCTGTTTGTCCTTTATCAATAGATTCAACAGCACCACGAAGTACTTCTGCGATATAAGCGGTAGAATTAATGGTAACTGTAACCATACCAGATAATAAAAGCGGCCATACAATCGCAAGTTCACTAGCTGATAAATCAGGGTATATTGCTCTAAATACATCGATTCCAAAGTAATAAATAATAATAGCTTGAACCATCATCGGTGTAGAGCGAATAACATTGATATATAACTTTGCGCATTTTGCTAATACTATTTTAATGAATTTTATAAAGTCATTATCTCTCTTATCCACTTTTTGTATACGCATAAATACGAGTAAACATCCAAACACAAAGCCTAGAATCGTACCTACAAGGGCAATTTGAATAGTTGTAGTAATACCAATTTGAAGCGAAGGAATTGAGCGTGAAACAATGTAGAACATTGATTCTAAATCACCACTTGGACGTGTAGTTGCAGTTATACCACGATATCCTGATGATATAAACCATCCAAGTACTAGAGCATCAAATACTACGATTATAAATATGATGGCAACATAGTAAGAATAATAACGTGCAAAACGCTTGAAAGTGCTTTGCGTGAATTTTGATTTTTGTTGATACTGTTTTTTGTAGCGTAACTTATCAATTAGTGCAAATAATGCGATGACTACGAAAATGAAGTCAATAATTAAAAGCAGTAGTAGCACACTATCAGGCACAACATATAACATGCTAAAGGTTAATTCTTGTGGTAATGATCCAAAATAAGGAATCATTAAAATAGCAGAAAGCAGTACTAAGATACTGCCTCCTAAATATACATAATTGTGATCTTCTTTTATAAACTGTATGTTACGTTTTGTTGATTTAGTAAGCGATGTTAGTAAGGCATATACTAAATCAAATAAATAACTAAATATAAAAGTTATTGAATTTTTAACTAATTTCATCATTCAAATCACTAGCTAGGCATGTTAGCTTCAGCCCAGTCATTCCATTCATAACGTTGATCAATGCTAATGTTATCTAATACTTCATTAATACTGGATTGAAGAGCAGTATCTTCTTTTCTAAGACCAACACAACCACCACTAAAGCCTTTATCAAATCCTTGCCCTTCTTCAAATAATACAACTTCAAATTCACCTGGATAAGCTAACATATAAGCATCAGCAATGCTTTCATCAAATACTAAACCATCAACAGTACCTTCTCTTAATCTTAAAATCATATTAGCAACATCACCTACAGCTGCAACATGATTTACTCCTTCAATTTGATCAATAACTGTATCGTATTGAGTATTTTGTTGACCAAGAATTGATGCACCACCAAAATCATTTAAAGTTGTAGCTGAAGCGTAATCACTACCTGATTGTACTAATATACAATATTCTGCAGGAATTGTATAAGCCACTGAAAAATTAATGCTTTCTTTTCTTTCTTCAGTATCTGCCATTCCGGCAATAATTAAATCAATTTGACCATTATTTAATGCTTCAATTAATCCTTCCCAAGAAAGTTTAACAATTTCCATTTCAATTCCTAATTCTTCTTGTAACGTTTGAACAATACGAACATCATAACCATCTACATAAGCACCTTCTACATTGCTTATTGGCATATTAGTATCTGTAGCAGTATCTTCTTGCCAATTGTATGGAGGATAACCCGCTTCCATACCAACACGTAGTACTTCATAAACAGGTGCATTAGGTACAGTACTTGGAGTTGGTGTAGTTGTTGGTTCTACATCGCCACCCACTGCACACGCTGATAAAGATACAAACATCAATAGACATAAAACAGAAGTAAATAAATTTCTTAAAGTTCTCATAACTTTCCTCTTTTCTATTAAAAATAAAAAACGCCTATCAGCGCTTTTATTAAAAATAGAATTTTTAACAAAAACAAGCGCCTCTACAATCTTACATGTAGGAAAGTTATAGGTATTTCCGTATAACTTCACAGTATTAAATGCCTTTAATTCCTGTTCGGCAATGATTACCTTTCTTTTGTTTCAACGTCTGCCGACTCCACAAAATACTCATTTACATTGCTACCTCTTAGTTTTTTATTTTTATATGTATTTAATTAAAGCAAAAAAAATGACAGTTGTAAAGGAATTTTAATAAAAAAATAAACTAAACATTAAAAATTAATAATAAATAAAGTTTTTTAAAAGAGTTATGGTCGCCTAAGCAGTGTTTAACTGCTTGAATATAATGTAGTGGAGGTGAAAAAAATGGCATTAGGAACATTACAAATTATTACAACAACAGCAAGTCAAGCATTACCTTTAGCTGGTGTTACTTGTGTGGTTACCATAACAGCCACAAATGAAACGATTGAGTTAACAAGTGACGCCAATGGATTTGTGAATATATTAGATATAGAAGCCCCAGAAAGGGCATTATCACTGGATGTTAACTATGAAGGAGTTCCTTATTCTACCGTAAATTTAGTAGCAGCTAAGGAAGGATATCAAAAAACAATCGTTAGTGGAATACAAATCTTTGCTGAGGAACAATCACTTATGCAAGTAGATATGGCTCCAATTGCTAATGTTAGTTTAGTTAAGGAAACAGATATTGGAAGAAGTATTTTAATAACTCCAGTACAGCGAGCTTGTAGTGAAACTGCTCAAAGTAACATAGATAATCTAGCAGCACCTATTGTGCTTGACTATCCAATTATTCCTAAGACTGTTACTGTACACTTAGGTAGACCAACCGCTACTGCAAGAGATGTAACGGTGACATTTAAAGACTATATTAAAAATGTTGCTTCATCAGAAATATATCCAACTTGGCCTGTAGAAAGTCTAAAAGCTAATATATTAGCACAAATATCCTTAATTTTGAACCGAGTATATACTGAATGGTATCGTAGTCAAGGTTATAATTTTGATATTACAAATTCAACAGCATATGATCAATATTTTGTTGAGGGAAGAGATATTTTTAGTAGTGTTAGTGAAGTAGTTGATGAAATTTTCAATGAATATATTAGAAAAGTAAATACAGTCAATCCTTATTATGCAGAGTACTGTGATGGTAAAATTGCACAATGTAGTGGTATGAAACAGTGGGAGACTGTTACTTTAGCAGAGCAAGGAAGAAATGCTTTTGAAATTTTAACTTATTTCTATGGTGATGATATTGAAATTGTTACAACTGATCGTATTGAAGGGGTTTCTGGGACATATCCTGGTTTTGTATTAAAAAATGGAGTAAGTAGTGATGCGGTGGCAACGATTCAAAATCAACTTAATCGTATAGCAGTAAATTATCCAAGTTTCCCTAAAATTTATCCTGTTGATGGAATTTTTGGACCAAAAACAGAAACTACAGTTAAAGCGTTTCAAAAACAATTTAGCTTGGTTGTGGATGGACTTGTAGGTATGGCTACATGGTATAAAATTTCTTATATCTATGTTGCGGTTAAGAAACTTGCTCAATTAACTTCAGAAGGAGTTGATGACAGGCTAGACTTTGAATATCCTGGTGAATCTATTCGAGAAGGTGAGCGTAGTATCTATGTTCAAGAAATTCAGTTTTTCTTACAAAAGATATCCTTGTTTACTTCATCAGTTCCATCCGTTGAAATTGATAGTAGTTTCGGCAGCGGAACACGCGCTGCTGTGATTGCTTTTCAAAGACTAGCGGGCTTAACAGTTGATGGCATTGTAGGTGTTCAAACATGGAATACGCTAGTCAAAGCGTATCAAGATACGTTAGAAGTAGATGTTCCAACGGTATCTTATATGCCTGAGTATCCAGGAACTTCTTTAAGGGTGGGTAGTACTGGAGAAAATGTTCGAATTATTCAAAATGCACTAAATGTAGTAAGTCAGGCAGTTGGTAATTTATCATTAATTCAAGTAGATGGAATCTTTGGTAGTGGAACTGAAAGTGCAGTGCGTTATTATCAATCAAATAATGATCTTGATGCAGATGGAATTGTAGGTAGATTAACTTGGAACAGTATTCGAAGTCAATATACTTCAATAAGAAGTAATCCGTTTGCATATAATCCAATGTTCTATGAATTAGCGCAAGTGTTATATAATAACTATACAAGTTTAATTTATAATATCGATAATGATGAAAAAAATCTTTAATAAAAAAAGCTTAAATCGTAAGATTTAAGCTTTACTACATACATTTTAACTATCCTTGTTTTTCTAGACTAACTGCTATTTTAGCAGCAACTAAAGCATTATTGTAAGCAAGTTGTAAATTTGAAGCTAAAGAAGTACCTTTAGTCATTTCTTTAATGCTTTTTAATAAGAACGGTGTAGTATCTTTGCCGTGGATTCCTTGCTTTTCAGCCATCGCTAAAGCTTCGACAATAATTTTTTCCATATCATCAAAATCAAGTGCATAGGCTTCAGGAATTGGATTGGCAATTAGTGCGCCACCGCTTAATCCTAAATCCCACTTTGTTTTTAATATCTTGGCAATAAGCTCTTCACTTTCTGCATTAAAATCCACTTTAAATCCACTCTTGCTAGAATAAAAGGCAGGGAAATCATCGCTACGGACACCAATAACAGGAACACCCATAGTTTCTAAATACTCTAATGTTAAGCCAATGTCTAAAATCGACTTTACACCAGCTCCAATAACTGCCACTGGTGTTTGCGCTAATTCTTGAAGATCGGCACTGATATCCATTGTGTTTTCACCATCACGGTGTACTCCGCCAATACCACCTGTAGCAAAGATTCTAATACCAGCCATAGCTGCTACCATCATCGTTGTTGCTACAGTAGTTGCTCCAAGTTTGTTGGTTGCTAAATACACTGCCATATCACGTCTACTTACTTTACCAACTTCTTTTGATTGGCACATTAAGGATAGTTCTTCATTGCTTAATCCTACTTTTAACTTGCCATTAATTACCGCAATAGTAGCAGGAACAGCGCCTTGTTCTCTTATGATTGCTTCTACTTTATGTGCAAACTCTAAGTTTTCTGGGTAGGGCATACCATGACTTAATATCGTACTTTCTAAAGCGACGATTGCTTTATTGTTGTCTAGAGCTGATTGTACCTCGGGTGTGATTGATAAATAGTTTTTTAAATTCATGATGTATACTCCTTTAGTATGTTTTCTAATAATTCGATGCTCATTGCTGGATTTATAGTTTCATTTGCCATAATACCAGCAATACCAGCAGCTAGAGCAAAGTCTAGCTTTTGTTCAATAGAATAGTTATACATATAGCCGTGGATGATTGCTGCCATAAAGGCATCTCCACCACCAGTTGCATTAACCATAATATCCATTGCTTTGAGCGCTCTTTTACATTTTCTATGTGTATAATCCATGTAAAAGCACCCTTTATCTCCAAGGCTAACATATACATGTTTTACACCTTTAGTGATTAATTTTTCAGTAGCGATACTTAAATCTTCCTCAGTTTTAATCTTCATATCACTAAGTATCTCTAACTCTAATAAATTGGGTTTTATCGTATCAAATAAACCAACTATCGGCTTAATTTTTTCTGCATAGGTACATGAAACAGGATCGATAAATATAGGAATATGTTTACCGAATGTTTTCAATAAATAGGCAATAGTGTCATAAGGTAAGCAAGCATCACAAAAGATACACTGTGCTTTCATTAAAATATCGTTATTTGCCTTAAGATAATTTATATCTATTTTTTGTAGAATATGCATATCCGATGTTGCCACAAACATATCACCCGTATTGTCTATTAGTGAAAGATAAGACGAGGAAGTTCTGTTTTCCATAATCAAGCTATGACTATAGTCGATGTTGGCTAAATCACAACTATCCTTAATGACTTTAGCAAAAATATCATCACCTAATGCAGTAATGAGTTTAACATCACTTCCTAATTTTGCCAAGTTTTCGCAAATATTTCGTGTTACTCCGCCTGCGGTAGTTAAAATCATACCAGGATTACTATCTCGCATTCTTATTTCTTTTTTAACCGTTGCACTGACATCTACATTGGCAGCACCAATACCTACAATGTATCCCTTTTTAGCAGCTATATAGTTCTTGTCGACTGCCGATAAGGGCTGATGATAGTTTACTTTTTTTACTTGCTCAATAATAGGAAGATTTTCTTTAACAATTTCTTTTGATTCTACACAAGGTACCATAGTTCCCTCCTCTTAGTATTAATATAAAACATTAAAGCTAGTCTCAGCTATTGTAGGGATTTCCTTTAAATGATAATCTTCCACATGAATAAACATATTTCCTTGATTCAATATTTGAAGTATGTTGGATATATTTTCCTTACTACCCTGCAATTCTGCCTCAACATGACCGTTGGATAAATTTCTGACATGACCACTACAATCATATTTAATAGCTTGCATCTGCATAAAAGCACGAAATCCTACTCCTTGCACTCTTCCCTTAAAAATAATGTAGTAACGAATCACAAACTGTCCTCCTTGCATTATAGTTTCATTATAAGCTATTTCTTTATAAATTACTTCAAATAATTTTATTTTTAAGACAAAAATTTCTTTAAATATTAATAGAATTTATTATATAATAACGGTATACTTATTAAGTAAAAATTAAATAAATGCAGTAAGAAAGGATGTTATTATGAGTAGTAATCTTACAAAAGAAAAAATAGTAGAAAAATTAAATTCCGTTAAAAACATAAAACTAAGTAAAGAAATAAAATTATGTCTATACTTTATTATAGAGCTTATATTTACTTTAGTGATGTTGTTATATCTACATGGACTAAAAGATATGTTTTCATTAAATAGTGTTTATGATCAATATCTATTTAATATATTAACGATGGCAGTAATCTTACTTATATGGTTTGTGGGGCCAATGTTAAACCGTTTAATTTTATTCTTATTTAATGGTTTAATTGCCACTTATTTAATATCACAAGAGATATACTATAGAGCTTTTAATCAATATTATCGTTTTAATACAGCGATATCTTTAAGAGAAGAAGCATTAGGAGTAACAGATAGTATAGAAGAATTTATAGAATTTAGTGATTTTATGCCTATTATTAATCTTTTTTTAATGTGTACGGTATTTTTTATTTTATATTTGTTATTTCAAAGAAGATGTTTTAATTTCAAATGGCGCTTAATTTATAAAGTAGCTATACTAGGGCTTATTTTTCCTATAAGTGCTACATTTGAAGATTTTACTTTAGCTATCGAAGAAACAAAGGATCAAAAAGATGTATTCTTATTAAATGAAACAGATTATTATATTTATACTGTTATGCCTAGTGTAAATCAATTTGTTGAAACTTTTGGATTATTAACCTATGCGCATCGTGACTTAGTTTCATTAAATGATACAATTAGCGTAACACCAGAAGATTATCAAAAAATTGATGAATTCTTAACAAGTTTACCAGCACAAAATAGTAATGAGATGACAGGTATATTTGAGGGTAAAAATATTTTATTTATTCAAGCAGAATCTTATATGAATATAATGTGTGATCCTGATTTAACTCCGGTTATTTATAAAATGAAAAATGAAGGTATTAATATTGTTAATTTTAATACACCATTATTAGATGGTTCGACCAGTGATACTGAGTTTATGGCTAACACTTCAATTATTCCTAATAGTGACGGTTATGCAGTAGCTTATAAATACCCGTATAATACCTATCCAACGACTTTACCTAGCTTATTTAATGAAGAAGGATATGATACTCATGCATTTCATAACAATTATGGAACTTACTATAATCGACAAGTATTATTCCCTAATTTTGGATATGATACTTACTGGAGACCGTATGATTTAGGTTTTGATAACGATAATACTGATAGTGACATTATGAATGTTATGCAGTGGATAGTTTCTGAATATCAATCTAATTACATGGGCTATTGGATTACTTATAGCGGACACCAACCCTATATATTAGATGGGATAGGGGTTAGTGAAGAACACGTACAACGTATAAAAGAAAAATATCCAGAACTAAATGATGACTATGTAGCTTATTGGGCTAAAAACATGGATTTAGATTATGCTTTAGGCGAATTTATTAAAATATTACAGTGGCAAGAGCGACTTGATGATTGGGTATTTGTATTTTTTGGGGATCATATTGCCAAAGGATTAGATTTTGGAGCTTCTTCAGATTTCTATGCACAAACCAAACTTCCTTATGATGAGACTGATTATTATACAGGTTTATATATTTACAATAGTGCGTATGGTGCAATGGAATATGAAAAAGTGAGTACAACTTTAGATATTCTTCCAACTATCGCGAATATGTTTAATTTTGAAATTGAACCTGGTACAACTTTAGGTAGGGATATTTTTGATCCTACTTATGAAGGTTATCATATGTCTGAGTTTGATGCTTGGAAAACAGACAATTTCTCTTATGATTTAACAGATAAAGATATTTACAATTTGTCAGAAGGTTATACTGAACAAATGGCTCAAGAAGTACTAAACTATTATACTTTGATGAATGAAATATCAAGTATGATATTAGAGATTGATTATTTTAAAGAAGAAGAGGAATAGTTTAATATTGTTTCAATTGTTAATAGTAAGGTAATTATTGACATCATTTTATCAACTGTGATTAAATAGTTAGAGTTAGAAATAAAGGGATTTTGAAATACTTGAGGTAAATACATGGTAAATATTTTAAACATCATTTTAGTTATTGTAGTATTAAGTATAGCCAGTTTAGGTTTTGGTGTTTTTAAAGTTAAAGAATCCCAAAATGTTTTGAATGCATTATCGCTCGGTTTTTTAAAACTACTAGGATTAAACCAGATTATAAATAGTATTCTTATTTATCTTGAATTTCCAGCATATATTATTCATTTAATTACTTTAATATTCTTATTATTGGGTATTATTAATTTTATATGTCATTTTAATAAACTAAATAAACCTAAACCAGCATATATAGTTGGTTTAGGGTTTTATTTAGTCATTATGTTATATTACACTTATGACCACTCTTTAGGGATTGAATCCTTTGATACCATGCATTACACTTCAATGGTAAATGAAAGTGCAGTTGCCGATTATATTGGTAAAGTAGATTATTATTCAGGTGCTGAACGGGATAGTTTTAGTAAGCTATATGATTTTCAAACCTACTATACTTTATGGGGTTCAATGTTATATTACATTCAATTGACA
>CAYJJG010000009.1:0-58696 GCA_964370435.1 uncultured Holdemania sp.
TTCCATAAACACAATAAATTCATCACCACCCAAACGAGCAATAATATCATTTTTTCTAAAAGAATTTCTTAAGTGATCTGCCGTATCGCGAAGTACATCATCACCAAAATAATGACCTAAATTATCATTGATTGCCTTAAAATTATCAATATCTATTACGAAAAAGGCATGTTGACCAATTGTTGAATTATTTATTATTTGTGTAATTAATTCTTCAGCACTAATTTTGTTATAACACTGTGTTAATAAATCTATCTTAGAGCGTTCCTCTAACATTTTTTGTTCATGGATATCTAATCCTTTACCTATAACAAAAATAGGCTTATTTTCGGCATTATTCACCACTTGATAAACTAATCTAAAATAGTGATACAGTCCATTTTCTTGTAAATAGCGTATATCTAGTGGTTCATATATACCCTTTTTCATATTATCAGCTAGATGTTTGTAAGTTTCTATATCATCTGGATGAATAATATTGTGATTTAACACCGTAAATAAAGGTACTGAAACACCATCAACATTACCAAACTTGCCTATTCCTGTTCCATAGTAACGAATTAAAGAAGATCTAACATCATAAGAGAAAAACCAATCATCTGATAATTTTGAAACAGTATTAAACACAGTGCGATCTGATATTCTATTTACAAAATAAGTTTCATAAAACACCTCGTCATCGCCACCTAAAACATTCACTCTTAAATCTCTTATAAAGCTTACAACTACTTCTTCACCGCTAAGCTTAATTTTATTTAAAGTTACTTCACTAGGTATCTCTACACCATCATTAGTCAGATGGACCCATGGAAATTTATGAAATCCATTGATAAATCCCTTTTTTAAATGCTCAATCGCAAAGGTTTTACTCAGTTCTCCATTAGGTTGAAATTCAGGTGAAAATTTATCAAATTCATCAATGAACTGATTTTCATAATCTAAATTAAATAATTCTAAAGCTCGGTTGTTACCCAGTATAATTTGTAAATCTTTATTCCACAAATTAACACAAAAAGGTGTAACATCAATTATAGATTTATAGGTACTAGCAAAATTATGTTCTTTTTCAATTTGTTCTACATAAGGCTCAATATCATTAAACTGTACTAATAAATAATTACCTCCATATTGATCTTCTCCCCCATCAATTCTTGTTAATGAAGCTTGTGCATCAAACATCAGCCCAAAATTAGTTTTATAACGCCAACTAAATTGATGATATCCATCAGTAAGTGCTATTATAAACATTTCCTTAAATTTATCCATTGAAAATTCAATGTCTTTTTGTTCATGTTCTAGTATACTTGCAAAACTGTTAAAAAATGCATTTGAATCACTATATCCCATTGATTCAAAGATACTCTCGTGACAATAAACAATATTAAATTGACTATCAAATAGAATAGTATACGGTGTTTTTTGTGCTAAACTAACTAAAATTGCAGTGGTAATGCTTTCTTTTGTATTACTCATAATAACCTCCTGAATATTAATCTAAATGGTCTAAGTATTGTTCGATAAACAAGGGTTTACCGGATGATTTTTTTTGATGTAAGGAAATAACATGAAAAAGGAATTCCATTGCTTTATGCGCACTTTTCTTCAAATCCTTTGTTGCTAATAATTGAGAAATTAGAACTGCTGAAAACATATCACCTGTTCCCATAACTTTCGTTTCTACTACATCATAAGTTAAAGAAAAAGTCATATTTTTTATATGGCAGTAACCATATACAGCAAATTTATCCTCAAAAGGAACACTAGTAATTATTATAGATTTTGTTGTTAATGCTTTAAGTTTTTCAATAAGCTCTTTAGCTTCATTATCATTAATAGTCTTTAATACTACATCATTATCTGCTAACAATAATGCTTCTGTATAATTTGGTATAATTAAATCAGCATGCTGACATAAAGTTTTCATTTGTTCTACAATATCTATAGATAGACCGCTATATAATTTTCCATTATCAGCCATAATAGGGTCTACTACTTTAAATCCAGTATTTGCTTTAAACACTTGTACGATCCAATCTCTTTGTAAATCACTGGCAATATAACCGCTACACAGCACATCAAACTGAATGTCTAATTGCTGATAAACTTCATACGCGCTCTTCATATAGTTTAAATTGTCTTGTAAAGCGTATTTTTTATAATTAAAAGTATTAGATATTAAAATAGTAGGCAAATTATATGTTTGATGCCCATAATAAGAAAAAATTGGATTCATAGCTGCTAATGCAACTTTTCCATGACTTGGCATATCATTAATTAACAAAATATTTCTCATTAAATTACTCCTAATAGTCCCATTCTATCACATTATAACAAAAAGAAAAAGCCCTCTTAATGGGCTTATTTACAATATTGTTCAAACCATGAATTAATCTCTTGAAGACGACGTCGACGATGTTTTGGTTTACCTCCACGACTTAGTTCATGATTTTCATTTTTAAATAGACACAACCTTGTATCTACACGATGTATTTTTAGCGCCTGAAACATTTGTAGTGCTTCTGCCATCCAACAACGATAATCTTCATTAGAATGGATAAACAAAGTAGGAGTTGTAGCCTTATCGGCATATTTTAATGGAGAAAAAGACCACATTCTTTCCATATTATCCCATGGTGTTGATGCCATTTGACTCATATTATGATAATATCCTATATCTGTAGTTAATGACTTAGAAATCCAATTAGCTATTGAACGCTGTGATGCTGCGCAACAAAATCTATCGGTATGTCCAATAATCCAATTAACCATAAATCCACCATAACTTCCACCAGTAACCGCTATC
Source organism: uncultured Holdemania sp. (assembly GCA_964370435.1). GTDB lineage: Bacteria > Bacillota_I > Bacilli_A > Erysipelotrichales > Erysipelotrichaceae > CALVGQ01. The sequence continues at coordinate 2,804 of CAYJJG010000009.1, forward strand.
TTAGATTGATTGATATTTTGATATTTTTGTAAAACTTGATCACAAAAATTCATTAAATCTTGATAATCTACTGTTCCATATTTATTAACTAAGTGCATGAATTCATTACCACGTCCATCTGAACCACGCGGATTACAAAACATAACAAAATAACCCATCGATGCCCATACTTGCATTTCATGAAAAAACGTTTCACCATATACTGTTTTTGGTCCGCCATGGATATCAAAAACAGCTGGATATTGTTTCGTTTTATCGAAATTGCGTGGTTTTATAACCCATCCATCAATACGAATATTATCACTATTAATGAAACTTAGTTTTTCTAAAGGAAGCACTTCTTTATCTTCTAAAGCAGTATTAATTGTAGTCAATTTTTCTTCTTTATTATTTTTAACTTGATATACTTCTTGAAGCATTAAATCACGCATACCTACAAATACAACTTGTTCCTCTTGAACATCGAAACAGTCTACACTACCTTCTTTAAATGTTAATGGAGATAGTATCCCATCTAGGCTTAAAGTATAAATGTTAGATGCATTATCTACTGTACAAACCATGTATATCAACTTATTTTTAACAAAAAAACTTTCACCACCATATAGTTTAGCGTCACTACCTACGGTATTACCTACTGATAAATCCTCTTCAAAGAAGCATTCGATTTTTTTAGTTTGTAAATCCATTTTATAGAATTTAGCATTTTCACTAGTACCCCATTTTTTAAAATCAGTAGCAGTGAATACTAACGTATCTTCAATAAGTGCAATATTTCTAACACTTGTTATTTCTTGACCTAAAAGTAATTCAGAAGCTTTAGTAGTTAAATCAATTTTAGTAATGGAGGAATACTGGTTATCCATATCTTGATATTCATTACCCACTACAATAAGTGTTTTTTTATCTTCACTTAAAGTAAAGCTATGGACATCCATCAGCATTGGTGTTAATAATTCTACAGTTTCTTCATAAGTATCCACTAAATATACTTGCTTACGTAGCTTATTAATAAAGCCTCTTCCATTAAACCAATAAGGTAATTCATCCAATACTTCATAATCTTTTTCTTCTTCTAACTGTGTTTTCATTTCACTTTTTTCTTCAACAGTTAAATTTTTGATATCCGGTTTATTTAAGTCTTTTAATGCAATAACCACAGCGAAGCGCTCATCAATGAACTTTAAAGTATTTACTTGTAGTGGAATACTAAAAGCTTTTTGAGCCTCTCCTCCAGTTAAATCTAAACGATAATAACTAGTTAAATCTTCAAAATTAGCCTTAGCTTTTTCTACAGCTTTATCTCTATCATGAGGGAATAAAACACAGTTGTTGTTTTCCCATATTATCCCTCTTTCGTTGGTAGAGGTCAATTGTTTTAACTTCCTATCCATAAAATTATAACTATACAAATGATGTCTATAATTATTTTTTTTCATATCACCTTGACTAACTACCATAGTACATAAACTGTTATCAGGTGACAATTTAAGTTCTGAAATATACTTATAATCACATAAATCTTCTACTAGTATTGATTTTTTCATATTATTACTCCTTTATTGATAAATTTTACTTTATTTTATATTCAAGGTAAAGAAAAACTATATGTCAACCATATAGTTTTTTAAATTTAACTTAAGCTTTTTTTAATTATCATCACTGTATTATTGATATGAGTGTCTAAGTCATAATCAAACTTTTTATTATCCTCTTTAATAGATGAAATAGTCATGTGAGCACAAAATGCACTTGCTAAAACATAGCGTTGGTAATCTTGACCCAAGCCAATATTAATCTGCCCTTCTTTGATACCGGCATCAATGATTTTATCAGCTAAATTTAAAAATTCAGTCAATATTTCTTTAGATAATACTCTATGATTATCTAATTTGAAATTAATATTTTTTAATATAGCATAATCACTAGACGGTGCATGACTACATGTTTTTAATACTGATCTTATTTTAGTATCAAAGCATTCTTGAGAATCGATTATTCTAATAATCTCAGCAATCTTTTTTAAAATGAAGTAATTTATACTTTTTAAAATAATTTCATCTTTAGATTTAAAATATTCATAGATTGAACCTTTTGCAATATTAGCCGCTCTTGCAATTTCTTCAACTTTTAATTCTTTAATATCCTTACCTTGTTTTGTTAAATTACTTACCGCATCATAAATAAGTTCTTCTTTTTTTATTAGTATTTTCATGCTTATTCACCAGTATTAACAACTTTTCTATTACGATAGAAATAACTATAAATTATTGGTACTACAAAGAGTGTTAGTATCGTTGCATAAGTTAGCCCTCCAATAGTAACTATAGCCATTCCTTGCATCATTTCAGAACCTTCTCCAATTCCCAGTGCCATCGTAGTCATTGCAAGAATAGTAGTTAAGGCTGTCATTAATATTGGTCTAAGGCGTGTTTTCCCTGCAGTAATAAGCGCATTATGTAAATCCATATCATCATTAATACATTGATTAACATAGTCAATGAAAACAATACCATTATTTACTACTACTCCACTTAATACCAAAAATCCTAACATTGAAATGATACTTAAATCTTGATTAGTAAGAAATAATGCTAGTAAACCCCCTGTAAATGCTAATGGTATTGTAAACATAACAATAAATGGATATAACAGACTTTGAAATTGAGCAACCATAATCATATAGATAAAGGTAATAGCTAGTCCAATCATTAATATTAAAGAATTCATAGTTTCCATGATGGTTTCATTTTCACCACTAAATTCGATCGTAACTCCGCTCGGTAAATCTGAAATATCTAAATTTTCCTCAACATCTCGTGTAACTAAAGCAACATTATGACTATCTTTAATTGTTGCACTAACACTTTTATAACGACGTGAATTATCACGATTTACTGATTGTGTTCCATAACCCTCTTCCATCTTAGTAATATCGCTAATTTTTACATCAACAGTTTCATTATCCTTCGTTCCCTCTAAAATAAGTTCTTCTAAGTTGTGGTCATTTACCCAAGTACTTTCATCTTTTAAGACTATTACAGGATAATCTTTATTATCTATGGTTAATGTTGTGCTTGTTGTTTCAGTAGCAATATCTTCACTTACTGCTTGGAACACTTGAGCAACAGTAAGTCCTACTTCCATAGCTTCATTTTTATCTACTACAATACGAAGTTCATGAACTGGATCTTCTAAACCATCACTAACTTCATCAATACCTTCGAATTGAGTTAATTTTTCTCCAATAATACGTGCTGATTCATGTAAATCGTCTAAATTATCAGTGTATACATTAACAACTAAACCACTTCCAGTCAGTGCACTCATATCCATATTATTAGAGGATATCGTAGCATCAACTGGATGTTTTAGAATAATCGTTTGTAATTGATTTTCAATGGCATCAAATGAGGCATTATCTTCAGTAATAATATAGAAAGTAGCTTGAGAAGAACTTCCGCCTCCCATCAACAACATCGATGAGCCTGAAGAATCTATGGTAACACCAGCAGTATTAACACCTTCAATTAGTTCAAATTCTTCTAATAGTGCACTCATAACTACTGTAGTTTCTTCCATAGTAGCTTCTTCATTTTGCATAGCAGCAGTTAAAGAAATTTGTGTAGATGCCATTTCTGGTATCATCACCATACCCATGTTAAAAGCTAACACAACACTTGTTACAAATAAAATGGCACTACTAAACAATACTACAAAACGGTGTGATAAAGACCATTTTAATAGTGATTCATATACCTTAACCATATTTTGAAAAAATCCATCATTTTCATTAGGTGTTTTAGTTAAAATCTTGCTCGACAACATAGGCACTAAAGTTAAAGCAATGATTAAAGATGCCAATAAACTATAAGCAATTGTTAATCCCATATCAACAAAAAGTTGTCTTGTAATACCCGTAGTGAAAACTATTGGTAAAAATACACAAACTGTAGTTAGTGTAGAAGCAATAATAGCACCTGAAACTTGTTTAGCACCATTAATTGATGCTTGTATAATTCCAATACCTTGACTACGCATACGATAAATATTTTCTACGACTACTACAGAGTTATCAACCAACATCCCTACCCCTAAGGCTAACCCAGATAAAGAAATGATATTTAATGTAATATCTGAAAAATACATTAATACTAGAGTAAACATTAAACTAAAAGGTATACTTATACCAATAACAATAGTAGGTTTTATATCTTTTAAAAATAGCATTAATACTATGACTGCTAAAATTCCACCGTACATAAAATTTTGTAAAACAGAAGCAATAATCATATCGATATATACACCTTGATCCATCAATGTTGCATAGTTCAAGTCTTCATACTCTTCCATTAATTTTTCAAAAGTTGCATGAACCTCATCCGTTACTACTGCCGTAGATGAGGTTGAAGTCTTTTGAAAAGAAATCATAACCGCTTCATTACCATTAACTCTAGTAAAGATTTCATCACTATTATTAGCAATACTAATTTCAGCTAAATCTCCTAAATAAACATCATTAACTCCTTCAATATTTAGTGGTAAAATTAATAAATTATTTAGTTGTTCAAGACTTGTAAAAACATCTCCAACTTTTACTAAGATTGTTTCATCTCCTGATGCTATATAACCAGCAGGCATAGAAAAATTACCAGCTTGTAATATGCCACTAATCATGTCTGTCGTTAATATTCCTGAGATATCTGCAGCTTTTAATGCATCTACTTTAGCCTCTTCTAGGTCATCTAAACCATCTTCAAGCTGTTTTTTAGTTGCTTCTAAACTTTCTTTAGTATTAGTTAATGTTATTTGTCCCACAGCTAGCTCACTACCTATAGTAATTTTTCCACTTTCTAATTGTGATTGAAGATTATTAAGATCACTTACATCAATCCCATTATTCACTAACATACTAGAAGCACTGTCTTTAACCGCTTCAGCTGTCGCTAATTCTACTTCAAGATTACTTAATCGTGTTACAGCATCAGTATATTGTGCTTTTAAGGATTGCAATTGTTTACTGCTTGCTTGAACTACAAGTAGCTTTTCATTAAAATAAGCAATAGCTTCACCATAAGTAGTTAAGGTTGCAGAAACTGAACTACCTCCTAAAGCAAGTTCAACATTTAATGCTAAAGCATTCATTTCAGTTGATAAATCACTAGGTAAGGATGTTGAAGCTGCATCTACATTAGCAGGGTCATTCACATAAGTATTTAATTTAGTAAGCGCAGATTGAATTGAGGTTGCTAAACCTTCCTGTGCATCAATCATTGCATCAATCCCCCCTGGTAATGCATTGACTTCTTCGTACGCTGCTACAATACCTTTAAAAGCTGCTTGTTCAGCAGTTAATTGTATAATTTGGGCATCCATTGCGATAAGATTGGTAGCGGCTTGTTGTAAAGCGATACTTGTATCTGCAAGTTCACCAACAGCCTTATCAGTTTCGCTGTCCATTTCCTCTTCAGCTGATGTTATTTCATCTAATCCTTCATTTACCTCTTTTAAACCATCACGCAATTCTTGTTCTGCTTCAGCTAAATCACTATCAATACTGTTTAATATTTGAAAATTAACAGCATCTATTTTTTCTTGACTAAGTGTTATATGTACGGTTTCCTCTAAAAGTCCTGATGCACTAGCAGATGCTACACCAGGAGTTTTTTCTAATTCTGGAATTATCTCATCATTTACAAAATCACTTAACTGTTGTATATCCATTCCATTAACATCAACAGTTGCCATCATAATGGGCATCATATTAGGGTTTATTGCCATTAAATTTGGTGCACTTGAAGTATCTGGTAATATACCTTCAACCATATCAATATTGGCATTAAGATTAATCATGGCACTATCCATGTTGGTATCATCAACAAATTCTAGAATAATCATCGATAGATTATCACTAGAAGTTGAACTCATATTAACTAAGTTCTCAGTTGTTGCTACAGCAGCTTCAATAGGTCTTGTAACCTCTGCTTCTACTTTTTCTGCACTGGCACCAGGATAAGTAGTATATACCACTACTACCGGTAATTCCATTTCAGGAAGCAAGTCTGTAGTTGATTCCATGAACGAAATTACACCAAGTAACAGGACCATTACAACCCCTACAATCACGGTATATGGTTTTTTTACACTAAAATTAGAAATCATTGTTTTCTCCTTTGACCGAACGGTCAGTCATATTAATTATATAGACTTATATGGCATAGTCAAGTTTATTTTATAACTACATTAAAGATTTTAACCCTAATTCAATAAATTAAAACTCCCTTATCATTTTAGGAGCTTTTATTAAAAATATACTTATAATCTTATATTAGAATTTAGAACATAAAAAAAGATGTTATTTCCTAAATTAGGTTTAACATCTCTATTTTTTTACTATTTATCCTTGATTAATACGACGATCTAAGGCATCTGCTGTATCTCTAGCACCCTGACCAAAAACTGATGCATTATTTAAAGATTGTTTTTTAGCATCTAATTTAGCTAGTTCACTTTTCTTAACTAAATATCCAGTAACTCTAACTACATCGTTATTTTCTAAATAACCAGAAAAATAACGCAGTCCACTAGTCATTGCACCTTTTATAATATCTAATACCGCCTGCGGTGTATTAAGCCATGTTTCTTCAAATTTAAAGATATCACCAATTCCTGTAGGGAAATATTTATGAAACTTTGTGCTATGTTTTAATTGTAGTGGCATAATAGGCTCTACTCCAATTGGTATACGAGCACCTGGTGAATCTTCTCTTCCATCACTATCGATACCCACTTGAGCATGGAGACGATATTTATGATTAAAAGCATCACAGTAAGGTGCGTCATGAGCTTCTACTAAAGAGCTCAAACGTGCTACTATTTTTTCACCTAATTGATTTGCCTCATCACTATTTCCATAGCCTTTTGTAGCATCTTTAATGCCTAGCAAGTGATTAACACACTCAGCCAACCCTACCATACCAAACATTCCTGTAAAATTTTCTAGCTTGATAAAACCTTCAGTGACTAAGAAATTTGACTTAAAGAAACTTGTTTTTTCAACTAAATAACGAATACGATCATCCATAAATTTAGCCATAACATCAACATAATAAGGTAATATATTTTCTAAAAAATCATTGGTATCTTTGGCCTTCAATGCACATTCATACATACGTATACGTGGTAACGTAAATCCGCCTCCACCTATTGTTAAGCCATTATAACAACTAGCTATGGCATAATCTTCAGACCATTCATCTTTAAACATATTATGATTTGCGAAAGATGGTTTTGCTGTTTTAAGCATACAATACACACATAGATTCGCAAACTCATCACTGGTAATAGCGGGGTCATATTTCAAAGTAAGATTAGGTATAGCCAACTGCATTTCGTCAGTCAATTCTAATAATATTCTTCCAGTTAAAGTGTCTCTTGGACCAATATCAGCATGTACAAAGCTATCTGTTAATGTACGATCGATATGTTGTAAGAACAACCTTAAGCATTTCTTTGCTTCTTCGCGACTTACTTTTTGTACAAAAGGCTCTAGAAGCACATCTAAGTCACCTAAGTAAACTGGAAAACTAGTGATTGATGGTACATGTTTATACATAATCAATAAATTATTACAAGCTTCCCATATATCTTCAGCTGGTGATAATGCTAAAAATAGACTTCCTTTGTCCATCAAAACACGATAATCTGGAATGATATATCGCGGGCGATAAGGCGCTACCCCTTCATTTAAATCACAAATGATACGCTCATTTATTGCTTGTATTAACTCTTCAGAACGCACCAACGATTCATCTGTGCTTTCTGCAAGGCGCGCTAGCGCTAATAGTTGTTGATGATAAGTTAGGGTAGTGTCAAAAATAATATCAGTTACTTTACTCATGTTTTAATCCTCCTGCTTCTTTATGTACACTTCTCTTGGTTTTGAACCTTGTACAGGTCCAATAATTCCTCTTTCTTCTAATATATCAATAAGTTTAGCAGCACGATTATAACCTATACTAAACCTTCTTTGTAGTAAAGAGGTAGATGCTTTTTGTACATCAATTACATATTCTTTAACTGAATCGTACATTGGGTCTTCAGAAGCATTTAAAATGGAAGTCAAATCATTATTCTCTACACCTTCTAATTTAATGAACTGATCGTCATAGAATGGTTGATATTGATTCATTGCAAATTTAGCTATACGGCTTACTTCATCATCACTCACATAAACACCTTGAACACGAATAGAAGAGGATTCTCCCATAGGATGATATAACATATCCCCATTACCCAACAGGCGTTCGGCTCCAGGACTTCCTAAGATAGTTCTAGAATCAATATTACTAGATACTGCGAAAGAAATTCTTGAAGGAATATTGTTTTTAATTACCCCGGTAATGACATCAGTGCTCGGTCTTTGTGTCGCTACAATTAGATGAATTCCTGCAGCACGAGCCAATTGTGTAATTCTTTGAATACTTTGTTCAACTTCTTTATTACCAATGACCATTAAGTCTGCTAACTCATCTATAATTACCACGATATAAGGCATTTTGTTCATCTTAGGCTCTGCTGCTAGTTTTTCATTATATCCTGCGATATTTCTTACACCAAATTGTGAAAATAAAGTAAATCTATTTTCCATCATTTCAACAATTACCTTTAATGCTCGAGATGCTTCACTAGCATCTGATATAATCGGTGCCATTAAGTGTGGTATACCATTAAAAGGCGTAAACTCTACTTTTTTAGGGTCAATCAACAATAACTTTAATTCATCCGGCCGTGTTCTTAAGATAAATGAAGTAATGATGGCATTAATACACACTGATTTACCACTCCCTGTTGATCCTGCTACCAATAAATGCGGCATTCTGGTCATATCACAATATACAGGTTTCCCCATTAAATCTTTACCTAAGAAAAACAATAATTTTTGACTTCTTTTTTCAACTGGAATATTTCGTACTAATTCCATCATTTTAACCATAGTATTTTCAACATTAGGTATTTCAATACCCACTGCATTCTTACCAGGTATTGGTGCTTCAATTCGTATATCTCTAGCTGCCAATTCCATCTTAATATTATCAGAAATATTCATAATACGATTTACTTTTACGCTAGAATCAGGTCTAACTTCAAATTTAGTAACTGATGGTCCAATATGCGTTGCCACAAGTTCAGCCTCAATTGAAAAGCTACTTAAAATTTCAATTAGTCTTTTCCCTTTATTTACAGCAGCAAGATCATTTTGATTAGACCTACTAATACTATTCAATTTCTCTAAAAGTGAAAATGGTGGCAATCGATAAGTAGCTCCATATTGAAATACTGGAATTGTTGTTTGACTCATCTCTTGTGTTGGCTTTGTTTCTTCTTGTATTTCTGATGCACTTAATTTCACATCAAATTCTTCTTCTTTTTCAGCTTTTTTAGTTGACTTTACATCAACTTCATCTAATGTAGGAAAATTAACACTTTTTTGTTGACTATCATCTTCAAAATCTGTAAATACAAATTCTTCCTCTTCTTGTATTATCTGCTTTTTCCTTTTCTTTTTAGGTTCAGGCTTAGATTGTTTAGAATTAAGAACTTCTTTAATTTTTATAAACCAATTTTTAATGCTTTCTATCATTGATTTATTAATAAGCATAACTAAAGCTAATACAATTAATCCAATAATAAAAACCCATGTACCTTCTCTAGCAATTAAAGTAGAAGTAATCGCATAAAGTAAAGCTCCACTTATTCCACCTTGTGCTAAAACTGTGGTATCGCCACTAAAAAATTTCCATGTATTCGCAACATAGTCACTGAATACTTCAAATCCTATTAATTCAACATCTTGTGGTATAGCAGACCATAATAATAATGCTAATACCAATAATACAATACCAAACATCTTCTTCCGTGCTAAAGGTATTTTAGTTTGTTTAAACATCATAAATAAAGCGTAAACGAAAAACACTCCATAAACTACGCCATAATATGTACCAAACAAATACTTGCAAACAGAGGCTAATAATCTACCTATAAACCCCATTTGAAGAGCACCAATTATAGTGATCATAATTAAAATAATGGCATATACATAAACTAAAGTTTCATTATCAAGGAAAGATTTAGATTCGCTACTTTTTCTTTGTTTTTTCTTTTCAGCCAACTACGCTTCCCTCCCCTTATGCATGTATTTCAACAATTGCAGGTAAAATCATCGGTCGTTTGCCAGTTTCTTTAGCTACATACTTAGTGATTTTTTCTTTTATTTCTTGTCTCATCGCTATATTTTCATAGCGTTGTTCACGAACAGCATCATTTATTGAAGTTTCGATTATTTTTGTTATTTCTTTTACAATATAATCAGCATCTTTTAAATAAATAACACCGCGACTCTGAACATCTGGTCCACCAATAATTTCTTTAGTTTTAAAATCTACAACAACACCACAAATAATAGCACCTTCAGTAGATAACGTTTCGCGATCTCTTAAAACCATACCGCTTACATCTAGACTATCCTTACCATCAACTAAAACTTGTTCCAAAGGAATCATCTCTTCAGTAGATTTTAATTCACCATCCTTGAAGTTAGCTACTTGTCCATTGTCTAATAATACAATCTTATTAGCATGGATACCCATAGCAAAAGCTATATTAGCATTCGCAATTAAATGACGATATTCTCCTTTAACAGGAACATAATATTTAGGCTTTAATAAATAAAGCATCATCTTAAGCTCTTCTGATGAAGCATGCATACTTAAAACAGTACGATGGTCTAATGACTTTACATTAATAGTTTCTTTATAAATTTCATTTTCCATATTTGCAGCTTCACGCTCTGTACCAGGTACTACTGGTGATGCAATAATAACAGTATCTTCAGCTGTTAATTCTAATAATGAATCTTCTTTTAATGCAATCTTATTCATTAGTTTAAACACATTAGATCCATTACCCGATACAATAACAACTACATTACGCATTGAGGGTTTATATTGAGTTCTACTTACTTCAAGATTAATAGGCATACGATAATACCCTAACTTTTCTACCATTTTCAACATCGTACGTAAATTATCATCGTAGAATAATATCTTCTTTTTAAATTTATTAGCTAATTCAATTATTTCAATTAGTCGATAAATATTTTGTGCATACGTAGTAATAATAATTCTTTCATTTTTTGCATCCTCAAAATAAGGTTCAATTTCTTTAGTGATACGATGATTTGGTGCTGTATGTCCATTTCTAACAGCTCCAACCGATTCAGTAAGTAGCGCAAAAACACCCTTCTTACCTATTTCTGCTAGTTTTGTTATATCACAACTAAAAGCTTCACTGCGGATATCATAATCTACAATAAACTCACTTGTATAAACTATATATCCTTCCTTGCTTTCAATCGCTAAACCAAAACCATCAGCAATCGAATGGGTCATCCCAAATACTCGAATATTGATGTTATCTACTTTAAATTGTGAATTCCTTTTAATGCGATGAATGGTGTAATTTTTAACATTAGCTTCTTTACAAACACTATCAATAATCATTGCTGTAAGTGGCGTTGTGTAAATAGGTATATTTACCTGCTTTAACAAATTAGGTACTGCTGCCATTACATCATCATGACCATGAGTTATAAATAACCCCTTAATACGTTCTTTATTTTCTACTAAATATTTAAAATCAGGAATAATCATATTAACTCCCAATTTATCGGCTTCTGGATATTTTAATCCCGCTTCAATGACGAAAATAGAATCCTCTATTTCAACAACATACATATTTTTTCCGTCTTCGTCCAAACCACCAAGCGCGAAAATTCGTACTTGACTCATACTTTTTATGCCTCCTTTAAACTATCAATTTTATTATACCCTAAATACGCACTCATTACAACGAATTGGATTTTTCAGTTAATACAATCATAGGTAATCTTTTTAAAAAGAGTTCACTACTATAAGAATAAACTACAACTAGTTAAGCATAGACTATTAACGGTGATACTATGTGGATACAAATTTGGAGTGTATTACAACAATTCTTCCCATTCTTATTTGGATTTATACAATCTTCTGCTTATCCTCAACCTTTAAGTAAGCAACAAGAACTTGAGTATTTAATTCAAATGAGTAAAGGTAACAAAACTGCGCGCGAGCGTCTTATTGAACATAATCTTAGATTAGTGGTACACATTGTTAAAAAATTTGATGTGCGTAATGAAACATTTGAAGATTTAATTAGCATTGGCTCCATAGGATTAATCAAAGCAATTGACTCATTTGATTATACTAAAGGATTAAAATTAACAACATATGCTTCTAAATGTATTGAAAATGAAATCTTAATGTCTATAAGAAACAATAAAAAGCACATCAATACTGGCTCATTAAATGATCCAATTGGTTATGACAAAGATGGTGATTCAATTCAGTTAATTGAAGTTATTAAAGATGAGAATGCTATTAATGTTATTGAAAAGATGCAATTAGATGAAAACAAGAAAAAATTATTTAAATACATGGAATTATTAAGCCCAAAAGAAAAAAGAATACTCATTCAGCGTTATGGATTATTTAATCAAAAGGAAAAAACACAAAAGGAGATTGCTCAAGAAGAAAATATCTCTCGATCTTATGTTTCTCGCATTGAGAAACGTGCGTTTGTAAAACTATTAAGAGCATTTAAAAAAGAATAGTCTAGGTAATATTAAAAACCTTGATGTCTCTTTACTTTATCACTATCATTACCTATAATAGTGGTATTGATATAAGGAGAACAACATGGATATTAAGTGTATTATATTTGATTGTGATGGCACGATGTTTGATACTGAGCGTATTGCTAGGACTGCATGGAATAAAATATTTGCAGATCACAACATTACAGTAGCTGATGATTTTTTTGATCATATTACCGGTGGAGGAAAAAAAGAATTAAATAGAATGTTAGAAGCCAATCCTAAAATTGAAGCTGTTTTACCTCAAATTAGTGAGTACAAACATCAAATTCTAGAAGATGAATTAAAAAATGGCAATATTAATAAAAAAGGATTATTAGAATTAATAAACTATTTAAAAACATCAAATTTAAAAGTTTGTGTAGCATCAAGCAGTAAAATAGATTATGTCCAGCATTTAGTTAATTCATTAGACACCGATTTCAAATTTGATTTTATTATCGGTGGCGATCAAGTAAAACAAGCTAAACCTGACCCTGAATTATTTTTAAGAGCTGCAAAACAAGTGCAGGTGCTTCCTGAACATTGCTTAGTTTTAGAAGATTCTAAAAATGGCATCAAGGCAGCGATTGCAGCTAAAATGCATCATGTATTTATTAAAGATTTAATTGAGCCTGATAATGAAATGAAAAATATGCTTGAATTTACTTGTGATGATTTGAGTAATGTTATAGCTTTAATAGAAAATAATAATAAATAAAATTAATGTTTAAAACAAATAAGCAATGAATTTAAAGAAAATAGACACTATCTAAGTATGGATAGTGTCTATTTATTAATACAAATACGTTTTTTTATACTTGAATTAATTCTGCAATAAAATTCTTAGATTTATCTATTCTTTCTACTAACATCGTCTTAGTAGTTTCATTTATACCATTAGCGGACAATCCCTCTTCAGCTAATTCAATGCTCTTACGATATAACGTTAGTGCTTTTTCTTTATCTTCATTGTGTTTACATACCCATGCCTTTTCTGCAACTAGTTGTGCTTCATAATAAATCATTAATTCTTCCTCTATCCAGTGTACTGCATAGGGTAAATGGGTAATACATTCATCATAATATCTAAGTGCTCGATCATAATCTTTACGCTTATGCTCACATGTAAACAAGAAAGCAATAATCCAGAGCATATTAAAAATATGATACTTAATATTTGAATCTTCTTCTATTGCCAGCGCTTTTTTATAATACTCTAGTGCTTTTTCACTATAGGATAAAGAAAGCGATGTATCCTGTTCTTCTTTCATTTGAGTTAGGTTATTCAATATTTCATTATACGTATTAGCAATTGCTATATACATATAGCGTAAATTAGTTGGTATTTCATATTTTTCATTCTCTTTAAGCCTTATTTTTAAATCCTCTACATTTTTTAGCTTCAGTGCTATAAATTCTTTGCGTAGCCCATCCACTTCATTTATACGATCATCACCTATTGTTTGTAAAGTATCAATAAGTGCACTATAATTATCTGCTAATCTATCAATATAAATAGTGTTATTATCATAGTATTCAACTAAATATTGATTAAGACTTATACAGCTTTGTAAAACATTTACTTTAATTTCAAGTTCATTTAGTTTAGATCCAAAGGAGTCAATAAGCGTATAACTAAAAAATTCTGATACTAATTTTACATATTCCATTATAAAGGCACCACTTGAAAAGGACTTGGCAAAAGACTTTAAGAATGCACCACCATCTTGCATAGAATAGGAAATAATGTCTTTAATTAAATATTGAACAGCAGTGCTATTATACGTAGCATCATCATAAATTTCAGCAAGGTACTCTACAAGGAAATATTGCTCATTCGCTTTAATACTATGATAAGTTAATTCTTCCATAGCAATAGCATCTACAGGATTTTCTAAAGATACGCGGGTATTCGCTCGATAACGATTTTTAAAAAGTATAAACAACATTTTATGTGGCTCAGTAACATTTCGTGAGAATGCATAAGGACCAACATGCTCACGTAATATTTCAAAACTGCGCTCACTTATTTTAGTGCTTGCCTCTACCCATTTTTCAGGTGATAAATGGTTGCTGTTTTTCTTAAAATCCTGCAACATTACCTCAAGTTTTTCATCACCATAATCATAGGCACTTCGACTATATTTCTCAATTAAAATCTCTGCACCTTTTCGAAGTGATTGGTGTAGAAAATCCCATCGTCCATCATCACGTAACATGAAAAGTTCACTAATATAGTGAGTATACTGAGCAAAGGTTAAACGACTAAAATTATCAACAAATACTTCTAAATGACTTTCAGTTAAACCATGCCGAGAACTACCAATAAGACTAGTAAACTGTGATGACATTGAGGGATTTGTTCTATCAGCAATTTTTTCTAACAGCACAGCTGCTAACTGTTCTAAACTATCTGGTAAAGCATTCATAATTTGTAAATAGTACTGTGTAAAGGACTCCATATCTTCGTTAATATCAACTTCTTTTTGTTGTTTTTTCTTATTTACGATACGCTGAGCTGTGGCTTGAGCAATAGCTTTAAAATCTTCTTTATCCATCATTGTAAGTATTTTAAGTGTATAGTAAATATAAAGTGGATTTTTAGCACTTTCTTTTTTTATTACTTCTTCTTTTACAATCTTTGGAAGACGCTTACCGATTGAAATTAGATTAGCATCTAGCATACCTTTTAATTCTTCTTCTTGTAATGAAGGCATACAAATCGTAGGTATCTCCTCAGGAAGTTGATAATCATCTAAACATGAAACTAAAATTTTAGTATAAGGTGCTGTTTTAAGTGGTAAAAAAGCCAAAGTATCGCGAAATTCATTAGATGCAAGCTGGTCTAAAGCATCAACTACAATGACTAATTTTTTATGCTCAGTAATAATATCACAAGCTTGAGCTACACCTTCGATAGCATCATTTAAATTGCTGGTAATTTCGATATCTTGATTATTGTAGGCTAGGTTTCTAGTTTCATAAACTAGCGTATTTAATATATCGTAAGCATTAGTTGACATTGAAGTAATCCCACTAAAAAAAGCAATAACAACATATCCTTCTTCTTCCATATCGCTACATATTTTACTTACTAAAGTGCTTTTGCCTGCGCCTGATGCACCCTTTAATGCGATAATTTTACGATCAACTTGATTAAAACTTTGAACTATTTCTTTTGCAAAGGCTTGATATCCATAAAAGTTTTTAACTTTCTCATTCCTATAATAATGATGTAATTTTAATTCTTTTTCAAAGCTGTTTAATTTCGCAACCGCTTGCCATTGTGAATGAAATAAATTTTTAAAACAATTTATTAATTTATTTTCAAAATCTTCCTCTAATATTACTTTTTCACTTTCATAACTCGCATTATAAAAATGTACACTATCACCTGCAAGTTTCATTATTCTCTCTTTTAAAAGTAGCAACTTTTCTTTACAAACTTCATCTTCAAAGTTATATGCTGCTGGTGGATTACCTTTCATCTCTCTAAAGAAGAAAAAAGTGTTTTCTAAAGATCGCTTATTACCAAGAGCTCCATATTCTATCTCTAAAGCAGTAATACTAATATCAATATTCTCAAGCTCCAACATCCTATCCTTACGATTTAACTCTTGATTTATGATTTCTTTTCCTGGTGCAAAACCATAGCGTTCTCCTAAAAAAATCAACATATATGGATGACTTCTATCTATCTCTTCTAGACAAACATCAAGGACCTTACTTGCTATTTCTTGCTCATTACTAGCCTCACTAGTGTCTACACCCCAACGTAAATCACAAAAATGTACCACATCTCCATAATTTTTTGCCAAAGCATTAAGTTTAGGTAATACCTTGCGATGTAAAACATCACGTTCATATTGAAAATCTTTAAAAGTACTTGATACGAATATATTTTTCATATTAGTCTAACCCCTTTATTCAATAAAGTTATGTCGTTGATGAATTTTAAAATATTCTAATTATTTTATCCAAGCAAGTCAGGTGAAATTTTTTCATTTTAACTTATTACATTAGTGGTGCAAAAGTTCTTAAAATACCTAACTTAATAAATTTCGACATACCTAATTTACCTTTATGAGCGATGTGCTTTAGTGTTATTTCTTGACATTTTATTTGAGTTTCCAAGAAATCTTTTTTTATATCACTTATCACTGAGTTGCGATATAACCATACTCCACATTCATAGTGTAAACTTAAGCTTCTATAATCTAAATTTATTGTTCCTACAATAGCTGTTTTATCATCACTTATAAACATTTTTGAATGAATAAAACCAGGAGTGTATTCATAAATTTTAACACCTGCTTTAAGCAACTCTTCATAATATGAGCGAGATAAAAAATGAACTATTTTTTTGTCAGGAATCCCTGGTACTAGTATTCTTACATCCACCCCTGATTTTGCTGAAGTCATAAGTGATACCATCATTTCTCTACTTATAATTAAGTATGGTGTGGTGATATAAACATAGTTTTCTGCACGATTTAGCATAGACATATAAACAGTTTCTCCAACAGCATCTTTATCTAAAGGTGTATCACCAAAAGGTTGAACAATACCATCACTAATATAGGATTCAGTCGGCTTATATAGTGCAAAGTCCTCAATCTTTTCAGTAACTGAACTCCACATCGATAGAAACATAACGGTTAAATTATACACTGCATCACCTCGTAACATAACAGCAGTATCTTTCCAATGACCATGCTTTATTTTATGATTAATGTATTCATCTGCTAAATTGATGCCTCCTGTAAAACCTGTATTACCATCTATTATACATATTTTTCTATGATCACGATTATTAAAGTTAGAATTAAATAAATGATTAAAGCGATTAAAGGCTTTACATTCAATATTATACTTGCTAAGCCTTTTAGCAAAGTTAGATGGCAATGTCATTAGGCATCCAAAATCATCAAAAAGAATCCTGACATCAACTCCACTTTGTGCCTTGCTAATCAAAATTCTTTCTATTTCATACCACATCTTTCCTTCTTCAATAATAAAATATTCTATAAAGATAAATTTATTTGCTTTTTCTAGTTCTGTGAGCATTGCTTTTAATTTTTCTTCACCTAATTTAAAATATTCTACTTTTGAATTCATATGAGCAGGTGCATGAGCAATTTTACTTAAATACTCTGATTGTCTTAGTGCTTGCACATCATTTTTTAATAATTCAAAATATTTATTTTTACTATTACCAATAGCTTTTTGAAGTCTATCATCAATTTTTTTATATACTTCTTTTTTACGCTTACTCACCCTATGACCACTAAAAAAAGCATAAATTAAACCACCAAGTAAAGGTGCTGTAAACATTAGTATAATCCATGGTATCTTATTTTCATTATATGTATCTTGAATGATAATATAAAATATACAAAACAAGCTAAGCAGTGGTAGCAAGAATAGCAACAACTCTGAATAATCACCGAGTAAATAGACAAGCCCAATCAATAAAATAACTTGTAATACGATTGTTATGAGTACTGCTATCAATCTTGTAATAATGTTGGATAATGCTATTTTCATCTTAGTTCCTCCTTGTGTTTCCTTGTTTAACCCGAACCATAATTTGTTCACCTTTTGAATCTTTGAAAAAAGTTTTCTTAAAACCTAATTTTTCATAAAGCTTAATTGCAGTATAATTATCTTCATGAACAGATAAGTATATTTTTTTACAACAATAATCCTCTTCCATTTTGCTTAGTATTAACTTCATGGATTTCTTACCCAATCCGATGCCTTGATAATTTTTATCAATCATAAATCTATCAAGCCATACTTGTTTAGAAAACAAAAGTTTATTTTCACCATGCATCGCAAAGCCTATTATAGTATCATTTTCGTAAATGCCATAAAAATTCCATTTTATATTATATGCATCGTTTATAGCATCACATAGGCATTCCGACGATGTTTCTATAAAATGATTCTGCTCACGTTGAACCGATAAAACAGTTATTATATTCCATTCTTTTTTTGGAACAATTTTCACACTCAGCACTTTTAATCCACTCCTTGTGTATGGTTCATCCTTTGTTTTAATTATCCAAAAATATCTTCATTGGTATTGCTTTCATCAGTTTTTTTGCTTTTATTATATCATACTTTTTATCTGTCGAAAGAATATCAACAAAAGGGGTTTTATATCCTGCTTTTATTCCTGTATACCTAAATCCGTTTCGTTCATAAAAAGCTAATCTTTTAACTCTTTGCTCATAATTTTCAGCGCTTTTATCACTCATTGTTTCAATAAAGAGAGTAACTGGTTTATTAGGGTATTTGTCAAATATCACTTTTAATAATTTTGATCCATATCCTTTCGAGTGAATTTTATCATTTACTGCTATGTAGAAGACAAATAAAGAATCATCTGACTCTATTGTAAATAAAATTCCTACAAATAAATCATTATCATAATATACTTTAAAGTCATAGTTTTTCTTTAGTATTATGATTCTAATAAGCCACATCGGGATAAGTTCCTCTTTTGGGAAAACTCTTTTCATAAAATCGCATATTTCTTTGTAGTCAGGAAGGTTTCTTGATAATTTTTTCTCTATTAAATTCATATTATAATCCTCTCTAATAATGATATTTTACTTTATTCTTTTTGTAAAAATAAACAGATACGCCACTAGCTAAAAATTCTGCAACTGGCACCGCAAGCCATACTCCATTTAGTTTAAAAATCTGTGGTAAGATTAAGAGTGCAATTACTATAAATACCAAGCATCTCAAAACTGAAATTGTTGCGGATACTTGTCCATTGGACAATGACGTAAACAAAGCCGAGAAAAAGATATTGAATCCCATGAATAGGTATGCAGGAAGAAATAATAAAAGTCCATTTCTTGCCATTTCAAAAGTTGCGCTCTCTTTTTCGATAAAAATACTGACAGCTTCATTAGAAAACATTAATGTTAATATAACTACAGCAATTGAAACTACTGAAATAATTTTAAAACTTTGCATTATTACCTTATGCATTCCATAGTAATTTTCTTCGCCAAATTTAAATGCGATAATTGAGGATACTCCTAAAGTATAACCTGTATAAATTGCAGTCTGGAACATTTGTATATATAAAATTACACTTATTGCAGCAACTCCTGCATCACCAACCATACTCATTAAAATAAAATTGAACATAAGTGTTGTAATTGATGTAGCAAGTGATCCAACAAGTTCTGATGAGCCATTAAACATGGCTTTAGTCAGCATTTTTATATTAAGTTTTGGTTTTACAAAATGCAAAGCACCTTTTCTATTGAATAAAAAATAGAAAAATCCAATTCCTCCTGGAAGAGCATATCCAATACCTGTAGCAAGCCCTGCACCTGCAATACCCATGTTGAACATGACAGGTGAAATAAGAATATAATCAAGGATGATATTTGTAATACCTCCAATTAGACTTAACGCTAGTCCCAGCACTGGATGTCCTGCAGTCACCATAAACGACTGGATGAAAACTAAAAAAAATACAGGAACTAAAAATATAGCTAAACTTAACAAATACTCTTTTGTTAAAGAGTATAATGTATCACTTATTGTTAACAAATTTAATAACTCATCTGGAAAGAATAAGACTATACCTGAAAGACCAACCCCAAGTACTCCTCCAATAATATAAATCACTGTTAAAAATTCTTGGGCTTCTCTTTGTTTTCCTTGACCTAGTAATTTTGCAATAATGGCATTACCACCTGTTGCGAACATAAGACCAACTGCCATCACTACTCCAATTAACGGCATAACTAAATTAACTGACGCTAAAGCACCTTCTCCAATAAATACTGAAACGAAAATACCATCAATAATCGAGTAAGTTGACATGAACACCATCATAACTATACTTGGCATTGTGTATTTTAAAAGTCCCTTCATATTGAAATCTCTTGCTAAAGGACTAGTCATTATCTTTTTTTTTGCTTTCTTCTTCAAACATTAGTTCTGACAAATATTCGATTATTTCACAAAGTATATCTACATTTTCTTCGCCAAATTTTGCTAAGACTTTACGTTCTATTTCTTCTTCATAATCTACAGTGGTTTCATAATCTTTTGGGCTATTAGGGTTTATTGATAAATAAAATACACGCTTATCACTTTCGCTTTGTGTTCTTAAAATATAGCCCTTTTTACATAATTGATTAATTTTTTCAGTCACAGAAGGACGAGTAATTTTTAATAAATCTGCTATTTGTGAAGAAGTATATTCGTTTGGGTGTGCTTCAATGATATTAAGATATAATGTATCATGGTATGATAATTCACTTTTTTTATCATGAGAATAAAGACGTTTAAGTTCATACAACGCAGTATCGTGTGTTATTTTTTTTAACGCTTTTGTTAATTTTCCATTCATTTTTTTAGCTCCTTATATTTATATTAAGTTGATTATTTTAAACTAATTACTTAACACTAACTATATTAACCTAACCAATTACTTTTGTCAAATAATTGTATATAAACAATTGACTTTAAAGCTTTATTTATCTGAAATAAAGTGTATATATTTATGATATCCGTTACCACATACCAATTTTCGTTCATTACTGAACACTACATATAAAAAAAACGAAACAATTGAATTCTTATAATCCTCTTGTCTCGTTTCATTTATTTAATTATTGTTATATTGTTACGATGTTGTATCTTTAATGGTGAATTTTTAATAATATACTCTGCAATAATTTCTACCATTTCTTTACCATCATCTTTGATTACTTCACATGATTTTAATATATTATAATTACCACCTCCTGCAAGACGATAATTATTTACCACCATAGTATAATATTGATCATCGAGAATCGCTTGATTATCTTTAGTCATCTTTACTATCCGACTACCATGAGGTTTACTGACATCAACTACATAATCTAGACCATCTACCATATCATATTCATAATGAAGTGGCTTAGGTTGAATAAAGTCTTGTGATATCACCACTTGATTATCCTTTACAGCAAAATATTTTACTGCTACTTCTAAATATTGTTTTAATTGTGATCCTGTTATTTTTACTTTAATTAAAGTATTTGGATAAACATAAGTAGAGACGATATCACGCATCGTTATTTCTTGATTAAAACCTAAAGCATCATTAAATAAAGCGACGGCAGAAAAATCACTTTGATAATACTCTTGTTGAATTTGATTTAAGAAGGAAACACAAGGATGTTTATGAATTCTAGCTTCTATTTCATCCTCAATAATTAAATTACCTTGTGCTAGAGTGCCAACAGGATGATCTAGCCAAATCTGTGTTTGCTGTTCTTCTTCCTCAATTATTTTCATAAGTTGTTGATCCGCTTCATATTCAGCTTTTATTAACTTCCCTGAAAATGAATTACTTATAGTATCTAATTCAATATAAGCTAACTCTTGTGCATTATGGGCAACTTGTACTACAAAAGTATCTTTTACTTTTTCACAAATAGAGCGGTGTTGATGTCCACTAATCAATAGATCAATACCTTCTATTTCACTTATGATTTTATAACCAAAATTATCATTAGCAGGCTTGGGCAAAGGACTTCCATCAAAGTTCTTTTCAAATCCACCATGATAAACTACTACGATGTAGTCCGTGTTTTCATTGTTTTTAATATACTCAACTGTTCGCTTGGCATATTCATAAGCATTTTCAAACTGAAGTCCTTCGATATGTGCGGGAATTTCCCAATTTGGTATATAGTCATTCGTTATCCCAACTAGTGCAATACGCTTATCTTCAATCTTTTTTACATCGTAGTTGTAATTAAATATTCCAGCTTTATCTATTATGTTTCCAGTAATACATTTCGCCGCAATATTTTCAATAAACTTATTCAATATTTGATGATGATAATTAAAGTCGTGATTGCCAATATTAAAATAATCATAATTTAAATCATTGAAACATTGTGCTACTGGATTAATCTTATCTTCTTGATATAAATGATGGTAATACGTTAAAGGACTTCCTTGTAGACAATCACCGTTATCTATCAAGATACTATTCTCATCTTTATGTGCCCTAATAAACTGTGCAAGACGTGCTAATCCTTGAGTTGCATAGCTTTTGTCACTGTATTTATAGGGACTAATATAACCATGAATATCAGAAGTAGCTAAAAATTTAATATTCATTATTACTCCCCTGTTGCTAAGCGTGTTCTGATGCGGGTTGAAAAATATTCAATAATTAAAACTAATACAATCAGTCCTAATAATAATACACCAACGTCACTCCATCTTCCTTCACTCATCGCAAATTTAAGTGGAGCTCCTATTCCTCCTGCACCTACTAGTCCTAATACTGATGCATTTTTAACATTAATATCATAACGATAAATAATAATAGAAATGATATTAGTCATTAATTGCGGAAGGATACCAAAACGGATTTTTTGAAATGTTGTACATCCTGAAGCATCTAATGCTTCTGATATACCTGGATCTAAATCTTCAATAACTTCAATAAATAGCTTAGAACACATTCCTATAGAAGTTGCCGCAAGCGTTAATACTCCTGCAAATGCTCCAGGTCCTGTAACACGAATAAACATTAATCCATATACAAAAACTGGGAAAGTTCTAAGAATAGTAATTACTAAAATACCAATAGAATTTATCCATTTTGGAGTAATATTTCGTGAAGCAATGAAAGCTAATGGAACAGAGATTAATGCACCAATAAGTGTTCCTAAAAAACCAATTGCTGCTGTTTCTAGTAGTAAAAATGCTAGTCCTGTATCTGTAAAATTAAATGCTATTTCCATATTAGGTGAAAATATTCCACGAATGATGTTTTCAGCAACTACCATACCATGAGATGAAACTCCGTTAAAATCAATAGTAAGTAATGAAGGAATAATGATAATACCCAATACAATCGAACTTAAAAGCACTCTAATCCATGTTTTAGGTCTTGACTCATATTGTTTATTTACAGTTAAATTGCTCATTAGTTTAATTTCCCCCTAATTCTTCTTGATATAGACTCTATTGTAACTACGACAATGATAAGGGATATTAAAACCATACCAGTTTGTTGATACTGACGCCATCCTAATGTTTCACTAAGAATTAATCCAATACCTCCTGCTCCAACATATCCTAAGATTGCAGCACTTCGAACATTCATTTCAAAATTATATAAAATCATTGAAAAATAGTAAGGTTTAATTTGTGGGTAGATACCATAACGAATTGATTTAATCTTATTAGCACCAGTAGATTCAAGTGCCTCATAAGGACCCATATCTACAGTTTCTATTTGTTCATACAGCATTTTCGAGGCAATAGAGAAGGTAAATATAGCGATAGCTAGCGTACCTGCAAAAGTTCCAATACCAAATACATAAACTGAAATTAAAGCATACACTAAAATAGGTAAAGTTCTTAATAGACTTAAGAAAGTTCTTAATGTAGTTATTACAAAACGATTCTTAATAATATTAGTAGCATTTAAAAATGCCATAGGTAGTGCAAAAACAACTCCTACTAAAGTACCAATTACCGACATCGTAAGTGTATCAATAAGTGGTCCCATTAAAGTATCTAAATAATCAACATCAGGTGGAAACATATTAATTAGTATATCCCAAAAATAATGTCCTCTTTCAATTAATACACTAATATCTGATTCAGTAAAATCAGCAGAAATCCATACTACTATTAGCACTAAAATAGTAATATACACCGTTGGATTAAATTTCTCTTTTACTTCTTTACCATTAGTTAAAGTATACGTTTGAGGATAAAATAAGGATTTGATTTTATCTAGCATGATCTTTCTCCATTAGTTCATCATCATTTAACTCGCGACCATAAATTTCTTTTAAAATATCATTATTAATATCTTTAGTTGGTCCATCGTAAACAATTTCGCCAGCCTTAATTCCAATAATACGCTCAGCATACTTAAGTGCCAAATCTACATGATGTATATTAATAATAATAGTGATATTCATATCTTGATTGATACGTTTAAAATCATTCATTACTGATGAAGCCATAATAGGATCCAGTGATGCAACAGGTTCATCAGCCAATATAATATCCGGATTTTGTGCCAGTGTACGAGCTAGTGCAACACGCTGTTGTTGACCACCAGAAAGTTGATCAGCACGAATGTATGCTTTCTCTAAAATGCCTACTTTATCTAAAGCTTCTAATGCTTCAATTTTATCATGCTTTGAAAACAATCCAATTAGCGATTGAAAAATATTCATATCAGCAACTTTCGACGTTAAAACATTATTAATTACTGTTGTTCTTTTTACCAAATTAAAAGATTGGAATACCATTCCTATTTTTCTTCTAAATTTTCTTAACTCCTTACCTTTTAATTTAGCAACATCAATCCCATTTACAGTCAACTCACCATCTGTAATTGGGTGCATTTTATTAACTGCTCTAATTAAAGTACTTTTACCTGCCCCAGATAACCCAATTATAGCTACAAATTCCCCTTGTTCAATTTGTAAACTAACATTATTTAAGGCACGTACTTTATTTCCATATACTTTTGACACATTATTAAATACTATCATAATCTTCCTCTTTCGCTTTTAAATAGATAAGGATAAGGCTAAAAAAGCCTTATCCAAGTTAAATTAATACTATTTTGAAGTAACAAGTTCTTGTGCTTTACGTGACGAATCATAGTCAGCATCAGTAACTTCAGCATAACCTTCGTGGCTATAAATTGCAATAACTGCTTTTCCTTCTTCAGTTTGAGCTATTTCAATAAATGCTTCTTTAAGCGCTGCAATTAATTCTGGAGTCATTATATCTGAATTTGCAGAATAAGAGATAGTATCATTCATAACACCATCAGTTACACCAATAACATTTGTTTCTTCCCAAATGCTTAATTCACGTCCATAATCAGCAGTCCAATTTTCTGCATAATCACGACGGTAATCAGCATAACCAACACCAATATCACATTGCATTGATGCAAGTCTTGTAGCTGTATCGCTATAACCATCAGTTGGAACAGCTGAATCTAAATCAGTAATTTTTTTATCATAGTTATCCATTAACCAAATTGTTGGATAGATATAACCTGCACTTGAAGTTGTAGATGCACTAACACACCACACTGCACTATTTACATCTTCCCAAGTCATTGCTTCACCATTATTAACTTTAGCTGCTAATTCTTGACCTTTTTCTGAAGGACCTGCAACTAAAATTGAACGATAATATGTAACTTGGCTATTAGAATCACCTTCAGTTGGCATCCCATCATTCCAATCTTTTGCTTCTGGAGAATCTTTACTTAAACCAGCACGAGTTGCAGCTAGTAATAATTCTGCTCCATCTTCGTGATATAAAACATAAGTTCCTGCAGGAATAAATGCAAGATCTACCCCACCAGTTGCTAAAGCTTCACCAGCAGCATTATAATCAGCACCTACTGAAATATCTACGTTAGCTACATCAAATCCTTTTGTTGCTAAAGCATCCGTTAAAAGTGCTTTTAGTGGATCTGTTGCAACTGTGATGTCTTCAACACCACGGCTAGGTACGAATTGAATTGAAATTTCTTCAACTGCTACGTTAGTAGTTCCATCAGTCGATGGTGTAGTGGTTGCTTCTGGTTGCTCAGTTGTACAGCCTGCAACTAAAAGTAGCATTGCTAATAAAACCAAAATTTTTTTCATGAATTTATTTTCCTCCCATGGATATATATCCAATTTCATTGTATCTTATTATATTAGTAATATCAAACTTTATTATCTTTATTAACAAATTCTTAACAACTTAAAAAATCCCTTATATTTTTTAATATACAAGAGATTTTAATTCCATTATTTTACTTCTTAATCCTCAGCCTCTGCATTATTTTTAGCTTCTTTAATAACTTTATCTGAAACTAATGGAGGTGCTGGCTCATAACGATCGAAAATCATTGTAAATTCACCTCGACCTTGAGTCATTGAACGAAGTTCAGTAGCATAAGATTGCATTTCTGACATTGGCACTTCAGCTTCTACTTGTTGTACATCACCATTTAAATTCATACCCATAACCATACCACGACGTTTATTAACATCACCCATTATCGTACCTGTGAATTCTTCTGGTATTAATATTTCAACTTTCCCAATAGGCTCTAGTAAGATTGGCTTAGCTTGAGGAATACCTGCTTTATAAGCTAGTCTTGCAGCTGATTTAAAAGCAATTTCCTTTGAATCAACATCATGATAAGATCCATCATATAAAACTGCTTTAACACCTACAACCTTATAACCTGCTAAAACACCTTTTTCCATGCATTCTCTTAAACCTGATTCCACTGCTGGAAAATATTGACGCGGAACAGAACCACCAAATACATCTTCTTCAAAGATCATTTCTTCTTCATCTGTAGGTTCAAAGCGAATCCACACATGACCATACTGTCCTGCACCACCTGTTTGTTTTTTGTGCTTTCCTTCTACTTCTACTTTACCACGAATTGTTTCACGATATTGTACTTTTGGCTTAGTAGTAGTTACTTCTACTTTATATTTTGTCTTAAGTTTATTAATAAGCACATCTATTTGTTGATCACCTAATGCATATAATACCGTTTCTTTCGTCTCAGTATTTCGTACTATTTTAATTGATTTATCTTCATCAGACATTTTAGCCAAGGCGAAACTTACTTTATCTTCATCTGCTTTAGTTTTAGGCCAAATAGCTACCCCTAACATCGGCATAGGATATTTCGTCGCTTCATACACTACCGGTTTAGCTTTACTAGCTAATGTATCATTAGTTTCGGTATGCTGTAGTTTAATAACAGCACCGATATCACCAGTAAATAATTTACCAACTGCAACTTGTACTTTACCTTTCATTATAAAGATTTGATTGATTTTTTCAGCCTCATCTTTTTGAACATTAATAACTTGTGCATCTGTAGTTAGAATTCCTGTCATCACTTTAATTAATGAAATTTTTCCTACAAATGGATCAACTATGGTTTTATATACAAAGGCAGTAAATTGTTCTTTTTCATTAGTTTCTAGGGCAACTTCATTACCCTTAACATCTTTACAAGCCACTGTACCTTTTTCTGCATAGCATGGGAAATATTCGCTAATTAAATCCAGTAATCTTTCAATACCAACACATTTTGTTGCACTTCCACAGTAGATTGGACGAATTTCACCACTACGAACCCCAATTCTAAGTCCTTTAGCTATTTCATTTTCATCAAAAGTTTCTCCTGAGAAATATTTTTCCATTAAATCATCATCACCCATAGCAATAGCTTCAGCAATTTGTTCGTAATAAAGATTAACTTTCTCTACATATTCTGATGGAACTTCTTGTGCGTTTACAGCATCATTGTAATACCATGCTTTTTTTCTTAAAATATTAATACTTCCTACTACTTCACCATTCTCACGAATTGGCATTTCAAATGGAATGATTGTTTTTCCAAAACGTTCACGCAGCTCATTATAAGTGCGTTCAAACGAAGCATTTTCATCATCCATCTTGTTCACAAAGAAGATTGTTGGCAGTTTCTTTTCAGTTGCTAAACGATATGCTTTTTCAGTTCCTGCTTCAACACCATCTTTTCCGCTCACACAGATTAATGCATTATCGGCAACCGCAAGACCAGAGCGCATCTCACCTTCATAATCTAAGTATCCAGGAGTATCTATATAATTAATTTTACATTTTTTCCATTCTACTGGAACAATAGAGGTATAAACAGAATAACCTCTTTTAATTTCTTCTTGATCATAATCCGAAGTGCTATTACCATCCAATGTTTTTGACATGCGATCGATTTCTTTAGTAAAGTAAAGCGATGCCTCTACAACACTTGTTTTTCCACTTCCACTATGACCGAGTAAAACAATGTTTCTTATTTCATTTGCTAAATAATCCTTCATCTTATTCTCCTCTATTATCTATTTTAGTAATTCCTTTAAATCAGCTAAGCATTCCACACGTACATAGTGAATAGCTTTGTTTTTATCGGTATCGATAACTTCTTTATCAGCACCATGCTCCAATAAATACACCACCAATTCTTTTATTCCACTATAAGCTGCACGCATTAATGCAGTTGTTCCATTATTGTCTCGTGCATTAATATCAGCTTCGGCATCCACTAATAAAGTTATAATATCTGCTTTACATCCAAGTACTGCTTCCATTAACGCTGTTCTTCCTTTTTCATCTCTTGCGTTTACATTCGCTCCATTACCAATTAAATAATGACAAACATCAAACTCTCCTAAGAAAGCAGCACGCATTAAAGCTGTACGTCCATTATTGTCATGACTATTAACATCACTTCCACCAACAACTAACATTTTACAAATTTCTAAATAGCCTTTTTTAGCAGCTCCCATTAATGATGTTTTATTATTTAAATCGCGTTGTCTAACATTAGCACCATTATCTAGTAAAAAACGTACTATGTCTTCATAACCTCGTTTTGAACTACGCATTAATGCTGTTCTACCATCACCAGAAGCTACATTAACATCTGCTCCTTGAGCTACAGTTGCACAAACCTTCGCAAAATCGCCTGCTGCTGCAGCATCCCAAAATTCTTTGTTTAATTGATCCATAGATTTTCCTCCTTGTTTAGACCACTAAAAAAGATGGACATACTAATCCATCTTAAAAGTTATGTGGAAACGCACAAGTGCCCCCGTTTTGATATAAGGTTATAGGATAGGGAACAAAAGCACTCATGACTCCACCTCTCTTCTTATATTAATTGTAACCGCTATCATAATTTTTTACAAGCTTATTTTTTGTGAAAATTATTTCACAATACTATATGTTGGAAATGGGATAGCGATGCCTTTTTGATCAAATTTTTCTTTGACTGACTTGCGTAAATTACAACACACCAAAAGTCCATCAGATGCATTATTGGTATCGAAGGCTAATCTCAAATCAACACTATAATCATTTAAGTTAAATACAACACACGCTATATTTTGATTTTCAACACCTTCCTCCTTTATAATAAGGTCTTGATTTCTTGCCTCTTCTAAAATAACTTCAATAGCTTGATCGACATTACTATCATAACTAATAGAAAAAATAAGAAAATTACGATATGGATAATGACTATCTTTATTTTCGATAATACTACTATTCATAATACTATTAGGAATAACTATCTCTGTATTATTAAATGTCACTAATATAGTATGTCTAAGTCCGATTTCTTTGATATGTCCAGTAATATTTTTTTCAGGAATGCTTATTAAATCTTCCACTCTAAATGGTTGATAAAAAGCTAAGAAAAAACCTCCTACGATATTTGACATAGATTCTTGAGAAGCTAAAGCTAACGCTACCCCAAGAACACTAGAAGTACCTAACAATATAGTGCCTAAAGAGGAAAAAGCTTTAAATTGAATTAAAATTAAATAGATTAATATAGCGTAAACTACTACTTTAATAATCTTCTGCGTAAAATCAACTATAGTTTCTGCAGACTTCCCTTTAGTTAAAATCATTCTTTTACCAATTTTTTTATATGTACGTATAATTATTCGACTTAAAATAACTAAAACAAAAGCATAAACTGCTGTTAAAATAAATCCCATTTGGGTATATTGTATACCTATTTCTAATAATTCTTTCATATGTACCTGCTTTCTAGAATAACACTATAGTTTATTATTCACTAATCTATGTAAAAAGGCAACAATATTATATCGTTGCCTCTAAACTTAATATAAAATAGCATCAAGACGATTATCATCAGGATGAATCAACTTTAATATTGTTGTCCAAGTTTTAGATCCTACAATTCCATCAACTATCAAATTATTATCGACTTGAAATTTCCTCACAAAATAATCAAGTGTTTCATCAAACACTCCTGTTAAAGCTGGTATCGCATAACCTAATGCCCATAAATTATCTTGAAGCACAAATACTGCAACTCCAATGTCATCAATTTTCAACTTCGGAAAAGGAACCACCCCATTGACGTGTTCAAAACTTTGATTCATATAAATGCAAGATGGCACTAAATCGATTTGTCCTACTTTAGTAAATCTATTAGAAGCTTCCAAAATTTTAACTAAGCTGATTTTCTTAGGAGAGCTAATCTGCTCAGCGCCTAAAGTAGCTGTACCTAATTTATGAACATACATACCGTTTTCTACTAATTGCCAACCACGATAAAAACCATTTTTTACAATAAATTTATATGTTCCATGATCAAAAGCATTTTCAAATGATTCTAGAAATGCTTTTGAAGACCATATTATTCTAGAGCGATTTTTACCTAAAAATTCGCGTACAGTTAAATGTTTTAAAGTGGTATAGGGCATATCTTGATCAAGACTACGCGTATATTTTTCAATCTTATTGGTTACTTCGTTGTGTACATAAACAATCATTTTCATCACCTCATTAATAGGATATGTGAAAACTATAATGACTATAGGGCATAGACATAGATAGACATGCCATATTTTCATAACCTAAGTTAGAAAGGAGTTATGATACTATGGCATTTGTAATAACTAGCGGTCATGAAGGTCTTGCAGTATTAAAGGTTCAACAATATTTAAATCATTTAACAACAATGTATCAATCTATGTCGGTTATTAAAGAAGACGGTATGTTTGGTGAGGCAACAAAAACTGCAGTAGCAGCATTTCAAAAAGAAACAGGATTACCTGCAAACGGAGTAGTATGCACAATGACTTGGGACAAGTTAATCGCAAAATATAAAGGGATAACACCAACCCCACCTACACCTACACCTATTGTCACTAAAGTAGCACCTCTTCAATATGGTAGTGTTGGATTAGAGGTTGAAAAAATGCAAGGATATTTAAATAAATTAGTTGTGACATCTCCATTATTAATCATTGATGGGCACTTTGGAACAAAAACTGAAGCTAAAGTAATTCAATATCAAATGAAAAATGCATTAACAGCTGATGGCAAAATTGGTGATATAACGTGGACTAAAATAATTGATATGATTTAAAAGGTATATAAAAGAATAGTTCTGATGAACTGAACTATTCTTTTTTATCTTATTTCATTTCATCTCGTACTTCTATAAGACATTTTATAAAAAAATCAATATCCTCTTTAGTATGATTTGCACTCACCTGAGTTCTGATGCGTGCTTTTCCTTTTGGTACTACAGGGTATGAAAATGAAACTACATATACCTTCTTTTCCATCATTTTTTTAGCAAAATTAGCTGCTTTTATTTCATCATACAACATTATAGGAACAATAGGATGTACACCTTGTATAATGTCGAAACCATTTTCAGTTAATTTACTGCGATAATAGGCAGTTAAGTCCTCCAGATGATCTCTAAGACTAGTATCTTCACTAAGAACATCAAATACTTTTAGACTACCCCCAACTATTGCAGGAGCAAGCGTATTAGAGAATAAATATGGTCTACTTCTTTGACGAAGTAGTGACACAATTTCTTTTCGAGCACTAGTATAACCACCTGAAGCTCCCCCTAATGCTTTACCTAAGGTACCAGTAATAATATCTACGCGGTTCATAACACCACAATATTCATGTGTTCCACGTCCTTTTTTTCCTATAAAGCCCACTGCATGTGAATCATCAACCATAACTAGTGCATTAAATTCATCAGCTAGATCACAGATAGACTGAAGATCAGCAATGATACCATCCATAGAAAATACTCCATCGGTAGCAATCATAATGATTCTTGCTTTATTTTCTCTTGCAGCTATTAACTTTTCTTTTAAATCTTTCATATCATTATTTTTATAACGATAACGCTTTGCTTTACATAAACGTACACCGTCAATAATACTGGCATGATTTAATTCATCACTAATAATCGCATCTTCTTCACTCAATAACGTTTCGAATAATCCACCATTCGCATCATAACATGAACTATATAAAATAGTATCTTCCATATTTAAATAGGCACTTATACTTGCTTCTAATTGTTTGTGAGTATCTTGTGTTCCACAAATGAACCGTACCGAAGCTAGTCCATAACCCTTTTCATCAATCATATTTTTAGATGCCTCTTTAAGTCTTACGTCATTAGATAAACCCAAATAGTTATTAGCACACATGTTCAATACTGTTTGACCATTACTCAAAGTAACTTTGCTACTTTGCGATGAAATAAGTGGTGCTTCACCTTTAAATAGCCCTGCCTCAATTATATCTTCTACTTCTTTTTTATAATAATTTAATACTTCACTTCTATTCATATTATTCTCCCTTGATGTCGCTTATTTTACTAAAATCTAAGATTACTTTTCCACTTTGCCCACTTAACATGACATCAAACCCTTGTTGAAAATCTTTAAAATCAAAACGATGAGTAATGATTTTTTCTAATGGTAGTCCACTTTCAATCATCATATCCATTTTATACCAACTGTCCCACATTTTGCGACCATAAATACCTTTGATCGTTAATTGATTAAAGATTACTTTTTCCCAATCAATAGTCGTATTGGCATCTAGAATACCTAATAAAGCAATTTTACCACCATTATTCATCACATCAATCATATCATTGATTGCCAAGGTACTACCTGACATTTCTAAGCCAACGTCAAAACCTTCTTTCATATTTAAGGATAACATAACATCCTTAATTTTCTCTTTCGTAACATTTACTGTACGTGTTGCACCCATAGTTTTTGCCAAATCTAAACGGTACTCATTTACATCACTAACAACAATATGTCTAGCCCCTGCATGAGCACAAATTGCTGCCGCTAAGCAACCAATAGGACCAGCACCAGCAATAAGAACATCTTCACCTAATAAAGGATATGCTAGTGCGGTATGAACTGCATTGCCAAAAGGGTCATAACAAGAATAAAGTTCTTCTTTTATAGCCGGATTACACTTCCATACATTTTTTGCAGGTACTACTAAATACTCAGCAAATGCGCCGTCGCGATTAACACCAACACCTACTGTATTTCGGCATAGATGAGGATTACCAGCTAGGCAATTACGGCAATGACCACAAACGATATGTCCGTCACCACTAACTATTTCACCAATATTAAAATTTTCTACATTTTCACCAATTTCAACTATTTCACCTACATACTCATGTCCAATTGTTTGACCAAGCTTAATCGTATTTTTTGCCCATTTATTCCACTGATAAATATGCACATCTGTTCCACAAATAGATGCA
The DNA here is from genome assembly GCA_964370435.1 of uncultured Holdemania sp. Lineage (GTDB taxonomy): Bacteria > Bacillota_I > Bacilli_A > Erysipelotrichales > Erysipelotrichaceae > CALVGQ01. Next base: position 36,730 of record CAYJJG010000009.1, read on the forward strand.
GTATGAATTTTTATCTTTACATCATTTTTATTAACTTTAGCAATAGGTACTTGTTTAAGTGTTAGTCCTACTTCATCTTTATCTTTAATTAAAGCCCACATTAAATTATTCATCATGTTGTCCTTTCAATTATCTTTCCTTTTAAGTTTAGGTTATATATAAATAATAATCAATAGCGTTCACTTTATTTTCATTAAAATTTTATACTACCAATAAAAAAAACATTATAATTAATGTTACTTACAATGAAGTTCTCATTTATTTTATAATGTTTTTTATTTCTTTCATTCCTTGAATTATTTTTTTTCTTGCTTCTATGGCTGCCTGATTAGTTGTATTTTTCAGGTTTGATAGCGGATAAGAAAGATTTAATTCTTGGTATTTGTGGTTACCCATAGTATGGTATGGTAATACTTCTAATGCCTTAACATTTTCAAATTGACCAATAAATATCCCTAAATCATGAAGTGCTTTATCATCAGTATAGTATTCATTAATATACACATGCCTAATCGATACCTCAACACGATGTTGATTTAGAAAAGTTAAAAAAGCTTTAATGTGTTCATTATTTTGTCCGCATAGTTTAATATGTGCCTGACTATCAATATGTTTAATATCTAGTAATACCAAATCACAAACCTTAACTAATTGATGATATAATTCACCATCTTTAAAACAAATACCAGAAGTATCTAAAGTTGTATGAATCCCTCGCTTTTTAGCCTCTTTAAAGAGACTTACTACAAACTCTAATTGATATAAAGGCTCACCTCCACTTACAGTAATACCACCATCGCGATAAAAAGCACTATTTCTATGATAGATTTCAAGTATTTCTTCAACACTCATCTTAGTCCCTTGATTTACATCCCATGTATCAGGATTATGGCAGTATAAACAACGAAGTGGGCAACCTTGCAAAAACACAACAAGGCGAATTCCAGGTCCATCTACGGTGCCAAAACTTTCAATAGAATGTATTTTACCGATTGTTGTCATTAGATTTTTTCATGAAAAGTACGCGAAATAACTTCATCTTGTTGTTTCTTTGTTAATTTATTAAAATTTACTGCATATCCACTAACACGAACAGTAAGTTGTGGATATTTTTCTGGGTGTGCTTGAGCATCAAGCAATGTTTCCTTAGTAAAAACATTTACATTTAAATGGTGTCCGCCATTTTCTACATATCCATCCAGTAATTGAACTAAATTATCAATTTGACTATTTTTAATCATTTTATATTTCCTCCTTTGTGTCTAAGCCTTCCATAAGTGTTGGGCTATTACATGCACTGTTTTGTTGGATACAGCAACTACTATGAATACTACGCACCTTTTTTTCTATATTTTGTTGACGTAGTGTTGGCTCTTCTAGTAAAACTTCCTCTTGATTCACTTCAATATGCACATGACCGACACCTTTATTAAAACTTTGATCTAATTCCTTAATAATATCTTCTATTAATTGTTCTTGTTTCATTTATTATCATCTGCTTCTTCTAACTCTATCTCTAAATCTCCACTTAAAACAACGTCTTTACCTAGGGCATTAGGAATAATTGAGAAGGTATTAGAAATACCATCTTGAGCATCATTGAAAGGTAACTTTGAAACTGATTTTAAAGATGCTATCGCTCCTTTATGATCACGACGATGCATTGGATTAGCACCTGGAGCAAAGGCTTCTCCTAGTTTTCTTCCATCAGGAGTAGAACCTGTATTTTTACCGTAAACGACATTCGATGTAATCGTTAATATTGAAGTTGTTGGAACTCCATTACGATACGTATGATTACCGCGAACATAATCCATAAATAAAGTTACTACATCATTAGCAATACTATCAACACGATCATCATCATTACCAAAAGTCGGAAATTCTCCTTCAACCTCATAATCAACAACAATACCATGCTCATCACGAATTGTTTTTACTTTTGCATATTTAATTGCAGAAAGTGAATCTGCAACAACTGAAAGCCCAGCAATACCTGTAGCAAACCAGCGTGTTACTTCTTTATCGTGAAGTGCCATTTGAATCTTTTCATAGCAGTATTTATCATGCATATAATGAATGATATTAAGTGCATTAACGTATACTTGAGCCAGCCACTTCATCATATCTTTATATTTACTCATCACTTCTTCATAATCTAAAACATCACTACTTATTGCTTGATATCGAGGTCCAACTTGTTTTTTGCTAATTTCATCGACACCTCCATTAATCGCATAAAGTAAACATTTTGCTAAATTAGTACGAGCTCCAAAGAACTGCATTTCTTTTCCTAAACGCATCGAAGATACACAACAAGCTATTGCATAATCATCACCATGGCTAACGCGCATTAAATCATCATTTTCATATTGAATTGATGAAGATTCAATTGAGGTTTTAGCACAAAAACGCTTAAAATTTACTGGTAATTTAGTGCTCCATAAAACAGTTAAATTTGGTTCTGGTGAAGTACCTAAAGTTTTTAAAGTATGTAAAAAACGATAAGAAGTCTTAGTAACTAAATGACGCCCATCAATACCAATACCTCCAATAGATTCAGTCACCCATGTAGGATCACCTGAAAATAAATCATTGTACTCTGGAGTTCGAGCAAATTTAATTAACCTTAATTTCATAACAAAATGATCAATAAATTCTTGAATTTCTTCTTCAGTATAGTGATTATTCTTTAAATCACGTTCTGCATAAATATCAATAAAAGTAGAAGTTCTTCCTAGTGACATAGCTGCACCATTCTGTTCTTTAACTGCAGCTAAATAGCCAAAATAAAGCCACTGTATTGCTTCTTTAGTATCTTTTGCTGGTTTTGATATATCAAAACCATAGATTGTCCCTAGTGTTTTTAAGTCCTCTAAGGCACGGATTTGTTCAGATAATTCTTCTCTTTCACGAATAACATTAGAATACATTATCGTTCTTGTACCTTCTTTTTGAGCTTTTTTGTCTTCTATTAATCGATCTACACCATATAGTGCAACTCTTCGATAATCGCCAATAATACGTCCGCGCCCATAAGCATCAGGTAACCCAGTAATAATATGACTAGAGCGACAAGCTCTCATTTCAGGGGTATAAGCATCAAATACACCTGCATTATGTGTTTTTCTATGAACACTAAAAAATTCACTAATGTTTGTATCTACTTCATAACCGTTATCATGACATGCTTTTTCAGCCATACGAATACCACCATAAGGTTGAAGTGCACGTTTAAAGGGTTTATCAGTTTGAAAACCTACTATCTTTTCAAGTGTTTTATCTAAATATCCAGCTTTATGTGAAACAATAGTTGAAATAAGATGCGTATCCATATCTAATACGCCTCCAGCTTCACTTTCTTTCTTAGTTAAATCTAACACTTGTTGCCATAAATTACTTGTAGCTTCAGTTGCTTCACACAAAAAGGACTCATCACCATCATATGGACTGTAATTTCTTTGTATAAAATCTCTTACATTAATTTCCCTTGTCCATACACCATCTATAAAATCTTTCATCTTTAGTCCTCCTATAATTGATAAAAACATTCTACTATTATTTGTACAAAAAATATACTATAACGATTTAAAAAAATTAAGGTAATCGCTTACATGGTAAATTTTTTCATTTAAAGTAAAAAACTTTTAAATATTAGCTATCTAAAAGTTCCTTTAAAATTTTATGTATATCTTCTTTAATTAACAATGATTGTTTTGTAATCTCTTTAGCACAAAGAACTTCACCACTATTAATACTTACATAATAAGCATTTTTATTGTGATACGTCATTTGCCAAAAGGGATATTTTATAATCGCTGGTGTATTAAAACCTACTCCTAACTCTAAAAACAATACTTTTTTCCTATTATTCATTTTTATAAAATCATCATAACGATTCATTGCTTGATGCCATCCCGCATCTTGCACAAAATAGCTATCTTTTCTAAGATTAGTAGTCATCGGTTGTCCACATTGCTTACAGTAAGGAATTAATGCACTAGGTATTTTAAAATCACTCTGTTTATCTACCATCTCATAAATGAGCTCTTGATTATCATAGGTTTGATTATGACATGCATTAGAACACTGTAATAACCCATAATCGCCTTGCATATAGAATAATCTCTCTTTATCAAACCCATATTTTTGAAATAAATGATCAACATTTGTAGTAATAACAAAATAGTTTTTATCTTTTACAACCTTAAATAAATCAGCATAGGTACTATTTAATTCTTGATTATAGCGATTATAATAGATATGTTTACTAAAGTATGCCCAAAACTCTTCCAATGAAGTATGGGGATAAAATGCAGCACTATACATATCCTTAAATCCATATTTATTAGCGTAATCACTAAAGTACTTATCAAAGCGCTCTCCACTATAATGAAGTCCTGCTGAAGTAGAAAGGCCAGCCCCTGCACCTATGACTATAGCATCAGCATTCACGATAAGTTGTTTAAGTTTTTTTACTTCAGTTAAATTATCTTCTTTGATATTCTTATTTTTTTTATTAGAAAACATATTTTACTCCTCAATTTCTTTTAGTTTTTATTATACTAATATCGACTTATAAATTGTTAAATCTTTATCTGTAAATACATTAAATATGACTCTTTCAATAGTATTATCTTTAGATAGAAAATCTTTCACTGTATCGGTTGCGATTCTTGCAGCTGCTTCATTTGGGAAATGAAATTCTCCGGTTGATATACAACAAAAAGCTATCGATTTAATTTTGTTTTCTACAGCAATATTTAAACAAGATCTATAACAAGAAGCTAAATTTTCCTTATCCTTATTTGTTAGTTTTCCTCTTATAATTGGTCCAACTGTATGTATCACAAAGTCACTTGGCAAGTTAAATGCTGGAGTGAGTTTAGCACAGCCTGTTTCTTCATCATGTCCTTGTTTTTCCATGATTTTATGACAATAAAGTCTAAGTTGAATTCCAGAAAGGGAATGAATAAGGTTATCGATACAGTGATGAAGAGGATGAAAACATCCGATAAGTGTAGCATTGGCTGCATTAACAATAGCATCAACCTTTAATGTTGTAATATCCCCTCGCCAAAGGAAAATACGCTGATTTGTTTTAATGGAGGTAAGTTCACTACAGTCTATGATTCCTCGATCCACTATTTCACTTTTCAAATATTCATCTTGAACTCTTAAGAAATCATCACGAATTGGATAAGGTGGGCGAACATTCATTAAAGAACGAAGAAGCTTACTTTGATCTTCATAACTTTGTGCAAACTGTTCAGCTTGTTGCTTATATTGAGGCATTTCATCTAACAATATTTTATTTAAATACTTCATTTTCTCTAATTTTTTCATTTGATACTCCTTTCAACCGCATTACAAGGACATCTCTCAAAACAATTACCACAGTGTAGGCAATTGTTTTGATTAATTTTTGCCCTATTATTTACAATTTTTATACAGCCTTGTGGACAGTGTTTTAAGCAGCTGCCACAAGCACTACGTTGTGCATTTATGCTATAACCCTTTGTTACAGCTTTATCTTTAGCAAAGGAAAAACTTTCTCTAAAAATAGGTCGAACTGATAAATCAAAGAATTCACCTTCACCTTCATAAATCTGAAAAACGCTAAGTGCTTTTCGACTTTCTTCAGTAGGATAAATACTATACATGTACTCATTTTCTTTAAATAGCTCTGCTAATAAATCTTTACCTACTTCTTTTACTTTACCTCTAATAGTTATCGATTTACTAGACATAGTATCATCACCTTTTATGCCGCTCAGCGCAATATTTTGATTACATTTGAGTCTATTATAGAGTGACTTGCCCTTTGCAGTTAAAAAATATAGTCCGTGTTCATCCTCTAACATAATATCTATAACACAGGTTATCGGTATATTATCTTCACTAGTGGCAAGCACTACAGTATGTATTTCATTTTATAGATATTTTAAGTAGTTCTTCATATTAATACCTCTACCTATAGTAATTTTATTTCATGACTTAATAATAAACAAGTACGATGTTTTATGATACTGATATCAATAAGGATACCATAATACTAAATTCATTAGTAATATCTAATATATTACTAATATAAAAAGAAGATATGAGCTTTCATATCCTCTTGCATATTTTTTATACATACTGCTTTCTTAAACTGGTAAATACATGATAAATTCTACATCAATTATAAGAATCAATATTTATTCTATCTAATATTCTAGATTATATAACAAACTCACCATGCTCCATAATTACAATTTTTTTACCATCAAAGGTTGTCCCAACAACTTTAGTTTCCTGTGTTCCAATCATAAAATCATGATGTGAGGTTGCTACATTTACACCAGCCTCCAACAATTCTTCTTTACTCATTGATGAGCCATTTTTAATGTTTGATGGAAAAGAAGAACCAAATGCAAGATGGCATGCAGCATTTTCATCAATTAATCCATTATAAAATACTTGATTCATTTTTTTAATAGGACTGTGTTTTGATACTAACGCCAACTCACCAAGTTGTCGTGTAAACTCAGTTTTAAATAAAGCATCTTTTAATAATTCTACATTACTTGATGCACTACAATCAATTGCTTTACCATCCTTAAAGGTAATTGAAAAGTCACTTACAAGTTTTCCTGACATCATTAATGGAAAAGAAGCTACAGCAATCCCGTTTACAGTACGATAATCTGGGTCTGTAAAAATCTCTTCAGTTGGCATATTAGCAACATAAGGCTCACTTACTTTACTCGAACCCATATCAGCTGCCGATGTCCACAAGTGATCTTTTACTAGATCCATTGTTATGTCTGTACCTAGTTCCGTTGTAATATGCACTGTTTTAAAATTAAAATTATTTAATTTTTGAGAAACTTTAGCCATTGCATCACAGTGATCTAACCAATTTTGAACAGGACAGCTTTCTTCGTCTATTCGCATCATTTCACAAATTTGTCCATCCAATTTCATGAAAGCATCTTCTTTTGATAGCTGTGGATAGAGTGTTTCTGCCCAGTTCATACTCGGTTGCACCGTTCCTACCCATTTTAATGTTCCTTCATGAATATATTTACGTACTACATTACGCACTTCATTTTTTGCGGTATTTTGCGCCAACAGCTTACTTGAGGGTACATCTTCATTAAGTGTTGGATAACTACAGTTAATACCCATTTGTACGGCATTAGCACTAAGGTAATAATCAAGGGATTCTTTTTTCCAATTGGGAACTTCTAATAGGGTTTCTTCACTACAATGTAGTGCACGAAGGTGCTCAATATAGGGATCTTCCATATGTACAATAACATCCCTTGCACCCATCACAAAAGCTTGTTTGCTTACTTCTCTAGCAAGTTCAAGTGCATCTGTTGTAACTTGTAAAACAAGTGTTTGTCCAGGTTGAATATTTACTCCGATACGAAGCAAAGCAAGTGCTAACTTTTCATACTTTAGTTGTTTATCCATTTCTATCGCTCCTTTTATAGTTTAACTATTTATTGATGTTATTCTACTTGTTCTTCTTCAAGCAACTCAAAACGCTTAACCTTGCCCTTTTCAGTTGCAACTAGCTCATAAAACATACTTATCGGTCTAACCCAAAATTTCATTTCACCATAAAGAGCTTGATATAACACCATCTCTTCTAATGTTTCACTATGATAAACAATATCGATTACACGATATAATTTACCCTTAAAATGACGATAGATTCCTGGTTTAATCATTTATAAGTACTTTTTGACAACGTGGACACAGTCCATCTTCTGCATGAGTTAAAGCAATATTCCAACAACGTGGACACACTTCACCTTGTGCTTTTTCTACTTTTATTTTTGTTAATTGATATGCTTTACCGTCATTCTCACTAAGCGTAGCTGAAGAAACGATTAACCACTGCGCTAAATGATCACCTAGTACTTCTTTTAATAATACTTCATCTTCAACACTACATGATAATGTTATAGCTGCATCTAATGGTTTACCAATAATTTTTTCATTACGAGCTTCCTCTAATGCTTTTAATACATCATCACGAAGTAAAAATAAGCGATTAAATTTTTCTTTTAATTCCTCTGCATTAGAATATTGTTGTGGTTTCATAAATTCTAAGTAATGCACTGATGTATCTTCATCACCAAAATGATTCCATACTTCTTGCATTGTAAATACAAGTGTTGGTGCAAAACAACGAACTAATGCATCAACTGTTTTATAAATTACTGTTTGAACACATCGACGACGTACACTATCTTTTTTATCAATATATAGAATATCTTTAGTGAAATCTAGATAGTAACTACTTAGTTCATTAATCATGAAGGTAGTTAATATTTGATTAGCTTGCATAAAATCATAATTCATATAACAATCAACTGCTTTTTGTACTGTTTCATCTAAAAGAACTAATATATGTTGATCCACTAGTGGCATAGCTTCAAAAGCAACTAAGTCATTTTTTGGATTAAAATCTTCTTTATTGATATTACCTAACATAAATCTAAAAGTATTGCGAACTTTACGGTATTGTTCACTAACCTGTTTCATCATGTCATCACCAATACGCATATCTTGTTTAAAGTCTACACTACTTGCCCATAAACGAAGGATATCAGCCCCATATTGTTTAACCACTTTTAATGGGTCTACAACATTACCAATGGATTTTGACATTTTTTCACCCTTAGCATCACACACATAGCCATGGGATAAAACTGCCTTATAAGGTGCATGATCATATACTGCAGTCGAAACAATTAGACTTGAATTAAACCAACCACGATATTGATCACTACCTTCAAAATATAAATCACAAGGATGCTCATAACCTCTAGCTAATAGCTCATTATGAGATGATCCTGAATCAAACCATACATCCATAATATCGCTTTCCTTTGTGAAATTACCATTAGGACTTTTTGCATTGGTATAGCCTTCAGGAAGTAACTCTTTAGCTTCCTTTTCAAACCATACATTACTGCCATGTTCTTTTACTAAAGCACTAATATGTTCAAAAACTTCCTTCTCCATAATTGGCGATCCATCTTCATGATATAAAATTGGAATAGGAACACCCCATAAACGTTGTCTTGAAATACACCAATCACTGCGATCTTTAATCATATTAGCAAGACGTACTTCTCCCCATTCATTATGCCAAGTTACATTCTTAATTTCATTTAAAAGCTTCTCTTTAATTTTAGAAATAGAGGCAAACCACTGTACAGTTGCTCTAAAAATAATAGGTCTTTTAAGTCTTTCATCATGCGGGTAACTATGAACTATAGTTTCAACATGAAGTAAATGACCACTTTCATTTAACTTGGTAATTACTTTTTTGCTACAATCGTCTACAAATAGACCTTCTAAATCTGCACCAGCTTCTTCGGTCATATTACCCTTTTCATCTACTGGACAAAATGCTTTTAAACCATATTTTAAACCAACATAAAAGTCATCTGCTCCGTGCCCTGGAGCAGTATGTACACATCCAGTACCGGCTTCATCGCTAACATGATTACCTAAAATAATGATTGAAGGACGCTCACTATAAAAAGGATGACTAACAGTAATATGTTCTAATTCTTTTCCTTTATAAGTTTTTAAAATACCTTCATTTTCAAGCTTAAATTTTACAAGTAATTCTTCCACTAAAGACTCTAATACAATTAGTTTCCCTTTAGCAGTTTGTACTACCGCATAAGTTAATCCTTCATTTAAACAAATTGCTAAATTAGCTGGAATTGTCCAAGGAGTTGTCGTCCATATAACAAATTTCTCATCAGTTAAAACACCCTTACCATCAAGCACATTAAATGCAACAAAAATAGTTGGATCTTTTTTATCTAAATAAATAATTTCGCTATCTGCTATAGCTGTTTCTTGAGCTGGTGACCAATAGATTGGTTTTAATCCTTGATAGATTAAGCCATCTAATGCCATTTTAGCAAAGTTATCAATTTGTCTAGCTTCAAAATCCTTTTGTAGTGTTATATAAGGATTATCAAAATCAGCCCAAGTACCTAATCGTTTCATCGTTTCCATTTGAGTTGCTACTTGAGTATAAGCAAATTCTTCACATTTTCTTCTAAAATCAGCTGCTGATATTTTCTTACGATCAACACCTAATTTTTGAATAGCATTTTCAATAGGTAAACCATGAGTATCCCAGCCAGGAAAAAATGGTGTATAATAGCCATTCATTGCATGAGAACGCACAATAATATCCTTAATAATACGATTCATTGCAGTACCTGCATGAAGATTCCCATTAGCATATGGTGGCCCATCATGTAGAATAAAACTTGGTTGTCCCTTATGTGCTTCTAATAATTTTTGGTAAGCCTTTTCTTGATTCCAAACAGCTAACATCTTAGGTTCTTTTTCTGTAAGATTCCCTCGCATTTCAAATGCTGTTTTAGGCATGAGTAGTGTATCTTTGTAATCCATGGATAAATCCTCCTTTTATATAAAAAAAGTCCTTATTGCTAAGGACGAAATCTTCGCGGTACCACCTTAGTTCATAAGTAAACTTATGCACTTTATTCGTTAACGCCGACAACGTCGATTCCTTTTCAAAATCGCTACTTCCAAGTGATATCTTATTTACTTCTTTCAATCACTTCCACCAACCGTGATTTCTCTATGCTTTTAAAGTAATAAACTTGTCTTGTTCCTAGTATTTAATCTTTAATATGTTTCATAACTGGTATTTCTATTGTTTCAAATTCTTCAATAACTTTTCGCAAATTTTGAGTTTTTTCTAACAGCTCTTCTTTTCTTTCAACTACTTCTTTAGATAAGTTAGAAACTTCATTAAGAATTAGTTTTGCAGTAGTGAGTGCTTCACTGATTATTGCGTCAGCATTACTTTGCGCTGTATCAATGATGCGATTTGATTCTCTTAAGGCAAGTCTTGCGATTTCATCTGCTGCCTTCTCTTTACCTTCAAAACCATCCATCAAAGCTTCATAACGTTGCTTAATCAAAGTAAACTCTTCATTAGCCTTATTAATTTGAAGGTCATAAACCTTTATCTGATTCTGTAGAGTTTCTATTTGTTGACGATATTCTTCAAGAGTATTATCCACAGCAAAACGATCATAACCTGATTTCATTAATTTAAAATTAGTTATTTTATTACTCATGAAGTGCACCTCCCTTACAAATACTTTTTAACCGTTACTATGTGGCGGTCTTTTCTGGAAGTTTTTCCATCATCCACCAGTATATAACGCCCACTACCAGAAATTGAGATAACGTTATTATTATGACATAATTTGCTGTAATCTTCAATAATTTCATGATTTATTGATACTTTATTTAATTTTATTAACTCTTGTGCAATTTTCCTTGAGCAAGGAACAATCGCTCCTACGACATTATCAAGACGAAGACTCGCAACATTAATTGATTGTTCTTCAAACTGTTGTGAAGTATACAGTGCTTCATCACTTTGTTTAAATACTATTTTTAATTTATGTATCTGTGTACATTGTTCACACACATATTGTGCCATCGCACTACTTACATAAATAACAATTTTATCTTCTAATATAAAGAGATCCCCAAAGTGGCTACGCTCAATGTCTAATGCCATTAAAGCACCTAGCACATCAGAATGGCTTATCTTAACAAACTTTTGATTTATTTTAGCTACTAAGCATACAACTTCACTTTCAAAAACATCACTATAATAAAGAAAGGCTATCCGTGCTCGTCTAGCATTAGGATAACCACCATCAATTTGATAAAGATGTTTTTTGCCAAGATATTTTATCGCTGTCACTAGCTCTTCTTCATTAAAAAAAGAAGTAGTTACTTGTTGTTGATATCGGATACATTGCTTACTATAATCTTCTAATCTTGCAAAAAATAAAGCACTATCTTTAACATTAGTTTTCTTCATCTTGTACATTCATATCTATTTGCCCATCGACACCTATCGATTTAGGGGTAAATAAATAAACATTATCTCCAACTAAAACTTTATCTCCCTGTAAAGCAAATACTACACCTGTCAAGAAATCACATACACGTCTAGCTGTTGTAGCATCTAGGCGGTGCATATTAACTACTGCCGCTTTCACTTTCATTAAATGGCTACCAATTTCATGGGCATCTGTTAAAGAACGTGGTTCAAATAAAACAAGTACAGTATTACCTGCATTTTTTAATTTAGATGCATCTGCAGCTTTTTCATAATGCGTATATCGAGTAGCTTCTTCTTCACTCATTTCAATGGATTCCTCTACTTCTTCATCGTCTTCTTCAACAGTGAACAAATTCTTAATTTTTTGTGATATCATTCCATATTACCTCCCACAATTATTCTTATTATAGCATAACTTTTTTGATTTTTTAACTTTTTTCAGCGTAAAAAGAATGCGGAAAAATTTGCATTCTTTTAATTCCTTCTTCGTTGTTTTGTACCTTCAACTAATACAACATCGCTACCTACAGAAACAATTCGATCTATTTTAACAATGACACTACTGTCTTTTAAAAAAGCTTGAAAAAAATAACTGAATAAAGTGGTCTTTTTTCTAACGCAGAAAGATTCAATTTTATATACTTGTGGATCATATTCGAAGTCTGCAATATACCCTAATATCTGTCCATCTACAATGGATATTACTTGTTTTTGCATTAATACACTCATTTTCATACCATCACCTATTAACACTATATGCAGTAATAGATAAAATTATGTCGAAATTTATAAACTTTTCTTTAATGAGCTTAGCGCATTTTTTTCAAGGCGAGAAACTTGAGCCTGTGATATTCCTAATTCATGTGCTATTTCAACTTGAGTTTTACCATCATAATACCGTTGTTTAATAATATCAAATTCTTTGGGATTAAGATGACGCATACTTTCCCTTAAGGATAGCTTATTCTGTAACAGCTTTATCTCATCTTTATCATCATGTATTTGATCAAGCAAATAAAGTGTATCATTATCATCCTGAAATAAAGGTTCAAAAATACTAACTACACTTTGCATGGATTCTAAACTATCTTGCACCTCTTTAGAAGTAACTTTTAATATCTCTGCCAACTCTTCATAAGTAGGATCTTTTTGATGAGTATGAATGAAATTTTCTTTTTCTCTTAGTACCTTATACGCTAATTCCTTCAGTTGTCTTGATACTCTTATCATTTGATTATCGCGTAAATAACGTTTCATTTCACCAATAATCATTGGTACTGCATAAGTAGAAAATCGTACTTCATGTTTCAGATCAAAGTTATCAATAGCTTTAATTAAACCAACACAACCAATTTGAAAAAGGTCATCCATGTTATCAACACGATGCACAAAGCGTTGTGTCATTGCTAAAACAAGCTTTAAATTACCTAAAATTAACTCCTCTTTACAAGAGCTATCACCTTCTTGAAGTCGCACAAACAAGGCCATCATTTCTTTGTTTTTTAATACTGGTAATGTCGAAGTATTAATACCATTTATTTCTACTTTATATCTTGCCATAATCTACCTCACTCAATAATTTAAGTGTTCCCACCTATCGATAATCAAGCAAGGAAATTAAAGGTAACTACAAACTGAAAAAAGTGATTAATCCATGATTAATTCAGTTTAATTTTACTATTACAAGCACTATAGTCTTTTACATTCTAACTATTTTTCCTATATTAAATTTTATTTGTTTAATTTTAATTTTTTAACAAGTATTACCAATTAATTTAATGTTTATTTCATAAATTGTAATGTGGAGTAGCTTGAATATTCATCTTAAAAGCGAATATAGATACAAAAGAGCATTTTAAGATTTTCCTTAATATCTATAAGCCTGTCAACCAAATTACGAAATGCTGTTAGAAGGCACATCACTATATTAAAAAAACCACATTACGACCAATGTCATAAATGTGGTTTATAGTGATTAAGTAAATAAGATCCAAACAATAAACATAATCAGACTGAAAATTAATAACGCAAATGGAAATATGGTGGTTAAAGCAGCTATGATAATTGCTGTTGTATCCCCTTTTTCTAAATTAATAGTTTGTTTCAACTCTTCTAATTCATTTTCCTTTTGTCTATTTTCTTCTCTATCTCTAGTAAATTTCAAAATTATTACTCCTTATTGCTGTTCATAGCCTGATACAAATGACAAGCAACGAAATGATCTTTTTTAACTTCTATCCATGCAGGTTCATCTTTCTTACAGATGTCCATACATTTTTCACAACGTGTATGGAATTTACAACCTTTTGGAGGTTTTACCGGACTTGGTACATCACCTTCAAGTGGTTTTAATGCAGATCTGCTTGCAACATCAGTTGTTGGGATTGCTGCAAGTAGTGCTTTTGTATATGGGTGTAATGGCTCATCAAACATATCCTCAGTAGATGCTAGTTCAACCAAATTTCCTAAATACATAACTCCAATACGATCACTAATATATTTAACTACACCTAAATCATGTGAAATAAATAAATAGGTGAAATCTTGTTCTTCACGGAAATCTTTAAGTAAATTAATAATTTGCGATTGAATAGAAACATCAAGGGCGCTTACCGCTTCATCACATACAACAAATTTAGGCTGTAATGCTAAAGCTCTTGCAATACCAATACGTTGACGTTGTCCACCTGAAAATTCATGTGGATAACGATGAATCATATAACCTTGAAGACCACATTTTTCCATAATATTGGTAATATAATCAGTTAGCTTTTGGCTTCCTTGTTTATAGTAACCATGAGTAACTAGTGCTTCGCCAATAAGTTGTCCTACAGTCATACGCGGATTTAATGAGGAATATGGATCTTGGAAAATAATTTGTAAATCGGTACGAAGTAAGCGCATCTCTTCTGTAGTTAATCGTGCTAAATCAATACCACTATCACGACGAGCTTCTAATCTTTCAAACTTTTTATTTGATTTAAGTGGTTCTTTTAAAGCATCAATCTTTTGTTGTGTTTGCTCAAGAACCAACTTAATAGCATCAAGTTCTTTTTTTATTGCTTCTAATTGTTTTTGACTATTCGCAACTTTTGCGCTATTAGCTTTGTTTTCAAGTGTATCAGCTTCAATATGAACTTCAAGTAAAGCTGCTTTGCGTAGCAACGCAATCTCTTTACCTTTTGTAGAATACCATTGTTTCATAGCTTCACTTGCTGCATCTAGGTCATCACATAATGTTAATGATCCGAAAATTTTAACAGTAGTATCGAAATAAACATCAATCTTAGTATCAATAGCATCAAAAGCTTTTTTAGCAACAGCTAGCTCTTTTTCAGTTGTAGCAGCTTCAACTTTGGCTTTGCACTGACGGCGAAGCTCACGATTTTTTTCTAAATTATTAACATCATTTTTTAGATTTTTAATCGTTTTCATTACATATTTTGGGGCAACATCTTCTAATGAGCGCCCATAATAGAATGTAGCACCTGCAGTTTGTGGATATAATTGTAACAATACACGACCAAGAGTAGATTTTCCACATCCTGATTCACCTACAAGACCAACAGTTTCACCTTTGTAAATATCTAAGGTAATTCCATCATTTGCACGAACATATTGACGTTCTGCAAAAGGGCTTTCTTTCTTGATTGGGAAATATTTTTTAAGTTTTTTTACACGAAGTAAAACACCATCATTTTTATTTGTCATTATTACGTACTCCTTTCACTGGATAGAAGCAACGCACTTTTTGTCCATTACCACAATCTTGTAATGTTGGATGCTCATTATTACATTTTTCAGTTGCATATTTACAACGAGGTGCAAATTTACATCCTTTTGGTAAGTTAAGCGGGTGAGGAACACTACCCGGAATTGGTTCTAATCTAGCATTTGCATCATCTTCCAAGCGCGGAATTGAAACTAATAATCCTTCTGTATAAGGATGAGAATATTTGCTAGAAGGAAGGAAAATAGTATCCACATCGGCATATTCAACAATTTCACCACAGTACATTACCGCAACATCATCTGCCATTTGATTAATTACACCTAAATCATGAGTAATAAACATGATAGCTGTTCCATTATTATTTTTTAAGTCATTCATTAATTTAAGTATCTGCGCTTGAATTGTAACATCAAGTGCTGTAGTAGGCTCATCAGCAATTAAAATATCTGGACGACAAGCTAATGCCATAGCAATCATGACACGTTGTCTCATACCACCAGAAAGTTGATGAGGATAATTATTAACTACCTCTTCAGCACGAGGAATTTTAACTTCATTAAGTAAATCAATTGATTTTTGATGAGCATCATGTTTCGATATATTTTGATGCAAAATTAAGGTTTCTGAAATTTGTTTACCAATTTTAAAAACTGGATTTAAACTAGTCATTGGCTCTTGGAATATCATAGAAATATCATTACCACGAATTTTCATCATTTCTTTTTCAGAAGCTGAAGCTAAATTGATTTGTTTTCCATCTTTAGCATATAAAATTTTTCCATCTTCAATATTTCCTGGCCACTCTAATAAACGAAGAATACTCATTGAAGTTACTGATTTACCAGAGCCGCTTTCACCAACAATTCCTAATGTTTTTCCCTTTTTAACTTTGAAATCAACACCGTTTACTGCTTTTACAACACCCTTGTCCGTCGTAAAGTAAGTATGCAGATTGACAACATCTAAAATTACGTTATCATTCATGGCTAACTCCTTCCTCCTTTTGCTTTTTTGCAAAAAGTCTTTTAAATATACTTTCTGATTCTTGTTTTCTAAACTTAACTTGTGATTTAGGGTCAACTGCATCACGCATACCTTCCCCTATTAAGTTAACACTTAAAATTAAGAAAAATAGTAAAAGTCCTGGGAATATCCACATCCATGGATACTGACGCATAATTATTGAAGTTGATGAACGATATAATAATCCTCCCCAAGTTGGAATCGGTTCAGATACCGATAATCCTAGATAAGATAATGATGCTTCCGACAATATTGCCCCGGAAAATGCTGTTGTAGCATTAACTATAACGTAAGCAATCGTATTTGGTAATAAGTGGCGCGTAATTTGTTTCCACGGTTTAATACCTAATGAACGACACGCTGTCATAAATTCTTGTTCACGAAGCGATAAAATTTGTGCACGAACCATACGTGCTAGTCCTGTCCAACCTAGTAAACCAATAATAAACATCATTAAATATAAACGAAGTTCAGGCTCTAATTCTAAGAAGATTACAGCAACAGTAAAAGCAATAGGTAAAAACGGGAAACTAGATACTATTTCAGTAAATCGCATTAAAATATTATCTACCATTTTTCCATAAAAACCTGCAATACCACCAATAATTAATCCCACAGTAACAGAGATTAATGCAGCAATAAAACCAATTTGAATAGATAAATAACCACCTAAGAAAACTCGTGGTAAATTATCTCTACCGAATTCATCTGTTCCAAATAAAAATTCTGAAGATGGAGCAAGATATTTTTGAGTTAAGTCAATATTTGCTAAATCATAGTCAGTTACTGTGATATAAACTTGAGTAATAATAACTGAAATTGTAATTAGTGAGAAAATCACTAGCCCAAATACTGCTAATTTGTTTTTAAAGAATCGTTGAACCATTAATTTTGTTGGACTCAATATTTCTTCAGTATCATATTTTTTATTTTTAGTCATTTTTAGAACCTCCTAATCTTACACGAGGATCAGCAAAGCCATAACTTAAATCAACTAATAAATTACTTAATAGTGTAATTACTGAGTAAAATAAAGTAATAGTTAAAATAATTTGTTGATCTTTTGCATCATATGCACTTCTAAGTAGATTACCAATACCTGGCCATGCAAAAATATTTTCAACAAGTACTGAACCACTAAATAAAGCAGGAATATAGAATCCAATTAGTGTTAGTACTGGAATTAATGCATTTCTAAAGGCATGGCGATAAATAATAACTTTATCTCTTAAACCTTTTGATCGTGCAGTACGAATATAATCTTGTTTTAATACCTCAAGCATCGAGTTTCTAATATAACGTATTAACGTTGAACTTGTCCCCATAACTGAAACTAATACTGGTAGCACCATATGATGGGCTAAATCTAGATATTCAGCCAAGCTACCATCAGCATAAGTTGCCCTAACATCGTACATACCTGCAAACGGAAATAGAGGTATGGTAATAACAAAGGCAAAAATCAATAACATCGCAAAGAAAAAGCTTGGTATTGAAATCCCCGCAATAGAAAACACAGTGAAAAATTTATCAAAGAAAGAAAATCTATTCACTGCAGATTTTATTCCTACTACGATAGAGAAAACTAAAGCAACAATAAAAGAAACAATGTTTACTAATAATGTGTTTTTTAAGTAAAATGGGATGATATCAGCAACATCTTTTCTTAATGACGTCGAATAGCCAAAATCACCTTGAAGTAATCGGCCAATCCATTTTAAGTATCGTTCGTGCATTGGACCTACTAGTCCTAATTCTTGTCTTAGTTGATCTAAATAACCAGGATCAATCGGGCGCTCTGGATCAACATATGCCCACACTGGATCACCAGGCATAGATTGAACTATTAAGAATAGTATAAATGAAATAATTAATAATACTGGAATCATTTGTAATAATCTTAATAAAGTATATCTAACTAGCGGTACTAGCGTAGCTAAAGCCGATTGTAGTCTAGATCTTTCATTCGTCTTATTCATTCTTTCGCTCCTTTATAAATAGAAGAAATAGTCACCATAGCGTCTATAATGACTATTTCTTTATTAAACTTGTTTTTTGACTACTTACTCTGCAACAGTTGCTTCAACGATTGCATATGGCCAATCCCACATTGGACCAGTCACTAAGTTTTCAAATTTAGCGTTGTATAAATCATGGTAATCATTTGCATAGATTGGAAGAACAGGGTTTTCTTGATTGTTTAATACAACCCAGTCACGATATGCTTGTTGGTACTGAGCATCACCTTCTTCAGTTCCAGCAGCTGCATAGTTCATAAGTTCAAGTAATCTGTCATTTTCTTCATTAACCCAACGACTTTGGTTAGTTGAACTTTGTTCTCCAAATGGGTAAACGAAATCACTATGATTATTTACATAACCATCAAATTCAGGATTATATGATGTTGCTAATGCAAAACCATTATAAATTCTGTCAGCTAGTGGTTGTAATCCATAGTAATGATCTAATAATACTGAGAAGTCAACAGTATCGATAGTGAATTTGATTCCACTTTCTTCAACTGAATTAGCTAAAGTATTATTTAAATAATCAGGCCATGGAGATCCACCAGTAGCGATACGGATTTCCGCAACAACACCATCTTTTTCATAGATTCCATCTGCATTCATAGCCCAACCAGCATCTTCTAAAATAGAACGTGCCATTGCAGGATCATATGATAATGGATTAACATTTTCTTCGATCCAAGCATCATCAATCATCCAGAAATGTGGAGAATAAGATGCAGCAACTGGAGAACCATAATCACCGCACATTAATTGTACGAAAGTTTCTTTATCAAATGCATAAGCAATTGCTAAACGCATTTCAGTATAAGCAGTAGCTCCGAAGTCAGTATGCCATGTAATATGACCATAACCATGACGTGGATAGTTATTGAAAGTTAAGTTTGGATCAGCTTTTGCAGCTTCGATTTTTTCAGGTTCAATTTGACCTTGAATCATATCGATTTCACCATTGATTAACATATCGATATCAGTTTCAGTTGGCACAACACGTACTACGATATTGTCCACTGTAGGCATTACACCATTAATGTTTCCAGTATAGTATTCATTGATTGTTAATTGAACATCAGAACCTGGATTCCATTCAGTGATTTTATAAGGACCTACACCAATTGGACTACTCATGTAGTTAGCTTGAATAACGTTTACATCAACAACACCATCTGGTGCCATTTGATGTTTTGCATACATAAAGTAAGCAAACTCAGATTTAATAGTATAAACTGGTTCAGCAATTGTAAATTTAATGTTGTAATCATCTACTACTTCAATACCAAGTAATGAAATATCACAAGCACCAGCATCACAAGATGCTACATAGTCATCAAATCCATAAATGAAATTAGGTTGATGAGAACCACTACCTTTTGCTTCTAAGAATGTTGGATGTGAATAAAGTTCATAAGTGAATAAAATATCTTCTGTAGTGAAATCTTCACCATCAGAGAATTTAATTCCTTCTTTAACTGTGAAAGACCAAACTTCTAATTCAGCAGCTTCTTCTCCACCTTCAACATAATTTGGATTAGGTACTTTTTCAGTAGTATAGCTTTCTAAATAGTGAGCTAGCACCAATTCGTTGTCTGCATTTGGTGTGAAAAATCCTTCATTTCCGTCAACTAATTTACGAATATTGTTGTCGTATGAAGAGTTCCCCCAACCTTGCATGAATTCACCAGCAAAATCAGTATTACCTACTACGAAAGTAACAGGTGCATCTGTTGCTGGGTCATCAGTTGATGTGCTAGGGCTTGATGAACAACCTACTAAGCTTAAACCTAGTAATGACACTAACACAAAAGTTAATAACTTTTTCATTTCTTTCTCCTCCTCTTTTTAATCAATTAAAAAATTGATTGGTTAATAAATATTAACATATATTTACTGATAATGTCAATCTACAATGAAAATTTTCGTGTTTTCTTTCAATGAAAATTGTTTCATAAATTATTGTTTTCAACATTTTCTAGCTTATTAAATAATCCTTTTACATAAAATGTAATACGTAAATTATAGATAATCGCAAACAATACTAGTACGTGAAGCACATTAGTAAGCATAATACTAATAATACCGCTTATAACCGCACTTGGTAACGCCATTAACATACACTGTTTAAATAAATTTCTGCGATTATATTTTACTTTATCATATTTACGTAAACTTAGGGTGTTGATAGAAACTACCAATAAAGTATTTATCGTCATTAATAACAGACTGTACGATAAATCATTATATATAGTATTACTAAAACTATTTTCTAATCCACTTATTATATGTATATTTGCAAGAGCTAATGAATCCTCTTGGCTACTAAATTCTTCATAATTTACAGAAAAACTATAAGGTGATTTTATATTCAATAGTTCACTTTGAATTAAATAATAGTCTTCGAAAAAACCAACAAAGTTTCCAATTTCAGTATAATCTTCTTCTTGATAAATCAAAGTAAAATCCTGTAGCATCACACTTTGATAAGAATTACAGCCAAAAGTTAATGTTTCATCTACCTGACAATTATCAAACTGTTCAAAGGATGATGAAACCATTTCATCCAATGTTTCTTGATGACTTACATAAGCTGTTTCAATATATTGATTAGTGTGATAACTGCTACTTAGCCCCAATAGGGTAACAACTAAGAAAAACACAAGCACTGCTGTAAGCAAAGAAAACTTATTTGCGTCTTCAAGACCTTCATTACTATAAAATGCTTTGTTAAGTATATTTAATTTTTTCATATCTACTCCTCCTTATAAAAGAAAACTTCTGACTTAAGCAGAAGTTTCTATTCCTTATCTCACATAGAAAGGTTTTGCGAAAGCTGATAATCTGTCTTCCATAAACACTACTGATTCACCTTGAATGAGTGGTCTCCTATAGTCATGTGCCTCTTTTGCAATTCCTATATAGTTTGGAAACATCAGCTTTTTATGGAAATGTTTTACAAAGTTGGCTACTATATCTGCATCAATTACAAGGAACTCGACATCTACTAAAATTTGTTCAGCAGCACCGTTATTTAAAATTGATCTTTTACAGCGTTTTAACTCCACCTAATATCATTTTCTGTTTGCGGTATCATTATACACTATGCAGTACTTATTGAAAAGCGTTTTTAATCCTTTTTATAGTATTAAATACACAAAAAAACACTGTGTTTTTATACTACAGTGCTTTTGAAATCTTACTTTTTATGGGTATCGAACATATTTCGGGGTTTTAAATTTTCGGGGTCTAAAACCCCTTTTT
>CAYJJG010000010.1:0-57910 GCA_964370435.1 uncultured Holdemania sp.
TCTCCTTCTAACATAAGTTTGTATTTTGCTTGACAACATGTAGGCATAGTTGCGTGATATGGTGAAACTTGTTCATGTAGCTGTTTAGAATTAATTTCTATATATTTAACCCCATCATAGTGTGCCTTTTCTTTTAGTTCATTTAATATTTTTATGTATTCTTTAATTCCAGGACCTTTCATTATATATATCCCTACCTTTCTTTATTGTCATTTTATGATAAACAAGATGTCGATTGATGTCGAAAAATAAAAAGGTATTAAATAAATTAAAAATAATAAAAAATAGATCACAGTATAAAAGAACAATATAAAGAGAATAAAGCATAAAAAAGATTATAAAAAAAAGCTACAATATAAATGTACACACAATTACATTGTAGCTAATAAGTATTAAAGCACATTAAGCTCAGTAATAGGAAGAGGAAGCGCAAAGTGATAACCTTGAGAATAGCTTATTTTATTATTAATTAATATTTTCTGTACTTCATCTGTTTCAACAAATTCAGCAACAGTTTTGGATCCAATGATATTACACATGTAGCAAATAGAATATAGAATAGTTTTATTATCTTCACTCGAAGATAAATCTTTTACTATCTGTCCATCTATTTTAATAATGTCTGGTTTAAGTGAAATTATCGAAGTAAAAGTTGCAAAACCAACACCAAAGTCATCAACTGCTATTTTACAACCAAGCTTCCGAGTTAAATTTAAAAAATCATATAAACTTTTACTGTTATTATAGTTTTCTGTTTCTACAAACTCTATCGTTAACCTTTTTGGATCACTAAATGATTTAATTCTACTTATAAACCAATTTGTGAACTCTGAGCTTTGAACATCCAACAAGGACAAGTTTATACAAACTTCACTCTTTTTATTATTGAAGTCAGTTAAAACTTTATCAATCATTATCTTACTAAGAGTACTATATAGTTTAAATTTCTTAGAAATACCTAAAAACATGCTCGGATTAAAAATTTTACCATTTTTGTCAGCGATGCGCATCAAGGCTTCATATTTTTCAATTTTTCCACTCTCATTATTATGAATACCTTGATAAAAAGGTATAACTTTATTTTCATTGATTGCATAATTTATTAGATTGAATACTTCCACAGCAACTCTGTTTTCGGTTCTTAGCAGCTCAATTTCATTAGAAGCAACAATAAAATTGTTTTGAGATTTCCTATGCAGATAAAAAGCACTTCTGGCTCGATTGATTATATTTTCGTTACCAAATACTACAACAAAGCGTGAAAGGGCGTGAAGCCCGACTAATTTAGATTTTGAAATCATATATTGATTATAACTTTCTTGCATGAGTTGTAAAAAATCTTCATCGCTTACTTCATCATTAGCAGCAATAATAAAATTTTTATAATTATACATGTAATGAGTAACACAAGAATTTAAGCCCTTTTCTTCAAATTCCTCTTTTCCTTTAGTTAATACCTCTTTACAACCTAACATGTAATCTTGCAGTCCAAAAGTGGCAATCATCATATCTGCATTAATAATTTCTGTCATACAAATTTTATTAATTTTTTGTTTTTCAATATCTTCTTGAAACTTTTCATATCTAAAAACATTGTAGTCAGGGTGAACTTTTTCTAAATCTATAAATCTTGTATCTTCCATTATTAAACCTCCATTAGTAATAAATAACTATGATTATTTACTAATTACTTAACTCG
Organism: uncultured Holdemania sp.; assembly: GCA_964370435.1. Lineage (GTDB taxonomy): Bacteria > Bacillota_I > Bacilli_A > Erysipelotrichales > Erysipelotrichaceae > CALVGQ01. The sequence goes on from CAYJJG010000010.1 coordinate 1,700, forward strand.
TGCATGCATTCTTGATTGCTTATTAGCAGATTTATCATCATACATTTTTTTATCTACTGATTTAAAGAAATCATTGTATTGTTCGATAGTATTGCCAACAAAGCAATCATACCCAATTGCCATTGAATACTTAAACATAGAATGTTTATTTGCAGTGTCTATTTCTTTATTGATATTTTCAATAATCAACTCTAATTCTTCTTTGCTACAACCAACAAGTAAAGATACAAATTCATCTCCACCAATACGGAACGTTTTACCAAATTTTTCAAAATTGCTATTTAACGAATAATAAGCTTTTCTAAGTGATGTATCACCTTCAATATGTCCTAAATTATCATTAATTAATTTGAGATTATTCATATCAGAGATAACACACCAAATTTCCTTTTGCTCATCATTATCGCTAAAAAGATCATTAATTTCTTCATGATAGGCTTTTGCATTATAACCTCCAGTAAGTGTATCATTGTAGGAATATTCTAAAAGCATCGTTTTCATTTTGTTTGCAACACCAGCAATTCTGCCAACTTCGTCTTTTGTATATAATTCACTTGGAATTTCAATTTTCATATTACCTGTTTCTGCAATTAGAGACATGGATTTTTCTAGTTTGATAAGACTTAAGTTAATACTATTGGTAAAGAAGCTAGTAAAGAAAATAACACCTAGAATAATAGCTACAGCTATTATCACACCAGATATTAATATAGTCATAACCAGACCATTGTTTCTATCTAAGGCTAGTAACATAATTTCTTCTTCGGCAAAGGAGTATTCATCAATACTTCCAAAAAACTCATTAGCTATAGGGGTTACTACTTGAAGTGCATAAAGAGCTTCATCATAGTCGCCCTCGTTAATCCAAATATTAGCAGATAGAATCATACTATCTTTATACATGTTTTTTTCTTCTATTATTCGAGTAAATTCAACAAGTTGACTACCACTTAAATACTTTGAGTATTCATCCATTCTATAGTCAAGTTCATCGAAAGCGTCAATATAATCATTATAATAGTTAAGTTTTACATCTTCTTCAACTGCAAACAGGATATCTCTTCCTAAAACACGACATTCATACATATTTCTTATAATGGCACTAAGTTCTTCTTTGTGCCTAACATTAGTGTTGATGATATTTTGCGAAGAAATATTTATTGCAGCTATCGAGAAAAAAGAAAATAAACTGATAATAAAAACATTAACAGTTACAAATATTTTTAAGGGTAAGAATTTTTTTGTAATAGTGGCATTATTAAGCCAGTCAATAAATTTTTTCACATGTACTCTCCTTGAATATTATCTTAATTTGAATTTATATATTTATCTTCGAATTCTGTCATCGTAATAGGCTTAGAAAAATAAAACCCTTGTACAATATCGCAAGCCATATTTTTAAGCATAGCTATTTGCTCAGCATTTTCAATCCCTTCAGCAACCACAATCATATTGAGGTTGTGAGATAATTCGATGAAACTATTTATGACATGTTCAGCACGATTGGCGTTGTTTTTATCGTTGAAGAAACTTCTGTCCATTTTTAATGTATCAGCTCTGAGGCTTTTTAAAAGTCCAAGAGAGGAATATCCCGCACCAAAATCATCAATCGATATTTTAAACCCAGATCCCTGCAAATCATTGAATAATTTTGTAATTAATTCTTGATTTTCTATAGTAGCTGACTCAGTTAATTCTATCTCAATATATTGATGGGGAACTCCATAACTATCAGCAACTTTTGATATATCATTTACAAGATTAGAATTATGAAGGTTTTCACGAGAACAATTTATCGAAATTGGAATAGGGGTTTTACCACTATTAATCCAATTTTTAAGTAATTCACAAACCTTACCTAAAACATATTTATCTAACGCCCCAATGAATCCGTTTTTTTCAAATAACGGAATAAATTCTAATGGTAATAATATATTTCCATTAGGCTCAATCCAACGAACAAGAGCTTCAGCCCCAGCAAGGCTACCATCTTTTAAATAAAATTTAGGCTGTAAATATACTTCGAATTCATTGTTGGCAAGAGCTGATTTCATTTTGCTAGTAATTTGTGCATCTTTAAGTAATTTTTTTGAATAATTTTCATCATAGTCATATATTATAAGACCCTTGTGATCTTTAGCAAACTTATGAGCTAAATTAAGTTTATTAATAATTTCATCAACATCAGTAAACCCAAGTGGAATATGATATCGCCCGTACTTAAATGAAATATTATAGCTACCTAGTTCAGGTATAAATTTTTGATAATATGATTCGTAAATAGCGGTACGCTGTTCCATATCATCTAAAAATCCGTTACCGGAAAAGAGTATAAATTCATCTACTCCTGTTCTTGCAATCATTAAAGTGCTTTCGGACACTGTTTCTCTTATCGGTTTAAATGCCTTTAAAACACGATTTCCAATTTCAAAACCAAACATTTCATTTATTGCTTTGAAGTTTTCTACATCGATTTTTATCACTGTATATTTTTGTTTTTTATTGTTTTTTAGTATTGTTGTCATATCTTTTTTTAGCTTAGTTAAATTAGGAAGTCCTGTAAGTTCATCATAATAAGCAACACGCTCAAGTGAGCGAATACCCAAAAATCTGTAAACCCAAATATATATAATAAAGACTATTATGATGAATAAAATGACTATTGAGAAGGTAGCGACTTGATTAACAGCCGTTTCTAGATCAATGTTGATAACACTTTCTTCAATAGAAACAACTAATACCCACTCAGCCATACTAATAGGAGCATAAGTAAGTATTTTCTGTGTGTTGCCACTACCATAATTTGCTACATACGAAAAACTTCCATGTTGGCCATTGACTGCATTTGCAACACCTTGAGTCACGTTATTCACACCAAGGGTTTGTATGTCACTTGGCGGGATAGAATCAAATTCGGTATGTCCTATACTGCTGGTGAATAAAATATTCAAGTCATAATCAACGAGAAAAACCCAACCAGATCTAGCGGTGCTATCCATTATTTCATATAAATCACTTATTGGTACTTCACAAAGAAGTATTCCAGTAACTATATCATTTTGTGTCACAGGAACAGCAACGTCAAAAACCATTGAACCAGAAATCGTAGAAACGCGAGGTTCATTAATATGGAAGTCATCTTCTAGTGCTTGTAAGAAAGCTTTGTTATTTGAAAAATCAAAAACTTCGGAATTTAAAGATATTCCAACACCGTTTAAATCTATGTAATAAAGATTTTCAAATTCTTCTATTTGTGATTGAGAAGATAAAAAATCTATTGCATTCTCTTTATTAATATCGACGTCCGCAGCATACTTAGACAGCAAAGACAAATCGTCTTCACTTTCTTCAAGACTTCGCTCAATTTCTTCACTCATTTGAACATTTATATCTTCCATCTTTTTGCGCGTAACACTTAAGATTTCGTCATCTATGGCATTTACATAAAATAAAAGTAGCAAGGAAATAAGTAAAAGAAAAAAGGTGACTATTATAATGGAATGTTTTTCAAAAAAATTTCTTTTCACGTAACTATTTCCTTTCGAATGGCAAAACACGAATAATATTGTGAGTTCGCAGGCTATAATATATTACTTAAATTACAACAAACAAAGACATTAAAAACGCGAGTAAACGATAGGGTCTACTCACGTTATAATATACAAATAAATAACACTTAATTTTGAACAAACCATCATCTAATTTTGTTGTACCAAAAATTGTAAAGAAAGTCAAGTGTAGAGCCCTTTAAAAGGTAGCAATATTTAAAATTTGTGTATGGAATAAGAATGATAAAAAGTACCATTGCAACTATTAAGTATTAAAACAATTGTAAATATACAAAGCATGAAAAAACCCATTAACGATTATGATTCGTTTATGGGTTTGTTTGTGTAGTTGTTTGTTGTGATTCAGTTATTACAGATGTAGTAGAATCATGGACTGTTGAATCTGGCGGTTCAACCTCTGCAGGAAGATAATAAATATTCTCTCCTTGTTTAGAAAGCATATAGTTTCCACGTGCGTAGTTTTGTACATAATCAGGGTTTTCAAGTTTTTCGACTTGTGAAGATAACTTTCTGTTTTGTTCCTGAATAGCACTTAACTCTTCTTGAACGATTTCAAGTTGATTAGATAGCGTCATTGTTTCATTAAACTCCATGAATATTGTATAAAACAAATAAGCAGATATAAGCAATAATACAACACTAAATAGTTGTAGAATTTTTTTTCTAGGTTTTCTTTTCGTTACTTTTTGTGTGGTTTCCAAGATATTTCCTCCATTTTTTAACTAGGGGTATGTTATTAATTATAACAGTCATTCCCCAAATTGCAAGTTCAGTCTTTTTTAGCAAGTTAAAAATTAATTTCATAATTGAAGAAATAAAAGGATTAAAAGTAATGAAATAAAATTGGAAATATAATACAATACCAAGAACAAATAAAAGAATACAATATAGCTGTGTAATTCCACCATTTAGTTGATACAGAGCAAAATAAAAAAGAAATAAAAAAAGTGTAAAAAAGAGAAATTCAAATAGGTTTTTACATTTCCCTTTTAAACAAATAAATACAAAAGTATTTTGAATGTTATACAACAAACCCAATAAAGTCCCCATTAATAAATGAAAAACTAGCATTTGGAATTGCTGAGGTAACAAAATCATTGAAACAGCCTTTTTAACAAACCGTTTTTATCGTTGTTGTTTTTGTTTTCTAAATACTGAATTGTATCTATTAATCCCCTAATAACAACTTCACCGCGATCTGTATCTAATTTATCTAAAGTTAGCTCTTTCCCTTGAATAATACACCACCCTTGTGATGTTTCTAATAAAAATTCATGGGCATCAAAACTATCAATTTGTTTAACTCCAGTTAGTTCTAAAAGCTTTCGATCATTTAATGTACAGCGGTGATAAGGATTGGTTTCAAACTTAATAGGCATATCGCTCATAAAAATACCTCCTGCTTTATTGTATGAGCAAGAGGTGTTGAGTAGTACTAATTATTATCTACAATTTCATAAAGAGAAGCTGCATCAGCTTTTTTACTTGTGTCCTGAATACTTAATACTCGCACCGTTAATTTTTTTTCGCCAAAAATAATAGTAATAATATCTCCAACTTTTACTTCATAAGAAGGTTTTGCGGCTTTATTATTTACAAAAATTCTGTCATTAAGTGCTAATTCTTTAGAGACTGTGCGTCTTTTTAACAATCTAGAAACCTTACAATACTTATCTAAGCGCATAAAATCACCTCAATAAGTATCATACCATCTAATGTTCAATATTGCGAGAAAGTAGTTTAATATAACTGTTGATTACATTTTTCATGCTATCTGATGGATTATAATCACATACTAAAAATGATCCTACCCACAAACTATCTACAACTAGAGGAAATACTGTTAAATTTACTATAGTATTATCCATTTCAAATAATTGAACATTGGAGATGTTTTGTTCATTATATACCTTAATTTTTTCAATACAATTTGAACTTAATTGCTTAGAAAACATGTTTTCGTGAACGGCGATCAAACTATCGTCACCATAAAACATTAAAGGATTATTATTAAATAATTCTTGATATGATTCTATCATATTTTCGATTTGCTTAAAATCTTCACTTAAGTGTTGAAATTTTTTTATAATAATCTCTTTGTTTTCGGATACAAAAAACTCAATAGAATCCCCTTCTTTTAATTTATAAATCTTTCTTATTTCCTTGGGAATTACTAATCTTCCTAAATCATCTAATCTTCTAACTATACCTGTAGCTTTCATATTGTATTTCTCCTTAAAAACTAATAGTATTATGAGAGAGATTTTACTAGTTTATACTTCTAAATTATTAAAACTTATTTGAAATACAATCTTTTGTACCTTGTATCACAGTTATTGCCATAGTTAAAATGTTTTTATGTTTAGGTAAAGTAATGTTGATTTTATTTTTAGCATATTTAATTTTGATTGATTTAGAAATAGAATTCACCATATCGAATAATTTAACTCCATCTAATTGATTACTAAAGACCTCACTAAAAATTATTTCTGCACCAGTCTTTGATTCTTTAAATTGTTCAACATCATTATCGCTCATAACAATTTCAAGCTGTTTCTTTTCAAACAATAAGCGTACAGCGGTAGGAAATTTACCATGATAATCTTTTATTTCTTCAGTAAATGCAGTTAATTCTTCTAAAGTTTTGATTTTCTCAATACTTTGGTACATAGCAATTTTTTCGAGATCTTGTGGTGAAAATTCTTCAGGTATATATCCGTCAATTGCAATTTGAGGCTTTACGATATTTTCTTTAGGAGTTTGTACAACAATACCTTTTTTCTCATTAATTGCCTCTTGTAACATCTCAATATAGTAATCTATACCTACAGCATCAATAAACCCAGATTGATTTGGACCAAGTAAATCTCCAGCACCTCTAATAGTTAAATCTCGCATGGCAATTTTATAACCGCTTCCTAATTCGCTGAATTCTTTAATCGATTGTAGTCTTTTTGTTGCGATTTCCGATAACTGCTTAAATTCATTAACCAATAAATAAGCATAAGCTACACGATCACTTCGACCAACACGCCCTTTGATTTGATACAACTGTGATAAGCCGAAACGATTGGCATTTTCAACCAGGATAGTGTTAGCATTAGGTATATCTATTCCGGTTTCAATAATAGTAGTACAAATTAAAATATTGTATTCGCCGTTACTAAAGTAATACATTACTTCTTCAATTTCTTCACGACTCATTTTACCATGAGCAACAGCAATTTTGGCATCAGGAAGTTGAACTTGTAGCGTTCTTGCAACATTATAAATTTGATCAATATTATTAAATAAGTAGAAAACTTGGCCTTGTCTAGATAATTCTTTTTGGATCACATCAACAATGAGATTTTTGTTTTTCTCAACAACATACGTTTGCACAGGGTAGCGATTATTAGGAGGTGTTTCTAATAAAGAAAGCTGACGAACACCGATAAGTGACATTTGTAAAGTACGAGGTATTGGTGTAGCGCTTAAAGACAAAACATCAATACTTTGTTTTAACTCTTTGATTTTCTCTTTATGTTCTACCCCAAAACGTTGTTCCTCATCAATGATTAAAAGTCCTAAATCTTTAAAAACAACATCTTTAGATAAAATACGATGAGTTCCAATAAGAATATCTATCTTTCCCTCTTTTAAATCTTTTATTATTTTGCTCTGTTTAGCAGGAGAAATAAAGCGATTAATAACCGCAATATTAACTGCAAACTTTTTAAATCTATTAACAAAAGTTTGATAATGCTGCAAAGATAAAATAGTAGTCGGGCATAAAAAAGCCACCTGTTTTTGGTCATTTACAGCACGAAATGCAGCACGAATAGAAACTTCAGTTTTTCCGAAACCGACATCACCACAAAGTAAGCGGTCCATAGGTTTTGCACTAATCATGTCCTTCTTAATCTGTTCAATTGCTACACTTTGATCAGGAGTTAACTCATGTTCAAAATCCTGATTAAATAGCTCAATGTCTTCATTGTCTTCACTAAAAGCAAATCCAATATGCTCTTCTCTTGATGAATAAAGGTTAATTAAACGTTCTGCAATATCTTGAACATTAGCTTTAATTTTTGCCTTAGTCTTAGCCCACTCGCTACTGCCAAGCTTATTAAGTTTAGGGGTAACACCTTCTCTTGATACAAACTTTCTTACCAGGTTAAATTGTTCTAAAGGTACGAGCAGCTCATCATTTCCTTTAAATAATATTTGAAGAAAGTCTTTGTGGATGCCGTTAATTTCTTTAGTTTGTATTTTTATGAATTGACCAACACCGTGTTGATGATGAACTATATAATCTTTGCTGTTTAATTCTTGATAAGAGCTAAGTGCCTCAGCTTGATTAAATTTACTAATATAGCGAGAAGTTTTTCTTTTCTTTTTGAAACATTCTTTAGAAGTATAAACGAAGATTTTATCATTTATTAATTCAAAACCTTCTTCCAATTCTTCTTTTAGATAAAAGATACCGGATTTAGCAGGCTGTTGAAACTCTTCTACCAAAACGTTTTTTTCTGTAAAAAGAGGATTTAAAATTGATTGTTCTAAGGAACTAAGAGATAAAATAATAACATTTTCTTTAGACTGTTTTATAAACAGATCTACCAATATTTGTATTGGCTCAGTAGGTAAAGAAACTTCTCTTATTGTTGATTTTATATTTAAATAAGGATTGATTATAGTTGTAGGATATTTACTTATTTCTGATGCTTCATCTTTGTAAATAGCAAAATGAGGCAGCAATATACCCTCTTGAATCATTTCTTGAATATAAATAATACTTTCTTCATGCATTCGCTTTAAGTGATCTTGACCTTTTTCTTTGTTACTATAAATTATATGAGGTTGATCAATATAATCTAATAAACTTGAAGTATCCTCTAAATAACTCACATACGGATATAGTCTAGCTTCATATAAATGATGATGAATAAAATCTAAATCTAAAGATAAAGTGTCTTGTAAAGCAGAAGCAAGCTCAGGGTTTTTCTGTTGATGAGCAATAAATTCTTGATTGGTTTTCTCTTTTAAAAGAGTGTATTGTTGCTCATTAAATAAAAACTCACTAGCACAAAGTAATTCAACTTGGTCGATAGTGTTAATGGTGCGTTGTGTACTGCTATCAAAAAAACGAATACTTTCGATTTCATTATCAAAAAACTCAATTCTTATAGGATGTGGATAATTAACTGAAAACACATCTAATATTCCTCCACGATAAGCAAAACAAAGTGGTTTTTCTACTCTACTAACATAAGCATAACCAGCTTCTTGTATAGCTTCTTTTAATTGTTGAATTGAAATTTCTTGATTCACCTTTAAGCTAATTAAACTCTCTTTAAATTGATTAACATTCATTCTATGGGTACTTAGGGCACCAATATGGGTTATACAAACTTTAAATTCCTCTTTAGTTAGTCGAGAAAGAGCTTCAATCCTTCTAGCACTTCCTTCAATATCATTAGTAATAGCTTGTACGCGAAGTGATTCCTCAACGTCAAAAAGGACACTTTGTGCCTTTAGTAGAGGGGTGATTTTTTGGTGAAACTGTTGCGCTTGATAAGCATTCTCTTTTATGACTACAATATTTCTGGGTTTTTGATAAAAGCTTGCAGCTACAATCATTACTTCTTCTATCATGCTGAAACACGATAATTCTTTATTATGACTACTCAATTCCTTTGTCGAAGGATTGTTTGTAATTAAATCAAGAAGTTGCTTCATCGGTTATACCTATTCATAACTTCATTAAAATTCATTGCTAAAGAAGCCCTCGCTGCTTTTGCAACCTTTAATAAAATTTCATCAACAAGTTCTTTTTGATCGCTAGGAATTTTTCCTAACACATAATCCTTAGTAGGAATAATAGGGTCTTTACCAATACCGATTCTTATACGTTTAATATCTTGTGTTCCTAGCAACTCAATAATATTTTTAAGTCCGTTTTGTCCTCCGGAACTTCCTTGATAGCGTATTCTAATCTTGCCTACTGGTAAGTCTAAATCATCATGTAATACCAAAATATCCTGTGTATCTATCTTATAATATCGAGCACAAGCACTAACTGCTTCTCCAGATAAATTCATATAAGTTTGTGGTTTCATTAACAATACTTTTTCGCCTTTAAAATTTAAAGAGGCTATTTGTGCTTGAAATTGATTAGTTTTAAATTCAACATCAAGTAAATTCGCTAAAATATCTATAGCCATAAAACCAACGTTATGCCTAGTTTTTTCATATTCTCTTCCAGGATTACCTAAACCAACAATTAATTTCATTTCTATGTCCTCCTTAGTTTTACTATTCTACCACAACTTTATCAAAACAACTACAAAGAAAAAGATGAAAGTATAAACTTTCATCTTAAAATTATTGAACTTCTATTTTCTTTTCAATAAAGAACCACGTAGCGAGGTATAATAATACCATTTCAACAACTGCAACTAGTAGAGTTACAGTTTGGTATTGATTAACATCAGCATAGCTTGCTAATATTTCCTCGGCTATAAAGACATCAAAGTTACCACTAATAATACCGTAAACAAAGAACAATACTACAGTGAAAAAATTACGATGATTTCTAATATATGATGAGTGAGCAATAGATGAACATGCGAATATAAGTATTGGAAAAGAAATGAAACTAACTAATCCAGTCAAGAATAATAGGACTGTATTTAAATTAATCGCTTCCAAAATATAAACTATGCTATCCACTATTTCTGTTAAAGTAATGTATTCAAAGACCCCAGTAAAGGCTAGAAAGACAACTATACCTAAGGAATAAACAATCAAACTTATTAGTATCCACATAAATCCTGAAAGAATTTTGGATAAGATTAAGGTGTGTGTGCTTACCGGAAGCGTTAGTGTTAAATATCCTTGGCGCTTAAACATAGAAGTAATAAAATTTTGAGCAGTGGAAATCATTACCCCAATAACTATACCAACACCTAAAAATAGAAAACTAGTAAGTATAATAGCATTGATTGTTGTATCTAACATATTTTCATTGGCCATTAAAAAGCCAGCAAGGATACTTAATGTAAAATAAGCAAGATATACATAGACATAATTACGCCACGATTGTATAAATTCATATTTAATTAATTTTAGCATTTAAATACCTCCTTGAAGTTTTCATCAATAGATTTTCCAGTTTCCAGTCGAACATCTTCTGCATTACGGTGTAATACTACTGAGCCGTCCTTTAAGAAAATGATTTCATCGAATATTTTTTCAATATCAGTAATCAAATGTGTCGATAATATAATTAAACTATCTTTTGAATAGTTATTCAAAATAATATCTAGAATTAATTCTCGAGCTGCAGGGTCAACACCACCAATAGGCTCGTCTAAAATATAAATTTTTGCCTTTCTACTCATTACTAAGGCCAATTGAAATTTTTCTTTCATTCCTTTAGACATGGTTTTGATTTTAAGTTCAGGACGAAGGCCTAATCTCTTAATTAAGTTAAGACATTTTTCAACATCAAAATCTACATATAAATCTCTAAATAAGTTGATTGCATCCTTTATTTTCATCCAGTCACTAAAGTAACTTTCATCAGGCAAATAGGAAATTAAGCTTTTACTATGAGCTCCCACTACTTGATCATCTACTGTTAAACTACCTTGATAACTTTTTAATAATCCATTGATGATTTTAATTAAAGTTGTTTTTCCGCTTCCGTTTGGTCCTAATAAACCAATAATTTTTCCCGATTTAAGTTCTAAATTAACGTTGTTTAATGCCGGTGTATTACCATAAAACTTTGACAAATTGTGAATTGATATTAATCCTTTTGATGTCATTACATATCCTCCCTGTTTTCTAATAATTTTATGCCCTCTTGTACAGTTAATCCAATACCTTCAAGATTTAAAACAAAATCATTGATGAAATCCTTGGCAAGTTGTTGTTTTAAATCATCTATAGTTTCTTGATTATCACAAATAAAACGCCCTAATGCTCGTTCCGAATATAATAATCCGATACTTTCTAGTTCTTGCATAGATTTTTGAATAGTATTAGGGTTAACACCATATATCGTTGCAAGTTCACGAATTGACTCTAGTTTGCTGTTGGATTGATAGTGGCCAGTTATAATTTTACGTTTTATATCAGCGCTAACTTGAAGGTATATTGGTGAATTTGAATTAAATTTTATTTTCATAAGTCCTCCACTAGTGTATTAACACACTAATACAATAACACACAAAAATAGATAAATCAATCAAGAGAAAACCCTACACTACTAGAGCACAGGGTTGTTATCTTTATTTTTCTTCACTATAAATAATTTTTAAGTGACGAGTTTTTCCATCGCCTTCACTCTCAGTTTTAATATTAGTATAGTTAGTTAAGGCTTGATGAATAATTTTTCTTTCATCATTTGGCATTGGATCCAAAGTGGCACTTACTTTAGTTCGCTGTACTGTTTTTGCAATACGTTTAGCCATAGCCGTTAGTTTTTCATAGCGTTTTTCTTTATAGTTATTAATATCTACCATAATTTGAAAACGACGTTTAAATATTGAGTTAGCTGCATTTTTAACTACAGTGTTGATAGCTTGTAGCGTTTGCCCATTCTTACCAATTAAGATAGCATTGTTCGAAGCATTCAATAACACTTTAAAGGTGTCATTATCTTGAACTATTTCAACTTCAGTTTCTAAATCTAAATTAGTAAAGAAAGAACCTAAGTATTCAAAGATAAATTCTTTTACATCATTTAAACAATATACTTCAGCAGAGATACTACCACCAAGACCAAACAGTCCCTTTTTTTCATCAGTAACAAAATAAGTTAACTCAGCAACTTCAACATTCTTTTCTTGAGCAACTCCTTTTAACAACTCTTCTAGAGTTTTAGCAGTATAACTTTTCATCAAAGTACCTCCTAAACGTTACTTTGTTTTGCAAGTATTGCTTGAACAGCTAGTGTTTTGGCAATCATAACGATGGAACTAATAGTCCAATAAATAGTCATCGCAGCTGGTAATCCTACAGCAATAACAGGAATCATAAAGATTAACATGTTCATCATAGGACCACCTGGTGTAGGTTGTTTAACATATTTTCTGCCTTCAGCTTGTGCTTGCGCTTTTGCTTTTCTAGCCGCCAAAATTTGAGGTAGTTTTGCAGAGAATATTTGGAATACAGTCATAATAATTAATAATACAGCATAAGCAAATTCACCAGCCATAACTCCATCCATTGGAGAAACTTGAAGTGATAGCCCCATAAATGAACCAGTTGCTACTGCTTCTGCACGTTGCACGGCATGATAGATAGCAATAATAATTGGGAACTGTACAAACATTGATAATATAGCTCCAAAAGGATTAATTCCGTGTTTTTTATATAATGCTTGCATTTCTTGACCTTGCTTCATTTGAGAAGCTTGATCTGTTTTTCCTTCATATTTCTTTTGAATTTTATTTAATTCAGGTTGAATTATTTGCATTTTTTGTGTTGCTATATTAGATCTTAAAGTTAGTAATAATACGATAATATTTACAGATGCTGTTACAACAGCGATAGAGATAGCTACACCATAATTATCTCCAAGAATAGGTGTTAAATAATTAATAAGCTGTGCTAACGGGAATACGAAGAACGCTGTCCACCAGCTTTCAGTATCCATCATCATTTGTAATGTTGTGTCAGAAGTAATTAGCAAAATATTTCCTTCTGCATCGGTTGGTGTTGTACAACCACTTAGAAAAAACAGCAATACAACAATAAGCAACAATAGTTGCAATTTCTTTTGATTTTTCATTCAAGTCTCCTTTTAATTTTTAATATAGAATAATAGCCTATTACGGTCACTATCTTATTTTAACTTTTTTGAAGCACATTTCCAAGTCTTTTTTATTCTGTTCATAATTTTGTACATTAAATTTATTTCTAGCTATAATAATAGCATCAAATGTATTTAAATGCGGATCAATGTCTTGTAACATCATTCTTAATTGACGTTTAATTTTGTTACGAATAACTGCGTTGCCCATTTTTTTAGACACAGATATTCCAAACCTACTATAGTCTAGTGATTTTTTTGAAGCATACACTACAACACTAGCACATGAAGCAAACTGCTTCTTATTTAATATTGTTTGAAACTCCTGCGTTTTTTTTATACGATATTCTTTTTTCATAAATTGAACAAAAAAGTCACCTTAAGGTGACTTTTCTTATGCCGACAATGTCTTTCTGCCTTTATGGCGACGGCGGGCTAATACTTTGCGACCTCCTGCCGTTTTCATGCGGGCTCTGAAACCGTGGACTTTTTGGTGTTTTCTTTTGCTCGGTTGATACGTTCTTTTCATAAAGAGCCACCTCCAGTTCTTTTATACTCTTGATACACGAATGAGCAATTGCTTGTAAATTATAATACAGTATCACTATAAAAGTCAATGAGATTTTATTTATTTATGGTTGTATAAGAATATTTTACATATAAAGCAACTGCATTTTCTGCATTTGTTTGTAAATTTATTGATTTAATAAACAAATTTATCTAATTAAAAAGTACATATTAATTCGTGTTAAATTTCACAAGAGCCTTAAACAATTATAAATAAATGAATAATAGTATAACAAATTCTAGGAGAGATATGCTATTATAAATAAGGTTAATATGGAGGAATAAAGTATGAGTAAAAAACCAATTGTATTAGTTGTAATGGATGGTATAGGACTTTCCGACAATGAAAGAGGAAATGCTGTAACCAATGCGTACACTCCACAGTTAGATAGTTTAATGCAAAACAATCCATGGGTAGCACTAAAAGCACACGGTGTTGCGGTAGGCTTACCTAGCGATGAAGATATGGGAAATTCAGAAGTAGGACACAACGCTTTAGGATGTGGACAAATCTATAGCCAAGGGGCAAAATTAGTTAATGAAAGCATTGAAAGTAAAGATATCTTTAAATCTGAAACATGGAAAGAGCTTGTTGATTATGCAAAGGGAAATACTTTTCATTTTATAGGTTTATTGTCAGATGGTAATGTTCATAGTAACATTAGTCATTTAAAGGCAATGGTTAGCCAACTTAAAGAAGAAGGCATTAATAAAGTGCGATTACATGTACTTATGGATGGAAGAGATGTTCCTGAAACTTCAGGATTAATTTATATTGATGAAATTAACAAACATATGGATAGCTTAAATGACAGCTCTTATGATTGCCGTATCGCATCAGGTGGTGGACGTATGAAAGTCACTATGGATCGTTATGAAGCAGATTGGAGTATGGTAGAACTAGGATGGAAAACACACGTACTAGGTGAAGGCCGTCAATTTGCTAGCGCAAAAGAAGCAATTGAAACTTATCGTAGTGAGCTAGGTTGTTCTGACCAAGATTTACCAGCATTCGTTATTGCGGAAGATGGTAAGCCTGTAGGAACAATCGAAGATAATGATTCGGTAGTATTGTTTAATTTTAGAGGAGACCGTGCAATCGAAATATCAAAAGCATTCGATAATGTAGAATTTACACCATTTGATCGTGGGCGCTTTCCAAAAGTGAAATATGCGGGAATGTTACAATATGATGCAGACTTAAAAATTCCACATAAATTTTTAGCGAATCCACCAAAGATTCTAAACACGATGTCAGAATATTTAGTATCTAAAGGTGTAAAATCATATGCAATATCTGAAACACAAAAATTTGGACATGTTACGTATTTTTGGAATGGAAATCGTTCAGAAAAATTCGATGATAAATTAGAGACGTGGGTAGAGATAGCATCTGATGTAGTACCTTTTGAACAACGTCCGTGGATGAAATCAGCAGAAGTTACGGATGAATTAGTTAAAGCTATTGAATCTAATGAATTTGATTTCTTACGCTGTAATTACCCTAATGGTGATATGGTGGGACATACTGGTAATTATGAAAGTACTATTATTGGTGTTGAATCGGTAGATATAGCATTAAAAAGAGTAATTACCGCATGTGAAAAAGCAGGTGCTATATTATTAGTAACTGCAGATCATGGTAACGCTGATGAAATGTACGAAAAAGCAAAAGACCCAAGTGTAGCTCCAAAACCTAAAACAGCACACACTTTGAATAAAGTTCCGTTTATTATAAAAGGAGCAGAAGTAACTTTAAAAGAAGGAAACTTTGGATTAAGTAACGTCGCTGCTACAGTAGTTGAATTAATGGAGTTAGAAGTACCAACTTGTTGGGATGAGAGTATTATTAAATAATTTATACTAGAGCTTAAGACAGGTAGTTTTAAGCTTTTTTAATTGTTACAAAATAAATAAACATACTATATATAAATAGAAAAGAGGGAATAATATGTGTACAGCAATAAAATGGAATAATGAAACTAGCTATTTTGGTCGAAACATGGATATTGGATATTCTTTTAATGAACAAGTAGTAATTACTCCAAGACAATATGAGATTAAATTTAAGAAAGAAAAAACAATAAAAAATCATTATGCGATTATAGGTATGGCGATGGTTGCCGATAATTATCCTTTATATGCAGATGCGATGAATGAAAAAGGATTAGCAATGGCAGGACTAAATTTTCCACACTATGCCTATTATCCTGAAAAAGAGGATTTAAATAAGGTTAATGTAACACCGTATGAATTCATTCTTTGGGTCTTAGGACAATTTGAAACAGTAGCATCAGTTAAAGAAGCGCTACAAACACTTCAGTTTATTGCGATCCCTTTTAAAGATTCACTACCTTTAGCAACGCTACATTTCATGATAAGTGATAAAAAAGAAAGTATTGTTGTGGAGAGTACAAAAGACGGATTACGAGTATTTGATAACCCAGTAGAAGTAATGACCAATAATCCTACTTTTGATTTTCACTTAACTAATTTAAGTAACTATATGAACTGTAGCCCTATAGATATGGATGAAGGAAGTATTACCTCACTTATGAAAGTAAAAGCATTAGGACACGGGGTAGGCGCTTTAGGACTTCCAGGAGATACGTCAACAACTTCAAGATTTGTAAAGGCTGTATTTTTAAAAAGCCATGCAGTAAGTGATGGTGGAGAAGGAAGTAATTTATCAACTTTTTTTCATCTGTTGGATTCAGTAAGTGTAGTGAAAGGATGTGCAGTAATTGATGATGGTAGATATGATTACACCACCTATGCAAGCTGTATGAGCCTTGATGAAGCAATATATTACTATAAATCATATAGTAATAATCAAATACACGGCATAACACTTTTTAAAGAAGAATTAGATAGCAAGAATCTAATAACTTTTAAACTAGTGACCAATCAACAGGTAGCAATGGATAATTAATCTAAGGTTGAAACAAGAAAGAAGACAATATATCTAATAAGTAAATGATAAATGAGAACATGAAATTGCAAAATAACAATTATTAGTTTAGCGCTCAAAAATACAAAAAGCAGTATCTCATCACAATTGGGGCCTTGATATTGCTTTTTTAATGTGAATATTTTGCTTATTTAATTTCTATTAAACTAATAAGGGTGTTTGATTCCACCCTTATTATAAAACAATTAGATTAGCATTACTGATTTAGATAGTATAATATAAAGAAGAGAAAGTCAGAGGATTAATAATGATTGATATATTAAAAAAAACAATTGAAATGTATAAAGAAGAAGGTAAGGAGATAGTTAAGTTTCTTTATGAAAACCCAGAATTAGGAAACGAAGAATTTAAAGCAATGCAAATACTTAGTAATAAATTGGAAAAGGAAGGTTTCACTGTTGAAAGAGAATTTATAATACCTACTGGTTTTATTGGTAAATATGACAGTAAAAAAGAAGGACCAATTATTGCGTATTTATGTGAATATGATGCTCTTCCTGAGGTTGGACATGGATGTGCACATAATTTAATAGCAGGAATTGGATTGTTGGCAGGGATTGCTTTAAAGAGTGTAATTGATGAACTAGGTGGACAAGTGTGGGTGGTAGGAACACCGGCAGAAGAAAACTTTGGTGGTAAAGTATCGATGAGCCAGGCAGGGGTATTTGATAAGGTAGACGTTGCGATGATGATCCATCCGTCAACATTTAATGGTGTTGGCGGAAGAACGAATGCAATAAACCCATTAAAGTTCGAATTTTTTGGAAAAAATGCACACGGTTGTCAACCGCAAGCTGGAAAAAGCGCCCTAGATGCAGCTGTTTTAACTTATACATCAATCAGTATGATGAGACAGTATGTAAAGGCGAATACATATATTCATGGTGTTATTAATAATGGAGGAGAAGCCGCAAATGTAATTCCAGCTTATTCTTCTATGGAATATTATTTTAGAGGCGATACTATGAAGTATGTTGAAGAATTGAGCGAAAAAGCAACAAAATGTGCAGAGGCAGCTGCACTTGCGAGTGGATGTGAATTAAAGGTTAGTGTATACGAGTGTCCTTATGATGATTTCAACATCAACTATACCCTTTGTGACTTGCTTAAAAACAAATACAGTAGTTTAGGTATTGAAAATATAGAACCTGTACAAGAAGACCCAAGAGGATCAAGTGATATAGGTTCGGTTAGCTATGTATGCCCAGCGCTTCATGGTTATATCAAAATTGCACCAGACACGATAAGCGGACATTCCAAAGGTATGGCCGAGGCAACCATTAGTAGTCAAGGTGCTCAAGCCTTAGTGGACGGAGCATTAGCATTATCTTTAATTGGTGTCGACTGTTTATCAAAGCCAGAAATAATACAACAGATAAAAGAAGAGTTTAAGAATTCATTATAAAAAGTGAAATTTAGCGGATTGTTCATAAAGTACTTTGTGACCATTCCATAAATGATAAGATTGGGTGGATGTTAAGCAGAAATTGTATTACCTGCAGACTGCCTATCTAACTGAAATCGATTTGAAACAATATTTTTTCGTTATATATTTGCTAATGATTATTTATATTAGTTTTAGCTGATGCAAAATACATTTGACACGAAAAAACACTCTATGTAAAGTATGTTTTATGTCAAATTTTATTTTTTTGATATATATTAAAGTTAAAGGAGGAGTATAAATGGAAATCGGACAACAAATAAAAAAAATAAGAGTTGATAGCAATGTTTCACAAGAGGAACTTGCAGAAAAAATTTATGTATCTCGGCAAACTATCTCTAATTGGGAAAACAATAAAAGCTATCCAGATGTAAAAAGTTTGTTACTTGTGAGCAGTCTATTTAAAATTTCTCTTGATGAATTAGTAAAGGGAGATATCGAAGAAATGGAAAAACAAATCAACACTGAAGATGTAATCGTATTTAATAAAAATGCAAATATTTTTTCAACACTATTTATTGCAATGTTAATTACACCTATTCCACTATCTAAATATTTAGGATATGTAGGTTTGGCAATTTGGGGCATTATTGTAATTATTTGTATTTATTTTTGCATTAAAGTAGAAAAACAAAAGAAAAATTTAGATTTGCAAACATACAAAGAAATTGTAGCGTTTGTTAATGGTAAAACATTAACAAACGAAGAAAAGCTTGAAGAAAAAGGTAAAAAGTATTATCAAAAATTTTTATTAACAGCTGGAAGTGCTTCGTTGGTTCTTATAATTTCAATTATAATGTTAGCTTTTTTAAAGTAAAGATAGGCATATTATGAGCACAATATGTACTAAATCAAAACACCCCTATTATAATTAAAAGGGGTGTTTGTTTCTATAATATATTGAGAAGTAACTGTGTGGGAAAGCAGTCATTATTCTAAATCTATTTTTCTATTAGCGACTACACTTCCAATAAAAGAGCCAATATAGGCAACCATAGTATAAAAGATTGCATATACGTAAGCAGTGTAATTATAATAAATAAATATTGAAGGTATAAATAACAAACCTAATAATAAGGAGTATTTAAAACTTATCTTATTTTCTTTTGCATGCGTATATGCTAATAAAAAACAAAGGATAGGATTAACAACCAACAACAACAATATTAATAAAACTAGATTATTTGCAAAGATAGGTGCTAAGTAGTAGGTACATAAAATGATTATTGTTTTCATAAGGGGCTCCTTTAAAAATTTATATTGTTTGTTCAATTAACTTTGTTTCTATAAAAGATGGAAGAAATTTACCACTAGTGCATTCTCTAATCAAGTTAATGATTTCTTTATTGGTGGTATAAAAATGATAGAGCACTTGTTCCTCATAGCTTTTACTTGTGATGACACATTCATCTATTAATAAATAGTCAATTTTTCCAATCAAATCATAACTAAAACTTAAAGTATAAAAATCAACATAAAGTGTGTTTACTTTAGGGGCTTTTTGTAGTGCTTCACTTACACTACTTGTATACGCTCTAACTAACCCACCAGCACCTAACTTAACACCTCCAAAATAGCGAACAACAACAGCGACAATATCGGTTACTTCACTATTTTTTAAAACATTTAACATAGGGACACCGGCAGTTCCAGAGGGCTCACCATCATCATTACAACGATGAAGTTCCTTTCGTTCTCCAACTACAAAAGCAGTGCAATGATGATTGGCTTCAGGATGAAGCTTTTTAATTTTATGTATATATTCTCTTGCTTCAAGTTCATTGAACACTTTCTTTAAGTAACATATAAAGGTAGAACGCTCAATAGTTAAAGTATTTTCAAATTCATCTACAATACGCATACAAACCTCTTTCCTGACTTTATTAATTATAGCATAAATTTATTTTACTTAAGATAATCATTTAAATAATACAAAAATAGTAATATTAAAAAAATAATAATTTTATTTGTATATTTTAAAACTGTCGGGTATACTACAGGTAAGGTGGTGCAAAAGTGAAAAAAGAGTTTTTAATAGATTGTCCTTCAGAATTAAAAAAATTGTTAAGTAGAGAAAATGGAGTATTAGAAAAATTTCTAAATTTGGATTTTTTCAATCAACGCTCAGCTACAATTTATGTAAACAGTGCAAAGAGTGAAATAGAAAGAAACAAAAGAGCTCAAGACATAGTTAATAGAGTAAAATTTAATTAAATAAATTTTCTTAATATAGCAAGGATTAAAATCACTGAAGAGTAAATATTCAATATATTTACTCTTTTGTTTTGTGTTATGCGAAAAACAAGTCACAAATATTACCACTTAATATATAGAATTTGCCGGTTTCATCAATGTTAACTGGATTCATATTAGAGGTGACAACTGTTAGGAAACTATATTTTTATGTTAATATCATGAGCTTTATTGTTTTTAGCACATATTAACGCAGTGGTAAAAAAGAAGAAAAAACTCAAGTCTAATTAGTTTTCGATGATGAGCTAGCATAATTATTGTATAATTATTAAAAATTAGGAGGTTTATAATGAAAAGATGTAGCTGGGTCGAGAATACACCACAAATTTATTTAGATTATCATGATAAAGAATGGGGAGTATTAAATTTAGATGAACATTATTTGTTTGAAATGTTAGTGTTAGAATCCTTTCATACAGGATTATCATGGTTAATCATATTGAAAAAAAGAAAAGATTTTGAGAAAGCTTTTGATAATTTTGATGTGCATAAAATAATAGCTTATGATGATGATAAAATCAAAGAACTGATGAATAATGAAAAGATTGTGCGCAATGCACTTAAAATAAAAGCAACTATAAGTAATGCTAAAGCATTCTTAGTAATTCAAAAAGAGTTTGGCTCTTTCAAAAATTATTTAGAAGGATACTTTGATCAAATTTATTACCAAGAAGATGAGGCGACTACAAGTGTTTATTCAGATACCATTTCAAAAGATTTAAAGAAAAGAGGATTTAAGTTTTTAGGAAGTGTTACGCTACATTCTTATCTACAAGCGGTTGGTTTAATTAATGCTCATCAAGAAGGATGTTTTTTAAAAAATAATAAATAATGGTAATAGCAAGCAAATCTATTCAATGTTATACTTAGTATATAAAGGCGGATAATGTTTATGGCAAATGTAAAAAAAATCGTATTACTGTTAACTGTGTTAATGATGGTTGTTAGTGGGTGTGCACAAAACGAAGAAAATCCTACAGAAACTCCAAGTGTAGAGTTAGTGAGCGGCAGTTATCAAGACATTGCCTCATCCTTTATGATAGACATACAAGAAGAGAATTATGAATCAATTAATACACGATATAGCTATGATGAAGCTATGCAAGAATTTGTAGATAACGATGAATTGGTTAATGGTTTTAAAAGTTTAATCACTAGCGCAGGGGCAGTTATTGAAATTCAGACCATTAGTGAGGTAGTGCAAGGAGATTTTGTTATTGTGCAAGTGCCAGTGATTTTAGAAAAAGATCAATTAATTGTGAATGTTGTGTTTGATGAAGAGCGTAAAATAGCAGGTGTTAATTTTGCAGAATACGTTGAACCTTCAAAGGAAGTGGTGTCACCAATAGAACTTCCTAGTAAAGCGGAAGAAATCGACATGCCATTAATAATGCGTGATGGAAAAGAACTTCCTGGAACATTAACTATTCCTCAATCAGAAGAGCCGGGTCCGCTGGTTATATTAGTGCATGGATCAGGACCAAATGATCGGGATGAAACAATTTATGGTAATACAGTATTTAAGGATATTGCATATTTGTTGGCTCAAGAAGGCATCGCAAGTTATCGCTACGATAAACGAACCTTAGTATATAATGAAGAGCTTATAGGGGATTATGATTTTACAGTTTATGACGAAACTATATATGATGTAGTAGACATAGTATCTATTTTAAAGTCTAATGAAGAAATCAGTGCATCGGAAATATATATATTAGGACATAGTTTAGGTGGATATTGTATTCCAAGAATTGCTCAATTAACAGAAGTTGCAGGCTATATCATGATGGCGGCACCAGCAAGTGATTTAAGAACTTTAATGGAGTATCAATATAACTATTTAAGTCAATTTCAAGAGGACAAGACAGCATTTAATGAAGCGATTAATGCATTAAGCAAGCTAGATGATATAGATGCCCTATCTGAAGAGGAATTTATCATGGGATCCTATAGTGCTTATTGGCAAGATATTTTAAATTATGATGTTCTTTTAGAGAGTGATGCAATCGATGTAAAAACTCTTGTTTTACAAGGTGAAGAAGATTATCAAGTACCTATGAGCGAATTTAACATGTGGAAACAACATCATGAAAATAATGAGCTGTGGACTTTTATAAGCTATGAAGGATTGTCACACTTGATGATGCCTGGAAATTTAGGTGAAGATCCAACTGAGTATTATATGATAAGAAACAATGTAAATTCCGAGGTAACTAAAGACATTGCTTCATTCATATTAGAGTAGAATAAAAGGTTATGAAAGTTTACAAAAGCTATTCATAACCTTTTTATAAAAGAAATTTAAAATAAACTGAGGAAAGAAGCTTGAGGATAGCCCAAATTGACCAGTAAGAATAGAAATACCAATAAAAATAGCATAGAATTATCTAGTTTGTGACGATAACTATAAAAAAGTGTAGTAGGAATAAATATTAAAATTAATCCTTGAAATGTTTGGTTTAATGAAAATAATTCATTAGCATAATAAAGTTGAAAATAAAATAAATGTAAAAACCATATTAAAGCAATAAAACAAAATACAGAATATTGTTTATGTTGAATCATTTTGTCACCTCAATATAGTGTAATCATTTATGTACTATATTAGAACAAATGCTGTAATAAAATTAAAAAGGGAAGGTGGATCAAAAGTGCCCATATATAAATTTAATATTAATGGTTTTGGAGTAGAAGCTTGTTATCATCAAGAAGACATAGATAAATTGTTTAAGCCAATAGTTGAAGAAATTTTATCTATAAAAAAATCAGAACGTGTTATAGTCTATATTGCGGGGCCACCTGGAAGCGGTAAGTCAACACTTGCAGCGTACTTTGCTTATTTAAGTGCTGGTCAAATACAAGCTGTTGGAATGGATGGATTTCATTACCGCCAAAAATACTTGGATAAAACCAAAATCAAAATAAATTCAAATTGGCAACTATTAAAAGAGATTAAAGGAAGCCCAGAAACATTCGACGTAAAAAAATTAATATGTTTTATTAAAGAAATAAAAAAAGAAAATAAATATTGGCCAAGGTATGATCGAACTCTTCATGATGTGGTTGATGAGGGTGAATTTATCAGTAAGAAATATGTAATAATTGAAGGAAATTATATGTTGTACAATGAGAATAATTATAAAGAGTTGCATCAGCATTGTGATAGGAGCATATTCATTAAGGCAAAAGAGGAAAAAATAGTAGAGCGATTAATACAAAGAAAAATTAAAGGCAATTATAGCTATCAAGATGCAAGAGATTTTGTATATAATAGTGATTTAAAAAATATTGTTAAGATTAACGAAAATAGCATAAAAGCAGACATCGTATTAAATGTTAAAGAAGACAGATATAACAAAGAAGATTAGGAGTAAAATTCATGACAATAAAAAAAATTAAGTCAACAACGCATTACCAAGGGAAAATTTTTAATGTTAGAACAGATGAAATGTTAGAACATGGAAAAAAATATCAAAGAGATATTGTTGAACATACAGGAGGGGTTTGTGTATTGGCGATTAACGAGGCAGATACAGTTTTTTGTGTCATACAATATCGTTATGGGCAGCAGATGGAAATACTAGAATTACCTGCTGGAAAATTAGAGAAAAATGAAGACCCACTTCTAGCGGCAAAAAGGGAACTTCAAGAAGAAACAGGTTATGTTGCAAAAAGTTGGGAAAGTATGGGTGTTTTTATTCCAAGCGGTGCATACTTAGAAGAAAAAATTTATTTGTATGTGGCAAAAGAATTAAGCTTTATTGGACAAAATCTAGATGAAGATGAGCACATCGAAGTACAACAATTTACAATAGAAGAAATGATAAATAAAATAATGAACAATGAAATTATTGATGGAAAAACAATGGCTGTAGTATTGAAATACTACAATTCAATAAAACAAAAGCATAATAGATGAATAATTTCAGATAAAGTCGTATAATAAGCATATGAACAAGGAGGAAATTTAGTTATGGAAAAATTAGCTGTATGTGAAGTGTGTGGTAATGTAGCAGTAAAAGCCTATGATAGTGGTGTTCCAATGGTCTGTTGTGGAAAAAAAATGATGGAATTAGTGGCAAATACAACAGAAGCAGCAACAGAAAAGCATCTACCTTGTGTAAGCGTTAAAGGTCAAGAAGTAAGTGTAAATATTGGAGAGGTGAGCCACCCTATGAGTGAAGCACATTTAATTAACTGGGTGTTGTTGCATACTAAAGAAGGATGGAAATATCAAAAGCTAACTTCAACAGATCAACCAGTTGCAAATTTTGTGTTATCTGAAAATGATGGAGTTTTAGCTGCTTATGCCTACTGTAATTTACATGGGTTGTGGAAAACAGCAATATAATTAATAATAGAAAACGAAATATAACACCGGTTTATATACTTAAACTGGTGTTATATTTTTATATTGAAGTAATGGTGTAGATGTATAACATAAAAGTAAATAGCTAGCTAAAAACTATTAATACAAAATCAAATTCAATTAAAGTTTCTAAAAAAGTTATAACAATTAAGTAAATTACTCACTTAATTAGTACAACTAAATTATCTTATTTACTTACGACATTAATTGGATTGTCTTTAAAGAAAGATTGAATATTTTTGGCAACTATAGCTATTAAACGTTGTCTTGTCTCCAATCCTTTCCAACCAATATGAGGTGTTAATTGAACATTTTCTAAAGTATATAAAGGATTATTATCTAATGGTGGTTCAATCTCTTGAACATCAAGTGCAGCGCCTGCAATTACATGATTTTGTAATGCTTCGATTAATGCCGGTTCATCTACCAAGGAACCTCTAGATGTATTGATTAAAAAAGCAGTAGATTTCATTTTTTGTATAGATTCTTTATTAATAATGTGTTTAGTTTCTTCGTTTAATGGGCAGTGTAGCGAAATATAATCACTTTGTGTTAATAGGGTATTCAAATCAACAAATTTTATATTATTTAAATCACTTCTTTTTGTGCGAGTATATACTAAAATATTCATTCCTAAGGCTGTAGCAACTTTAATGACTTCTTTTCCGATATTTCCATAACCTATAACCCCTAAGGTTTTATCATTTACTTCATGATGACTAACTTTTAGTGATGAGCTAAAGTTACTACGATTATTTGTAGATAACATGGATTGTTGTAAGTGTAAAGAAGAGCTAAAGTTTAAAATAAAAGAAATAGCTAAATGGGCAACCCTTTGACTGCTATAGGAAGGAACATTACAAACAGTAATATTCTTTTCTTTACAAGCATCTATATCAATATTATTAAATCCAGTGCCTGCTTCACAAATTAATTTTACACAGCTTGGAAAAGATAGAATAGTTTCAGCATTAAGTAATAACTCTTTAGTTACAACGGCCTCACATCCTTGAACGCGCTCTAATATTAACTCATTTAGAGTGTCATCGTACACTGTTAAATCATCGCCAATAACGGATAAATCTAATTTTTGATCATAATTCATTTTCTGAGCGTTTAATACAACTGTTTTCATTTTTAATAGTTCCTTTCAAAGAGGTGTATCTATAAAAATAATGATATAAAGGTAACTTTTTGTCAATATATATAAAAAATATAAAAAAACAGGTATGGATAGTTATACGTGTGCTAATAATTTATATAATTATTACAATATTACATTGAATTCTTTTAAAAAAAATGCTTTAATTAAGATGTAGTAAAAAAATATAAAATTATAATTAATTCTTATGAGCACATTGTTTTTAATTAGGTTAGGTTGATAATCGCGCAAACGATTTCAATATAAAAAATGGAGGAAAGCATGAAAAAATTTTTAAAATTAGGATTAGCACTTTTTCTAACTTTAGGTTTAGCAGCATGTACTACTACAACTGCACCTGAAGAAACAACAGATCCAACAGCAACAGATATGCCAGAGGTAGCTGAAACTTGTTCAGTTAAAATTGGTTTAGTTACTGATACTGGTGGAGTGGATGACAAATCTTTCAATCAATCAGCATGGGAAGGTTTAGTACGTTACGCAGAAGAAAATGGTTTCCCAGTTGAAAATGGAGAATGTATTGCATTCTTACAATCAGAAAGTGATGCGGATTATGTTCCAAACTTATCATCATTTGCTGACAGAGGTTACGATTTAGTTATGGCTGTTGGATATTTATTCCAAGAAGCAGTTGATACAGTAGCTCCTAATTACCCAGATACTCATTTCTTATTTATTGATTCAGTTTCTGACAATGCAAACGTTATGAGCGCAGTTTATGCTGCAGAGCATGGTTCTTATTTAGTTGGTGTTGCAGCAGGTCTAGAAGCAATGGAAAACGATTCTAATACTGTTGGTTTCGTAGGCGGAATGGAAGGACCACTTATTGGTGCATTCCAAGCTGGTTTTGAACAAGGTGTTCTAGCTGTAAATGCAGATGCAACTATTTATGTTGATTATGCAGATTCATTTGATGATGCTGCAAAAGGTCAAGCTTTAGCTGCAAAACAATATGATGCTGGTGCAACAGTAATTTTCCAAGCAGCTGGTGGTGCTGGAAACGGTGTTATTAAAGAAGCAAAAGAACGCGGAGATGTTTATGTAATTGGTGTTGATAAAGATCAATATGAAGAAGGTATGTTAGATGACGGAACTTCAGTTGTATTAACTTCAATGATCAAACGTGTTGATAGCTCAACTTACCAAGCGGCTAGCGAATTATTAGCTGGTACATTTGCTGGTGGAGTTAAAACTTTTGATTTAACTAACGAAGGTGTTGGTGCAGAAGTAACTACAGGTAGAAACTTAACTGAAGATACAATTGCAATGGTTAATGACTATGCAATGAAAATTCAATCAGGTGAAGTTGTTGTTAGTGCAGAACCAACAATCGCTAACGGAGCATCTAATAAATAATTTATTATAAAAATCATAAAAGAAGATGGCGGATGTCGTCTTCTTTTTTTGTGTAATAGATACTATTAAGGTGAATGCAGCAAAAATAAAAGGATTAGTTATAAATTTATTTTTATACAAAAAATTAATATTTTTTTTGCAGGATAGATATTAAATATTGATATCATTCATGTTATAATTAAAGAAATATAATAGTATTAGTAAGGGGTAAAATATGGAATATGCAATAGAAATGCTAAATATCACAAAAGATTTCCCGGGCATTCGTGCCAATGATGATGTTACTTTGCGAGTTAAACAAGGAAGCATACATGCTCTTTTAGGAGAAAACGGAGCTGGTAAATCAACTTTGATGTCTATCTTGTTCGGGCTTTATGAGCCTACAAGCGGAATAATCAAAGTTAATGAAAAAGAAGTTAAAATAACTAATCCTAATATTGCCAATGGATTAGGTATAGGTATGGTTCATCAACATTTTAAGTTGGTGGATAATTTTACAGTTACCGAAAATATTATTTTGGGTAGTGAGCCAACTACAAAATATGGAGTAGTAGATTATGAAAACACCTCTAAAAAGATTTTAGAGTTATCTAAACAATATGGGTTAGAGGTTGACCCGAATCAAAAGATTGAAGATATTAGTGTAGGAATGCAACAACGCGTAGAGATTTTAAAAATGCTTTATCGTGATGCTAATATTTTAATATTTGATGAGCCTACAGCTGTTTTAACGCCACAAGAAATTGAAGAGCTAATTCAAATTATGAAAAACTTGGTAAAACAAGGCAAAACAATTATTTTAATTACTCACAAATTAAAAGAAATTAAAGCTGTTTCAGATACTTGTACAGTATTAAGAAGAGGGAAATATATTGCAACAGTAAATGTATCAACCACTTCTACTAAGGAAATGGCTGAATTAATGGTGGGAAGAGCAATTGATTTTGTGGTTAATAAACCAATAAAAGAAGCTACGGAAGTAGTGTTAGAAATAAAAGATTTATGTATACAATCAGTAATAGGTACTAAAGCGGTAGATCGATTCACTTTAGATATAAAAGCTGGAGAAATAGTGGGTATTGCTGGAATTGATGGAAATGGACAATCTGAATTGGTGTATGGAATTACTGGGCTTATGCCAATTAAAAGTGGAACAATTAAATTGAAAAATCAAGATATTGGTAGTTTATCAATTAAAGAGCGTTTCGAAAAAGGATTGGGACATGTACCAGAAGATCGACATAAACATGGACTGGTACTAGATTTTAAATTAAAAGAAAATTTTGTGATTCATTCTTATGGCGATAAAGAATTTTGTTCTAACGGAGTATTAAAATTTGATGCAATTGACAAGAATGCTGAACGCTTAATTGAAGAGTTCGATGTAAGAAGCGGGCAAGGATTAGAAACTTTAACACGTACAATGTCAGGCGGGAATCAACAAAAAGCGATTATCGCAAGAGAAATTGATCGCAGTCCTGAACTATTAATTATAGTGCAACCGACACGAGGGCTAGATGTTGGAGCTATTGAATATATTCATAGTCGCATTGTAGAGGAACGTAACAACGGAAAAGCTATTTTGCTAGTGTCATTTGAATTAGATGAAATTTTAGCATTAAGTGATCGTATTGCGGTTATGTATAATGGAACTATTACAGGCATAGTTAATGCTGATGAAACCAATGAAAAAGAATTAGGATTAATGATGGCGGGTCAAAAAGGGGGAAGTGTAAATGTCTAAAAGAGAAAAAATACTGATTCCTTTAATAGCGATTGCTTTAGGTTTATTGGTCGGTATAGTTATATTGTTTGTGACAGGTCGCGATGTTGCAACATTATTTACGGGGTTGATCCAAGGGTTGACAGGTGTTGATTTATCTATGCCAGGATCAGCGATAAACATGCGCTATCCTGGGGAGTTTCTAGTATCTGCTATGCCAATAATCTTAACAGGGTTATCAATTGGGTTTGCCTATCGTACAGGTATGTTTAATATCGGTGCTGAAGGGCAAGTTATTGCAGGAAGTTTAGCTGCGGTTATGGTAGCTATTTTGGTTCCTATGCCGAATTTTATAGGTCAAATCGTATGTTTGTTAGCTGGTGGTATTGCCGGAGCTCTTTGGGCATTCTTGCCAGGTATTTTGAAAGTTAAGTTTAATATTTCAGAAGTTGTTACAGGTATTATGCTCAATTATACTGCACTATATAGTGCCAATTTCTTTATTAAAGGTTTGCCAGAATCAACTACAACAAGAACAGCAAGCATTCCAGATACTGCGAACTTGGGAAGTCAGTTGTTTAAAGATCTTACAAATAACAGTCGCTTTCACTGGGGCTTTATTGTGGTTATCTTAGCATTAGTGGCTTATTGGTTTATTATTGAAAAAACATCTTTCGGTTATTCTTTACGTGCTACAGGTTTCAATAAAGAAGCTGCACGTTATGCGGGTATCAAAGTAAATAAAAGCACAATTTATTCAATCATGATTTCAGGTTTTTTAGCCGGACTTGCGGGTGCGATAATTCTACAAGGAACATTTGGTTATGGACGTGTAATGGTAAGTATGGATAACTATGGATTTGATGGTATTGCTGTTGCTTTAGTTGGTGGTGCTAATGCTATAGGAATTGCTTTAGCAGGGATGTTATTTGCGCTTCTTAATGTCACACAACCACTGCTACAAATTACTGGAGTACCAAGAGAAATCGGAAATATTATTTCGAGTTCTATAGTATTCTTTGTTGCAATTCAATATGGAATTAAATATTATTTAGATAAAATCAGAAGCAAAAAGAAGGGGGTAAAATAATGGATATAATTATTTCGATGTTCCCGTCTGTGCTATTAATCGCAGGACCAATCATTATATGTGGTCTTGGTGGGATTTTTTCTGAACGTAGTGGTATAGTAAATATTGCATTGGAAGGAATAATGCTTGTTGGTGCGTTTGCGGGAGCGAGTGTGTGTGTTATTTTAGAAGGTGTTCCATCGGTTGCGGAATATGCAGGTTGGATAGGGTTGATTGCAGGATTACTTGCAGGATGTCTGTATTCATTATTGCTAGGCGTTGCAACTATAACGTTTAAAGCTGACCACACTATTGCGGGGACGGCACTTAATCTTCTTTCAGGTGGTATAACAATCTATCTTTGCCAAATTATTTTTGGTGGACAAAGAACTGAATCATTTTCAACTGGAATTTCTAGAGTAAAAGAGATTCCGATTCTGTCAGACATTCCTATAATAGGAGACATGCTGTTTACTAATATTTATCCAACTATATTTGTGGCAATTTTCTTAGTGTTTGTATCATACTTTGTGTTGTTTAAAACACCTTTTGGATTAAGACTTCGCTCTTGTGGTGAAAATCCACAGGCGAGTGCATCAATGGGGATCGACGTATATAAAATGCGCTATACCGGAGTTCTTTTATCTGGTTGTTTAGCGGGACTAGCAGGAGCTGTTATGGTGCTTACAGAATCAACACAGTTTACTATTTCTTCGGTTCACGGTGTTGGATTTATATCGATTGCAGCAGTTATTTTTGGTAAATGGAATCCTTATGGTGTACTGGGAGCGGGAATATTCTTTGGGTTCACTAGCGCGCTAGGTGTTTATGCAAGTTCCATTCCAATTATAAATTTAATTCCGTCAGAATTTTTTGCCGTAATACCTTATGTGTTCACTATCGTTGCATTGATTGTGTTCAGCGGTAAAGCAGTAGGACCTAAAGCGTCTGGTCAGATTTATGATGCAGGTAAACGATAGTTTTAAATTTGTTAAAATAATACTTGTGTACTTATTGTGTTTACGATATAATTACGTCAGCAAAGAATCCTTTAACTCAATCCCGTGAGATTGAAAAGGCAAAAAATAGACTTAAATATTAAGGATCCTTTTGCGTAAAATAGAAAGGGTCTTTTTTAAGACAAATGGATTTAAAATGAGCAAAAAAGTAGATTTAAAACTAGATGTACACGAAAAACCAAATGCAAGCAAATGGGCGTTACTTTCAATTCAACACGTATTCGCTATGTTTGGGGCAACAATCTTGGTTCCTATTTTAACAGGATATCCAATTTCTGTAGCCTTATTTGCGTCAGGGTTAGGAACACTAATTTATGCATTAATTACTAAGTTTAAAGTGCCGGTGTATTTAGGTTCATCCTTTGCATATATTTCTGCAGTTCTAATCGCAGTTCAAGCATTAGGTGGAGATAAAAGCGCAGCACAAACAGGTTTAATTTTAATAGGGTTGGTTTATGTAGTGGTAGCATTCATAATTAAAATGGTTGGTAAAGCGTGGTTAGATAAACTGTTACCTCCAGTTGTAATCGGACCTATGATAGCGGTTATCGGTTTAGGTTTAGCGGCAAACGCCGTAGCAAATGCAGGTTTTGTAGCTGGCGGGGATTATCGCAGCATGTTGGTGGCGGTATTCACATTTACAATGACAGCTTTATTTTCTACAAAAGCTAAAGGATTTTTTAAAATTATTCCTTTCTTATGTGGAATTGCGGGAGGTTATGTTTTTGCGGCATGCCTAGGATTAGTAGACTTTACACAAGTTCAAGCGGTTATCGTTGAGGGTCGTTTTATAGGGCTTCCAGAATTTATATTACCATTTGAATTCATGGGGTTTGATTCATATAGTTTATATTTTGGTCCAGAAACATTCGCAATTTTACCGGTGGCATTAGTAACAATTGCAGAACACATTGGAGACCATACTGTTTTGGGTAAAATTTGTGGAAAAAATTTCTTAAAAGATCCAGGGTTAGACAAAACACTCATGGGTGATGGGATCGCTACAGCGGTATCAGGACTTCTTGGAGGGCCTGCAAACACGACTTATGGTGAGAATACAGGTGTAATTGGGATGACAAAAATTGCTTCAGTCTACGTAACTTGCGGGGCTGCAGTAATTGCTATATTATTATCTTGTTTGCCTATAGTTTCAGAAGTTATCGCAACTATTCCATCAGCAGTATTAGGTGGGATGTCAATTATCCTTTACGGAGTTATCGCCTCAAATGGATTACGTGTATTAATTGATAATCAAGTAGATTTCGGTAAACAACGTAATTTAATTATCGCCTCAGCAATGCTAGTGATTGGGTTGGGTGGAGCAATACTTCCGCTTGGTAATTTAGTAACATTATCAGGGACGGCTTTAGCTGCTCTTGTTGGAATCATCCTTAACTTAGTATTACCTAATGAATAATCACATAAAATTAAAATAGGTTTAGTCACTAAAACAAGCATCTCCTTTGTTATAAAGGGGGTGCTTATTTATGTAAAAAAGCTACTAATTTCTTGACATTTAGGCGTGGATATCATACAATTACATAGCTACGCAAGTAGTAAGCTTTTTAGGCGTGGGAGAATGGGCAATCATTCACTAACCACGGCACAAGCACACATAGATATAAGGAGGTAAGTCTTGTGAGTAAAAAAATTGCAAAAGTTTGTAAGCTGCAATTCGCAGCGGGACAAGCAAAACCAGGTCCAGCATTAGCTTCAGCTGGAATCAACATGCCACAGTTCTGCGTTCAATTTAATGACGCAACTAAAGATCGTGGAGGCGACATCGTACCAGTTCTTATTACTGCATACGAAGACAAGAGC
Organism: uncultured Holdemania sp.; assembly: GCA_964370435.1. Lineage (GTDB taxonomy): Bacteria > Bacillota_I > Bacilli_A > Erysipelotrichales > Erysipelotrichaceae > CALVGQ01. Next base: position 34,828 of record CAYJJG010000010.1, read on the forward strand.
TTTGATTTTGTATTAAAAACTACTCCAGCTAGCAACTTATTGTTAAAAGCTGCAGGTGTAAAATCAGGTGCAGCAAATTCTTTAACAACTAAAGTTGCTAAAATTAGTGAAGCACAGCTTAAAGAAATAGCTGAATACAAAATGCCAGATTTAAATGCTAACGATGTAGAAGCAGCAATGCGCATCGTTGCTGGAACTGCCCGCAATATGGGTATTGAAATTGAAGGGTGGGAGTAATAGTAATGGCTAAAAGAGGAAAAAAATATCTAGAAGCAGCTAAGTTAGTTGACGCTAATACTAGTTATGCTATTGCTGACGCTATTGCTTTAGCAAAGAAAACAAGCACAGTTAAGTTTGATGCTTCAGTAGAAGTTTCATTTAACTTAAGCGTTGATCCACGTCATGCTGATCAACAAATCCGTGGTGCTATGGTTTTACCTAACGGGACAGGTCGTTCACAAAAAGTACTTGTAATTACACAAGGTGCTAAAGAACAAGAAGCAAAAGATGCTGGCGCTGATTTCGTTGGTGGAAAAGAGTTATTAGAAGATATCAAAAAAGGTTGGTTCGATTATGATGTAATCGTTGCAACTCCAGATATGATGGGTGAACTTGGTAAATTAGGTAGAGTTTTAGGACCTAAAGGATTAATGCCTAATCCTAAGACAGGAACAGTTACAATGAATATTGCTAACGCTGTTGCTGAAATTAAAAAAGGTAAAGTGGAATACCGTTGTGATAAAGCGGGTATCGTTAACGTGTTAATTGGTAAATGTTCATTTACTGAAGAAGCGCTTTGCGAAAACTTTAAAGCTTTATATGATGTTATTGCAAAAGCAAGACCTGCTGCTGTAAAGGGAGCTTATATGAAAAGCGTTACTGTTACAACAACAATGGGTCCAGGAATTAGAGTTTTAGCAGACTAATTCTTGACAAATTAGAAAATTAGAATACAATTTAGTTGTTATCAATATACCATAGACAGCAACGGCGTGAAGCTTAATCATGTTGCCGAGGTAAACAAAGTGAACTTAACTTTTTTACCCACGCTGTTTATATAGTGTGGGTTTATTTTATATGAGTATATTGTGGACATAGAAATTAGGAGGTGTAGCAATGAAACAAGCGGTATTAGACGCTAAAGTACAATTAGTAAATGAAATAGCTGATAAAATTACTAATAGTGCATCAACTGTTGTAGTTGAATATCGTGGTTTAACTGTTGCGGAAATCACTGAACTTCGTAGAGAACTTCGTAAAGAAGATGTAGAATTTAAAGTTTACAAAAACTCTATGGTTGAACGTGCTGCTGAACAAGCAGGACATGGCGACTTAAAAGATCAGTTGACAGGACCAAATGCAATCGCATTTAGTAATGATGCTGTAGCACCAAGTCGTGTTTTAGCAAAATTCGCAAAAAACCATGAAAACTTAGTTTTAAAAGCCGGAGTTGTAGAAGGTAAAATAGTAAATATCGATACAATTAAGGAATTATCAAGCTTACCTAACAAAGAAGGAATGCTTTCAATGTTATTAGGCTGCCTACAATCACCAGTTCGCTCATTTGCATGTATCGTTAAAGCGGTAGCAGATGCAAAAGCAGAAGGTGAACCACAAGTTGCTGAGGCAACTGAAGCTGTTGAATAATTAGGAGGAAAATTAAAATGGCAAAACTTAATCATGAAGATATCTTAGCTTATTTAGAAGAAGCTACAATACTTGAACTAAACGATCTAGTAAAAGCAATCGAAGAAAAATTTAATGTAACTGCGGCTGCACCTGTGGCAGCGGCTGCTGGACCAGTTGATGCAGCACCTACGGGACCTGCTGAAGTATCAGTAATCTTAACAAATGCTGGTGCATCTAAAGTTGGTGTAATCAAAATCGTACGTGAACTTACAGGTCTTGGACTTGTTGAAGCAAAAGGTCTAGTTGACAAAGCACCTAGTCCAATCAAAGAAAACATCAAACCAGAAGAAGCAGAAGAAATTAAGAAAAAACTTATGGAAGCTGGAGCTACTGTAGAAGTTAAATAATTTCAAAAAATTATTAAATTTAAAGCCGACTTATAGCTCGGCTTTTAAGCCCTAAGGAGGACGATGATAATGAGTCATTATTATACGGATAATCGTCAATTACCTCATAACCGGAAGGAAATCTCTTTCCGGTTTTCGGGTTTTAATTTAATTTTTGAAACTGACAATGGAGTTTTTTCCAAAGATGGTGTAGATACCGGTACAAAAATTTTACTTAATGTATTAAAAGAAGAAGCATTGAGTGGAGAAATATTGGATTTAGGTTGTGGATATGGAGCTATAGGGATTTTTATTAAAAAGGCCTTTGAGGAAACAAAGGTTACAATGTCAGATATCAATCCAAGGGCAGTGGAGCTCAGCGTTTCTAATGCGCAAAGAAACGACGTTGACTGTAAAATATTGGTATCAGACGGGTTTAAAAATTTAGATCATTCCTATAATGTTATCATAACCAATCCACCTATTAGAACAGGAAAAGCCACGATTTACAGCATGTTTGAATACAGTATAGCGGCTTTAAAACCTAATGGTAGTTTATGGTTTGTTATGAGAAAGCAACATGGCGCACTTAGTGCGATTAAAAAATTGGAAGAATTAAATTGTTTAGTTGAAATTAAAGACAAAGATAAAGGATTTTTAGTCATAAAAGCACAAAATACAAATATTGACAACTTGACGCTTTTATGATAATATATTAAATTGCAAAAAACTATGCCAAAAATGGGATAAGTGCCCCTTTTTTCGCGTTAAAAATGGTTAGTGAAAGGATGGCGTAAATGACAAAAAAACAAAGTTACAGAGTAGTTGAGTTGGGCGCAAGCGCAACACGCCGCGATTATTCAAAAGTTAGCGGAACCCTAGAATTACCGAATTTAGTAGAAATTCAAACAGATTCATTTGAATGGTTTATCAAGGAAGGTATGAAAGAGGTTTTCGATGACATTTATCCAATTCAAAACTTTAATGGAGATATTAAACTTAACTTCTTAAATTATGAAGTTGGAACGCCGAAGTATGAAGTTAGTGAATGTAAATACAGAGAGGCTAACTACGCAGCACCGCTTAAAGCAAAAATGGAGTTGCAAGTTACAGATAACGAAACAGGAGAGATACTTACAAAATACGAAGATGTATTTTTAGGTGACTTCCCTTTAATGACGCCTACAGGAACATTTATTATTAATGGTGGTGAGCGTGTTATCGTATCACAAATTGTTCGTTCTCCAGGAGCATATTATGATTTAGTTGCTGAAGAAAAAACAGGTAAAGAAAATTTTACAAGTGAATTAATTCCAAGTCGTGGTACATGGCTTGAGTTAATGAGTGATTCTAAAAAAGCTGCTTTAGGAAGATTAATGAATATGTCAGTAGATAGAAAACGTAAGATTCTTTCTACAGTATTATATAAAGCAATTGGTTGTAGCTTGGATTTAAAAAATACTGATGATACTCATGACACAACAAAAATCAATAAATTTTTAGGTGCCCTAGGATTAGAGGTACATAAAGATATTACTGTTGAGGATGAACCACGAGAGTTTTTAAATGCATATATGCAACTGTATACTTCTTTATTTGGAAACTATGAAGAAATACGTAATACTTTAGCAGCAGATAAAATCAATACTACTACAGAAGCTCTTTTAACTATTTATGAAAACCAACGTGCAGATGAAATTCCTACGTTAGATGGTTCTATTACTTTGATGAATGCAAAGTTCTTCGATCATCGTCGTTATGATTTAACAGCAGCAGGTCGTTATAAATTAGGAAAGAAATTATCTGTTTTAGATCGCTTAGAAGGTAATGTTTTAGCAGAAGACATTATCGGAGTTGATGGAAATGCACTTTTAAAAGCGGGAACATTAATCGGTAAAGAAGAAAGAAATGCTACAAAAAATGAATTAGCCAAAGGATTAAGCATGAAAGCATATCCTTTCAATCATTTATTTTCTCACCCCCATACTGCAGTAGTTAGTACTACTGACACTTATGCTTTGGTGGGAAGAATTTTAGCTAATGATGTAGAAACTAATGATTATACTTTTGAAACAGGAACAGTATTAACATTAACAGATATTTATAAATTATCAAAAGAAGTTAAAGAAATCAAAATTTATACAGGGATTATTGCTCAACCAGTAAACCTTACTAAAGAAAATGTAACTAGCGTATTAGACTATGGTTCAAGAATGTTTGTGATGGGAAGAATCACAGAAAACGGTAATGATTATCTAATCGATGACGAATTATGTGTTGAACGTTATTTGCCAGATGTAGAAATTACACCAATGTTAAATGAAACTAGTGAAAAACTAATGTTGGCAGCAGCTAATAATAATCTAACTGTATGGTTAGTGGGTGCGGCTGTTTCAGTGGTTAAGGTACACCCAGTAAACAATCCAGACCATGTAGTAAATGTAGTAGGTTTAGACCCATTAAACTTAAAGAAAACAATTACAACTAGTGATATGTATGCTTTCTACAGCTATCAATTAAATATGCTTGATGGTGTTGGTAGTGTAGATGATATCGATATGCTTGGTAATCGTCGTATTCGTACAGTAGGTGAATTAATCCAAAACCAATTTAGAATTGGATTGAGCAGAATGGAAAGAGTTGTTAAGGAACGTATGTCTATTGCAGAATTAGCTGCATTAACACCTAAACAATTAACGAACATTCGTCCGTTAACTGCAGCGATTAAAGAATTTTTCTCTTCTTCGCAGTTATCGCAGTTTATGGATCAACAAAATCCTCTTGCCGAATTAACTAATAAACGCCGTATTTCAGCTTTAGGTCCTGGAGGGCTTACTCGTGAGCGTGCAGGATTCGAAGTGCGTGACGTTCACAACTCCTCTTATGGTCGTATTTGTCCGATAGAAACACCCGAAGGACCAAACATCGGACTTATCAACAACTTAACAACATATGCTCGTGTTAATGAGTATGGTTTTATTCAAACGCCTTACCGTATCGTTAAAGAAGGTGGACATGTTACAGAAGAAGTAGTGTATTTATCAGCTGATGAAGAAAAAGACTACGCAATTGCCCAAGCCAATGAAGTTATTGAAGGGGTACTAGTAAATGATAATGTCGTTGCTCGTATTGCTGGAGAAACTGTAATGGTTAGACGTGATCAAGTAGAGTTAGCTGATGTCTCTCCGAAACAAATTGTTTCGGTAGCTACCGCATGTATTCCTTTCTTAGAAAATGATGATGCATCTCGTGCCTTAATGGGTGCCAACATGCAACGTCAGGCCGTACCGCTATTAAATCCACACTCACCTTATGTAGGGACTGGGATTGAACATCGTATCGCAAAAGATAGTGGTTCAGGAGTAGTTTGTGTTGATGATGGTATTGTAAGCTATGTTGATGCAACCAAAATTGTAGTAGACGGAACTAATGGTAAAAAAGAATATGAACTAATGAAATTTAGACGCTCTAATGCAGGGACATGCTTAAATCAAAGACCAATTGTTAAACATGGAGCTAGTGTTAAAGCAGGAGATATTTTAGCTGATGGACCATCTATGGAAAACGGTGAATTAGCTTTAGGACAAAATGTTACTATTGCTTTCATGACATGGCACGGTTATAACTATGAAGATGCTATCATAATGTCAGAAAGAATGGTAAAAGAAGATGTTTATACTTCAATACATATTGAAGAGTATGATATTGAGTGTCGTGAAACTAAACTAGGACCTGAAGAAATTACACGCGATATTCCAAATGTTAGTGAAAACTCATGTCGTCATTTAGATGGACGTGGAATCGTAATGATTGGTGCCGAAGTTAAAGAAGGAGACATCCTTGTTGGTAAAGTAACTCCAAAAGGACAAAGTGAAATTTCTCCAGAAGAAAAATTACTACTTGCAATCTTTGGTGAAAAAAGCCGTGAAGTTCGCGATAATTCATTAAAAGTACCTCATGGTGGTGCTGGTATTGTGCACAGTGTTCGTATCTTTAAACGTGAAGAAGGACATGATTTGCCTCCAGGAGTAAATGAAGTAGTTAAAGTATATATTGTACAAAAACGTAAAATCTCTGAAGGAGATAAAATGGCAGGTCGCCATGGTAATAAAGGGGTTATCTCTAGAATATTACCAGCAGAAGACATGCCATATATGGAAGATGGAACACCAGTGGATATCATGTTGAATCCATTCGGGGTACCTTCTCGTATGAATATCGGACAGGTATTAGAAATTCACTTAGGTTTCGCAGCTATGAAATTAGGTGTTAAATTTGCCACTCCAGTATTTGATGGAATAAGTAATGAAGAGCTAAAAGATATTATGAAAGAAGCGCAGTGTACTGAAGATGGTAAACAAGTGCTTTATGATGGACGTACTGGTGAAGCTTATGATGAGCGTATCTCTGTTGGGGTTATGCACATGATTAAATTAGCCCACATGGTTGATGATAAACTTCATGCTCGTGCAACAGGACCATATAGCTTAGTAACACAACAACCACTAGGTGGTAAAGCACAAAATGGTGGACAACGTTTTGGAGAAATGGAAGTTTGGGCACTTCAAGCTTATGGGGCTGCGCATACTTTACAAGAAATCTTAACTGTTAAATCAGATGATATTGCAGGAAGAACAAAAACATATGAAGCCATTATTAAAGGTAAGGATATTCCAGAACCAGGAATGCCTGAATCGTTTAGAGTACTAAAACACGAACTTCAAGCTTTAGCAATCGATGTTAAAATGCTAGATGAAGAGGGTGTAGAAGTAGATATGAAGAGAATCAGTGATACCGATGAAGCAGAAGAAACAATTATTGAAAAAATTGTAGCAGAACCGATTGAAGAATCTTTCGTGGAAGAAAGCTATGATGATGAAGATGAACCGCAAGAAGCGGCTGTAGTCGGTTTTGATGAAGAATATGACGATGAATTAGGGGGTCTGTAACAATGAGTATAAATAAATTTTCCTCAATTCAAATAGGACTAGCTTCACCTGAAAGAATCCGTGATTGGTCATTTGGAGAAGTTAAGAAACCTGAAACAATTAACTACCGATCTCAAAAACCAGAACGAGATGGTTTATTTTGCGAGCGCATTTTCGGCCCTTCAAAAGACTGGGAATGTTATTGCGGTAAATACAAAAAAGTACGCTATAAAGGTGTAGTTTGTGATCGTTGTGGTGTTGAAATCACAAAATCTAATGTACGACGTGAGCGTATGGGACACATAGAACTTGCTGCACCAGTTGCTCATATCTGGTACTTGCGTGGAATTCCTTCACGCATGGCACTACTTTTAAATGTTGCTAATAAAGCGCTTGAAGAAGTTGTTTACTTCGTATCATGGGTAGTAACTGATCCTATGGATACTACACTTTCATACAAACAAATTATTTCTGAGCGTGAATACCGAGAACAAACCGCAAAATATGGTCCAGGAAGCTTTGTTGCACAAACTGGAGCTGAAGCTGTTCAAACTCTTTTAGAACAAGTGGACTTAGAAAAAGAACACAAAGAAGTATTAGTTGAATTAGAAAATGCAACAGGAGACAAGCGTAAAAAATTAATTAAACGTTTAGAAACCATTGAAGCATTTGTTAAGTCAGAAAACCAACCAGAATGGATGGTATTAACTGCACTTCCAGTTATTCCACCTGATTTAAGACCGATGTTACAATTAGATGGTGGACGTTTTGCAACAAGTGATTTAAATGACTTATATCGCCGTGTAATTACACGTAATAATCGTCTTAAGAAATTACTTGAACTTGGAACACCAGCCATTATCGTTCAAAACGAAAAGCGTATGCTTCAAGAAGCAGTTGATGCACTTATCGATAATGGACGTCGTTCAAAACCAATTACTGGTGCAGGAGGAAGAACTTTAAAATCTCTTTCTCACTCACTTAAAGGTAAACAAGGGCGCTTCCGTCAGAACTTACTAGGAAAACGTGTAGACTTTTCAGGACGTTCAGTAATTGCGGTAGGACCAGATTTAAAGATGTATCAATGTGGTATACCACGTGAAATGGCAATTCAACTTTATAAGCCATTTGTTATAAATGAAATTGTAAATCAAGAAATTGCTTCTAATCCAAAAACAGCTGAAAAACTAATCGATCGTCAAGATTCTAGAGTTTGGGATGTTGTGGAACAAGTTATTGAAAACCATCCAGTATTCTTAAATCGTGCACCGACATTACACCGTTTAGGTATTCAAGCATTTAAACCTAAATTAGTTGAAGGAAGAGCTATTCGTCTTCATCCACTTGTGTGTACTGCCTTTAATGCCGATTTCGATGGTGACCAAATGGCAGTCCATCTTCCATTAAGTGAAGAAGCACGTGCTGAAGCAGAAATTTTAATGTTAGGATCTAATAATATTTTAGGACCTAAAGATGGTAAACCAATCGTTACGCCATCGCAAGATATGGTGCTTGGTAATTATTATCTTAATATGGAAGAAACTGCGGAAGAGTTCTATCAAAAAGCAGAAGAAATTGAAAAATTAGGTGATAGTGAAACTGCAGCAATGTGGAGACGTTTTGGAGACAATGAAGGACATGTTTTTAAAGATATTAAAGAAGTTTTAATGGCTTATCAAAATAAAGTTATTCATCTTCATACACGTATAGCTATTATTGCTGGATCTTTAAAGAAAGATAATTTCACTGAGGATCAAAAACGTTCGTATTTAGTGACTACTGCTGGGAAAGTCATCTTTAATGAAATGTTCCCACCAGATTTCCCATATATCAACTATGTAAGTGTTGATTCTTTAAAAGCAACTCCTGATTCAGAATTCCTTGCTAAGGGAAGCAATATTAAAGAAGAAATAGCTAAAAAACCATTAAATCCTGAATTTAAGAAAAAAGATTTGAGTAGTGTAATCGCCGAAGTGTTTATTCGCTATCAAACTGCAGGTACTGCCTCAGTTCTCGATAAGATTAAAGACATGGGATTTGAATATTCAACGGTTGCAGGAATGACGGTTTCACTAGCAGATATTAATGTTGCACCAAATAAACAACAGTACGTAGAAGAGGGTAAAGCGAAAGCAGACCAACTTCAAAAATTATTGAAACGCGGATTACTTACTCCGCCAGAGTGGGAAAGACATTTCTCTAGACTTTGGGATGATATTAAGAAAAATATTGGAGATGAAGTTATGCGTAGTCTACCACGTAAAAATCCAATTAATATGATGGCGGTTTCAGGAGCTCGTGGTAATGCATCACACTTTACTCAGCTTGCAGGTATGCGTGGATTAATGGCTAAGCCAACTCAATCTAAATCAAGAAAAGAATACCAACCATCTATTGTAGAGGTTCCTATTTATTCTTGTTTCCGTGAAGGATTAAATGTGTCAGAATTTTTCCTTTCGACTCATGGTGTGCGTAAAGGATTAACGGATACAGCCTTAAAAACTGCAGAGTCAGGATACTTAACACGTCGACTTGTCGATGTAGCTCAAGATGTAACTATTTCAGAAGATGATTGTGGTACTGATCGTGGATATTATGTTGAACAACTACTTGATCGTAAAGATAATTCTATCATTGAAAGTTTCTTTGATCGCATTGTTGGACGTTACACAAAATCAGAAATACTTCATCCTGTTACTAATGAAGTAATTTTAGGAGAAGATGAATACATCGATGATTTAGTAGCAAAAGAAATCGTTGATGCAGGAGTTACTTCTGCTTATATTAGAAACACCTTCACTTGTGAAAGTATTAAAGGTATTTGTAAGAAGTGTTATGGCCGTAATATGGCAACTGGTAACGACGTTGAAGTTGGTGAATCAGTTGGAATCATGGCCGCACAATCTATTGGTGAGCCAGGTACTCAGTTAACGATGCGTACTTTCCACACCGGTGGGGTTGCGTCAGGTACAGATGGGGATATCACACAAGGTTTACCGCGTGTTGAAGAACTATTTGAAGCACGTTGTCCAAAACATGTTACAGTGTTATCTAAAATTGATGGAGAAATTACTGAAATTTCAGAATTAGAAGGCGGATTAGGAACTAAAATCATAGTAACTAATGAAACCGAAAGCATCGAGCACAAATGTGACTTAACACAAAATGTGCGTTCTTGGATGAAAGTTGGAACTAAAGTAGTAGTTGGTGAAAAATTAACTGAAGGGCAAGTAAATCCTAAAGAATTATTGGAAGTAGCCGGTGTTAATGAAGTTCAAAAATACATTTTGAAAGAAGTTAAGAAAGTTTATGCTTCTCAAGGTATTGAAATTTCTGATAAACATATTGAAGTTATCATTCGCCAAATGCTGAAGAAAATTATCATTATCGATGGTGGTGATAGTAACTTAAGTGCGGGACAAAGCTTATCATTACAAAGTGTTACTAAAATTAATCAAAATATTTTATTGTCTGGTAAAAAACCTGCAATCTTTGGACCAACATTATTAGGGATAACCAAAGCTTCTGTAGAAACAGACAGTTACCTATCAGCAGCTTCATTCCAAGAAACAACTAAAGTTTTAACGGATGCAGCTATCAAAGGAAAAGTTGATCATCTTGTTGGCCTTAAAGAAAATGTATTAATTGGAAAATTAATTCCTGCTGGTACAGGTTCAGACAACAAAGACCGTAAATCAACTAGATTAATTGAAGTTAGAGCAAAAGAACTTCGTGAAATTCGTGAAATTAATAATAATTTTTACGATGAAGATGAAGTGATGTTAGAAACTATTGTTAATGGAACTAATGACCATGTTAGCGAACTTATTAGTGATTTATTAACAGAAGAATAACAAATAAATTTTAAAAGTGACCCTTTAAAAAGGAGTCGCTTTTTTTAGCTAGCAACTACATTGTGATTTTTTTTACAAAAAACTTTACATTATTAGGAGATTTGTTACAATAAAAGCGGAGGAAGAGAAATGAAAAAAATATTAAATCTTATTTTAGTACTAGGCTTATTATTTGTTTCACTTACAGGTTGTACTACAGAAGAACCAACAACTGGTGAAACTTATGATGTGGCTGATGGTACTTATCGCGGTGTTGGTGCAGGTTTCGCAGGGGACATCGTTGTTGATGTTACAATAACTGGAAAAGCAATTACAGATATCGTTATCGTTGAACATGTAGAAACAATACCAAGTGGCGTTGATGAAATGCCGGGGCGTATTTTAGAAAATGGCATGGAAGCAGATGTTGTTGCTGGAACTACTGTTTCATCTGAAGGTATTAAAGCAGCTGTAACTAATGCTATTGACGTTGCTATGGGCAATGTTGAAGCAGTAGTAGTTGAAGAAGGAAAACAAATTATCGTTGTTGGTGGAGGAAACTCTGGGATGACGGCAGCATTTTATGCATTAGAAGCTGGTCAATCAGTAGTATTATTCGAAAAACAAGGTAAACTTGGTGGAACTTTTGGTGGAGGAACTTGGATTACTACAGGTTCTGACATTCAAATTGCGCAAGGAATTACTAACGATAGTGTTGAAGCGTTTAACGCAGATATCGTTCGCTTAAATGAAAGTTACCAAAATCGTACAGGAGATACAGATTATTGGCTAAATGAAGAATTAACTACTTATTTTGGTGAGCACATGGCTCCAATTACAAACTGGATGGAAGATTTAGGTGCAGGATTTAGCGAAGGTGTTATTGGAAACCCTACATTATATGAGCCACATGATGTAATGCGCGTTTTATCTGGTGGAGATCGTCAATCTTATACTGATGTAATGGTTGAAGCATTAAATCCTTATCAAGAATCTGGACAATTACAAATTGTTATGAACACAAATGTTGATGATATTATCATTGAAGAAGGTAATGTCACTGGTGTTGTGTATACTTTAGATGGTGTTCAAGCAGAATACAAAGCTCCTGCGACAATTCTTGCAACAGGTGGTTATGGATACAATCCTGAATTAATTGCAAGAGCAGGGCTTGAAAACTATACTTCAAGTACACCAGCATTCCAAACAGGCGATGGATATTTATGGGCTGAAGAAGCTGGTGCAGAATTAAAGAATATGGATTTTATCACGACGTATGCTGCTGGAATTAAAACAGAAGCTACTGGTCTAACACAAACTTATGCTATTCGTGTTAAAGAATTCGGAGATATCGTTTTTGTAAACAGCGATGGAGAAAGATTCATCGATGAATTTGGTCCAGGAGATGGATCAACGTATGATGCAATTACTAGCGAATGGAAAAAACAAGAAGATAACTATGTTTATATCGCAGTATCACAATCACAAATTGATGCTATGAAAGCAAGAGAAGCAACATTATTAAGCAGAGATACTGAATGGGCTAGCTTTGAAAAACTATTAGCAGAAGGCGAAGCAGTGTTCCAAGGAGCAACTGCAGAAGAAGTAGCTGAAAAAGCTGGAATTGACGCGACTGTATTTGCTGAAACTATAGCTAAATACAATGGATATGTTGATGCAGGTGTTGATGCAGATTTCGGAAGAGAAAACGTTACTACAGTTAAATCTAGTACTGGAGAAATGGTTGACTTAGGAAGAGATACATTCACTAAATTAGAAGGTGATATCTATTTAATCAGAACTAATCCTTATATTATGATTTGTGCTGGTGGTGTTGATGTTAATACTATGGGTCAAGCATTAGATGCAAACAGAGAACCTATCGATGGATTATTTATCACAGGAGAAATGATTGGTATGGCCAATGCATTTGGACGTACAACAATCGGTGGTGTTGGTAATACAGGTAGTTCAGTTTGGGGTCACATGACAGGTGTAGGTGCGGCAGAATACGTATCTTCATTAGCTGAATAAAACAAACTAAAGAGGGGTAAACTCCTCTTTTTTATTTTACAATACACTATTTAATTTATACGAATAGTAAAAAAACTAGAAACGATTATTTTGAAAATAAGCTGCTCTAGTTCAATTATATTTTATGGGGTTCTATTTAATTTTTTTGACACAAAACTAATTCTAATAAATAGACTGTTGACAAATAGTAAATGCTAATAGGATTATTAATTATAACAATTAAATTCATATTCTTATTCATCATTTAATATTGGAAGAGGGGCTTGTTGCTTATTAATTTCTAAAAACACCTCAGTTAAACAAAATATTTCATTTCTTGGTATTGTTATGTCGTATTGATTTTTAAGTTTGACCATATTATTTTCCACTATTTTAATGATATTTCTATTCTGTTTATAAAACTCATTAAAATTTTTATTACTGATATCTAAGATTTCTCTTTTGATTAATCTTTCTACCATAAATGCAACATGTGTTACAAACTTGAATATCAAAACGTCAGACATTTCAATTTTCATTTTGTTTGATATATTAATTAAAGAATCTAAAGCCAAGTCACACAACTTCACAGGGTTTAAGAAAGATAAATATTGTGTCAAATAAGTATTCTTTAGATACTCTTCAACAGTATTTGATTTTGAAGTATATCCGCTATCATATAATTCCTGATTGATGAAAGAAAAATCATCAATCAGAGTATTATTATCGTTAAGCAATTCCATAATTTTAGGTATTAAATATAAATTAATAGAATCGCTGATAATAATTGGATTAAATTTGTGTTTCAATTCATTTTTCAAATCATAAGAAAGAGGTTCTGAACAAAGCATTACTATACCCCTACTATTTTCTTGATGATTTTTTAAAATACTACCATTACTTAACTGTAATTCAATTGAATTAAGTTTAGAAACATTATTGTTAACGGAAAATTTATTGGCAAGACTAAAAAAGGTTTCTGCTATTAAATCGCTGCTTGATACTATATAAAGGTGCAGTGTTGAATTCATAATAATAGATTTTGTCTGAGCTAAATAACAGTCTAAAAAAGTTAATTGAATTTGATTTAACTTAATATTAAACTTACTATTTAATATAGATGCAATATTATTTAATTCATCGCTATGCTCTAAATTCTTCATACAGGACTGTCTAAAAAGCGGTAAAGAAGTAAATTCGTTAGTAAGATATAAAATAGAATCAAAAAAGCCGTAATAAAGATTCTTGTTTCTATTTAAAAAACTATCATTTAATACCACATTTAAACACAACACAAGATCATTATTCGCAAAGGCATAAGAATTAGAATAAAGTGTGCTTAATGATATTTGAATTTTATTTTTAACTAGCAGGCGAATTTGTTGAAGCACATCTAAGTTATTAAAAGCAGATAGAGAAGTTATGCTTCCGTCATCTAAATACTTTATTTTTTTATCTATCTCACTAATAAAATCTATATTTTCAAAAGGTGAAAAAATAAATTTATCCATATCCAAGATATCATAAATCGAATAAAGCTCAATGTGACGAGAATCAATAATAGTGACTGAATTTAATAGTTTATCGCTTAAATTGGAAAAATTAATCTCTACAGTATTATTTGTTGAACATCTTAGTAAAGAAGACATGGTGTACTGTATTTCCCTTTTAAGGGAATACAAGTTGTCTGGATAATGAGACATAACAAAGCAATTAATTATATTTTTCGGAACTGTAACAATGCGATTAATTCTTTTAACTTCTTCATCAATCATACTTAATATTATAAGCATTTTTTCTTTAACAGTTCTATCATTAAAAGGCGGTATTGTAATATTTATGGGCGTACTAATAGATTTATTGTCATCAACAGAGTTAGTTAGCACAATAAATACAGGTATACTATAAAGGGCACTGTTGATAAGCTTAGATAAAGCTGCTAATTGCCGTGTAGATAATAAAGCATAATCATATAGAACAATCATTTGTTTTTTTGATCGATCAATTAAATCATTAATATTAACACTCTCATCAACATTAGAACAATCTACTTCAATTAAGTCATGAAAGGATTCATAATGTTGTTTTTTTAATGCATAATTAAATACCCCTTGTAAGACTAGTCTTTTTCCGGTACCTTGTTCACCAAATAAAGTTGTTGATATACCATGCGGAGGGTATTCAATAGCTGTTTTTAATTGCTCAACCACATCATAAAGTGATTCATTCTCATTAATTCCAAAAATAGAAGAAAATGGATTATTTATATTCGAGCTTTTAAAAATGCTGTTGTTTAAAAACTGAGAAAATTCTTCTGAAGAGGACATAACATTTGGACATAAAACATCAGGATAACTTTCAGTTATCGCCCTTATAGAGAAATAAATTGTTGGTCGTCCTAATACTTTTGTTAATAGTTCCAAATCATTCAATCTGTTTAGGATTCTAGAAATGTTTGCTCTGTCAATAAAAAGATCCAAGGAAAGATTTAAAGCATCGTAACCTAGATTGTAGTAGTCATTATTATTGATAGCTTGGAGTGTCTTTTCATAAATAATATTATGGATCTCTGTTTCACGTTTTGTTAGTTTCATATCTTTCCTCCAGAAATAAATTTGATTAAAGCGGACAAAATAAACTATGAAAATCAGTACAATTTTTATTAGTGCATAAATTAATGAATTAATACACTTAATCGAAATGAGCAAAACATAATAAAGACGATCTGTGTAAAAAAGCATTCAAATGGTATAAAAATTACACAGTATATAGAAATTTAATAAAATTATACATATTTTAACTCAAAAATCCTGAAAAATCAACATTATAAATTACACAGTAGTAAGAATACGGTATTTTGACATCATTGAAAACTGCGTAATATAATGTGAACAGAAAGAAACTATAAGGAGGAAAAGTTTATGTATGTTTCAATGATTGATTTAATGAAAGTAGCAAGAGAGCATGGGTTTACTGTGCCGGCAGCATCAGCAGCAAATGAACATGCAATTAGAGCAGCGATTGCAGCAGCAGAAGAAAAAAACTCGCCACTTATCTTAATTGCTATGTATAGAAATACACCAGATATTCAGTTTTTTGGAAGATTAGTGAATGATTTAGCGTCACGTTCTTCAATCCCAGTCGCATTATGTCAAGACCATGGTGGAACATATGAAGAAGCTATTTGGGCTATTAAATCAGGGTTTACAGACATTATGGTTGA
Organism: uncultured Holdemania sp.; assembly: GCA_964370435.1. Lineage (GTDB taxonomy): Bacteria > Bacillota_I > Bacilli_A > Erysipelotrichales > Erysipelotrichaceae > CALVGQ01. Next base: position 50,840 of record CAYJJG010000010.1, read on the forward strand.
TAGATCAACATTGCCTTTTGAAGAAAATGTTGCCCAAGTTAAAGAATTGGTTAAAATAGCTCACGCAGTAGGTGTAGGTGTAGAAGCCGAACTTGGACACGTTGGTGGTGTAGGTGAAGAAGTTACAGTAAAAGAAGGTAACTTTACAGTGCCAGCAGAGGCAGTTGAGTTTGTTAAACAAACAGGCTGTGATGCCCTTGCAGTAGCGATTGGAACTGCTCATGGTCCATATAAAGGTGTTCCAAAAATCGATTTCGAATTATTAGCTGAATTAAAAGAAGCTGTAGAAGTACCACTTGTTTTACATGGAGGTAGTGGTACAGGTCCAGAAAACTTAAGTAAAGCGGCTAAGATGGGTATTTGTAAATTAAATATCGCCAATGACCTATATCGTGCATCAATCGCAAACATTGATATGTCCGGATTTGGAGCATATGGAATGTATAATAAAATTCACGAAGGATATAAAGCTAAATTAATTGAGTATATGGAAATTGTTGGTTCAGTAAATAAAGCAGATTTATACAAATAATTAGGAGATAAATATGATAGTTCTTGTAAGGGTGGATGATCGCTTAATTCACGGTCAGGTTGTAACTCAATGGATTTCACATACTCAAACGAATATTATTTATATCGTTGATGATATTTTAGCTAATGATGCATTTATGAAAAATATGTTAGTAAATATGGCGCCCGCTGGAACAGTAGTTAAAGTTGTAACTACAGAAGCAGCTTGCGAAAATATGCATAAAGTTGAAGGTAATAAAGATTTAAAAGCAATGATAATTACCAATACCCCAGAACCGATTCTAAGCATGGTAAATGCAGGTGTAAAAATTACAGATGTAGTACTTGGTGGTATGGGTGCTAGAAGTGATCGAAAACGAATATTTAAAACGGTCGCAATCTCTCAAAGTGAAAAAGAGTCAATTGAAAGTCTTATGGATAAGGGCGTAAATGTTATATGCCATATCGTACCATATACACAGCCAACTAACGCTGTAGATGCACTTAAAAATTATGATAAATAAAGGAGGAAATATGAAAGCAATCGTAGTAGAAAATGTGGACAAAGTGGCAGTAAAAGAATATGAAAAACCTACTATTTTACCATATGAAGTGTTATATGAAGTAAAAGCTGTCTCTCTTTGTACAGTAGAACAAAGGGTATTTAAAGGAACAAAAAAATTTGGTTTTCCTTTCCTAGGTGGACATGAAAACTCAGGTGTAGTAGTAGAAGTTGGTGAAGCTGTTACTGATTTTAAAGTAGGTGACAAAGTAGTTTCAACTTTCGGATATTGCGGACACTGCGAATATTGTATCCAAGGAATTGGTACACAATGTAGAAATTCTAGAAAAAATCGTAAAAGAGTAGATTTTGAAGGAATGATAGTTGGTGGAGGAATGTCACAGTTTATGGCGGTTCCTCAATGGCAATTAGTTAAGTTAGATGATGACGCAGTATTCACTGAAAGCTGTTTAACTGAGCCACTCGCTTGTTGTGTACACAGCGTAGAAAAAGGAAACATTAAATTCGGTGAAACTGTTGTAGTTATTGGATGCGGGATAATGGGATATTTCCACATGAAACTTGCTAAATTAAGAGGTGCCAGAGTTATAGTTAGTGAAGTAGACGACGCTCGTAGAGAAAAAGCACTTAAGGCTGGGGCAGATTTTGCAGTTAACCCTATGGCAGAAGATGCAGTAGAGTTCGTTAAATCAAAAACAAATGGCGTTGGTGCAAATGCGGTATTCAACACAATATCAAATCCACGCGTGTGGCCTGATGCAATCGCTATGCTTGCGCCATACGGAAAGTTAATTGCATATAGCTCACAAGATAATAATGATCCAGTAGGAATTAGTTTTGGTGAAATGCACAACAAAGAATATGAGTTTATAGGAACGGTTAGCCCGACACTAGAAGCGAATTATCGTGCATCAAAATTAATTGGATATAAAATCATTGATGTTAAAGAAGTGACAGATTCTGTCTACGGTTATGAGGATTGTGAAAAGGCATTCAATAGAGCATGTGAGCCTAACACATATAGAGTAGTTATTAAATTCGATTAAATTTATTAAAAGAAAGGGAGATAAAATTTATGTCGACAGATCAAAGAAAATTAACAAAAAAAGATTTGCGCGGTTCATTCTGGCGTTGGATGTTCTTCTGCCATTCATGCTACAACTATGAAGTTTACCAAGGTTTAGGTGCAACACATGCTTACTCATCTTCAATGAAGAAGCTTTATGATACACAAGTTGAACTAGGTGAAGAGTTAGCAAAACACACTATTTTCTTTAATTCATCAACGCATGTAGGCGCACTAACACATGGCGCTGTACTAGCGATGGAAGAAAAAAGAGCAAACGACAAAGATTCAGTATCACCAGAATTTATTAACTCAGTTAAAGCAGGTCTAATGGGGCCATTAGCTGGTATTGGTGATAGTGTGGTACAAGGTATCGCAACACCAATTTTATTAGGTATCGGTATGATGCTTACAGAGAGTTTAGGTGTTCCAGGACCAATTATCTATGTAATTATTATGTCAGCATTCGTTCTAGGATTAGCTTATTTCTGTTGGATGAAAGGTTATGAGTACGGAACAGAAGCCGTTAGTAAATTCTTACAAGGCGGAATGATGCAAAAAGTATTAGGTGCAGCTGGGATTCTAGGTTGTACTGTACTAGGTGGATTACTTGGTAGATATGTAAATATCACATCGGCACTAAGATTCACTTTTGGAACAACGGACTTAATTGTTCAAACTGATTTCATTAACTTATTAGCACCTAACTTATTATCAATTCTAGCTACATTTGGTGTTTATTACTTATTGAAAAAAGGTGTTAAATCTAGCAGAGTCATCGTTATCTTATTCGCAGTAGGACTTGTCTGTGCATTACTAGGCATCTTAGGTCCTGTTCCGGTAAGAGGATAAGGGGGAAAATATGAGTATATTACAAGCTATTTTAATTGGATTCGTTTATTATTTCGCAAATAGTGCATGGAATGCCAGCTTAGGATTATATACATTCTATCGCCCAATGGTTCTTGGTTTAATTGTAGGAGCTATTTTAGGAGATGTTGAAACAGGATTAACCATGGGATTAAGTATCCAGTTAATATTTATGGGATTCATGTCAACAGGTGGATCTATGCCTTCTGACAGTACATTAGCAGGTTTAGTAGGTACAGCTATGGCAATCACTTTAAAACCTGAACTTGGAGATGCAGCACTTGATGCTGGATTAACAATCGCAGTAGCACTAGGTGCGCTTGGAACATTCGTGTTCATCGGAAGAATGACTTGGAACTCTTTATTCATTCAAAAAGCCACAGAGGCTGCAAAAAATGGAGAGTTAAAGAAATTATTCTTCTGGCATGTAGTTGTGCCACAATCTGTATTAGCTGTTATTACAATTGTTCCAGTAACATTATTCTGTCTGGCACTAGGTAACTCAGCAGTTATTGATTCACTAATTAGTGTGATTTCGGTAGCAATTGGACCATTATCAGTTATTGGATCATTACTGCCTACAGTAGGGATTGCAATGACATTAATGGCAATCGGAAAGAAAAATACTATTCCATTCTTTATTGTTGGATTCATGTTATCACAATATTTAGGAATGGATATTATTGGAATCTCAGTTATTGGAATAATCGTAGCTTATTTAATTTATTTCGCATTTGATTCTAATAAAAATCAACCTTCAGTAGCAAATTCAGATAGCGATTTCTAGAAAATTCACATGCTCTAGGAAAATTAAGTAATAGGGCGATTCGCCCTATTACTTTTATAAAAGAAAGGAAATAGTATATTTTCGATATACTAGGTAAAATTATGCTTAAAAATTTTGTCTTATCTCCGAAAACAGCAGTAATATTTGGAGATGATTCACATTTAAAAATAGTAGATGAAATAGTTAAACAATCAAAAAGATGTTTAATACATCATGACTCAGGTGCATATATAATGCCTCTAGTAAATGAAGTTAAAGATAATTTAACTCAAAGAGGATGCGAAGTATTTGAACTTGGAGGAGTAGTGCCAAATCCGCGACTAAGTTTAATATATGAAGGTGCTAAAATGTGTAAAGAACAAGACATTGATTTTGTCCTAGCAATTGGTGGTGGTTCGGTGATGGATAGCGCAAAATTTATCGCTTTTGGTGCAAAAGCTGAATTTGACATCTGGACTTATAAATCATTTACACCCTATACGCACGAAATATTACCACATGCTGCAATATCTACTTTACCAGGAACTGGTAGTGAAGTGAGTTCGGCATCGATGATATTTAATGATTTAGCAGAAAAACCAATAAAAGGACATTTTACACATAACGACTTTAGATTCGATTATGTAGCAATAAATCCTTCATTATCTTTCACGCTTCCACCAAAACAAACGGCAGCGGGTGCGATGGATATTATTTCTCATTCAATGGAAGGATATTTCAGTAATACAGAGTATTCCTATTTACTTGATGGGTATATGGAAACGGTAATAAAAACAGTCATGAAGAATACTAAGGTAGCTTTAAAAGATCCTAACAATTATGATGCAAGAGGGAATTTATGGTTGGCATCATTAATGCCGATGGAGAGTTATGTTACAGCCAGTACTCAACCAGACTGGGTTGTTCATAATATTGAAAAACCAATTACAACAATTACTCATGGCACTCATGGTGTTACTTTAGGAATTTTAACAGTTGCATGGATGAAATATATGTATAAAAAGAACATCGATCAATTTGTGAGATTCGCTGTAAATTGCATGGGTGTTGATTATGATATGTATGACAAAGAGCGCACAGTTTTAGAAGGTATAAATCGCTTCGAAGACTGGTTAAAATGTGTGGGCTTACCTACAAGATTTACAGAAATAGGTGTAAAAGAAGATGTATTTGAAGATGCTGCAGAACTAGCTCTAAAAGTAGCGGGGTTCAAAGGTAGAGATGGGCACATTGGAATGATATCTAAGTTAAGTTTTGATGAAATGATTGAAATATATAAGATAGCCAAGTAAAAGGAGATTACTATGGAAATAATATTAATTTCTCATGCGGGTTACGCAGAAGGAGCGGTTGATTCCATTAAGATGATTGCGGGAGACAATGGCAAAATTCATGCGATAGGATTGTATGAATTAGATGACCCGGTTGTTTGGGGGACAAAAATTGATGAACTAATAAAATCGTTAAAGAGCGAAAAATTTATTGTATTTGTAGACTTATTTATGGGTACACCATGCAATCAAGCAATGCAAAGACTTAATAAGTATAATGTTAGAGCATTTGCTGGATTTAATTTGGGTATGATATTGAGCGCATATTTAAAACTAATGAGCGGATTAGAAGATTTTGCTGATTTCGATGACTTAATGAATGAGGGAAAAGACGCTATAATAGATTTAAATGCATTTCAGGATTCATTCGATAAAGAACAAGACGAATCAGACTTTTAAAAAGAAAAAAAGATGATATATTCAAATTCATCTTTTTTATAATTACGAGGTGAAAAATTATGATTAATGAATCAATGTATATAGATACATCTAAAAATAGATTATTTCAGGATAATGAAGTTTACAAGTTGCACAAAGAATTTATTCCATTTGTGGGAAAACAATATGATAAAACAAAGGTGTTGTTAATTGGTGATTATCACTATGCTTCTGATGCTGATAATGAAATTATAAATAATAGTGATGCTTCAAGCGAACAGATCGTTGAAGATTGGTATGCTATGAACACAGAGGAGTTCAATAAATCCTATGGCATTAAAGATATTAAATACTACAATACGATAAATGTAGTGACTAATTATTTGAGTTATTATATAGGAAATGCTTTTGACGTATTTGTTAAACCAGCACAAGTAATAAGAGAAGTCTCGAAAGGGAAATTTAAAACTGATGCTGGTGCTTTTGGAGCGATTGCGTTTTACAATTATTTTCAAAGACCGGTTTTTAAGCTGAACGAAAAAGTAAAAAGTAACAAAAAAGATGATGAGGTTGCATATAAAACTTTAATTGAGATAAATAATATATTAAAACCAGATATCTTAGTATTCCTAAGTAAAAAAGCATACAGTTCATTTATCAAACAAAATAAAGCATTGGATAGTGAGATAAACTTAAATAAAATTAAATGGGTTTACCACCCATCATCTAAATGGTGGAAAAATAAAGGTATTGAAGATATCTGTGGAAAAGATAGCTTTAAGTTAATCATGGAAGAAATTAATTTTAATGCATTAACAAAAACAAATGATGAAAGACAAGAGCTATTTAATTTAATTTGGCTAAGTGTTATAGAAAAACTCAAAGAAAATAATTGTGAAGTTATATATAATAAGGAACAGATAAATCAATTTTACTGCGAAAAGAAAAATAACATTAGTTTAAAAATTAATAAAAATGTGATTTTAGAAATAAAAGATTGTGCTTATTTATATGCAATCAACGATAAAAAAGAACGCCTATATTTACCTTATGGGCAAAATAACAAATTAAATAAAAAAGAAATGCGTATTAGAAGTAAAGCTCCAGTAGATTTTAAAAAGTATAACTTCGCTTATAGGTTGCTATACAATGAAAATAAACGAGAGGAGTTTATTGATAAAATTGTTACTGTGACTTTAAGCGTGATGAGTACTTTGGGGGATAATACAGACTAGATTCATTCTTATTGAACTTAAAAGAAGTTATATCATTCATGTACTCTTTAGATTAGAAGGCGGCATGCTTTAGTGTGCGCTCAAACAATAGGGAAAGATTACAATCAACGGCAATAAAGAGTGTTAGGTCTGTGCAATCTATATTGCTTTTTTATGTGTTCATTAAGTTTGTTTCTATTTATTTAAAAAGAACTATTAATATTGAAAAATAGTATTATTTTTAAGGTGATTATCTGCTATTTCTAAATAAAGTTATACATTTGGACAATCTGGGGTAGAAGTTAGAAAAAAAATTAAAAATGTATAAAAAAAGATAAAAAAAAAGATTGACGGTAGTGGTAGATAGTGATAATATAAGTAAGCACTCAAGA